>CACYSQ010000005.1 GCA_902777125.1 Ruminococcus flavefaciens
CAGAACAATGCGTCTCGGCGCAAAGGGTATCAAGGTCAAGGTTTCCGGTCGTCTTGCCGGTGCTGAGATCGCAAGAAGCGAGAGCTACCACGAGGGTACAATCCCGCTCCAGACTATCCGTGCTGATATCGACTACGGCTTCGCTGAGGCTGATACAACATACGGAAAGCTCGGCGTTAAGGTATGGATCTACAAGGGCGAAGTTCTCAAGGGCGATGCTGCTAAGGCTGCTGCTCAGAGAGAAAAGCTCGAGAAGAAGAACGATACCAAGAACAACGACAGACGTCGCCGCGATGATAAGCGTGACGGCGGTAACAGACGCGGCGGAAACGGAAGAAACTTCAACCGTGACGCTAAAAGAGAAGGAGGTAACCAGTAATGCTGCTTCCAAAAAGAGTAAAGTACCGCAGAGTCCACAGAGGACGTCTCAAGGGTAAGGCATACAGAGGAAACGTTGTAACATACGGTGATTACGGTCTTCAGGCTCTCGAGCCCGCTTGGATCACTTCCAACCAGATCGAATCTGCCCGTATCGCTATGACTCGTTATATCAAGAGAGGCGGTCAGGTTTGGATCAAGATCTTCCCCGACAAGCCTATCACAGAAAAGCCCGCTGAAACACGAATGGGTTCCGGTAAGGGTTCACCTGAATACTGGGTTGCAGTAGTTAAGCCCGGCAGAGTTCTCTTCGAGATCAAGGGTGTTCCGGAGGAGACCGCAAGAGAAGCTATGCGTCTCGCTATGCACAAGCTTCCTATCAAGTGTAAGTTCGTGACCAAGGCTGAGCAGGAGGTGGAGCAGTAATGAAGGCATCAGAGATAAGAGAGTTATCAGTTGATGAGCTCAATGAGAAGCTCACCAGCCTGAAGGAAGAGCTTTTTGCGCTCCGCTTTCAGCACGCTATACATCAGCTTGATAATACAGCCAGACTCAAGGCTGTAAAGAAGGATATTGCCCGCATAAAGACTACTCTGCGCGAGGCAGAGCTCAGTGCCGAGCAGTAAGAAAGGGAGGATTTAGCTAATGTCTGCTGAGAGAAACCTTAGAAAAACAAGAGTCGGCAAGGTAGTCAGCGATAAGATGGATAAGACCGTCGTTGTTGCTATCGCTGATAACGTTAAACACCCGCTTTATAAGAAGATCATCAAGCGTACCGTAAAGCTCAAGGCTCACGATGAGAACAATGAGTGCAGGATCGGCGACCGCGTTGAGGTCATGGAAACACGTCCGCTTTCCAAGGATAAGAGATGGCGTGTAACAACAATCATTGAGAAGGCTAAGTAATTTTTGATAGAAGCTTTAAGCTTGAAAGGAGGAACTCGCTGTGATACAGATGCAGACTTATCTTAAAGTCGCTGATAACACAGGCGCTAAGGAGCTTATGTGTATCAGAGTTCTGGGAGGTACACGCCGCAGATATGCAAACATCGGTGACGTTGTAGTTGCTTCAGTAAAGAAAGCAACACCCGGAGGCGTTGTAAAGAAGGGCGATGTTGTAAAGGCAGTTATCGTTCGTTCGGCAAAGGGTCTCAGAAGAGAGGACGGAACTTATATCCGCTTCGATGAGAACGCTGCCGTTATCGTAAAGGAAGATAAGAACCCCAAGGGTACCCGTATCTTCGGACCGGTCGCTAAGGAGCTCCGTGAAAAGGAGTTTACCAAGATCCTCAGCCTCGCACCGGAAGTTCTTTGATGGAGGTGTCATTCGATTATGAGTAAAGTACACGTTAAGACCGGTGACACTGTTATCCTTCTTACAGGTAAGTATGAGGATAAGTTCACCAGCAAGGACGACAGAAAGACCGGTAAGGTCGTTCAGGTAAGCCCCAAGGAAGGCAAAGTCATCGTTGAGGGCATCAATATGATCACAAAGCACGTTAAGCCCACAAGAATGGGCGAAAAGGGCGGCATCGTAAAGACCGAGGCTCCCGTTTACGCTGCAAAGGTTCAGCTCGTTTGCCCTAAGTGCGGCAAGCCCACAAGAGTTGGTCATGTGATCGAGGACGGCAAGAAGCTCCGCGTTTGCAAGAAATGCGGCAAGTCTTTTGAATAATGTAAAGGAGAACGACAATGGCAAGATTAAAGGATTTTTATGTTAGCGACGTTGCTCCCGCACTGATGAAGAAATTCGGTTACAAGAGCGTTATGCAGATCCCGAAGCTCGATAAGGTAGTTATCAACGTCGGCGCAGGCGAAGCTAAGGACAACGCCAAGGTCATCGACGCTATCATGACAGACCTCGCTGCTATCACAGGTCAGAAGCCTGTAATATGCCGCGCTAAGAAGTCTGTTGCTAACTTCAAGCTCCGTGAGGGTATGCCCATCGGAGTTAAGGTAACACTCAGAGCCGAGAAGATGTATGAATTCGTTGATAAGCTCTTCAATGTTGCGTTCCCCCGCGTTCGTGACTTCAGAGGCATCAACGGAAATTCCTTCGACGGCAAGGGCAACTACTCAACTGGTATCAAGGAACAGCTCATCTTCCCTGAGATCGAATACGATAAGATCGACAAGGTGAGAGGTATGGATATCAACTTCATCACAACAGCAAATACTGATGAAGAGGCTAAAGAGCTCCTGACACTTCTGGGCGCTCCGTTCATCAAGTAATCAGGGAGGAATAACTATGGCTAAGAAGGCAATGATCAATAAGCAGCAGAGAACTCCCAAGTATTCCACAAGAGCTTACAACAGATGTAAGATCTGCGGCAGACCGCACGCATATCTCAGAAAGTTCGGCATCTGCCGTATCTGCTTCAGAGAGCTTGCTCATGACGGTCAGATCCCCGGAGTTAAGAAGGCAAGCTGGTAAAATACTAAAAGGAGGTCACTCGGTATGCAAATCACTGATACAATAGCTGATCTTTTAACAAGAATTCGTAATGCGAATACTGCTAAGCACGCCACAGTTGACGTTCCCGCTTCAAGAGTAAAGAAGGACATCACTCAGATCCTCGTAGATGAGGGCTATGTGAAGGGCTTCCAGCTCATCGAGGACGGCAAGCAGGGCGTTATCAGGATCACGCTCAAATACGGCGATAACAAATCGCCTGTTATAACAGGGCTCAGAAGAGTTTCAAAGCCCGGTCTGCGTATCTATTCAAGCTGCGCGGATATGCCCAAGGTCCGCAAGGGTCTCGGCATCGCTATCGTTTCAACTTCAAAGGGAATCGTTACTGACAAGAAGGCAAGAGAGCTCAATGTCGGCGGCGAGGTCCTCGCATACATCTGGTAAGGAGGAGCTGCATATGTCAAGAATAGGAAGAATGCCTGTTACAGTTCCCGCAGGTGTAGAGGTAAAGAACGAGAATAATCTCTTAACAGTTAAGGGACCCAAGGGCGAGCTTACAAGACAGTTCAGCACAGAACTCGGCATCGAGGTAGAGGCTGGCGTCATCAATGTAACAAGACCCAGCGATGACAAGCGTCACCGCTCACTTCACGGTCTCACAAGAACACTCATCGCTAATATGGTGGAGGGCGTTACAAACGGCTACTCCAAGACTCTCGAGATCGAGGGCGTTGGTTACAGAGCAGCAAAGACAGGCAATAAGGTAACACTTAACCTCGGCTTCTCTCACCCCGTTATCCTCGAGGAGACAGATACCATTAAGCTCGACGTTCCTCAGCCTAACAGGATCGTGGTAAACGGTATCGACAAGCAGGCAGTAGGTCAGTTTGCTGCTGAGATACGCGAAAAGCGTCCCCCCGAGCCTTATAAGGGCAAGGGTATCAGATATGCCGGCGAGCACATCATCCGCAAGGAAGGTAAGGCCGGTAAGGGCAAGAAGTAATTAGGAGGAGCAAATTGCTATGATTAAGAAATTTGACAGCAATAAGGCAAGATTAAAGAGACACCGCAGAGTACGCGCTAAGATCTCCGGAACTCCCGAGTGTCCCCGTCTGAATGTGTTCCGTTCTACAAAGCATATCTACGCTCAGATCATTGACGATGTAAACGGAGTTACTCTTGCTTCTGCTTCAAGCATGGACAAGGGCTTCGAGGGCAACGGCGGCAACGCTGAGGGCGCTCGCAAGGTCGGCGAGATGATCGCTAAGAATGCCTCCGCAAAGGGCATCAGCGAGGTAGTCTTCGACAGAGGCGGCTATCTCTACCACGGCAGAGTCAAGGAGCTCGCTGAGGGTGCCCGCGAAAACGGATTAAAGTTCTAAGAGGGAGGTAAAATAATGGCTAATATTGAAACACAGGCTCCTGAGCTCGTTGAGAAGGTCGTTGCTATCAACCGTGTATCCAAGACTGTAAAGGGCGGTCGTATCATGAAGTTTGCCGCTCTCGTAGTTGTCGGCGACGGAAACGGTACTGTCGGCTTCGGTCTCGGTAAGTCCGGAGAAGTTCCGGATGCTATCCGCAAGGGCATCGAGGACGCTAAGAAGAACCTCAGAAAGATCGCTCTCAAGGGAACTACTATCCCCCACGAGATCGTAGGCGAATTCGGCGCAGGCAGAGTTCTTATGAAGCCCGCTGCTCCCGGTACCGGCGTTATCGCAGGCGGTCCTGTCCGTGCGGTCATCGAGGTTGCAGGCATCAAGGATATCAGAACAAAGTCACTTCGTTCCAATAACCCCTGCAATGTCGTAAGAGCTACTATCAACGGTCTTACTAACTGCGTTTCCGCTAAGGAAGTAGCAGCTAAGAGAGGCAAGTCCGTTAAGGAAATCTTAGGTTAAGGAGGCAGTAACAATGGCAAAGAACATCAAGCTCGTTAAGAGCCTCATCGGTCGCAAGAAGGACCAGATCGCTACTGCTCAGTCACTCGGTCTCAGAAAGATCGGCGACTCTACAACTCAGCCCGACAACGCTCAGACACAGGGCAAGATCAATAAAATTTCACACCTCGTCGAGGTTACAGAAGCGTAAGCAAGGAGGTGCACCACAATATGAAAATCCATGAATTAACACCCGCTCCCGATTCAAACAAGGCTGTTAAGCGCATCGGCAGAGGTCACGGCTCAGGCAACGGCAAGACCGCAGGCAAGGGCCACAAGGGACAGAATGCCCGCAGCGGCGGCGGCGTAAGGATCGGCTTTGAAGGCGGTCAGATGCCCCTCGCAAGAAGAATCCCTAAGAGAGGCTTCAACAATATCTTCGCTGCAAAGTATGCTATCGTTAACGTTTCCGATCTTAACAGATTCAAGGACGATACAGTAGTAGATACAGAGCTCCTCGTAGCTTCCGGTCTCGTTAAGAAGGTTTACGACGGAGTAAAGATCCTCGGAAATGGAGAGCTTACCGCTAAGCTGACAGTTAAAGCTGCAAAATTCTCACAGAGCGCTGTTGAGAAGATAGAAAAGGCAGGCGGAAAGACTGAGGTGATGTAATTGTGTTTCAGACCCTGAAAAAGGCTTGGGGCGTTCCTGAGATAAGGAAAAAGATCCTGTACACATTACTCATGATAATCATATTCAGACTCGGAAGCGCTATCACCGTTCCCTACCTCGAGACCGATAAGGTCAGAGAATGGATGGACGGTAACGCTACCGGAGGAAACTTCCTCGAATATCTGGATATCCTCACCGGTGGAGCCCTCTCACAGGCTACCATCTTCTCCCTTTCAATCACACCATTCATCAATGCGTCCATCATAATGCAGCTCCTGACGTTTGCATTGCCTCCCCTTGAGCGGCTCCGCGATGAGGGCGAGGAGGGAAGAAAGAAGATCAATAAGATAACCGCGTTCGTCGCGCTTGCTCTTGCGTTCTTCATGGCTTATGCCTACTATCTCACACTCAGACGTTCAGCCGGCGCTGTAAAGTATACCGAGGGAACCGAAGGCTGGTTCGCCGGAGCTGTTATAGTTCTCAGCTTCGTTGCCGGTGCTTCATTCGTTGTATGGATGGGCAACCGCGTAAGCGATAACGGTATCGGCAACGGCGTTTCTATCATACTCTTTGCCGGTATCGCAGCAAGATTCCCCTCAGACGCCGGACTTCTCATAAGACTTTCCAAGGAGAGCATTGAAAACGGCGAAAACGGTAAGTACCTCTGGATATCCATTGCTTACTTACTCTTTATCCTCTTCGAGATCGGCTTCATCGTCTTCATGAACGAGGCGGAAAGACGTATCCCGATACAGTACGCAAAGCGTGTTGTAGGAAGAAAGCAGTACGGCGGACAGAAGACACATATCCCGATAAAGATATGTATGAGCGGCGTTATGCCTATCATCTTCGCTATGTCCTTCATGGCTCTTCCTCAGACCATTCAGCTCTTCAAGCCTGATAACGGCACAGGATTCTATCATTCATTCTGTATGTTCTTCAAGAGAACGAGCTGGTCATATGCAATACTCTACTTCCTGCTCATAATCGCTTTCAACTATTTCTACGTTTCTATCCAGTATAACCCTGTTGAGATCGCTAACAACCTCAGACAGTCCAACGGCGGTATCCCCGGCATAAGACCCGGTAAGCCCACCTCGGATTACATTCAGAGGGTTCTCAACAAGATATCCCTCGTCGGAGCATTCTTCCTCGGCATCATCGCTATCATTCCGATATTCATCGCTATGGCTGACGATAAGCTGCAATCGCTCTCGATGGGAGGCACGACGATACTCATCGCGGTAAGCGTCGCACTGGAAACTACAAGAACACTTGAATCACATCTTATGATGCGTCATCATAAGGGCTTCTTACAGTAAAGGAGGAACGGAATAATGAATCTTATCTTTTTAGGCGCACCCGGCGCAGGTAAGGGCACTCAGGCTGAGGTCGTTTCCGAGGCTCTGAATATCCCCCAGATCTCCACAGGCAATATTCTCCGCGAGGCTGCCAAGAACGGTACTGAGTACGGTCTCAAGGCTAAGGCGGCTATGGACGCCGGCGCTCTCGTTTCAGATGATATCGTTATCGGTATCCTGAAGGAGAGGATCGCTGAGGACGACTGCAAAAACGGTTTCATCCTCGATGGATTCCCCAGAACCGTTCCGCAGGCAGAGGCTCTTGATGAAATGAACATAAGGATAGACAAGGTCATCGAGATTGACGTTGCCGATGAAACGATCAAGCAGAGAGTTTCAGGCAGAAGAGTTTGCCAGGGCTGCGGAGCCTCCTACCACGTTGAGTATAAGCCCACAAAGGTAGAGGGCATCTGCGATAAGTGCGGCGACAAGACTATCATCCGCAAGGACGATCAGCCCGAGGTCGTACTCGACAGACTCGCAACATATCACGAGAAGACAGCTCCCCTCAAGGACTATTACGAGAAACAGGGCAAGCTTGTTACCGTAAAGGGTCAGGAGGAGGTCGCTGAGACCTCAAAGCTCACGCTTGTTGCCGTAGGAGCAGATAAGTAATGAGCATTACTATAAAATCAAAGTCCGAATTAGCCATAATGCGTGAAGCAGGTAGAATTACCTGCGGCGCAATATGGTATGCGGGCGAAAGATTGAAGGCAGGCATGACAACGCTCGACGTTGATAAGCTGGTCGGCGAATACTTCGCAAGACACGGCGCAAAGTCCTGCTTCAAGGGGCTTTACGGCTTCCCGGCGAACGCTTGTATCTCAGTTAATGAGGAAGTTATCCACGGGATCCCGAAGGCGAGCCACAGACTAAAGGAAGGCGATATCGTCAGCATAGATACCGGTGCGGCTTACAAGGGCTTCAACGGTGACAGCTGCTGGACCTTCCCTGTGGGCAAGATTTCTGATGAAGCCAAGGCATTGCTTGAGGTAACTGAAAAGAGCCTTTTCGAGGGCATCGCTCAGGCTCAGGCGGGCGCAAGGATCGGAGATATATCTCATGCTGTTGAAGAGTACTGTGCTTCACGAGGCTACGGAATCGTAAGAAATTACTGCGGCCACGGTATTGGCAGAGAAGTTCACGAATCTCCCGAGGTGCCGAACTGGGGTAAAGCCGGACACGGTCCCAGACTGGTATCGGGTATGACCATTTGCATCGAGCCGATGATAAACGTCAAAGGCGATGATGTCAAGGTAATGAAGGACAATTGGACCGTGGTTACCAAAAGTGGTTCACTTTCTGCTCATTTTGAGCATATGATCGCAATAACTCCTGACGGTCCCGTCATTCTGACGCAGCCCTGACAGGGGGTATAATTGTGAAGCTTGAGATAGGGTCAGTCGTCAGGGCGAATGCCGGGAGAGACTGCGGAGGCTTCTTCGCGGTAACTCAGATATCCGGCGGGTGCTGCTTCATAGCAGACGGGAAAAGCAGAAAGCTCTCCTCCCCGAAGCGAAAGAACTTAAAGCATATCAGCCCGACAGACAGCATCATAGAGAATATTAACGATATTACCGATAAGAAGCTCAGAACGCTGCTCAGAGAGTTCAGCGCCAAGGAGTAAAGGAGGTATTCAGGTGTCCAAGGAAGATGTTATCGAGGTAGAGGGCGTCGTAACAGACGCGCTGCCTAACGCAATGTTCAAGGTACAGCTTGAAAACGGTCACGAGGTTCTTTCCCACGTTTCCGGAAAGCTCAGAATGAATTATATCAGAATAGTGCCGGGCGACAAGGTAAAGCTTGAAATGTCACCCTACGATCTCTCAAAGGGTCGTATCACATGGCGCGTTAAATAACCACAAGGCAGGGGAAAGCCCCCGCCCTATCCGCTAAAGGAGGTATTTTAAATGAAAGTAAGACCTTCAGTAAAACCCATTTGCGAAAAGTGCAAGATAATCAAGAGAAAAGGCAGGATCATGGTGATCTGCGAAAACCCTAAGCACAAGCAGCGTCAGGGTTAATCCACCCAAAGCATTAATGGAGGTGCAATTATAATATGGCAAGAATAGCCGGTGTTGACCTTCCCAAGAATAAGCGGATCGAGATCGGTCTCACTTATATCTACGGAATCGGTCGTCAGACTGCAACAAATATCCTCGCTGCAACAGGCGTTGACCCCGACGTCAGAGTCAAGGATCTCGCTGAGGAGGACGTTGCTAAGCTTCGTGACTATATCGATGCAAACTATACCGTTGAGGGCGATCTCCGCCGTGAGGTAGCACTCAATATCAAGAGACTTGTTGAAATTGGCTGCTACAGAGGCGTTCGTCACAGAAAGGGTCTCCCCGTAAGAGGTCAGAGAACCAAGACAAACGCAAGAACCCGCAAGGGCCCTGTAAAGACCATCGCAAACAAGAAGAAGTAAGGAGGTCATGAGCTTTGGCACAGCAGAAGGGTAAAAAGGTTACTACAGTCAGAAGACGTAGAGAACGCAAGAATATCGAAAGCGGCGCAGTTCATATCCAGTCCACTTTCAATAACACGATCGTAACGATCACAGATACAGCCGGTAACGCTATCTCATGGGCAAGCGCTGGTGAGCTCGGCTTCAGAGGTTCAAAGAAGTCAACACCTTTCGCAGCTCAGACTGCCGCTGAGACAGCAGCAAAGGCTGCTATGGAGCACGGCCTCAAGAACGTAGAAGTTTACGTTAAGGGACCCGGCGCAGGCAGAGAAGCTGCTATAAGAGCTCTTCAGACAGTTGGTCTTGAAGTTAAGATGATCAAGGACGTAACTCCCATTCCTCATAATGGCTGCCGTCCGCCCAAGAGACGTCGCGTCTGATCGAACCGGAGGTGTTTTATTATGGCAGTTCAGAAGGAACCAATTCTTAAAAAGTGCAGATATCTGGGCATCAGCCCCGCTGTTATGGGCGTTTCCAAGAAGGAGTCTATCCGCTTCAAGAACGCTAACAACAGAAAGAAGATCTCTGAATACGGACTCCAGCTCAAGGAAAAGCAGAAGCTGAAGTTCATCTACGGTGTACTCGAAAAGCAGTTCTATCACTACTTTGAGATCGCTGAGAAGATGGAAGGCAAGGCTGGTGACAACCTCATCACTTGTCTCGAATCAAGACTTGACAGCGTTGTTTACAGAATGGGTCTCGCTCTCACAAGACGTGAGGCAAGACAGCTCGTTGTTCACAGCCACTATACTGTAAACGGCAAGAAGGTAAATATCCCCTCCTACCGCGTAAAGGTCGGCGATGTTATCGCCCTCCGCGAAAAGGACAGGACCTCCGAAAAGTTCAAGAATACCGTTGAGGAGACTAAGGACAGAGTTGTTCCTATGTGGCTCACAGCTAATAAGGACGACTTCTCTGCAACAGTAAACCGTATGCCCTCAGCTGAGGACATCGACTACGAGGTTGCAACACACCTTATCGTCGAGCTTTATTCAAAGTAATAGTCATCTTGATCTTATTACAAAGCTCACACTCAATAGTAAATGTGAAATAGGAGGGTTTTTATGCTGGAAAAGATCAATAAGCCTGATATAGATATTGTCGAGCTTAAAAGTGACGGCAAATACGGCAAATTCGTTTTAGCACCGCTGGAGCGTGGATACGGAATCACTCTTGGAAACAGCCTCAGACGTGTGCTGCTCTCCTCCCTTCCGGGTGTGGCTGTGACCTCCGTCAAGCTTTCGGGCAAGGACGGTACGGTTCACCACGAGTTATCAACGATTCCCGGCGTAAAAGAGGACGTTACCGAGATAATCCTCGCTATCAAGGGTCTCACCGCAAAGCTTTACGGTGAGGGTCCTAAAACAGTCTACATCGAGGCAGAGGGTGAATGCGAGATAACCGCCGGCGATATCAAGACCGATTCTGAGGTCAATATCCTCGATCCCGGTATGCACATCGCTACCCTCGGTAAGGACGCAAAGCTCTATATGGAGATCACTATCGACAGAGGCAGAGGCTATGTTTCCGCTGAAAGAAACAAGAAGCAGATAAACCTCCCCGTTGATGTGATAGCCGTAGACAGCATCTATACTCCTGTTCTTAAGGTAAATTATACCGTTGAGGATACCCGTCTCGGACAGGTAACTGACTACGATAAGCTCACCATGGAGGTTTGGACCGACGGTACTATCTCCGCTAAGGAAGCTCTTTCACAGGCAGCTAACCTCCTCGGCGAACACCTCAAGCTCTTCATCGACCTCTCTGAAGAGGCTGGTCTGGCTGAGGTACTCGTAGAAAAGGACGAGAAGGGTAAGGAGAAGATCCTTGAGATGACTATTGAGGATCTTGATCTTTCGGTACGTTCCTTCAATTGCTTGAAGCGTGCCGGAATCAATACCGTGGACGACTTGATAAACAAGTCCGAGGAAGAAATGATGAAGGTTAGAAACCTTGGTAAGAAATCCTTCGACGAGGTCAAGGAGAAGCTCCAGTCACTGGGCTTCGATCTCAGCTCTGAAGAAGAATAATCCATACACTTATACAAAAAGGAGTGAAATACAATGCCGGGTACAAGAAAGCTGGGCAGAACAACCGACCACAGAAAGGCTATGCTCAGAGGCATGGTAACTTTCCTTCTTGAGAACGGTCAGATCGAGACGACTGTTACAAGAGCAAAGGAAGTTCGCGCTGTTGCAGAAAAAATGATCACTATCGGTAAAAATGATGATCTGCACTCCAAGCGTCAGGTATATTCATACGTTACAAAGGAGTCAGTTGCTAAGAAGGTCTTCGATGAGATCGCTCCCAAGTATGCTGACAAGAACGGCGGTTATACACAGATCGTGAAGATCGGTCCCCGCCGCGGCGACGCTGCTGAAATGGCTATCATCAAGCTCGTTTGATCGTAAACGCGAAAGCCCGTTCCATTCGGAACGGGCTTTTTTAGTTCATAGTTTTTAGTGCGTAGTGCATAGCTGTGTGAGCGGAAATCAGATAATAATAAGGGGACGCAATATGCGCCCCTTCTATTTACCGATATATCGTGATCTACAGTAGGGGCGCCGTTCTGGTGCCCGAAAATATGATCTGACAGCTCTTGACTATGCACTCAGCTGCTGTGGAACACCGAGGGGTGCGGGTGTCCGGTGGACACCTCTGCAAAGCAGAAGCACCGACAGAGGCGACAGCCGAGACCCGGCGTTCCCTACTTATTTAATATTGATGTTGGTGATGCCGCCGCCCATGGGGTTGCCGCCGTTATTGCCGGCACCTGTTGTGGAGGAGAGCTTAGCCATTACCATTCTGATGCTCTGGAGATTGCGGGCATAGTGCGATTCTGTATCTGCGAGCATCTTGTTTACTGACTCGGCAGCGTTCTTCTGGAGGTTCTTAGCAGCAGCCTGAGCCTTTGTGAGCATATCCACAGCCTTTTTCTTAGCCTCAGTGACGATAGCCTCGCGGGAAACGATCTGAGCCGCTCTCTCCTCAGCCTTGCGGATTATGGACTCGGCATTGAGCTTAGCCTCGTTGAGGATACGCTGGCAGTCGAACTCTATCTTCTTAGCCTCCTTGAGCTCGTGAGGCATATTCAGACGGACGTCGTTGATAAGCTCGCGCATACGCTCGCCGTCGATGACCTTTTTGTGTGAAGCGAAGGGTACAGACGAAGCCTTATCAAGGAGCTCGTCCATTTCTTCAAGGATCTCGTCAATGCTCATAGTAAATTACCTCTCTTTTATTAATCTTTGTTTTATATCATCGAGTATTGCTTCGGGAACAAAATGGCTGATATCGCCGCCGAAATAGGCTATCTGCTTAACCACGCTCGAGCTGAGATACATATTCTCCGAGGCAGTGGTGAGGAAGACGGTCTCAGCGCCGGAGTAGAGCTTTTTATTGGCGAGAGCCATCTGGAACTCATACTCGAAGTCGCTGACGGCGCGGAGTCCCTTTACAATGGCGATAGCGCCGACATTGCGGACGTAATCAGCGAGCAGTCCGTCGAGGACGTCGATAACGACGTTATCGAGATCCTGTGTTACAGTCTGTATCATGAGCATACGCTCGGTGGCGGTGAAGCTTGGCTGACCCTTTCCGGCATTTCGGGAAATAAGCACGATGACCTTATCGAAAAGCTTTGAAGCGCGTGTGATAATGTCGAGATGACCGAGGGTGACGGGATCGAAGCTTCCCGGGCAAACAGCAACTCTTCTCATTATTCATCATTCTCCTCATCGGGCATGGGTGAAACGAAGATGCTAACGTTTATCTTGCCGTAGCGGTAGGTCTTGCGGAGGACGAGTCCCTCGGGGGTATCGGGGAGGGAGGCTTCCTTCTCGTATTCGCAGATGATGCAGCCGCCGGGCTTGAGTTTTTTTGCGGCAAGCGGGAGCAGCACAGCGATATGACCGTAGCGGTAAGGCGGGTCAAGAATTATCATATCGAATTTCTGACCGGTCATTTTTATGAAATCGAAGCTGTCGCGGTTTATGACCTCAGCGTGGAGGGCGAGCCCTGTATTGCGGAGGTTCTCGTTCACGCAGGTGATAGACCTCAGCGAATTATCGACGAAGACAGCACGTTTAGCGCCGCGGCTGAGAGCCTCAATGCCCATCTGACCGCTTCCTGCGAAGAGATCGAGGACATAAGCGCCTTCAATGTCGAACTGGACGGCAGAAAATATACCCTCCTTGACCTTGTCGGCGGTAGGGCGGACGTCGAGCCCGTCCGGAGCTGTAAGGCGTCTGCCGCGGGCGATGCCGGTAATAACTCTCATTTTATGATTCTCCTGAAAAATAGTTCTTGGGGATAAACAGCTATTCCGGCAGGACTGATGCGGTCCGGCGTTCACAGAGGGACTGCGGTGAGCGATCATTTTGGGCAGTTCAACGTGAACGGCAGAAAAGGTGCCATTCATAGCTATACAAATATATTATACCGGATTTCCGGCTGTTTGTCTATATATTACGCTAAATTTGAGCTATTTTGCACAAATCGGGTTGTGGCTGAGGGGCGTTTTCAAGCAATATTTCAGCTTCATTTGTTAACATTTCAGAAAAATTTATATAATTCAGTTAAATTGTATAAATATCATTGACAATTTATTAATTTTGCGGTATAATAATTGTAACATATTTTTGTACTGAAAAGAGGGAAATATTATGGCGATGGAAAAGAACCTCAAGGTCCTCATCGTGGACGACGATAAAAATATATGTGATCTTTTAAGACTCTATCTCGAAAAGGACGGCTACGGCGTTATCCTTTCCCATGATGGCGAGGAGGCTGTTGTCAAGTTCAACGCCCTCAAGCCCGATATGGTGCTGCTCGACATTATGCTTCCCGGCATCGACGGCTGGCAGGTATGCCGCGAGATAAGGAAAAAATCCAACGTTCCGATCATTATGATAACTGCTAAGGGAGAGACTATCGACAAGGTCATCGGTCTCGAGCTCGGCGCTGACGACTACATCGTCAAGCCCTTCGATGCGAAGGAGGTCATCGCGCGTATCAACGCTGTTACGCGCCGTGTCGGTACAGGCAATGCTGAGCCGGAGACAAGAGAGGTACACTACGACAAGCTCTCGGTCAATATGACAAGATATGAGCTCAAGGTTGCCGGCAAGGTCATTGATACTCCTCCGAAGGAGCTAGAACTCCTTTTCTATCTTGCTTCAAATCCGAACCGTGTTTATACCCGCGATCAGCTTCTCGACGAGGTATGGGGATTTGAGTATTACGGTGATTCGCGTACTATCGACGTTCATATCAAGCGTCTGCGTGAAAAGCTCGAGGGCATCTCGGATAAGTGGGCTCTCAAAACGGTATGGGGCGTGGGTTATAAATTCGAGGCAGAGGAAGAGGAATGAGCCTCCTGAGCTGTCAGCTTGCGGTGTAAGCTGACGCGGACGCTTGCACGGGGAAACTGTGTCCCGGCAAAGCGCTCTGTTCTCAGATTTCTATAAAGCTAATAGGGGGGGACTTGCGTCCTCCCTTTGCTTAAACCGAGGTGTTCAAGGATGGATAACAAGAAGGGTACCTACAGACGGCTCTTCAGACTTACGATGATAATTCTTATTACCGTGCTGGTGTTCATCGGAGTCATAATTATTCCGATAAGCGCCGGAATGTACAGAAACGAGAAGCTGAAAGAGCTTCAGGATTCCGGCGACCTTTTCATAAGCTGCCTTAAAGAGGAATATAAGGCGGACGGCAGGATAAACGGCGATAACGTCTACTCCCTCCATGCGGCTTTGCAGAAGGACAAGAAGATAGAGGCTTTCATATACGATACCGACGGAAAATGCCTCGTTTCACCGAACGATTATGAGCTTTCACTCTCCTCCGGCAAATTCAACCTCGAGAGAGAGATAAAGGAGGCGGAGCCTCTCAGCGAGGGTATGCTGAAAAAGCTCGAAAAGGACAGCTACCTTTCCCTCGATAAGAACGGCTATGCCAAGAACGAGCCGCGTCTTACCTACGGCAGGAGATTTTTCCTCAAGACCGCGGATAACGGCGTCCCGGTGCGTATGTACGCGGTTTTCTACGGACTTACCACAAGCATCAACAGCTTCGTGCTGAAAGCGGTCCTGTTCTATCTGCTTTTCGCACTGATATCACTTGCGGCGGCATTCTTCATTCTCCGCAGGAAAATGAGCAGGCTCGAAAAATTCGAGAACGACTGTCTCAGAATAACCGGCAAGTTCGCAAAGGGGGATTTCTCCGAGAAGCTCCCCACCGATATCGACGGAAATATCAGCGAGATAACACAGTATGTCAATGCTCTTGCGGCTGACGTCGAGAGCAGCGAGGATACCAGCAAGACCTTCATCGCGAATGTCTCCCATGAGCTGAGAACGCCCATAACTACGGTCGGAGGCTTCGTTGACGGTATGCTCGACGGCACTATCCCCAAGGAGAAACGCAGGGAATACCTCGTTATCGTTTCAAAGGAGATGCGCCGCCTGAAAATACTCATTACCTCCATGCTCAACATGACAAAGTTTGAATCCGGCATCATGACGCCGAATTTCAAGGAGGCTAACATCACCGACCTCGTTATACAGACCGTTCTGATGTTCGAGAAGCGTATTGAGGAGAAGAACCTCGATGTTTTCGGCCTCGACAGCGAAAGGCTCAATGTCGTTATCGACGTTGACCTCATGCAGCAGGTAATATACAACCTCGTCGAGAACGCCGTAAAGTTCGTCAATAAGGACGGCTCGCTCACATTCCGCTTCGACAAGACTGAGGAATGGTACGAGATAGGCATAAAGAACACCGGAGAGGGTCTGAAGGAAGATGAGATACCGCAGGTATTCGACAGGTTCTACAAGACCGATTCCTCACGCGGAAAGGATACCACGGGTCTCGGCCTCGGACTCTCTATCTCGCGCAAGATAGTTCATCTCCACAAGGGTCACATCGTCGTGAAGAGCGTTTACGGCGAATATACCGAATTCATCATACAGCTCCCGCTTGAGAAGAAATAACGGGAAACGTTCACTATGACGGCTGCGGTGCGTCCGTAAGCCGCCGGAAGCTGTATTCAGCGAAATAATGCCCAAGGAGGCAGATATTTACAGTATGGACGACAAGGATATTTATTCCGGCAGCGGCGGATATGTTCCTCTGCATGAAAAGCTGCCCGAAGATAGAACAGATGCGGAAAATCCTCAGCCGGAGCAGGTGAGAGTGAGTCCGGTCTACGATGACTTTATGTATGAGCCCATAGGCTTTGAGGAGCTTGAAAGGAACGAGCCTCCCCAGAACGGCAAAAAGGACAGAAAACACGGCAAAAACGGCTCTGCGGCGGCTGCACTCTTCGCGGTCCTGATAGCCGCAAGCGTCGGCATCGCAGGCTTCGGCATAGGCAGGGACATCGTCAACAGCAAGGAAGCTATAAAACAGCTCAGCGAGCAGGACAGCGTTGTCCTCTACCGCAGATCCAAGCCCAAGGGTGCGAACGACCTCGATAATTTTAAGGACGAGAGCGGAAAGTATACCGTTGAGGGCGCTGCCGCTGCCGTTATCGACTCAATAGTCGAGATATACACCTACAGTGACGCGGCACATAATACCTTTGTGGGCTCGGGCTCGGGCATAGTCCTTACCGAGGACGGCTATATCGTTACCAATGCCCATGTTCTTGAGGCTGACGGCTACCATACCGTCAAGACCAACGACGGCGAGACCTATGACGCTAAGATCATCGGCAGGGACATCAAGACCGATATCGCTGTTGTCAAGGTCAGCGATGTTGAGTTCAAGCCGGCTGAGCTCGGAGATTCCGACCAGACCATTGTCGGAGAGCAGGTCATCGCGATAGGCAATCCGGCAGGTCTTTCATCAACGGTCACGGACGGCATTGTCTCCCATGTCGGGAGAAAGGTTCGCGGCGACAGCAGCAAGGGCTTTGAAATGGAGTGCATACAGACCAATGCACAGATAAGTCCCGGAAATTCCGGCGGTGCACTCGTTAATATGTACGGTCAGGTCATAGGCATTACCTCGTCAAAGCTGGTCAGCAGCACACTCGAGGGTCTCGGCTTCGCCATAACGATAAATCAGGCTCTCCCGATAATCGAGGAGCTGATAAACAACGGCTATGTTGCCGGACGCTTCCGCATAGGAGTGACCCTCGCCGGTACTGAGACCGCGACCCGCCGCAAGGCTGTTGAAAACAAGCTCGGCTATCCGCTCCCGGAGGACTTCACCGGCGTTTACGTTGCGGAGATATCGGAGGACAGCGACATTATCAATACCGAGCTGAAGCCGGGAGACTTCATAACCGAGATAAACGGCAAGGCTGTAAACTCCTACACAGGGCTTTATGAGGCGGTAAGCAGCCAGTATTCAGCAGGGGATAAGGTCCCTGCGACCTGCGCCCATGTCGATAAGGACGGCGAGGTCAGCTACTACCACATCGAATTCAAGCTCATCGAGGACAGATCAGGAAACTTTTGAGCAGGGGGACGCCTTCGGGCGTCCTTTTTAATGCGTAATAAAATTGAGAATGAATGCGTTTGTCTTTCAGCGGACTAAAGATACCGCAATTCGCCGCTTTTGGCTCACTCCATCAGCCTTTTGGGACGTTTGGAATTTACGCCGCATACTCCTCCCGCTGCACCGGAAACGGTCAGCAGGAGGAGCTTCTTTATGCCTGCCGGAGAGCCTGTGAGGACAAGTCCTGCGGCAGAAAAAACGGCGTACATCAGAAGACCGCAGAGCGCTCCCTCTATGATGCCCCTGCGGCGGCGGTACTTCCCGCCGAGATAAGCACCGGAAAAGCTCCCGATAAGACAGGCGGCTGAGCTCAGAATGGCAGAGTACCGCATATCGTCAAGAAAGCGGAGGCTTATGAGGGCGAGCAGCGAGGCTATGCAGACCGCTGTGAAAGTTCCCGCTGCGGCAGGGATAAGGATACCGATCGGACGAAAAGTCCGGCTGTGCCTGTGCCGTCTGTGCAAAAGCTCACCTCCATGAACGTTTTGTCCTATTATATGATGCAGAAATATGATTTAAGAACTAAAAGCGGTGTACTATCTGTCAGTTAACTGCTATGTTCATGTAGAAGTTTTATCAGAATTATTTAGGGAGGCTTTTTTGAGAAAAGTGCTTTCAAACTCTGTTCTGAGCCTTTTTCTAGTTTTTTCGTGACGGTACAAAATTAGCGCTGCTATAAAAAGCAGCGCTTTAGTTTTGGGTATTGAACGTTGTACCGTCACGAAAAAAACCATAATAAAGTCTTTGGAAAGGGGTCTGGGGTGACTCCCCGCAGTGCGGGGAGATGTCAGCGTAGCTGACAGAGAGGACCGCCGCCTTGAGCGGGAACCTTTCCTCAGAAAGGGTTTCCCCAGTAAGTTCTAATAAAACTTCCGTATGAGCGCAGCGGTTAACCGTCAGAGAGCATTGCTATTCACTTGATGCACCATACGTCCGGTTCTTCGGGACGCACATATTCGGTGGTATCGAGGTAGAAATCGGTATGCGGAGGCTGGTTATAGCCGTTGTTCTGAGAGGCTATCTGCACGCGGTACTGCGGATTGTGCATGAGCGTATAGATATTGTACTTGCTCTCGAATGTGGTCGTGAACACTCTCAGACCGCCGCCCGACTTTCTCATGATTATCTCCTCGCGCCAGTCGCCTGTGAGGTCGCAGGTGAGGCACGGATTGGACTTGGTGTAGTTGTTGTACTCAACGCCGTCGCCGGTGAAGACGCGTCCCTTGCCGTACTGATCGACCATAGCGCGATCCATGACCGCTCTTTCGAGGACGTCAGACCAGTAGACGAGGAAGTTCTGTCCCCACTTGGTGATGTCCTTCCACTCGCAGACAACGCCGTGGCTGCCTGTGCAGGAGTAAACGTTTCCGCTGTGCGAGCCGTTCATCTCAGCGCCGCCGTTTCCGGTGACGATGTTGTCGCATATCGCGCGTCCGGTGTCGCCGGAGGCAGTCTCCCTGTAGAGCACCCTTGCTGTAGCGGCATCGCGGAGGATTATTCCGAAGCCAACGTCCTTGCCGCTGGGACTGGTCTTGTCCTCGAGGCACTGGAATATCTCCAGACCGGGATTGGACGGGTCAAAGTCGCCGATGTGCATAGCATCGCCGTGTGCAAGACCTGTTGCATTGAGAACGGTACCGTCCTCATTGAGAACAGCCGAGCCGATAACTATTTCCTGCCTGCCGTCCTGATCCACGTCAGCAGCCATGCAGTGGTGGTTGCCGTCGCCGTAGCCGATAACGGACTTGTTCGTGCCGGTATCCCACTTCCAGTTGAGCTTGAGCTTCTTGTTCTCGACCTTGTAGGTGGTCATGGTAGTGCGCTCATAGTAGCCTCGTCCGAAGCAGGCGTAGGGGTTAATGCCGTCGAGGTAGGCAACGCAGCCGGTGAAACGGTCGCAGCGGTTGCCCCATGTATCGCCCCATGAGCTAACCTCGCCTCTTGCTGCCTGGAAATCAATGGTATCGAGAGCCTTTCCGGTCTCGCCGTCAAAGAGGGTGAGGTATTCCGGACCGCTGATGATACGTCCGCTCGGAGCATAGGAGCCGTTGCGGAGCTTCATGGGAGTAGTATCGCGGTAATCGGCATTGCCGTTTCCGATAACGACACCTGCGCCGTCCTTAGTGCCGTCCGCAGTCTTGCATATCATCTCAGCCTTGCCGTCGCCGTCGAAGTCGTAGACCATGAACTGCGTGTAGTGAGCGCCTGCACGGATATTCTTTCCGAGGTCGATGCGCCAGAGGAGCTTTCCGTCGAGCTTGTAGCAGTCGAGGATAACGTTTCCGGTATATCCTGCATCGGCGTTGTCGTGGGAATTGCTGGGGTCCCACTTGACGATTATCTCATACTGACCGTCGCCGTCAACATCGCCGACAGAGCAGTCGTTTTCGGTATAGGTATAAGCCACGCCGTCAGGAGTAGTGCCTCCGGGAGGCGTCTGCGTTGCGATATCGAAGTAAGCGCCGCTCTGACCGCTGTTCTTGGTGGAATAATTGGTCGAGAACTGTGCATACTCAGTACGTTCGCCGTTGACATAGGCGTCAATGGTGTACTTGTCGGTCGCCGTACCGTCCTTGTCGAAGTAGTTGGAGGCGTCTTTCATAGTGAAGGTGCCGAGCTTGGTGTGGTCGTCATCGCTCCTTATCCTCCAGAGGTCGAAGGTGGTCTCGGAGTTATCGGTAGCGAGAAGCCTCCAGCTCACAAGGACGCCGTTTCCGGTATAAGCAGCGGAAACTCCGCGGTCGAGCTTCTCAACGCGCATACCGTTCTCAGCCCTGTCATGAGGTGCAGCGGTATCGGCATTCGTTATCTCGAGGTAGTCCATGTTTGGACCGCCGCCGGAGGTCGTCGCGTAAGCCTTTATGGTGTTTTTGCCCTTGCGGAGGGCAACTGTCGTTTTTACATCGTCCCATTCCGTCCATGAGCCCGTGCCGTTGAAATCGAGATACTGACCGTATTCGCGGTCGCCGTTTACGATGAGCTTTATCGGACGGTTGGTGTTTGAGCCGTTGGAATAGCGCATATCCGCGGTATAGTTACCGTCCTCGGGAACTTCTACCGTCCACTCGACATAGCCGCCGATAGCGTTGTCATAGTTGAAGTAGGCTGTTCCGGCAAAACCGGAGTTGGTATTCTCCTCCCAGCCCTTGTGAGTCTGAGCTTCTATCGCGTAGTAGCGTTCCTGAAGCGGCGGAGCTGTCGTAGTAGTAGTGGTCGTGGTGGAAGTTGTAGTCGTGGTAGTTGTAGTGGTCGAGGTCTCGGTCGTAGAGGTAGTAGTGGAGGTTAAGGGAATATACTCCACGGGCACTTTCGGATCCGGATTGTTCGAGGTGCGGAAAACTTCCGAGTCCGGACTGATCGAAACAGCTCTGTCACTTTCTATCCTGATGATATTTTCACCGGCTTTCAGCTCGATGATAACGATAGTCTCACTTTCGCCCTCAGGAATAACGAACGGCGTCTGGAACATCTCGTCGTTCACCATTACCGAACTCAATGATTCGGCACCGGTGTTGTTTTTCACGTTCAGACGGAGCTTGTAGTTGCCGTCAGCCTCGGCGGTATAACCGGTGACGTAAATAGTGTCGGTGCTCGAAACGCTTTTGCCGAGCGTACCGGCCTTGCCGTCGGATATCCTGACATACTCGCCCACATGATGAGTGCGGTCGCCTGTGAGCACCCACTGCATGATAGCAACGGCGTCCGCCATATTGACCTGATCGTCAGCGTTTGCGTCCGCAGCGAGAAGCTGGTTCTCGTCAAGCTCTGAGAGGTTGAGCTTGTACTTCTGGATAGCGAGGGCGTCCTTGTTGGTGACGCCGTCATTCTCGATGACATCGCCGCGAAGATAATAGGCATCATCGGCGGCAGAGACAGCCGGAAGCGCAGAAAACGGTACTGCGGAGAGCGCGAGAGCAGCGCTCAGAGCACAGGCTGCGCCTCTCAGCCTTTTGGAATGCTTCTTCAATTTAAAAACCCCCTTGGTCGTTCGTCTCCGGAGAGACAATGCTTGAAACGAAATATTAACAAATGCCTAATTTGGTAATATTTTTATGGTGATGATATTATACCATAATTCTCCGGTTTTGTCAATGGTTTTCGGCAGTTTTTCTCGGTCGGCTCTTTCGTGAAACTGTCCGCAGCGGACCGCGGAATTGCAAATCAAAGGTCTTGAAATGCCTGCGGAAATAGTGTATAATTATAGCAAATGAAAGTTCCATTCAAGGAGGCAATGATATGAAAAATACAAAACGCATTTCCGCAGCGGCATTCTTCCTGCTGCTCGCACTTTCCATGCTTGCATTCGTTTCCTGCGGCTCAAAGAAGTCGTCCTCGGAGTCCGCAAAGGCGACCCGTGCCCAGACACAAGCCACTGTGTCCGACGATACGGAGGCTTTCACGGAGACCGATGCTCCGGAAACGACCACAAAGGCTGTTCAGACCGCAACAAAGGTCACGACCTCGAAAAAAACGACCTCCAAGACCACGACCTCCAAGACCACGACCTCGAAGAAGCAGACGACTACAAAGGCGCAAAAAACCACGAAGCCTCAGACCACTACCGAGGCAAAGGCTTACGTCGAGTACAAATTCCGCAATAAGAAGTACCTCAGCGAGCATTTCAGCAAGCACGGCGGCGAATTCACCAAGGACTTCGGCTACAAGACCGCTGCCGAGTACGAAAAGGGCGCGAGCGACGTCATAAACAATCCCGATGCGCTGTTCAAGTACGAAGCCGAGGACGGCGACGGCGTTTACTATCTCGAGGCTACCAACGAGTTCGTCATTCTGTCGAAGGACGGCTATATACGGACGTATTTCCGTCCCAGCAAGGGCAAGGAATACTTCGACAGGCAGTAAGGTGAGAGTATGAAAAGAACTATAGCAATGATCGCGGCAGTGCTTTCCGCAGGCATCATAGCGGCAGGCTGCTCGTCCGGCGAGACGTCAAGCACCTCCGAAACGGCAGTACCGTGCCTGACCCTCAGTGACCTCACCGACCTCAACGGCGGTTCAGTTCCCGATATCGAATACTACTACGGCACAGACCGCGTAAGGCAGATAGACGGCAGGGTCAGCGGCAGGCAGGTCCACAGCGAGGACGATGCGCTGACCGTTATCAAGGAGCTTGAAAATATCATCGGCTGCAATACTACCGCAGGAGAGCTGCGGTTCAGAGTGAGAAATCCCGGTGATCCCGGATATATCTACGTTTTTGACCAGTATTATGAGGGAGTCCCGGTCGATGGCAGCGTTGCCCTCTCGGTCGATGAAAACGGCGATACGACCAGACTTCTCAACCGTTTCGTGACCGGTATCGACATAGACACAAAGCCCGGTATCTCTGCGGAGGAAGCTGCCTCCGACGCTGCCGGGAAGTACGGCTGCGAAACTGTCGGCGAGCCCGAGCTCGTGATAATCTGCATGGACGGCGGCGCTCACCTCACATGGGACGTTAAGCTGAAAAGCACCGGTTATCCCGACGAGGTGTTCATAGATGCCGAAAACGGCAGTATACTCGCTGAAAACGGACCTATAAGCTGAGGTGTAAGATGAATACAAGACTGCCTTATCTGAGGGAAAAGACCTCGAAGCTGACCGCCTCTCCCGGAGTTTACATCATGAAGAACCGGGAGGGCGCTGTTATTTATATCGGCAAGGCTAAGAACCTCAAAAACCGCGTGACGAGCTATTTCCGCGAGAACCCCGACCATACCCCGAAGGTCGCGGCAATGGTCTCCCATGTCAACGACTACGATTTTATCGTCACAGACAGCGAATACGAGGCTCTTGTGCTGGAATGCAGCCTTATCAAGCAGCATAAGCCGAAGTACAATATCCTCCTCAAGGACGACAAGGGCTACCACTATATCCGCATCTCGGACGACGAATATCCGCGCATTACCAGCGAAAAACACACCAAGCTCCCCGGGAAGTACCTCGGTCCCTACACAAGCAGTACGGTCGCAAGGGAAGCCGTTGACGAGGCGAACCGCGTTTTCATGCTGCCGACCTGCCGCAGGAAATTCCCGCAGGATATCGGCAAGGGACGTCCGTGCCTCAACTACCACATCAAGACCTGCATGGGCGTATGCCGCGGAAAGGTCAGCCGCGAGAGCTACCTCGAAGCTGTAGAACAGGCGGTGGACTTCATACGCAGCGGAAGTGCAGCTTCCGTTGAACGCATGGAACAGGAGATGAACGCGGCTGCGGAGGCTCTCGATTTCGAGAAGGCTGCCATGCTGCGCGACCGCATCATCGCCGTGAAAAAGGCTGCCGAGAAGCAGAAGATGATGAACAGCGGCGTTGAGTCCGCGGACGTCATCGGCATCGCCGAGTATTACGGTGGAGTTTATGTTTCCGTACTGATGTACCGCGAGGACAGGCTCTACGACAAGGCGGTGTTCGAGTTCGGGAGCACCTCCGAGGATATCCTCAGCCAGTTCATGGAGCAGTTCTACCACGGCAGGGAGGATATCCCACATATCATTATCATCGACCATATCCCCGCTGAGGCGGAGCTTATCGAGGAGCTTTTGCAGCAGCAGTCCGGACGCAAGGTCAGGCTCCACGTTCCGCAGAAGGGCAGACAGCTCGAACTCCTGCGGCTTGCCAAGAACAACAGCGCAGAGTACGCAGCGTTGCAGAATTCACGCACAGGCAAAGAGGTCATCGCCCTCGAGGAGCTCGGCAAGAGCCTCGGTCTGTCAAAGCCTCCGCGCTACATCGAAGCCTACGATATATCGAACCTCTCCTCGGAGTCGATGGTCGCCGGAATGGTCGTCTTTGAGGACGGCAGACCGATGAAAAAAGCCTACAAGCGCTTCACCGTCAAGGAGCAGGAGCTCCAGAACGACTACGGCAGTATGCGCGAGGTGCTGAAGCGGCGGCTCACTCACATCGTGACCGGTGAGGGCGATGAATACTTCACGCGCACCCCCGACCTCATTCTCCTTGACGGCGGAAAGGGCCATGTCAACGCTGTTGCGCCGCTTCTCCGCGAGCTCGGGCTCGATATACCGCTGTTCGGTATGGTCAAGGACAACAAGCACCGTACCCGTGCCATTGCGACCGGCGGCGGCGAGATACAGATAAACGGTCTGAAAGCAGCATTCAGTCTCGTCACGCAGATACAGGACGAGGTACACCGCTATTCCGTGCAGTTCATGCACTCCAAGCACAAGAAAAAGACATACAGCTCGGAGCTTCTGACGGTCAAGGGCATCGGCGAGAAAAAGGCTGCGAAGATAATGATGAAGTACAAGACCCGCGCAAATCTCTTGCAGGCTGACCCGCAGGAGCTTGCCGTTACCGCAGGCGTGAGCATCGAAACTGCCATGGAGCTATGGCGGGTACTGCATAACTGACTTTTTACGCATCAGCTATTGACAAATCAATTTTCACGGTGTATAATATACATGAAATGATGTAAGTATCATTCTTAGTGATGTCACAACACAAAAGCACCCCCATATGGAACCGGGAATTCCATATGGGGGCTTTGTGCTTTTTGCTGCCGGTTTACTTCCTGCCGCCGTCAAGCCACTTGCAGATATAGTGGAACACTATACGCGCAGCTATAGCAGCAAGAATAGATGTAAGTATATTCATGTGTGATGTCACCCCCTTCCCTTTGCCGAGGTTCGGGATTGGCAGCAACTATATTATAGAATAGACCGGAAATATATGCAAGCAAATGAAATACACACGCTCTCAAACTAAGCATTAAGCACTATGAACTATGAACTAACCCCCCACGCATTAAAAAAGGCACACCAAAAGGTGTGCCTTTAATGCTCGCGGAAATTATCCCTTGAGAGCAACTCGTCTTATCTTGCCGCTGATAGTCTTGGGGAGCTCATCGCGGAACTCAACTATTCTCGGGTACTTGTAGGGAGCTGTGTGCTTCTTGACGTAGTTCTGTATCTCCTTTTTCAGCTCGTCAGTACCGACCGTTCCCTTTGTGAGAACGATAGATGCCTTTACGACCTGACCTCTTACCGGGTCGGGAGCTGCACTTACGCCGCATTCGAGTACATACGGAAGTTCCATGATAACGCTCTCTATCTCGAACGGTCCGATGCGGTAACCGGAGGACTTGATAACGTCGTCAACGCGTCCGACGTACCAGAAGTAGCCGTCCTCGTCCTTCCATGCGGTATCGCCTGTGTGGTACATACCGTCATGCCAAACTTCATTGGTCTTCTCCTCGTCGCGGTAGTAACCGAGGAAAAGTCCGGCAGGGACATTCTTGTCCGTGCGGATAACTATTTCGCCGGTCTCACCGGTCTTGACGGGCTTTCCGTCGGGGTCAACTATATCGACATCGTAGAGAACGCTGGGCTTGCCCATTGAACCGGGACGGCAGGTCATACCTACGAAGTTGCCGATAGAGAGGGTCGTTTCGGTCTGACCGAAGCCCTCCATGAGCTTGACGCCGGTAGCCTTGAGGAACTGGTTGTACACCTCGGGATTGAGAGCCTCACCTGCGACTGTTGCGTACTTTATCGAGCTGAGGTCGAACTTGGAGAGATCCTCCTTGATGAAGAATCGGTACATCGTGGGAGGCGCACAGAATGTTGTGATATTGTACTTCCTGAACATGGGGAGTATCTTGTTTGCATCGAAGCGGTCGAAGTCGTAAACGAAGATGCAGGTCTCACTGAGCCACTGTCCGTAGAGCTTTCCCCAGAGAGCCTTGCCCCAGCCGGTATCGGAAATAGTGAAGTGAATGCCGTTCGGGTCAACATTGTGCCAGTAGCGGGCAGTTATGAAGTGACCGAGGGCATAGAGGTGGCAGTGTGTAGCTATCTTGGGGTAGCCGGTAGTACCGGAGGTGAAGAACATGAGGTTCGGCTCCTTGCCGCAGGAGAGCTTCTCCGGGTCGGTGGGACGCTCGAAAACATCGCTGAACTCAGCCATTTCCTTGTTGAAGTCAGCCCAGCCCTCGCGTTCACCGTTGACGATCATTCTTGTGATATCCATGCCGGCTTCCTCGATTGCGAGATCGACCTGATGAGCAACATCGCCGTCGCCTGTGCAGACGATAGCCTTGACGTCAGCCGCCTTGAAGCGGTAGGTGAAATCGTGCTGGACGAGCTGATTGGTTGCGGGGATAACGACAGCGCCTATCTTGTGGAGGGCGATTATCGAGAACCAGAACTGGTAATGTCTCTTGAGGACGAGCATGACCTTGTCGCCCTTCTTTATTCCCTTGGAGAGGAAGTAATTGGCGGTCATGTTGGAGTATTTCTTTATGTCGGCGAAGGTGAATTTCCTGTCGGAAAGGTCCTCCGCAACATAGATCAGAGCGGTCTTGCCGGGACATTTTTCAGCAAGGCCGTCCACTATATCGAAGCCGAAATTGAAGGTATCGGTATTCTTGAAGCTTATCTTTTTCAGAGCGCCCTGCTCATCGGTCTCGCACTCAACGAATTTGTCCGCAATGGGGTCCTTGACGTTTGCGAGGTCGAAGTTTGTGACGCCGGGAAGGATAACGGGATCGAGGTGGTTGATAGCGTACTGAGGCTGGTTCACGCCGCATACAACAGCGTAGAACTTGCACTCCTTACCGCCGACAGCCCATTCGTCGTGGGGCTCGGAGCTGTCGTAGTAGATAGAGTCGCCCTCGTTGAGTATCTCAATGTTGTCGCCGACTCTTACCTTGAGCTGACCGCTGATAACGATGTCCATTTCCTGACCCTCATGAGTGTGGGGGTGCGGAACACGGTACTCCTCGTCAACATAGGGAATGGTTACGAGGAAGGGCTCAGCGATCTTGTTCCTGAATTTAGGTGCAAGGCGGAGGTAGCTCAGACCCTTTCTTCTTGCGATCGGGAGACCCTCGCCCTTTCTTGTGATATCGAAGCTGTTGATACGGGGAGATTCGCCCTCCATGAGGTCGGTTATCTCAACACCGCAGGCATTGGCGAATTTATAGATGAATGAGAAGCTGAAATCCTTGGCGCCGCCCTCATAGGCATTGTACTCGAAAACGGAAACGCCTACCTTTTCAGCCATTTCTTCGGGAGAAAGGCCTACTGATTCACGCGTGGCTCTAATTCGCTCAGCGACCTCTCTTATCTTAAATTCGGGGTTCATCAAACTATCCATAGCAAGCCTACTCCTTTCTGAAGATTTGCCGGTTTTACGGCATACAGACCGGTGATCTTAGTTTGCACCGAAAATGTGCGCGGCGGTCTGTGCTCACATAGGATATATTATACCACCTCTTACAGTATTTGTCAACCGGAAATTGTTTTGCCTGCAATGGAGCCCAGTTCTCATATGGAAGTTTTAATCCGCAGTATTTCCGATATATGGTCAGAGATAATATGGCGTTTTGTTGACAATGCAGCGATATTGTGATATAATTTCTACTATCATAGATCGGGAACTGGAGGAGCTGAAATGCTTCCCGGAAGTATGCCGAAAGCCGGGGGCGGAAACGCATAAAAATCTCCGGAAAACACATAAAATTTCTCCAAAATGCTTGAAATCCGCGCGAAAATGTGGTACAATATATTAGTTTATCTTTGGAAAGGAACATTTTGTATGATTATTCTTGACGAACTCAGAGTCGAAATGACAGGCTACCGCAAGGAAATGACCGAGCTTGCCGACGTTCTCAATATAAAAGCCGCTAAGGAAAAAGTGGCTCAGCTCGGCGAGGAGACCGCAAAGGAAGGCTTCTGGGACGACCTCGAGAACTCTCAGGCTGTCCTCAAGGAGCAGAAGTCCCTCGAGCGCAAGATAGAAAAGTTCAACAAGCTCAACGATTCCCTCGAGGACCTCATAACCCTCATCGAGCTCTCTATCGAGGAGGACGATGAAAGCTCCATCGACGAGATCAAGGCTGAGGCTGAAGCCTTCAAGCAGAAGCTCGAGGAGGAAAAGCTCTCCACCCTCCTCAACGGCGAGTACGACGGCGCAAACGCTATCCTCACCTTCCACGCCGGTGCAGGCGGTACAGAGGCTCAGGACTGGGCTGAAATGCTCTACCGTATGTACAACCGCTGGGCAGAACGCCACGAATTCAAGGTCGAGCTGCTCGATTACCTCGACGGCGATGAGGCTGGCATGAAGTCCGCTTCTATCCTCATCGAGGGCGAGAACGCTTACGGCTATATGAAGTCGGAGTCCGGCGTTCACAGACTGGTCCGCGTATCTCCCTTTGATGCACAGGGACGCCGTCACACTTCATTTGCAGCTCTCGAGGTAATGCCCGAGCTTGACGATTCTATCGAGGTGGATATCCGTCCCGAGGATATCGAAATGGAGGTCTACCGTTCAAGCGGTGCAGGCGGTCAGAAGGTTAACAAGACCAGCTCGGCTGTACGTCTTATCCACAAGCCCACAGGCATCGTGGTTTCGTGTCAGACACAGCGAAGCCAGTATCAGAACAAGGACTATGCCATGAAAATGCTGCGTTCCAAGCTCATCGAGATAAAGGAGCGTGAGCACCTCGAAAAGATCGAGGACATCAAGGGCGTTCAGAACCAGATCGCATGGGGCTCGCAGATACGCTCCTACGTTTTCATGCCCTATACCCTCGTCAAGGACACCCGCACAGGCTTCGAGAACGGCAACATTCAGGCTGTTATGGACGGCGATATCGACGGCTTCATCAACGCTTACCTCAAATCTCTCTCCCACGGTACGCTTGAAAAGTGAGCGGCAGGGGAGGCATAATTAGTTTACCGTTTTTTTCGCATCAGCTCTTGGCAAAAGCGTATTTACAGTGTATAATATACATGAAATGACAATAGTAAGTACAACAACGTACTCACCAAAACACAAGCGCCCCTTATACGGAAATGCTACTTCCGCATAAGGGGCGCCGTGCTTTAACGTGCTGGGCTGCCGGTTTTACTTCCTGTTACTATCCAGCCACTTGCAGATATAGTATGCCACTATACGCGCTATTACAGTAACAAGAAACGACAATAATATGTACAACGTACTCACCTCATTTCCTCTGCTGAGGATCGGGGATTGGCAGCATATTTATTATTACATAAAACGATTGTATTTTCAAGCATTAGAAAAGGCACAACCTCGGGTGTGCCTTTTCTGTTATACAGGAAGTGATTTGTAAAATCACCGGGCAGACAGTGTTTTTTTTCCTGATATTCAACGGTTTTTCGTTGAAAAGCCGCCGTTTTCAGCCCTATAGTAGGAGGGCGCTGCGGAAGCCCTCCGGACAGGAGGAAAACAATGGAAATACACGCCAACGGGAAGAATATCCCGACCTACGCCTTCGGGAACCTCTTTGTGCAGGGCGAGAACCTCGCGGACACGATAACGTTCGTGGTGGACAGGTACTACTGCGGAAAGGACCTGTCGCTCTGCACCTTTGCGATAAGGGGCGTCACGGAGGAAAACTGGGAGGCAGACCAAGTCCTGCCGCAGGAGGTGGATATCCGGACGATACGCCTTACATGGAGGGTCAGCGACAGCTTCACCTATAATGCGGGAAAGCTCACGCTGGAGCTGAGAGCATCTGAGGTCACGGAAAACGAAACGAATATCGTTGTGAAGTACAGTATGCCGCCGGTATATGTTGCACCGACCATTGCGGGACAGAACGGTCCTCTTCCGGACACGGCAGAGCAGGCTGTCAGCGAGATAAACGCGGCTGTAGGGGAGGGACTTGACGCTCTCCAGCAGAAGATAGACAGTCTTGATGTTGATGCCCTCGAAGCACAGCTCACTGCCGCGACCGAGGCTGACCTTGAGCTTCTCAGCGAGGCTATGGACGAATTTGACCTTGATGAAGTAAACGCAAGGCTTGACCAGATGGAGGAGGACACGCAGACCTATCTTGCGCGTCCGGAGGTAGTTGCACTTACAAGAGCGGAGTACGACGCGATAACACCGAAGGAAAACTCGCTCTACGTTATCATTCAGGGAGGTACTGCATGACAGGAAGAGGAACTCAGTCAGATCCATATATACTTACGACAGCAGATGATCTCTATGCGCTTGCCGATTACGGAAGAACCTCGGTATACTGCCGTCTCGGCTGCGATATAGACCTCAACGGGACGCAGTATGCGGAGAACTTCGAGCCTATCCCGATCTTCTGCCATGAATTTGACGGAAACGGCTACTGCATACGCAACATCTATGTGAATAAACCTTCAAGCACCGTGAATGTATTCAATCTTCCGACCTATAGCATCAATGCGGAGATCAAGAACCTGCGTCTTGAAAATGTTGAGCTTATCGGAGAGAATATCTCGGTGATATCCTCGAATTACACCAATCAGATATCCCTTTACAACTGCACCTTCGTTCTGAACGTCCGCAGAACAGGCAATGTATCGGCGATGACATCGGCTCAGTGTCTTATGACATCGGAAAATGTGGGAGTTTCCTGTGCGCTCACAACGCTTGCAGTTACCGGCTTCTACAGCAAACAGTTCACCATTTTCCGCGGGAGCAGTCTTGAGCGCTGCCACATACACCTTGAGCTGGAGATAGGTTCGGGAGATACAACGGACGGTTCAAGCGGCTCATTCCTCACCGGCTGTACGCTTACGGACAGCTATGTCACCGGAAGCATAACTGCCGCCTCTCAGCTCACGGACAGCACGAATATGTCCTACGGCTGCACCTTCAACAATTCCTACACGGCTCTGAGCTATACCCGTCAGAATAATGTCTACTGGAACGGAACGATGTCCACACCCTGCTTCTACGACAAGGAGCTCGCAGGCAACAGGGACTTCACCGGTGGACGGACCTACTACGGTCTGACAACAGCTCAGTGCAAGAGTGCGGATTATTTGCAGTCTATCGGCTTCATAGTTGCCGGGGAGGAATGATATGGGCATGGTAATAGTCCCCGGAAGAAACAACGGCTATCCCTTTGCCGAAGGACTTCCGGATACGCCTACCCTTGCGGACACGCCGCCTTATCATGAGTATTACATGAGGATATCGCCCTCGCTGAACGGCGGTTATCCGGCGATAGTCCAGATACCGCAGGCAGGAGGCACAGGGCTTTCGGAGCCGTATCCTGAATTCATGCTCCGGTGTATCGGGGGAAGCTTCAACAGCGGATATCCGCTTATATTGCAGCTCCACGGCATAACCCGGGAGCTGTTTTCGGACATTTTCTTTGCGGAGGACAATGCTGCGGAGCTGTTCTTCGGAGAGAAGCGCGTTACGTCCGCCTACTGCAACGGTCAGAAGGTCTACGGCATGAGATACGTCAGCAGCGAAAGCTCAGACAATTCATGATCAGCAGGTAACGCTGTCCCTTTCTTAATAAGCAAAAAAGGGCACACCCTCGGGTGTGCCTCTTTTATTATTTCTTCTTCTTGGAAGGCTTCTGCTCGTTAGCATCGTCCTCCTCGGAGGACTTAGCCTCCTTCGGCTCGTCGTCATCAGCAAGCTTTGCTGCGGCAAGTCCGGCGCTTTCGGACTTCTTGGCTCCGGCAGCAGCTTTTGCCTCTTTCATTCTCTCCTCAGCGGTGATGTTCTGAGTTATAGCCCATGTCTTGATGCAGAGCTTGTGCTTTGCGCCGCCGGTCTCGATAACGACCATGTCATCGCCTGTGCGGACGATCATTCCGACGATACCGCCGCCGGTAACGATCTCATCGCCTACCTGCAAGCTCTCCTGCATGGCCTTCATCTCACGGTCGCGCTTCTTCTGGGGCTTGATAGCGATGAAGTAGAGGAGTGCGAACATGATACCGAGGGGGAGTACGAGAGAAAGCAGTGCAGAGCCGGCGGAAGTACTGTTCTTGGTGCTCTCGGTGGTCTGAGCAGCGTCCTCTGCGAAAGCGGACATAGCAGTCATGGCGGCAGCCGCTGCTGTAGTGATCGCTGCGGTGAGTGAGATCAGGAATTTTTTCATTTTCATATATATCTCCATTCTGCCGTCGTCACGGCTTCAAAATACGAAATCTATTATAACATACTGCGGAAAAAAAAGCAAGTATTTTCCGCAATTTTCTTTTCTTTATCCGGGGAGATTATCCGCCGCGCCAAATAAAGCCCTGAGATCCTGCCGCATGGCTGTGTCATCTTTTCACCGGCATCATATAATAGAGAGTAAGCCGGAGGCTTCTGACCGCCGGCGGAATGGAGAACGATATGAACAGAGATATTAGTATACTCATCGCCGGCGGGGATATGCGGCAGATATACTGTGCGCGGCGGCTCTCCGGCGATATGAAGATAGGACTTGCAGGCTTCGATGACGAATTCATACCTATGGATATGCTCGGCTCACGCGCTGATATTTCCGCTAAGGGCTGCTATGACTGCGCCGTACTTCCGGTAGTTCCTCTCAACGGCAGCGATATGCTCAGCACACCTTGCAGCAGGACCGGGCTCCGTCCGGAATACATCAGGGATATGCTGCGTCCGGGAGGACTTATCCTCGCGGGAAAGGCTGATGACCGTCTGCGGAGGCTTTTCCCGGAAAACGAGCTGCTCGAATATATGTCGAGGGAGGAGCTTTGCCTGAAAAACGCGGTGCCCACTGCGGAGGGAGCGGTTCAGGCGGCACTCGAGGAGCTTCCGGTGACGCTGAATGGTATGCGAGTGCTCATTGTCGGCATGGGACGCATCGGAACGGCTCTTGCGGCTATACTCAAGGGCTTCGGTGCTGACATAACCGCCGCTGTCCGCAACGAAAGGGGAGCGGCAAAGGCACGGCTCGCCGGGATAAAGAGCGTTTACACGGACCATATCCGGGCGGAATACGGTCTCGTTTTCAACACAGTCCCCGGACTTGTCTTCGGCAGGGATAAGCTCGCGGAGTTCGGCAGCCGGACGCTATTCATCGACCTTGCCTCAAAGCCCGGAGGCATCGACTTCGAGGCGGCAAGGGAGCTCGGTATCAAGACCGTCTGGGCGCTTGGTCTGCCCGGAAGGACTGCTCCTGTTACTGCCGGTGAGATGATAGCGGAAACCGTCATTGAAATGCTTTCGGAAAGGAGCGATATTCCGTGAATGAGATACTGAAAGGACTTCGCATAGGCTACGTCATGACCGGCTCGTTCTGCACTTTCAGCAGGAGCTTTGAACAGGCGGAGGCTCTCGCCGGGGCAGGTGCGGAGCTTATCCCCATAATGTCGGAGAACGCTTTCTCGACCGACACGCGCTTCGGAACAGCTCAGGAGAACCGCTCGCGTTTCGAGAAGATATGCGGCAGACCTGTCATTGCGACCATTGCCGACGCCGAACCGATAGGTCCCAAGTCGCTGACAGATATAATGGTAGTTGCACCCTGCACCTCCAACACCGCGGCTAAGCTTGCAGGCGGGATAACCGATACGGCAGCGTCAATGGCAGTGAAATCCCACCTCCGCAGCGGAAAACCGGTGCTCCTCGCGATAGCCTCGAACGATTCACTGCTCGGCTCGGCTAAGAACATCGGGGAGCTCTTCAACCGCAAGAACTACTATTTCGTGCCGATGCTCCAGGACGATATCGAGAAGAAGCCTGCCTCACTCGTTGCGGAATTCAGCATGATACCGCAGGCGATAGCTGCGGCGATGAACGGCGTACAGCTCCGTCCGATAATCTACCACAGGGATATGTAGGGACGATATTATCCGCCCGGGAATTACGATGAAACAAACATGGACCGTTCTGCACGGAACGGCGTCCCTGTGTTTCTTCCAAATTATTATTGACAGAACAGCTCCGATATGGTATATTATTAATACGGCAATATCTTAAAGGAGTTGGGAAAAATTGAATACTACTGCATCAGGCATCACTGAAGCCGAGATAATCCCGGAGGCTTCGCCTTATGAGACCGGTAAGCCGACCTATCCGAAGCTTTTCTGGCTCTTCATGATAGCGAGCATCGCCGGTGTTATCATCGAGGGAGTGTGGTACTATTTCCAGCATGACCGCTGGGAGACCCACGTTGTTTCCGTATGGGGCCCCTTCTGCATAATCTACGGTTTCGGTGCTTCCGGCTGCTATGCGGCGAATTATTACCTCCGCGGCAAAAATATCCTCATAAAGTTTCTTGTTTACGCCCTCGTCGGCGACGGCGTCGAGCTCGTCTGCGGACTCGTCCTGCGGTACACGCTGAATATGAAGGCTTGGGACTACACCGGCTATCCGCTGAACTTCATGGGGCTCATCTGCATAAAAATGACAATAATATGGGGAATTGCAGGGCTTGCGTTCGGCTTCCTCACACCTCTTGTGGACTGCGGTCTTGCGTGGCTGACCGGTAAATTCTGGGACACCGCCTGTCTCGTGCTTACGGTCTTTATGATAGTCAACTTCACCCTCACAGGCATCTGCCTTGCAAGGTGGGCTTCACGCCATAAGGGTCACGCACCTGCAAACAGCTTCACTAAGTGGATAGACGATACCTACGACGACGAATACATGGACAAACGCTTCTGCGAATGGCATTTCCGGGACTAATACAAAAGGCACACCTTCGGGTGTGCCTTTTTAATTGAGAATGGAGAATGTAGGGGCGCATTCCGTGCGCCCGCGCCGTTCGTATTTATTTCCGGCAGGATATTCGGTAACCCCTCGGGCGCCGGGACGGAGCCCCTACCAATGGGTTCAGGTTTGCCGCATCGAAAGGCAAGGAACGCCGAGGGCGGCGTTCCCTACAATCGGTTCATCATCGTTATTACAGACTCCCGGGCGCACGGAATGCGCCCCTACCAACGAAGGCGAACCCGAATGGATTCGCCTTTGTTTTTGTTATTATTCACGCTGCATTTATCTCCCGTATGCGAAAGCAGACTTTCCTTTTGTAAGGAGTGAGCGAGCTTGCGAACGGCATCGTGGAGGGCGCAGCCTTCGGCTTATAAAAAGCAAGTTTACGTTCAGCGTGAACTGCCGTGTGCGAAAGCAGGCTTCACAGTCTGCAATAACAGAGCGAGTTTACGAGCGGCAGCGTGGAAGCCAGCGGGGGCTCCCCGCTTAATACATACCGCCTGCGGGCATTGCAGGAGCGGCGGGAGTGTCCTCCTTGATATCAGCAACAAGGCTCTCGGTAGTGAGCACCATTGAAGCTACGGAAGCAGCGTTCTGGAGTGCGGAACGTGTTACCTTAGTCGGGTCAACGATTCCGGCAGGTATCATATCTGTGTAAACCTCGTTGTAAGCATCGAAGCCATAGCCGACCTTGCGTGAACGAACGATCTTGTCAACGATAACGCTTCCCTCAAGACCTGCGTTCTCAGCGATCTGACGTACAGGAGCTTCGAGAGCCTTGAGGATTATCTTGGCACCGGTCTTCTCATCGCCCTCGAGTGTGGGAACGAGCTTTGCAACAGCAGGGATAGCGTTGATATAAGCTGTACCGCCGCCTGCAACGATACCCTCCTCAACAGCAGCCTTTGTAGCAGCGAGAGCGTCCTCGATACGGAGCTTCTTCTCCTTCATCTCGATCTCTGTAGCAGCGCCGACCTTGATAACTGCAACACCGCCTGCGAGCTTTGCAAGTCTCTCCTGGAGCTTCTCGCGGTCGAAATCGGAGGTAGTAGTCTCGATAGCGGCTCTGATCTGAGCAACTCTGCCCTTGATAGCGTCCTTATCGCCTGCACCGTCAACGATGATAGTGTTCTCCTTCTGGATAACTACCTGCTTAGCCTGACCAAGCTGAGTGATCTGAGTCTCGTTGAGTTCGAGACCGAGCTCGGAGGAGATGACCTCGCCGCCTGTGAGAACAGCGATATCCTTGAGCATTTCCTTGCGTCTGTCACCGAAGCCGGGAGCCTTTACAGCGGCAACCTTGAATGTGCCTCTGAGGTTATTGAGAATGATAGTTGTGAGAGCCTCGCCCTCAACGTCCTCAGCGATGATAACGAGCTTCTTGCCCATTTTAACGATCTGCTCGAGGAGGGGAAGTATCTCCTGAATGGAGGATATCTTCTTGTCTGTGATGAGAATGTAGGCGTCATCGTAAACAGCCTCCATCTTGTCAGCATCGGTTATCATGTAGGGTGAGATGTAGCCGCGGTCGAACTGCATACCCTCAACTACCTCGCTGTAGGTCTCAGCGGTCTTGCTCTCCTCGATAGTGATAACGCCGTCGGAAGTTACCTTTTCCATAGCCTCAGCGATGAGCTTGCCGACGTTCTCGTCAGCGGAGGAAACTGTACCTACTCTTGCGATATCCTCGCTGCCCTGAACGGACTTGGAGTTTTCAACGATAGACTTTACAGCAGCGTCAACAGCCTTTGCGATACCCTTCTTGAGTACCATAGGATTAGCGCCTGCTGCGATGTTCTTCATACCCTCGCGGACGATAGTCTGAGCGAGGAGTGTAGCGGTAGTTGTACCGTCGCCGGCAGCGTCATTGGTCTTGGTAGCGACCTCCTTGACGAGCTGAGCGCCCATGTTCTCGAAAGCGTCCTCGAGCTCAATGTCCTTAGCGATAGTAACGCCGTCGTTAGTGATGAGGGGAGCACCGAACTTCTTGTCGAGAACGACATTTCTGCCCTTGGGTCCCATAGTTATCCTTACTGTATCAGCAAGCTTGTCGATACCTGCCTGGAGTGCGTTTCTTGCGTCTGCACCATACTTTATATCCTTAGCCATATTAAAATCTCCTTTAAATCAATGAATCATTATTGCAGGGGCGAGTTCCGCTCGCCCGCAAAAAAATATTGTGTTCATCACGGGCGCACGGAATGCGCCCCTACAGTGTCTTATTTTACTACTGCGAGAATGTCTTCCATTTTAACGATGATGTATTCCTCGCCCTCGAGCTTGACGTTAGTGCCGGAATACTTGGAGATGAGGATCTTATCGCCCTTTTTTACCTCCATTTTAACGTCTGCTGTACCCGGACCTACCTCGATAACCTCGGCGAATTCAGGCTTTTCCTTAGCGGAGCCTGTGAGAATGATACCGCCCGAAGTGGTCTCCTCTGCCTCTGCCATTTTAACGACAACTCTGTCCTGTAAAGGTTTGATAGTCATGATATATACCTCCTGAATCAATAATTGCAAAGCTTGTTTAGCACTCTCTTTCTCTGAGTGCTAAGTATATTTTACCACCTTTTTATAATAAATCAAGGGTTTTCTCAAAGGTTTCACAATTTTTGGAATTTTGCACTATTTGTTGAAAACATTGTTGAAAATCATTTCACTTATACTGTCGGAATGTACAAAACGAAGACGGCTGCTTATTCAGCAGCCGTCCTTGCAATGAACACACCTATATATTCCTTTTTATTATTCACTACAGTATATCCTGCGGACGTACCGGCAAGGTCTTGTATTTGCCGATCAGGTACTTTTTCAGCACAACGGCGTCAGATATCGTTATCTCGCCGTCCTCAAAAATGTCCGCGCTTTCGAGCTGGAGCTCATTGAAATATATCTTCTTGTTCGGGTCCTTCTTGTATATCACATATCTTGCAAGGAGGATATAGTCGAAGCTGTTGAGGACACCGTCGCCTGTGAGGTCGCCGACGCTCTGGGGGACTATCCTGTTCCATGCTGGCATATAGGCTCCCGCGAGCTCTTTGTTGCAGTCGATGAAAAGCTGTGTCCAGTACCATTTCCACTCGCTGTTCTCATCGTAGGTCACGCCGATGCCGATGTAGTCCATATCGGGATCGAGTATTGCGGACCAGTGCGGGGGAGACTCCTTCCACTGCTGGAAGGTCTCCTCGGGAGTGGAATAACCCGCTGCGATATTCTCGGAGATATAGGAAAACGGGACAAGCTCCTTGGAAACGACCGTGCTGAACTTTGTGCCGTCGGGACGGTCGTGGTCCCACTTCTCGATAAGCTCACGCGCACGGACATTCGCGCAGTCATTGAGGTAGGTCAGGACGCGGAGAGGTTTAAGACCTTCTTCTTCACGCGCCTGATTTACGAGGAAGCCGATGCGGTCGGCGTACTCTGCGAACTGGTACTGTGCGTTATCGCCGGAGGAAGTGAGCGGCGTTATCATCATGCAGCTGAAAGCTATGACGGCAGATAAAAAAGCAGACAGCATTCTTTTGCCGAGACCGACAGCCTTATTCATACAAAACGCCTCCCCTCTCCGGATAATCACAGAGAAAATATACTATTCGGAAAGCAATGGTCACACCACTGCTCCGGCAAAACCTCTCTATAATAATTCTATCACGGTTTTCACCAAAACGGAAGAGGGGGAACGCTCATTTGTAGGAAATGTCAATAAAATTCTCCGATTTGTACAAAGCTTTTCTATACTATCGGTAATATCTTCTGCCCGTTATCCGGAACGGTCCATTCTCGGACCGTTTCAGTTGTCATTTGCAAAGGCGGCAATGCTTCCGTAGTACCTGTCGGCTGCCTTGAGAACGATGTCGATGAGGTCGATCACCTGCGGAGCTTTGGGTTCGGTGCGGACGAATGCGCTGTAGCCGACGGTTATCTCGCCGGTCTGGTCAATGAACATCTTGCAGCCGAAAACAGAAGGGTCGGCATTGAATTCGTTGATGCGGAGAAGAAGGTCGGGTCCCACAACGCTGAACTTGACCATACGGCTCGCCATTATCAGGACTGTCTCTGTCTCCTCGCTGAAATTCACATAAAATGTCGCGGCAGCTTCATAGCTCGGGAGCTTCAGCGAGAACCAGATAACGTTCTCGTTTTCCTCCGGCAAGAGGACCTCTATGTCCTGACTTCTGAGAAATTCTGCCAACATATTTATAGTATCGTTCATAATTTTCCCTCCGTGAAACTGGATTTTTTGTGTAAAATCATTATATCATAAGCCGGCGTTTTTGTCAACTCCGTAAGCGCCGAAAGCTTGTCCGCGTTCTGAGCGCTGCTTTGCCGGCAAGCCGGGACGGAGGGCTCATATTATTTATATATAGGTAAAAGATTAAAATAACACCGTTTTCTCTTGCATTATTACGGCTTTTGTAGTAAAATTAATAGTGTATTGGCAGAAGTTCAGGATCGCCGGTACTATATGTGTTTTAGGAGGATTTCAGTGAAGCTCGTTTCAGTTGTTGTGCCGTGCTATAATGAGCAGGAGGTACTGCCGATGTTCTACGACGAGATAACCAAGGTCACCGATCAGATGGCTAAGGATCATCCCGAACTGACATTCGAATATCTCTTCATCAACGACGGCTCAAAGGACAATACCCTCGAGATACTGCGCTCTCTCGCCCTCAAGGACGAAAGAGTGAGATATATTTCGTTTTCAAGAAATTTCGGAAAGGAATCCGGTATGTATGCCGGTCTGGAAAACGCCAAGGGCGACTATGTCGTCGTTATGGACGCCGATCTCCAGCACCCTCCCGCTTTCCTCCCCGAAATGTACAGCTACGTCAAGGACGGCGAGTACGACTGCGCTACAACGCGCCGCGTCAGCCGCAAGGGCGAATCCAAGATACGCTCATGGTTCGCAAGAAAATTCTACAAGATAATGAACAAGATCTCCCAGACCGAAATAGTGGACGGCGCTCAGGACTTCCGCTTCATGAGCCGTCAGATGGTCGATGCGATACTCGATATGACCGAGTATAACCGCTTCTCCAAGGGCATTTTCAGCTGGGTAGGCTTCAATACAAGATACATCGAGTATGAGAATGTCGAGAGACCTGCCGGCACCTCCTCTTGGTCGTTCTGGGGACTCTTCAAATACTCCCTCGAGGGCATCATGGCTTTCTCGACTGCCCCCCTCGTGATATCCTCGCTGCTCGGTATACTGAGCTGCTTTACGGCGTTCATACTCATGATAATCACCGTCGTCAAGACCATTGCGTTCGGTGAGGACGTTGCCGGCTATCCTACGATAGTCTGCATAATCTTCCTCCTGAGCGGTCTTCAGCTCCTCTGCACCGGTATCCTCGGTCAGTACCTCTCGAAGACCTACCTCGAGACCAAGCACCGTCCGATATATATTTCCAAGGAGACCGCCGAGAGCTACCGCGAAAAAAACGGCAAGCCCTCCGCTGAGAAGGCTCCCGATGAGGCGGACGAGAACAAATAACCCGGAGGTGCTGCTCCCTTGAACAAGCATATGAGACTTGTGGCGTCCCTGCTGTTTGTCGTGGTCATACTCCTTGCGATCGCGATAACAAGGTTCTACTCGGATACGAGCAAGAATACCTCCCGGAGCTCGGCTCAGACCGATATCGAGCGCAGGCTCGGCTCCGACGCGGCAGGCAACCGCATCTTCGAGGACAGCGCCGGTAACTACGGCGTCATTGACTCCGACGACCGCGTGATAGTTCCCGCTGAATGGCTCGACCTAAGCTTCGCCGGCGAGGGAAGATGTATCGCCGCAAAGCGTATCAGCGGCAAGGTCATGAAGGGCTGCGTTGACTATGAGGGCAATATCGCTGTACCGTTCATCTACCGCAGCATCACTCCCTTCAAGGGCGGAAAGCAGATGCTTTATATAGCCGAATCCGGTATAGACAGCTCCTTCGTGGTCTACGGTCAGGACTTCTCTCCGCTTTTCAGAAGATCGTGGTCCTCAGTAAGGACTGCCGGCAATACCGTTACGATGAAGGGCGATGAGGGTACATACACCTATGAGGTCCACGGTGAAGGCTTCCGGCTCGCTGAGGCTGAGCTGACCTGCCGCGCACTCGGCTGTGAATGCACCTTCATGGTGAAAAGTCCGCTCCTCCTCGAAAGGCTCGATCCGGAAATGCTCCGCTGTATCGTGACCGCTGCCGGAAAGTACCTCGAATTCGCCTACACCGGCGACGGAAGCTTCATCTCGGACGTAAGGACCGGCGGAAAGCCTGCCCTCACCAAGCTTTTCCCCGAGGACAAGCGCATACTCGAAAAAAAACTGCTCGGCATAAAGGAGATATACCTTTACTCGTCCGGCTCGGATAACGGCGTTCCGCTGTTTTCAGTGTCCGTTTCGGCTGAGACCGAGCTGAAATATACTGCGGAGGGCTTTGATGCTCCCCAGACAATGAAGAGCAATTACCGCGCATTCATAAGGTTCAGCGGCAAGTCCGCCACGGACCTCGCGGCTTATTCCGGAAGCTTTGAGCTCTCAGAGCCGGAATATCCCCAGCTCACACCGCCTGAAAAAAAGGAAGTCCCGGACGGTCAGAACGTCACCGAACCGACAGAGGCTCCCGCAGACCAGCCCGCTGAGGAAGGCGGGAACGGCGGAAATGAAGATTATCTATAAAAAATAACCCCCGGTTTTAAATCAGACAGGCTGAAAAGGAGAATAGAAAATGGCTAAGAAAGTTGCAGTTATCATGGGAAGCGACAGTGACTTCCCGGTAGTAAAGTCGGCTCTCACAGAGCTGAAAAAGTACGGCGTTGAGTTCGAGTGCCGCGTTATGAGCGCTCACAGAACTCCCGCAGAGGCGGCTGAGTTCGCTTCAAACGCAAGAGCAAACGGCTTCGGTGCTATTATCTGTGCGGCAGGCATGGCTGCTCACCTCGCAGGTGTAGTTGCCGGACATACAACGCTTCCGGTCATCGGCATTCCGATGAAGTCGAAGGCTCTCGAGGGCGTTGACGCTCTCCTCGCAACAGTTATGATGCCTCCCGGAGTACCGGTCGCAACAGTCGGCATCGACGGCGCTAAGAATGCCGCAGTTCTCGCAGTACAGATGCTCGCCGTTTCGGACGAGGCTCTCGCTGAGAAGCTCGCCGCTGAGAAGAAGGCTATGGCTGACGGCGTTATCGCCAAGGACAAGGCGCTTCAGGAACAGATCGCGGCGCTCTGATGAAGGACTACAGATACCTTTTCTTCGATCTCGACGGCACTCTCACCGATTCACGTGAGGGCATAATAAACTGCCTCGTTTACGCACTGGAGGAAATGGGCTTTGAGGTCCCGGAGGACAAGGAAAAGTTCCTCGGTCCCTCGCTGTACCAGTCCTTTTCCGAATTCTGCGGCATGGACGATGAACAGGTCGAAAGGGCTGTGAAGATATTCCGCGGAAGATATTCCGATACGGGTCTCTTCGAGAACCGCGTATATGACGGTATAGAGCCTATGCTCGGACGTCTGAGGGATTCCGGGAGGGAGCTCTTCGTGGCGACCAGCAAGCCGGAGCCTTTCGCTGTGAAGATACTGGAAAAATTCGGCCTCGCACATTACTTCCGCTTCATTGGCGGAGCCAACATAAACGGCACCCGCAACCGTAAGCAGGAGGTCATTGAGTATGTCCTCGTCGAGGCAGGTATTTCCGGCAGGGAACAGGTCCTCATGATAGGCGACCGCTGTCAGGACGTTAACGGCGCACGGGAGGCAGGAATAAAGTGTATGGGCGTACTCTGGGGCTACGGCTCAGAGGACGAGCTGTCACAGGCTGGTGCAGACTACTTCGCAGAAACGCCGCAGATGCTCACTGATATGCTCATCGGAAAGGAATGATATTATGTTTGGCAAGGAAAAGAAACCCAAAAGATTCAGGATAATTATGGAAGAAGGAATGGGCTTGGGCGCTGTAAGGATACTCGTTGATACCGAGACAGGCGTCAATTACCTCAATACTTTAGGCGAGGGCAATTCAGGTCTCACACCGCTTCTGGACGAAAACGGCAAGATAGTCATCACACCCGTTTCTGAACTCGAAACCGAAAAATAAGCTTACAATTTCCGCATAAGCGGAGTTGCATACACATCATTTTTTATAATTCTCAAGGAGGAATTTCAAAATGGCAAACATTGAAAAGAAGGAACAGCTCTATGAGGGCAAGGCTAAGAAGGTCTTCGCTACAAACGACCCTAACCTCGTTATCGTTGACTACAAGGACGATGCTACCGCTTTCAACGGCGAAAAGAAGGGCACTATCGCAGGCAAGGGCGTTATCAACAACAAGATGACCAACTTCATGTTCAAGATGCTCGAAAAGGAAGGCGTTCCCACTCATCTCGTAGAGGAGATCAGCGACCGCGAGACTATCGTCAAGAAGGTCTCAATCGTTCCCCTTGAGGTAATCATCAGAAACGTTGCAGCAGGCAGCTTCTCAAAGAGAATGGGCGTTGAGGAAGGCAAGAAGCTCCTTTGCCCGATCCTCGAATTCAGCTACAAGAACGACGATCTCGGCGATCCCTTCATCAATGATTACTATGCTCTCGCTCTCGGTATCGCTACCAAGGAGGACATCGACACTATCGCCAAGTACGCTTTCAAGGTAAACGAGTTCATGCTCGGCTTCTTCAAGAAGCTCAACATCGACCTCATCGACTTCAAGATCGAGTTCGGCAAGACTGCTGACGGTACTATAATCCTCGCTGACGAGATCTCTCCCGATACCTGCCGCTTCTGGGATTCCACAACTCACGAGAAGCTCGACAAGGATCGTTTCCGTCGTGATATGGGCGGCGTTGAAGAAGCTTATCAGGAAATCATGAAGAGACTTATGGGAGAATGATCTATGGGCGGATTTTTCGGTGCAGCTTCCAAAAATGACTGCGTAACTGACGTTTTCTTCGGCACGGACTACCACTCACACCTCGGCACCCGCCGCGGCGGTATGACCTCATGGTCGGAGGAATGCGGCTTCCAGAGAAATATCCACAGTATTGAGAATTCCCCGTTCAGGACAAAATTCGAGAACGATGTTGTTAATATGCGCGGAAAGCTCTGTATCGGCTGCATAAGCGATACAGACCCCCAGCCGATACTCGTCCGCTCGAAAATGGGGCTCTATGCGGTCTGCTCAGTCGGCATTATCCGTAACGCGGACGCTCTCGTGAACGAGCTCCTCGAAAACGGCTGCGCTAACTTCGAGGCTATGAGCAGCGGAAATATCAATTCCGGCGACCTCATCGGCGCACTCATCGCTCAGAAGGACAACTTCGTTGACGGTATCCGCTATGCACAGAGCAAGATAGAGGGTACCATGTCCCTTATCATACTCACAAAGGAGAACATCATCGCTGCCCGTGACCAGTTCGGACGCCTGCCCATTATCATCGGCAGACGCAGCGACGGCTTCTGCCTTTCCACAGAATCCTTTGCCTTCCAGAAGCTCGGCTATTCAACCTACAAGGAGCTCGAGGCAGGGGAGATAGTACAGATAGATTCCGATGAATGTAAGGTGCTCAGCAAGGGCGATCCCTCAAAGATGAAGATCTGCACCTTCCTCTGGACGTACTACGGCTACCCCAATGCGGTCTATGAGGGCGTGAACGTTGAGGTCATGCGTACCCGCAACGGCGAGATAATGGCTGAGAACGACATCAAAGCCGGAAAGCTCCCCGATGTTGACTTCGTTTGCGGCGTTCCGGATTCCGGTACTCCCCACGCTATCGGCTATGCCAACCGCAGCGGTATACCCTTCGCAAGACCCTTTATCAAATACACCCCCACATGGCCGCGAAGCTTCATGCCTACCAATCAGAGCATGAGAAATCAGGTCGCAAAGATGAAGCTCATACCCGTTCATGAGCTTATAGAGGGAAAGAAGCTCCTCTTCGTTGACGACAGTATCGTCCGCGGCACTCAGATGCGCGAGACAGTGGAGTTCCTCTATGAGAACGGCGCTAAGGAAGTACATATGCGCTCTGCCTGTCCGCCTATCATGTACGGCTGCAAGTACCTCAACTTCTCACGCAGCCACTCCGAGCTCGAGCTTATCGCAAGACAGATAATCGACGAATTCGAGGGCGCTGAGGGCGTAAAGTACCTCGCTGAGTACAGCGATACAAACACCGAAAGAGGAAAGCGTATGCGCGACGAGATATGCCGCCGTCTGAAGCTCACCTCGCTCGAATTCCAGTCGCTTCCCGGAAAGGTTCAGGCGGTCGGACTTCCCGAATGTAATCTCTGCACCTATTGCTGGAGCGGAAAAGAATGATCTGCGTTCAGAAAGCAAAAAGCAGAGAACAGTAGGGGCGGATATGATCCGCCCGCAGCCGCATCAATAAATTTGCAGGGGACGGTGCCCACATCGCCCCTCAAGTCAGCAAGTGCATATTAAGGGCTGATGTGGGCATCAGCCCCTACATAAAATCTATGGAGGATAAGATATGAACAACAGTTTTTCCGAAAGCTACAAGAAGGCAGGCGTTGATGTAACTGCCGGCTACAAGTCAGTTGAGCTCATGAAAAAGCATATCGCCCGCACCATGATACCCGGTGCTCTTTCCGGTATCGGCGGCTTCGGCGGACTTTTCCAGCTCGATATGACCGGTATCAATACGCCCGTTCTCGTTTCCGGAACAGACGGCGTCGGTACTAAGATCAAGATAGCATTCATTCTCGACAAGCACGACACTGTCGGCATCGACTGTGTTGCCATGTGCGTCAACGACATCATCTGCTGCGGCGCAAAGCCCCAGTTCTTCCTTGACTATATCGCCTGCGGAAAGAATATCCCCGAGAAGATAGCGGAGATAGTTTCAGGCGTTGCGGAGGGCTGTGTACAGGCTCAGTGCGCTCTTATCGGCGGCGAAACTGCCGAGCACCCCGGTCTCATGCCCGAGGACGAATATGACCTTGCAGGCTTCTCGGTAGGCGTTGTTGACAAGGACAAGATCCTCCAGCCCGATACCCAGAAGGCAGGCGATGTTCTCATCGCTATCAAGTCCAGCGGCGTTCACTCAAACGGCTTCTCGCTCGTAAGAAGAGTGTTCGACGTAAACGAGAAGAAGCTCGCTATGCACTTCGATGATCTCGGTGCAACTCTCGGCGAGACCCTCCTCACTCCTACAAGGATCTACGTCAAGGCTGTAATGAGCCTTCTTGACGCTGTAAAGGTGAAGTCCATCTCCCACATCACAGGAGGCGGCTTCTATGAGAATATCCCGCGTTCGCTCCCGGATAACCTCGCTGCGAAGATAGAGCGCAATGCGGTACAGGTACTCCCGATATTCGACCTTATCCAGAGAGCAGGCGATATCCCGGAGAGAGATATGTTCAATACGTTCAACATGGGCGTCGGCATGATAGTTTCAGTTGACAAGAACGACGCAGACAAGGCGATCGCAGCTATCAAGGCTGCCGGCGAGGACGCTTACGTTCTCGGCGAGCTCGTTGAATCCGAAGAAGGCGTTATCATCTGTTAAGAACATATAATAGTTGAGAGTGCAGAGTTGAGAGTGCAGGGGCGGATATTATCCGCCCGTCACATAGTTCGCTTGAACCAGCGGGCGCTTGGAAAGTGCCTCTACAGAAAAACTTTCAACTCTGAACTATTGTAAATGAGGTGGGAAAGCATGAAAAAAAGGTTGATCTCCTCGCTGACCGCGGCTTCAATGGCGGTCGGTATGCTTTCGCTGTCCTCATATTCTGCCGGTGAGCCCCTCGATTACTCCCCGAACGGTCACATCGACGTTTTCGACATGATCGCGGCAAGACGCAGCGGCGCTTCCGGGGCGGAGCTGAAGACCCTCCACGAATTTCTCATGGGCAGGGGAAACGGTCTGCCGGTAAGCACCGATCATACCCTCGATGAGAGCCTTATCCTCGAACCTATGGGAACTGTCCACACGGGCGAGGGTACCTTCTACGGCGGCGGCTATGAAGGCGGCTGTGCTTCTCTCGACCCCGTATCGCGTGACTACTGGATAGTCGCGATGAACCTCGCTGACTACAATGAGGGTCAGCTTGCAGGCGCTTACATAGAGGTGACAGGCGAGCTCGGCACGATAAAAATGCTCGTCACAGACCTTCTTCCCGAGGGCAAAAAAGGTGACCTCGACCTCTATACGGACGCCTTTCCGCTTATAGCTCCGGTCGAAAAGGGCAGAGTACCGGTGAGCTGGCACATTATCCCCCTTGACACTGCGGAGAATGCTCCGGTCTGCTACAAGTACAAGGAGGGCACGACTCAATACTGGTGCGGCATACAGGTGAGAAATCACCGCTATCCGATAACAAGGCTCGAATACCTTGACAAGAACGGCGAATGGGTCGAGATACCGCGAACGAGGTACAATTACTTCATCTCGGACAAAATGGGAGCCGGTCCTTTTACCTTCCGCATAACCGATATCTACGGACGTCAGGTCATCGACCGCGATATCCCGCTTTCGACCGATGATACCGAGATAATTCAGGGACACGTTCAGCTTCCGGAGTGATATTATGAAAGTTGAAAAAATTGATTTTATATGGGCTGCCGTTTCGATGATAATAGTCGGAGTCTCCTTCCGCAGGAGACACCTCCCGAACGGTATCATCATGATATACGTCCTCATGGCGGCAGTTTTTGCCTATCATATATGGAAAAAGAAAAAGAGCCTCGGGAACGGTATCCCGGTCTTCGGCAAGATAGTGGAATACCGCACCTCCCAGAAGCTCCGCGGGTGCTTCCCGGTAGTAAGGTACACGACCGAGGGCGGCAGAGAGTATACATCGACCTATTCCGTTGCCGAACGCAAGCCCAAATATGAGGTCGGCGAGGAAAAAATGATATGCTACGACCCGGAGGACCCGATGTCGTTTTACTTTGTCGGGCGTGAGGACGAGATGACGAACGATTACTTCCGCTTCATCATCTACGGTGCTCCGGTAGCGCTCCTCATGCTGTTCATAAGGTGAAAACCGCAGGCTGTCAGTCTCTAAGGACATAATGAATAAACGGAGGAACGGCGAGGGCGCTGTTCCCTGCAGACGATATAAGGTGATAATGTGATATTGTTTTTTATCTGCGGCTTTATTGCTGCCGGAGTGGGCTTCTGCTTTATCATGGCAAGGAGAAGCCGCTTGCAGAATGCGGTCCTCTATACCGCAAAGCTCATAGGCGTTCAGGAGGGTATCCGCAAGCGCGGTCATGTGCTTTACAAGGTCGTGAAGCCCTGCGTGAAGTACGACAACGGCAAGCGCGGGATAACTGCCGATTATCACGATTGGATACGCGAGACCGATTTCCATTACTTAAACGGCGATGAGATAGAGATAAGAGCCTATCCTGAGCTGCCGAAGATATTCTACCTCGCCGAGAATGACGACCATATCTCCTATGAGGCAGTGGCCAGCTTCGCTATAGCAGCCGCGTTTTTCATCATAGGAGTATTATCTGTGATATGCTTCGGCTGACCAAAAGGAGATGTTCCCAATGAAGAATATAGTAGTGCTTGTTTCCGGCGGAGGTACTAACCTCCAGGCCCTTATCGACGCGGAAAAGTCCGGCATCATACAGGGCGGAAGGATAACCTGCGTCATATCCTCAAAGGAGGGCGCATATGCTCTTGAAAGAGCAAAGAACAGCGGCATTCCCGCAAGAGTTATCCCCCGTAAGGAGTACCCGGACAGCGTCAGCTACAGCAGGGCGATACTTGCTGCGCTCAATGAGGAAAAGGCTGACCTTGTTGTGCTTGCCGGCTTCATGACGATACTCGATGAGTGCGTCACGAGAGAATACGCCTACAAGATAATCAACGTCCACCCGGCACTGATACCCTCGTTCTGCGGAGAGGGCTTCTACGGACTGAAGGTCCACGAGGCTGCCCTTGCCTACGGAGTGAAGGTCAGCGGTGCGACGATACACTTCGTCAACGAAAAAGCCGATGCAGGTGCGATAATCCTGCAAGGAACGGTCAATGTCGAGAACGGCGACACCCCGGAGATCCTCCAGAGACGCATCATGGAAAATGTCGAATGGAAGCTCCTCCCGAAAGCAGTTTCGCTTTTCTGTCAGGACAAAATAGACATCATTGACGGCAAGGCTTATGTAAAGGAATAAGCCGTCAGCCATACTATGGAGAGTTTTTAGCAGGGGGCGATGCACAGCTTAACACCGCCCCGCCAATAAACCGAATAATACTTTCGGGCTGATGTGGGCATCAGCCCCTACAAAAAACAGGAGTGATAATTATGAAAAAGCTCAATATCGCACAGGAACTCAGCTCAAACGCTTACCCCGGCAGAGGCATCATCATCGGCAGAAGTGCTGACGGAAAGTCCGCTGTTACCGCTTATTTCATCATGGGCAGAAGCGAGAACAGCCGCAACCGCGTCTTCGTTGAGGACGGTCAGGGCATTCGCACACAGGCTTTCGATCCCTCGAAGCTCTCCGATCCCCACCTCATCATCTACGCTCCGGTAAGAGTCCTCGGCAACAAGCTCATCGTTACGAACGGCGACCAGACCGATACTATCTATGAGCTCATGGATAAGCAGTTCACCTTTGAGCAGTCCCTCCGCACAAGAGAATTCGAGGACGATGCTCCCAACTATACTCCCCGTATCTCGGGAATTCTCCGCTTTGAGGCTGACGGCTTCAACTATGCGATGTCCATACTCAAGAGTGCTAACGGCAACCCCGATTCCTGTCAGAGATACACTTTCGCTTACGCAAATCCCGTTGCAGGCGAGGGTCACTTTATCCACACATATATGGGCGACGGAAATCCTCTCCCGAGCTTCGAGGGCGAGCCCAAGCTCGTTGAGATGAGCGGCGGTATCGACGAATTCACCGATATGCTCTGGAACAACCTCAATGCTGACAACAAGGTATCCCTCTTTGTACGCTGCGTTGACCTTGCAACAGGCGATGTTCAGACACGCATCGTGAACAAGAACAAGTAAGCAATGGGTCTTACTTCATTCAAATGCCCCAACTGCGGCGCTGATGTCGCGTTCAGGGGGAGCGATTTCACGGTCTGCGAATACTGCCGGTCGCAGATAGTCCTCGACGGCATCGCAGACAAGGCGGAGCTTGAAAGGCTTCGCCGCGAGAACGAGGAGTATCTCAGGGAAAACACCGGTATAGACGTCTATGCTGCAAAGCTGAAAAAATGGGGGCGTAACCGGAATATCATGTTTGCTGCGGTCAGCGTGCTGTTTCTTATAGGCTTCCTTTGGCTGGAATATTTAAATACAGGCTTAGCAGTTTTGGCGATTCTGATCGCGGTCTCAGTGTTGTTTTCGGGACCTCCGGTGCTCGCTTCCAAATACCCGAGCTATGATGAAAAGACCTCTAAGGTCACATATAATAAAAAAACTATGGTGAAGAAGGCGCTGCAGCTCTATGCCGCTGCCTTTGGAATGGCATTTTTGGGCATGATCGTTGCAGCTGTCATAGCTACCGCAGGCGATGAAGATGATAAAGATAAGTCCTCTGAACAAATGGCTGTATTCTCAGTGCAGTCCGGTGAGGACGGTGAGATATCGCATGAGCTTTGCATCGGACAGGGAGAGTGGAGGTTTATGGAAAACAGTGCCGGCGGACAGACTGAAAAATGACAATGAGGTGCGGATATGCCGTTTATGAAATGTCCCGGCTGTGCCGGAGATATAGAATACCAGAAGGGCGAATGGCGGGCGAAGTGTCCGTTCTGCGGCGAATGGCGTGAGACTGGCGAGCCCAAGCCCATAATCAAGCCGCCGCAGGTAAAGCCTGCTGCACCGGCAGTTTCCGGACTTACGGAGACGGTCGGGCACTACCTTGAAAGGCTGAGAAAATGGCGCATAAACTGTGCAAAGGTGATAATCTTCGCCTGTGCAGTGTTCTTCGGGGGAGCAGTCCTCTACCTGAAGGGCAACCCGGAGATAGCGATGCCCATACTGATATTTGCAGTGGGCTTGCTGTTCATGGCACCGCAGCTTTTTGCCAATTCCAGACCCAAGCCCCTCGGACCTCCGGCTTCGGAGAAGTACAAGGCGCCTCCGACAGCCGCTACAGACCTCTGCTTTATCCTCATTGATATTGCGGCAGGTGCGGCAACAGCCTTTGCCGCGATACAGATATTCGGACCGTTCGAGTGGAAATAAACTCAGAGTCAAGAACTGAGAGCAGGACGCCGGGTCTCGGTTTCCCGCCCTGAAGTTACATCAAGATAATGAATCAAATACAAGGAGGACATATCCATGTCAAATGAAATGCAGTTAAAATACGGTTGCAACCCCAATCAGAAGCCTTCAAGAGTTTATATGGCTGACGGCAGCGAGCTCCCTATCGAGGTGCTCTGCGGCAAGCCCGGCTATATCAACCTCCTCGATGCTCTCAACGGCTGGCAGCTCGTCAAGGAGCTGAAGGCTGCGACAGGTATGTGTGCAGCGACCTCGTTCAAGCACGTTTCACCTGCTGGTGCAGCTATCGGACGTCCCCTCAGCGACAACCTGAAGAAGATCTACTGGGTAGACGATCTCGGTGAGCTCTCACCTCTCGCAAGCGCCTACGCAAGGGCAAGAGGTGCTGACAGAATGTCCTCCTACGGCGACTTCATCGCTCTTTCTGACAAGGTGGACGTCTGCACTGCAAAGATGATACAGCGCGAGGTCTCGGACGGCGTTATCGCTCCCGATTACGATCCCGAAGCTCTTGAGATACTCAGGTCCAAGAGAAAGGGAACATACTGCATACTCAAAATGGACGAGAATTACAAGCCCGCACCTATCGAGACAAAGCAGGTCTACGGCGTTTCCTTCGAGCAGGGACGCAATGAGCTCGATATCAACCGTGAGCTCCTCGCAAACATCGTTACCGAGAACAAGAACATTCCCGATGACAAGAAGGACGACCTCCTCATCTCGCTCATCACGCTGAAATATACACAGTCCAACTCCGTCTGCTATGTCAAGGACGGTCAGGCTATCGGTATCGGAGCAGGTCAGCAGTCGCGTATCCACTGCACACGCCTTGCCGGTCAGAAGGCTGACAACTGGTGGCTGAGACAGTCCCCGAAGGTAATGGGACTCCAGTTCGTTGACGATATCCGCCGTGCAGACCGTGACAATGCTATCGACGTTTACATCGGCGATGAGTACGAGGACGTTCTCCGCGAGGGCGAATGGCAGCGTATCTTCAAGGTAAAGCCGGAGGTTTTCACTGTTGAGGAAAAGAAGGCATGGCTCGCAAAGAATACCGGCGTTTGCCTCGGTTCGGACGCATTCTTCCCCTTCGGCGACAACATCGAGAGGGCAAAGAAGTCCGGCGTTGAGTACATTGCGGAGCCCGGCGGTTCTATCCGTGACGACAACGTTATCGAGACCTGCAACAAGTACAACATCGCAATGGCATTCACAGGCATTCGTCTGTTCCACCATTAAGCAGCCGTTGATAAAACCGTAGGGGCGGATATTATCCGCCCGGAAACCGGGTGCTGTTATGAACGGGTAGGGAACGGCGCCCTCGCCGTTCCCTAAAGTATGAACTGAGGGACGCCGAGACCCGGCGTCCCCTGCAATATTTAAAGGATATAGGGGTAAATATGATATGAAAAACAGGAAAATATTGTCGGCTCTTGCACTTCTCTGTGCCGTGAGCCTTTGCAGCTGCGGAGGCGGAAGCAGTGACAGCGAGTCCTCCGCTGCAAAAGATACTACAGCCGCCGTTACATCGGCTGCTATCTCGACCGCTGACACTACTGCGGACGAGGACACTACAGCTTCCGCTGAGGCCACTGCGGAAAAGACTACGGAGGCTGAGACTACCGGCAGTACCGTTGAAATGATCCAGTACAAGACCGGCGACAGGCAGTTCAGGTTTGAAGTTCCGGATAACCTGAAGCTCGACAAGACCCTCCATGAAGAGGACTGCGAATACTGCTTCACTGCCGACAGTATGTCTATCATCGGAGTATCGTCCTACGGCGATATCCACTATACCGCAAAGGGCTTCATGCAGGAGATGCTCCCGGATTTCGAGAGCAAATTCACCGATGTCAGCCTTGAGGAGACCACGGTCAACGGTCATCCTGCCATGAAGATGACCGCCTCAAAGGAAGCGGAAGGCACGACTGTTGATACGGTATACTACATAGTTCAGTACGGCAACGGCGAGCTCTTCATGCTCATGTATTCAACAACTCCGATAAGCTCATACGACCCTGAGCCTGATGTGCAGAAGATATTTGCTTCCGTTGAGTACAGGGGCGATGAGCTTAAAACTGAGACCGAAAGGTTCAGCAACAAGGCATTCAAGTGTGCCGTTGACGAAAAGCTGTGGATCAAGAGCAGGGACGATTACAATGTCACTGTCAAGTACAACCTTGTTGACAACATAGACGAATATACCTGCTCTGTGAAGATATCTGCTGAGAAGATCGACGATATCAATGAAAAAGCTGACAGCACTTACAATACATGGAAGTCCCACAAGCTGACGAAGAACATCACCAAGGACAATGCTCAGATACTCGGCCATGATGCACAGCATATCCGCAGGACGATGACTGTTACCGAGGTAGATGCGGTATCGGAATACTACATCTTCAAGGACGGCGATACGACTATAGCTGTTACGCTTGTATATGCAGAGAGCATGGAGGATAAATTCCTCAGCGACATAAAGCCTATGCTCGATACCTTTGAACTGAGGTAAGATGACAGCAATGAGATACAGACGTATTATTGCAGCGGCACTGTGCCTCACGCTGCTCTGCGGAACAGGCTGCTCGCTCGGAAAGAAGAAGGACAGCAGCAGTTCCGTTTCCGCGGAGATCGGATATTCATACAGCAGCAGCAAAAAGACCAAGTATGAGTTCAAGGACTTCACTTTTGAGCTGAACGATGATTTCACCGTCGAGGACAAAAACACTTACCCTCAGGACGGAACGCCCTACGGCTTCAAGTTTGCCGGAAAGGGCTTTACGTCCTTTGAGGTAAACGATTCGGCGCTCTCAAACTGTGACGCGTTCGTTTCTGCAAAGATGATGTATGATGACCTGAGCAATGACGACGATGAGAACAGAAAGGTCAGCGACCTCGAATGGGAAAAGCTCGACCTTCCCGGACTTGATGCCGCGTGGGTGCATCTTACCACTGAGCACGTCAAGGAGGGTATTACAGAGGGCGAGGCAGTCCTGTATATCAGCACCGAGGCTCATTACTTCAAGGTCTTTCTCTCATACGAGGACCCGGCTAAGAGGCCGGAGATAAAGGGACTCCTCATGGATATTGCCAATTCTGTGAAGTATACCTCAGAAGACCGTCTCCCCACTGAGCCGCAGACCTTCGACTGTGATTATTTCACGCTCACATACCCTCCGGAATGGAGCGTTAAGGAGACCAACGGCAGCAAAAATGATCCCAACAGCATATCGCTGAGGATAGAATATGCCTACGCAAAGGATGAGGACCATTATCTGTTCCCGCGTCTGAGCATAGATGTTGATCCGCTGGACGAGGACAGCGATCCGGTGAAACGTGCGGACAAATCTGCGTCAGCAAAAAAGCAGTCGAAGTATGCTTACGATATTGAACGCGGACAGGACGAGATACTCGGCTATAAGGCGGAAACAAGCAGCTACAAGATGGATGCATTTGGCTTGAAGGGCACATACCGGAACTACTTCTTCTCCGAGAATGGCTGCCTTTACGTCATAACCCTCCACGCCAGAACGGATATTGCTGATACCCACAATGCCGAGCTGGAGGAGCTTCTCAAGGGACTCACTATCAAGAAGATGTCCGGGGAGGAGCTTGAAAAGCACAAACAGTCAATAGAGGCTGCAAAATATACGGAGCATACTATGGCAAGTGCCGGATTCACTCTTAACAGCAAATTCAAAGCCGGCTCAACGAACGGTAAATATGATTCAAGATTCTCCAATTCCGACGAGGATATGTACCTTTATATTTGCCGGAAAGCAGACACTGACTATAACGGTGCTTTCCAGGAATACTTTGAAAAAAAGTGCAGCCGGATAAGCTTTTCAAACGATCTTGACGGTGTTTACTCAAAGAAGGTCATACTCGGAGACAAAAATTTTGAGGACATTTTTTATACCGAGAAAGCTGAAAGCGGTGAAGAACCAAAGAAGCATTCGATATACCTGTTCGACCGCGGTGACGAGATATGGGAATTTGACATGAGCTATAATGAAAAGGACGAGGAAAAGGCTGTCGGCTACCTCGAGGAAATGCTCTGGACGCTGAAATTCGATAATTAGAACATAGTTCATAGCTGAGAAGTAAGAGCTGATAACTAAAAACTGATAAATAAAAGCAAACCACTGAAAGCAGGAGGAATACCAATGAAAAATGTATTAGTAGTAGGCGGAGGCGGCAGAGAACACGCCATTATCATGAAGCTTGCCGAAAGCCCGAGAGTAGGGAAGATATACTGTACTCCCGGAAACGGCGGCATATCGAAGTATGCTGAGTGCTTCAGTGTCGGTGCGACCGATGTTGACGGCGTTGTTAAGCTCGCAAAGGAGCTGAAGCCGGATATGGTAGTAGTAGCTCCGGACGACCCGCTCGTTCTCGGAATGGTCGATGCCTTGCAGGCGGAGGGCTTCATGACCTTCGGACCTAAGGCGAATGCCGCTATAATCGAGGGCTCGAAGGTCTTTTCCAAGGAGCTCATGAAGAAGTACAACATTCCGACAGCGTTCTATGAGGTCTTCACCGAGTCTGACAAGGCAATCGCTTATCTCAGGGAGCAGAACAGCTATCCGGCGGTAATCAAAGCGGACGGCCTTGCTCTCGGAAAGGGCGTTATCATCGCTCAGAACGAGGAGGAGGCTGTTACTGCTGTTCACGAGATGATAGACGAGCTGAAATTCGGAAAGAGCTCGGCGCGTATCGTTATCGAGGAATTCCTCACAGGTCCGGAGGTATCAGTTCTCAGCTTCACTGACGGAAAAGCTCTCGTTCCGATGATATCCTCAATGGATCACAAGAGAGCTCTCGACGGCGACAAGGGACTGAATACCGGCGGAATGGGAACTCTTTCCCCGAACCCCTACTATACCGATGAGGTCGCAAAGGAGTGCATGGAGAAGATATTCATTCCCACTATGAACGCCATGAACGCCGAGGGACGCACCTTTGAGGGCTGTCTTTACTTCGGTCTGATGATAACTCCCAAGGGACCCAAGGTGATCGAGTACAACTGCCGTTTCGGAGATCCCGAGACACAGGTAGTCCTCCCCATGCTCGATGCTGATCTCTACGATATCTTCGAGGCTATTTACAACCATGAGCTCGACAAGGTGGACATAAAGTGGCATACCGGAAGCTGTGCCTGCGTTGTAATGGCAAGCGGCGGCTACCCTGAGAGCTATCCCAAGGGCATCGAGATGAACGGCTTCGACGAAAAGGGACAGATCGAGGGCTGCTTCGTTTATCATGCCGGCACCAAGCTCAGTGAGGACGGCAAATTCCTCACGAACGGCGGCAGAGTCATCGGTGTTACCGCAAAGGGCACTGATTTGCAGTCCGCACTCGATAAAGCTTACGCGGGCGTTGCCAAGATAAGCTTCGAGGGAGCTCACTTCCGCAGGGATATCGGTCAGAGGGCACTCAAGGCTCTCGGTCAGGGTGAATGATATGCACAAGAAGCTTTCGCTGGGAATAAACTTAGCGCTTGCAGGAAATCTCCTGTTCATACTGTTCGGCATCATCTGCTACTGGTTCCAGAGCAGCTATGACCCGAAAAGCAGCTTTTCGGCATTCCTCGAAAAGACAGCCTATACGACGCTTTTTGCAGGGTTCATAGCTCTTGCGGCAGCGGAGATCCTGCTCTGGCGGACAGTCAGAATGAGGCTCGCGGTGAAGCTGGCGTTCGCCTTCTATATCCTCATGGAGGCGTTCATGATGTACTGTGAGCTGCATTCCTTCGACGTAATGAGCTTCTACGACCCGTATTCGATGAAGCTCGCGATACTCCACGCGGTTCTTTCGGCGGCGGTATGCTTCGCGTTCGTGTACCTCGACCCCTACAAAACGCCCTATGAGGTCACTATAATAATATGTATAGGACTGATACTCGGCGGAATGTTCGGAAATCTCATCGGCGTCAGGGTATATTTCAGCATATTCATGAACGCGGTCGCTTTCTCGGCACTTTTCTTTGCGATAAGGCATATGCTCAAGCGGGAGGTCATCGAGATCGACTGCTACGGCGACAAGGCGAGAGTAGCCGAGTATAAGAGCGTTTTCTTCGAGGAAGAGGTCGATGATGACGAGGAGGACGAGGCTGTACAGGCGGAGGAGCCTGCTGAGGTGAACGTGCCCGAAAAGGAGGAGGAGCCTGCCGCGAAGTCCGAGCCTGAAAAGGAGAAGAAGGCTCCGGCTGACAGCAGGGAGAAGATCTCCGGCGATGCCCGTGAAAGGAAGCCGGCACAGGGTAAGAACAGACCTGCCGGACAAAGAAATAACAGAAAAAACCATCACAAGAAAAAATAATAACTGTAAATGGCCGGGAGAAATGCTCGCCGGTCATTTGTTTTACACAACTGACCGTAATTTGCGGAGCTGACAAGACTTTAACTATTTTTGTCTAAACATAGTATGGGATTTATGACAAAAAAATCAATAACGATTTGTTGTTTTCTCCAAAAAATTTAAAAACGGTATAATTTTTGGAGCTAATTTTTAATAAGGTGTTGATTTTTTATGAAGAATACGGTATAATATATATGTGTTTAGCTGTTCCTTGCAGACAGCTGCCGGAGGATATTGTCCTCGCCGCGCAGCATCTACCCTCTTGCAGGGAACTTTCTGGGAAATCGGCTATGTCTCTGCCGTAAAGAGACAGCCGCGGTGGATGGCTGCGGTAAGGGAGATCATTATGGATATTACACTCGTAACGACTTCTTTCAACGATGAGGTCCACGGCTCCGAGAACGACCGCAAAACAGGCTGCGGCATCAATCTGCTCAGACCTGAGAACGTTACTCGTTACCGTCGTTCAGGTACTATGACGGACCTCAAGGATATAACCTGTGAAAAGTGTAAGGCCGTTCTTGCAAAGAGAATAATCAGATCTGATAAAAAAGAAATGGATAGGCTCATCAAGGAGGAAAAGCTCCGCGCAAAGAAGGGCATAGTTGATGACGGCATCGTTCCTCTCGGTAATACTACAGCGAAGATCACCAGAGACCCTGCCGAGGAAGCTAAAAAGGCAGTAGCCGAAAGAGAAGCCGCTGAGGCAAGAGCCGCCGCAGCTGCCGCAAAGAAGGCTGCCGAGGAGGAGGCGAGAAGAGCCGCCGAGGAGGAGGAAGCAAGAAAAGCTGCCGAGGAAGCAGAGGCGATACGCCTTGCAAACCGTCCCACTATCACCGGTACCAACGTGCCTATGGACGACAGCCTCGCACAGTTCGCTATCAACGTCCCCAAGGAAGAGAAGGAGCCTCAGAACGCTGTTCAGGACGATTTCCTCGCTCAGTTCGCTATCCAGAAGCCCCAGGACGAGGAGGCTTCCGAAGCACAGGCACCTGCTCAGCCTGACGACTTCCTCGCTCAGTTCGCAGTAAACAACGGAGTTCAGCAGAATGTTCAGCCGGCAGCACCCGCCGCTCCTGTACAGTCGGAAGAACCCATAGTGGATATCGCCACTGAGGACGATATCATGAAGATGTTCTCGATAGGCGGTCAGCCTTCAAATATCAACGGCTTCGGCGGCGCACCTGCCGAGGAACATGAGATCATCGACGTTGAGAGCAGTCAGCTTTCACCCGCAGCAGCTCCCGAAGAGCCCGAGCCTGAGGTGGACCTCTCAACAGTATCCGAGTGGGATATGGTCGCAAACCAGATATTCGGCTACGAGAACGCTCCCCAGCCGGCAGCACAGCCTGTTCCCGAGGAAATGGACGAACTTCCGATCGGAGGCGCACCTGTAAACGAGTTCGCCGGCGATCCGGCTTCCGCTGAGATAGAGGATATCGCAGCTCCCGCATTCGACGATATATCGGTTCCCGAGCCGGCAGCTCCGCAGTTTGACGATATAGCGATGCCTGAGCCGGGAGCTCCGCAGTTCGACGATATCGCAATGCCTGAGCCGGGAGTACCGCAGTTCGACGACATAGCAATGCCTGAGCCGGGAGCTCCGCAGTTCGACGATATCGCAATGCCTGAGCCGGGAGTACCGCAGTTCGACGACATAGCAATGCCTGAGCCGGGAGTACCGCAGTTCGACGATATCGCAATGCCTGAGCCGGCAGCTCCGCAGTTCGACGACATTTCAATGCCCGGACCGGGTGTATCACAGTTCGACGATATCGAAGTTCCGCAGCTCAATGCACCGCAGTTCGACAATATCGCAGCCCCGGATATGAACGAAGATAATAATGAATTTGAGGAAATTGGTGAAGATAATATGAATAAGTACAGATACAGCACCCCTGTATTTGCCGATGAGATCAGGAATTCTCAGCCGACACCGCCGCCCATTCAGCCCCAGCCCGATCAGCCGCAGGTCATAAGCGTTCCGCAGTTTGCAGGCTATGACATGAACGGTCAGCCTATCTATACATACGTACAGATGCAGCTTACCGGCTTTGATTCAAACGGTCAGCCGATATTCATGCCTATCCAGGGTCAGCCCGGCGTAACAGCTCCTATGGCTCCGCCTCCGGCACAGCGTCCTGCTCAGCCCAAGGCTCCCGTTCAGCAGCAGGCAGCTCCGGTACAGCCCAAGGCTCCCGTTCAGCAGGCAGCTCCGGTACAGCCCAAGGCTCCCGTTCAGCAGCAGGCAGCTCCGGCACAGCCCAAGGCTCCCGTTCAGCAGGCAGCAGCTCCGGTACAGCCCAAGGCTCCTGTTCAGCAGGCAGCAGCTCCGGTACAGCCCAAGGCTCCCGTTCAGCAGCCCGCAGCAGCTCCGGTACAGCCCTCCGTTCCGCGCAAGAAGCCCCCTGTTCAGACAGGTCCTTATACAACTCCTACCGCAAATATCTCCAAGATCGCGGTAAATCCCCACAGCAAGTCCACATCTCAGTCGTTCATCAACGCTATCGCAAACTCCAAGAACTACGCTGACAAGAACCTCATCGAGACTCAGGGGCTCAAGGCTAATGCCCCGCTTCTCAATTCTATCGAGGACGCTCTCTCCCAGATGGGTGATGACTCCCTCAAGAGACAGAAGTCTGCCGCTGCAACGCAGAATGTACCTGTATTCGACGAGTACAAGGGCGGATCAAAGCCTGCCGCAAGATCTTCCGCTCCCAGAAAGCAGACCGAGGAGCAGGATATCCGCTTCATGACCAAGGCTGAGCTCAAGGCCAAGAAGAAGCAGGATAAGATAGATGCCAAGTTCAAGAAAGATATCGCCAAGAGGGGCCTTTAATCATTGACATAGGCGGAGCAAACCGGAAACGGCTGCTCCGCTTGTCACTATACTATTGAAACGAGGAAATACAATGTCTTACAACGATATAAAAACAGAGCTTGAAGCAAAGCTCACCGGCACAGAAGATGAAAAGGACGCTTTTCTGCGTCAGGAGGCTGCAAAGTACGCTTCCGAGGGCAATGTTGACGGCTTCGAGGCTGCAAACGACCTCCTCCTTGCAAATATGCCCGAGGCTAAGCGCAAGGAGATAATCCGCATAACCCACGTTGACGGCGTCCGCCTCGATAAGCTCTACCTCCAGATAACACAGCTCATGAAGGAGAAAAAGAGCGTTGAGGCAAAATCGCTTGCCGAGCGCCTCTACAAGAAGATAACGGTCGAATTCAAGGAGACCGATACCGAGAAGTTCGTATCTCTCCGCAATCCCTTTGAGGACAACCTCTATCAGCTCCTCTACAAGCCGGAGAAGACTCTCCGCCGCGCACCGTTTGACTTTGCGGAATACCTCACCTCCTACGCCTACCTTATCCTTGAGACTGGCTCGCCGCTTGACGCGATACCGATACTCGAAAAGGCCATCGAGTTCAACCCGGTTGACTGCGGCCCGAAATTCGAGCTTGCCGAGGTATACAAGCTCCTGAAAAATCGCAGAAGATTGCAGGAGATAACACAGGAGACCCTCCACGTTGCCTCCTCACCGGCAGCTATTGCCCGCTGCTATGCGAATATGGGCTACTCGCTGACAGATGCAATGGAGTATGAGGACGCCGCTGCTTTCTATGTTGCAAGCGTTATGATGTACCCGAATGCCGCGATACCCTATGAGCTCCAGCACCTTGCTGACCTCAAGGGCTCGCCGATAATTCGTCCCGAGCACGAACAGGTGGTCGAGGTGCTCCAGAAGTACGACATGGAGCTCGGACCTCACCCGGACGTTGTTTCGGTATGTGCAAAGCTTTCCGCACATTATCTTCAGGAGAACGATATCCCGAATGCTCTCCACGCGATGAAGATGACCTATATCCTCACCCTTGACGAGAATGTCAAGAACCTCATTCTCAAGCTCGACCCCTCCGCAAAGAGATTGGCAGAGCTGAACGAGATCGCAGGAAAAACCGAAGAACAGAAATAACGACAGCGGCGCACAGTTTTTACTGTGCGCCGCCGCCGTTTTAAGGGTGGTTTATATGAAAAGTGAGGATGTCATATAGTATTGGAGGACTTGCGGTTTTCCGGGTCGAAGCTGCCGCCGTCCGGACGCTGACCGCCGTTTCTGCCGCCGCCGAAGCCTCCTCCGAAGCCGGACTGCGTTCCGATAAGAGATGTACCCTTTTCTGCGGTGAAGCTTTCCGCCTCAGTGCCGCCGCTGTTTCCGCTGCTCAGGTGCGTCTCATCGGTACTGCCGCTGAATTTTCCGTCCGTATAGAATGTATAGGTCTCGCCCTCGCGGATATCCGGGGAGCTTATGACGATATTATTGAACGATTTTGCGGAGGTGAAGCAGACTATCTCGCTGCCGTCGCTGCCGATAAGGGCAATGTTCGTGCCTGCGGAGTAGGTCTTGGTGAAGGTCGCGGAAACCGAATTCTGCGTGGAATTTTTACCGGGATACTCAGCCATTGCCGAAGCTCCGGCTGCGACTAACGTTCCTCCGGTCACGGTTATTTCACCGTTGCTGTCGAGTGCACCGTTCCCGCCGTTGGACGAGCCGTCCACAACGGCAGTACCGCCGCTGATATTGAGGTCGCCGTTGGAGTCGATACCGTCGCCGTCAGAGTTGACATAGACGATACCGCCGCTGATATTAACGGAAACGCCTGATGAATATGAGCCCATGCCTCCCTGCGACGAGCCGTCGCCGGCGTTGATGCCGTCATCGGAGGCTTTTATCTCGGTAGTGCCGCCGCTTATGTTGACGACCTTGCCCTCAATGCCCTCGTAGGACTTGGTTATGTTGATCTTGCCGGAATTTGCAATGTCAACGGTCTCCTCTGCGTGGATACCGTCATCGCCCGCACTGATGGTGAGAATGCCGCCGGAAACAGTGACGCTGCCGTTGGAGTGGAGGGCATCGTCAGCCGAATCGAGGGTGAAATTTCCGCCTGTTACGGTTATTTCGCTGCCGGCTTTTATAGCCTTTGTGCTGACGGAATCGTCGGAGCTTTCGGAGCTTTTGTTATCCTTGCCGGAGCTGTCGCGGTCAAAGCCGCCGCCGAAGCCGCCTTTGCCGCCGCCGAAATTACCGGGGTCGAAGTCCTCCGGCATGGAGAAGCTGCCTTCCTCGTTGGTGGGGAACTCGGGCATACTGTCACGATCAAAGCCGCCGTCAAAGCCGCCTCCTCCGGGGAAGCCCTCACTATGCGTTTTTGTTGAATTGGCACTTCCGCCGCCGGAAACTACGCTGTATTCGCCGTCCTCGGCATAGAAAACAGTGCTTGCCGAGAAGCCGTCGCCGTCGGAAATTATCGTGAAGCTGCCGTTTCTGATGTAGATGAAGCCGAGGGAGGTATCCTCGGTATTTGTTGTTTTTACGCCGTCGCCGCCTGCGTCAACGGTAACGCTTCCGCCTGCCGCCGCGAAGTAGTCCTTTGCCTTTATGCCGTGACCTGCGGCTTTCACGGAGATATTTCCGCCTGTAACGACAACGTCGTCCTTGCAGCGGATACCGTTGTTGTTATCGGAAACGATAGAGAGCGAGCCGCTGCCGTTGAAAGTGAGGCTGTCCGCACTGAATATCGCCGCATCAGGGGAATCGCTGTCCTCGTCCGAAACGGCAGGACTGCTGTCCGTGAGCTTGTTTTCGGTACCCTCCGCGAGCGTGATGAAGACCTTGTCCGCGTCCTTGACATAGACCGGTGCGGAGGTCTTGGAGCTTACGGAAGCGCCGCTGAGTACGAGCTGCACCTTTTCGCCCTTTGCGTCAATGATTATCTGACCGTCGTCAAGAGTACCGGTAATGCGGTAAACGCCCTTTGCGGTGATAGTGACGGTACTGCCGTCTGCGGAAGCACCGGCGCCGTCGATAACGGCACTGCTGCCCTTGAGCTCGATGTCTGCGGTAACGCTGCCGTAGGACTGTTCGAGGTCGCGGTCGGAGAATATATCATCAAAATTTGTGGAAATGCTGGATAAGGTCTGCGCTTTCAGAGTGCCTTCCTCTGTGGTGACGATAGAAGCAGAGCTTGTATCGGAGCTTTCCGAGGTGGAATCGCTGCACCCTGTAACTGCTGCTGCGAAGGCAAATGCTGCTGTAAGGAAACCTAAGGATCGTTTGTATGCGCTGAGTTTTCTCATAAGTATACACCTCTCTAAGTTCCCATTCCCTGCTGTGGTTTTTCTCTATGACTGTATTATAGCCTATGAATATGAGGATTTTGTGATAATTTTCCGAAACCGGGGAAAAAATTAGAGCAAAGGAAGGTGGAAAAAAGCCCGAAAGCGGACAAAAAACGGGACGCCTTGCAGTAATAAGGCGTCCCGGACAGTATATCCGTATGATAAAGCCGTCAGAAAAAGCTTTTGACCGTATTCAGTACAGGCGCATCGAATATCAGCGAGAACAGGTAGAGCGTCTGTAATATCAGCGTTATGGTCACAAGGGGAGTTGCCAGCGCGAGGGACAAGCCTCTCCGTGTCTGAGCCGGAGTTGTAGCCGGTATCTTGTTGCCGGACCTGAAAACGAGCAGCATTATTCCGCCGGTAAGCGCTAAAAGCAGGACGATCTCGTTCGCGAGTATCAGTGCCGAGCCCTTGAGCTTCAGCTCTGACATCGCCGTGCTGAATGAGTTCACAAAAACGTGTACAACTATTGACGGCACGATCGAGCCGTGTATCAGCGTGATGTGTGCGAGGAAAAGTCCGAGTGTGAATGCGAGCGTGAACTGCGGAAGATTTGCGTGAGCAAGTCCGAAGAAGAGCGCCGAGAAGAACACCGCGAACCGCTGATTTGCCTTTGAGAAGCAGTGCAGGAGCATTCCGCGGAAGAAGAGCTCCTCCGTTACCGGTGCAACGACGCAGGTGTATATCAGCATGACCGCTTTTCCGGAGTTCGTGACCGCGATGCCGTCCATGTCCATAACGTCCGTCGTGTAGCCGTATTTCGAGAAGATGTTCTCGGTCAGCGAGGCGATAAGAGCGGTCAGCATGAGCAGGAACACGCCTATCAGGCAGTACTGCGCCGCCTTTCCGGGAGTATAGTCCCGCGTTTTGTAAAGGTCGGAGCTTTTCGTGCCGGTCAGCCGCATTCCGAGCCTTGCGAAGCCGACGTTCGTGATGATGTAGACTATCATCATGATGCCTGCGAGTATCGACGAACGGTAGATGTACTTAGTCACAGCCTCCGCAGCCGCATCGGGGTTGACCGCGAAAACGAGCTTCCTTATCAGGAGGTATATCGCGGCGGTGATATAGTCCGAGAGGACGAAATGTGCGAGCATACAGCCGCCGCCGACCGCGTAGATGCGTTTCAGGCGTTTTCGTTCCTCAAACTGCGGGTCGAGGGGGATAGAGTAGCCGGGGTACTTTATCTGCGGCAGAACGTCCGAGTAGTCCGTCTGCGATTCGTGGTACTCCGTTGGATTTCCGAAAGGGTCGCGGCAGTCGGGTATCTGACTGCGTTCCGCCTCGTTCAGCCGGACATTGAGGCGGTATATCTCATGGTTCAGAGCAGCGACCTCTGCGCGGTGCTGTTCCGGACTGATATTTTCGGGCATATATGCCTCCTTGGGGTTAGTTTACATTTTTAGTTCGCAGTTCATAGTGCGTAGTGCTTAGTTAACATTGAGGCAGCTTTCTTTGATCAGCCCGCCGAAAGGCAGACACCGCAACTATGCACTGACAACTATGAACTAATAACTCTGATTTCGCCGTTCCCTACTTGGTTTTTATCTTCATAGAGATGTCGAAGCACTTTACGGAGTGGGTGAGTGCGCCGAGTGAGATTATATCAACGCCTGTTTCGGCAACGGCACGGATATTCTCCGCGGTTATATTGCCGGAGGCTTCGAGCAGAGCGCGTCCGCCTGCTATCTCAACAGCCTCAGCCATTTCGTCGCAGTTCATATTGTCGAGCATGATTATCTCAGCCTTATTTGCGAGAGCCTCCTCGAGCTCGGAGAGGGTACGCACCTCGACCTCTATTTTTACAGTGTGACCTATCTTGCTGCGGAGAGCAGTCACAGCCGCAGTTATACCGCCGTATGCGTCGATGTGGTTGTCCTTGAGCATGGCAGCGTCGGAGAGGTTGAAGCGGTGGTTCTTGCCGCCGCCGACCGTTACCGCATACTTCTGGAGAGGACGCAGACCCGGGAGTGTCTTTCTCGTGTCGGTGACAGCAGCCTTTGTGCCCTTGACAAGCTCAACGCACTTGTTGGTAGCGGTAGCTATGCCGGACATATGCTGGAGGATATTGAGCGCTGTGCGTTCACCCTTCAGCAGGGTAAGAGTGCTGCCCTCCATTTCGGCGATGATATCGCCCTTGTTGACCTTAGCGCCGTCCTTCATGAGAATGCGGAAGTCAACATTTCCGCCTGCGAGGTCGAAAACTCTCTTGGCGATATCAATGCCGCAGACGATGCCGGTGTCCTTGGCGACGTAGTAGGCGGAGCTGCGGTGATCCTCGGGAATGAGGTTGTCCGCGGCAGCGTCGATGTAGTTTATGTCCTCCATGAGGGCAGTATTAATGATATTATCAACATAGCACTGTAAAAGTTTCATATGCGAGCTCCTTTAATTCTTGTATTTCGAGTCGATGCAGAGGAATTCCTCCAGTGTGAGACCGGAATCGTATACCTCCTTAGCGAGCTCTTTGCCTAAATAGCGAACGTGCCACGGCTCGTACTTGTAGCCGGTGATATCCTGCTTGCCCTGCGGATAGCGGATAATGAAGCCATACCTCCAGCAGTTAGCGGCGAGCCACTTTGATTCGGGGGTAAGTCCGAAATTGTCGCCTGCAACGTTGATGTCCATAGCAAGACCTGTCTGATGCTCGGAGTAACCGGGACGCGCAGAATATGTATCAGCCTTTGCGTATCCGTCACGGGCAGCGTAAGCCTGATAGAGCTGATTCTGGTAGGAATATGAACGGTAGCCGGAGGTTATCCAGTAGCTCAGACCGTTCCTTGCGCCGTCAGCCTTCAGCGTATTGAATGCGGACATAGCTTCCGGGAGGATAGCTCCGGGGTTGTAGGTAGAGGGCAGCGAGTAGGACTTGTTCGCGATGAGTATACCGTTAATGTAGGTTATGCCGTCCTTTACGGTGACATTGCGGAGGGTGAAGCGTTCGGCCGTGCCGTTGCTCCACTTCATGCTGAGGTGCATGGAATCTATCCTTGTAACGGTCGCGGAGAGCTTTGAGCCGTCGTCTAAGGTGAATTCGAGACTGCTGCCGTTCTTTTTGTAGGTGAAATGCTTGCCGTTGACAGTACCGCTTACGCCGCGGATATTGAAGCTGCGCTTTGAGCTGCCGTTTACCGCGAGCCAGTCGCCTGTGTAGAGCTCGGACCAGTTGATAGTCTCCTTGCCGTAGTAGCAGAATTTCTCGGTAGAGCCGTCCGAACGCTTCAGGACGAAGTTTTCACTGGTGTTCCAAGAAATATCGGAGGTGTTCGTACCGAGTGAGAGCTTGCCGTCCTTGACGGAGCAGTCGAAGGAAGCGGTCTTTCCGGTCTTTTCCTCGGTAGTGGTACATTTTCCGCCGCTGAACGTGTAATATTTCGTACCGGCAGAGCTGTAGCCGAGCCATGTGCCCTCCGGGAGGGTATCGCGGCGGCCGTAGGTATTCTTTTTCAGGCGCATGAGGTCATAGACATTGACCTTTCCGTCGCCGTTGATATCCGCAAGAGCGTATTGCTTGTCCGTGAACGCAGCACGGTTCATCAGGCGGTCGTTAAAGAGGCTGACGTCCTCCTGAGTGAGGACATTGTCGCCGTTCATGTCGCCTTTGAGGAGGGCTTCCTCCGAGAGAGCACCTCCGGGGACGAGGCATACTGCGGTCGCTGCACCGAGCATAACGGATATGATCTTCTTTGATTTTTTCATAATACTCCCCCTTTTTATGTTGTAGGGAACGCCGCTCCCGGCGTTCCTCGGTTTTATATCCGGGGAATGGAACGGCGAGGGCGCCGTTCCCTGCTTATTCTGTTACTTCGCTGAGGATGATTGAGGCAACGGTTACTATCGACTTGGCGAGGACATAGTCCGGGTCAACGTAGTATCCGCCCTCGAGGAGATCCTTGCGTATCTCGTTCACACGCTTCAGACCCTTTGCAGCGGCAGCCTTGTCCGGGATAACGAAGTAGCTGTTCTGCATGATCTTGCGGGTTTCGGTGCGTATGCCCTTGGGGATAGTGGGAGCTCCGATGTGAGCATCGAACTCAGCCTCCTCGAAGCCCTCCGGAGCAGTACCGAGCTTTGAAGCGATATGGTTCGCGGCATGGCGTGAGAAAACGAGCGCTTCGAGCAGGGAGTTGCTTGCGAGACGGTTGCTTCCGTGAACGCCTGTGTGCGAGCATTCTCCGCAGGCGTAGAGGTTCGGGAGGGTAGTCTCGGAGTTCTGGTCAACGTCGATGCCGCCCATGAGGTAGTGCTGACAGGGGTATATCGGAACAGGCTCCTTCGTGAGGTCATAACCCTGTTCGAGGAGGTTCTTGTAGATCATGGGAAAGCGCTTTTTGAGGAATTCGCTGTCCTTGTAGCTGATATCGAGGTAGAACTCAGTGGAGTTCTGCTTTTTTGCCTCCTGCACGATAGCGTGGGAAACGACGTCACGCGGGGCAAGCTCAAGACGCTCGTCGTAGTTCTGCATGAAACGTTCCTTGTGGCAGTTGAGGAGGTAAGCGCCCTCGCCGCGGACAGCCTCCGATATGAGGAAGCATTCGCGGGTAGCACGGTTGTTGAAAGCTGTCGGGTGGAACTGAACATAGCTCAGGTTCTTGATCTTAGCGCCCATTTCGTAGGCGAAGGTAATGCCGTCGCCGGTAGCGATAGCTGAATTTGTCGTGAACTGGTAAACTCTGCCGATACCGCCGGTAGCGAGTATCATGTAGTGACAGTTTGCGGTAGTATAGGAGCCGTCCTCATTGCGGAGGAAAGCGGAATAGCCTGTGGAGGTGCGGGCAGCAGCACACATGAGGGTATTTTCTCTTATCTCAACGTTGCTGAGTGTCTGGACATAGGCGAGGAGCTTTGAAGCGATCTCCTTGCCGGTGGAGTCGGCGTGGTGGAAGATACGGTGATGACCGTGACCGCCCTCAAGGGTACGGTGGTAGGAGCCGTCGGGATTCTTGTCGAATTCAACGCCGAGGTTTATTATGCGTTCGATATCCTGAGCAGCCTCACTTACGAGGGTGTGGACAGCGTCAACGTTGTTCTTGAAGCTGCCTGCGATGAGGGTATCGTTCTGGTGGTACTGGATATTGTCCTTGGGTGAGTTGTAAACTCCGGCGATACCGCCCTGTGCGAGGGAGGAATTGCACAGACTGAGCTCTCTTTTGCAGATTATGAGGACTTTCAGGTGAGCGGGGAGGTTTATAGCTGCGTACAGACCTGCCGCACCGCAGCCTGCAATTATAACGTCGTAATTCTCAGACATAGTAAACACGTCCTTTACAGGAAATATATATATACATTATAACACATATCTGCGAAAATAGCAAGGTTTTTTAGAAATCCGGAGGCAGAGTCCGGTGAGCGGAGCATTTTGAGACGTTCTATGGCAGGGAGGGACGGCTGCAATGGTTAAAACAAAAATATATGTCCGCCCCTATTGACAATGCGGAAAATATGTTCTATAATATAATCGCAAGGAATAGAACATTAGTTCGATAAGCTGCCGCCACCATTCTTTTTCTCCCTGAGCAAAGGAGGTCATGGAATTGAAACAGATGATAAACGATTACCAGAAGGGACTGGATATGCTCAATAACAGGCTCAATGAGCTCACTTCTCTCCGGAAAAGTCTCGGTGAGACCGAGATAGCTGAGCTCGATCTCGACAGACGTATACAGCTCCTCAGGAAGGAATCCGTACAGACACAGGAGATCATCGCCTATTTATCATCAGTTGTGAGGAGGCGCGGACTAAGTGTCAAGACGTAAAAGCTACTCCGATACCTACACCGGCGCCGCCGATGAGGGCATCAGACAGATACTAGAAGGACATAGCAAGGACGACGATAGGGCAAGACTCAAAAAAGTACTGTTAAAAGTTATAAATAATGAGCTTACTCCGAGACAAAAGCAGATAATTATGCTATACTATTTTCATAGGACGGATACCGTCACTATCGCACGGGAGCTCGGCGTAACTCCGCAGGCTGTCTCGGCAGTCATGTCCCGTGCAAGACTGAGAATGTTCCGCATACTGCAATACTACTTATGAGGTCATATATGGATACACCTGTTATAGATTTCCTGAAAAAATACGCGGAGACCGATACTCTCCGCTGCCATATGCCCGGTCACAAGGGCAGGGGACTTTCCTTCGTTTCTGCTGCGAACGATATCACTGAGATTGCCGGTGCAGACAGTCTCTTTGAGGCGGAAGGCATAATCGCTGAGAGCGAGAGAAATATGTCCCGGCTCTACGGCAGTGCTGCTACCGTCTACTCAGCCGGAGGCTCGACCCTGTGCATACAGGCAATGCTTGCCGTTATGAAACGCGAGGGAAGACGAGTCCTCGCCGTGAGGAACGCCCATAGGGCGTTCCTCAACGCCGCCGCGCTGTTTGATTTGCAGGTGGACTGGATGCTTCCGGAGTACTCGGACGGTATATTGTCCGGCAGGATCGACCCCGCGGCGGCGTCAGCCGCTCTCAGCGGCTTCGGCGAGGACCCGTCCTGCCTGTACGTCACATCGCCGGACTATACCGGCAGAACGGCAGATATACCGGCGCTTGCCGAGGTCTGCCGGAAGCACGGCGCAAGGCTCATAGTTGACAATGCTCACGGCGCACATCTGGCGTTCATGCCGGAGAATATGCACCCGATTGCTCTTGGAGCGGATATGTGCTGCGATTCGGCACACAAGATGCTGCCGGCACTGACCGGAGCTGCCATGCTCCACACCTCGCGTCCGGAGTACGCAGGACTTCTGAAGCCTGCAATGGGACTTTCCGGCTCGACAAGTCCCTCCTACCTGATAATGGCTTCGCTGGACGGCTGCTGCAAGTACATCTCGGAGGATATACGCCGGGATATCGCGGAAAACCTCGTTCAGCTCGCAAAGTTCAGGGAGCACTTCGGGAGACTTGTATCTGCGGACGGCGACCCTTTTCACATCACGGTATGTGCGGCTGAAAACGGCTATAACGGCGACGAGCTTGCAGGGCTTCTCCGTGAGAACGGCTGCGAGTGCGAGTATTCAGACAGCGGACTTGTGATACTTCTGATGTCTCCGGTGAACGTTCCGGACGACTATGCGCGGCTGATTTCCGCCCTTGAAAATGCGCTGTCCCACGCGGAAAAGGGAACTCCCGTGCATGAGAGATTCCGCATGGAGCTTCCGGAAAGGGCAATGTCCATACGCGAGGCGGTATTCTCTCCCTGCGAGGATATCCCGGTCGAAAAAGCTGAGGGACGCATCTGCGGAGCCGTATCCGTTCCGTGTCCGCCGGCAGTACCCATTGCCGCAAGCGGTGAGATCATCGACCGGAACTGCATAAATATTTTCAAAAGGTATGGCATTTCCTCTGTAAATGTGGTAAAATAGTACCGAGGTATTTTTTATGAAAAAGATATATGGAAACGATCATCTGCTCTCTACGCTGAACAGCATGGTCACAAACGACAGGGCTGCCCATACTATGCTGATATACGGCGAAAGAGGCAGCGGCAGAAAGGCCATAGCGAGATACTATACCGAGCTGCTTCTCTGTGAGTCGCCCTCGGTCGATGGACCTTGCGGAGAATGTCCGTCCTGCCGGAATGTCGCAAGGGGCATTCACCCCGACGTCATCTACCCTGAGAGGTCGGGAAAGCTCGGCGGTTATTCCGTTGAGACCGCAAGATCGGTCATCAGCGACGCTTTCATCAAGCCGAACAACAACAGCGGCAGGAAGATATATCTCTTCCCGGACTGCCATAACATAGATCCGCGTACACAGAACACTCTCCTCAAAATAATCGAGGAGCCGCCGGATTACGCCTACTTCCTGTTCACTGCGGAGTCGCGGAATGAGTTCCTGCCGACTGTGATATCGCGCTGCATCTGCCTCGGGACCTCCCTCTGCACCTCAGTGGACGCGGAGACCTCCCTTGCGGAAAGCGGCTTCACCTCCGCCGAGATAAAGGAGGCGGTCGGCTGTTTTCACGGAAATATCGGTATGTGTCAGCGGTATATCACCGACCCGGAGCTCAGGAAGCGTGTGGATTTGACAAAATCGCTCGCAGATAGTATAATTAGAAAGGACGAGTACGCTCTCAATGTCGCATTCAATTCCGCAGGAAAGGAACGCGGCGACGTCCGGGAGATACTCTCCATGCTCGATATGCTCGTCCGTGACGCGGCAGTGCTCGGTGCGGACAGCGAAGCCAAGTCCATAGGCTGCTGCCGGAGCTGTGCCGAAAAGCTCGCCGGTCTGCTCACCGCAGGTCAGGCTGCGCGTATCCACAGGCGCATCGAAAGCGCATGGAAGACCGTTGAGGCAAACGTGAGCATACCCCTTGCCCTGACAGCCCTATGCGCCGAAATATCGGACATAGTCAGCTGATAACAGGCTGACGGTGCCCTCATCGCCCATGACATAATGTGCTGTAGGGGACGGCGTCCCCGACGTCCCGCGGTAATCATGCGGCAAACAAACCACGTTTCGTAGGGGCGGATATTATCCGCCCGCGGTTACTAATAACTATTACCTTAAAATGGAGTTAAGATATGAAAGAGATCGTTGGAGTACGCTTCAAAAGCGTCGGAAAAATATACTATTTCTCTCCCGGAGATATTCAGGCTCAGGTCGGAGATCACGCAATCGTCGAGACCATAAGGGGAGTTGAGTGCGGAGAGGTCGTTATTGCCAACAGGCAGCTCGAGGACGACCAGATATCTGCACCCCTCAAGCCCATTATCAGGCTCGCTACACCTGCCGACATGAAGATAGTCGAGAAGAACAAGCAGCGCGAGAAGGACGCCTTCCGCATCTGCGAGGAGAAAATAGCTGCAAGAGGTCTGAAAATGAACCTCGTCGAGGTCGAGTGTACCTTCGACAACAACAAGCTGCTCTTCTATTTCACTGCCGAGAACCGCGTGGACTTCCGCGAGCTCGTAAAGGACCTTGCGGCAGTTTTCCGCACCCGTATCGAGCTGAGACAGATAGGCGTCCGCGATGAGGCTAAGATCCTCGGCGGACTCGGTATTTGCGGCAGGGAGTTCTGCTGCAAGGGCTATATGGGCGATTTCCAGCCGGTCTCCATAAAAATGGCGAAGGAACAGGGACTTTCCCTCAATCCCACAAAGATATCAGGCACCTGCGGCAGACTTATGTGCTGCCTCAAAAATGAGCAGAACGCCTACGAAGCCCTCATCAAGATCACCCCTAAGGTAGGCGCTATCGTCGTAACCCCTGACGGCGACCGCGGCAGGGTCGAGGACGCTAACCTCATCACAGGCAAGCTCCGCGTAAAGACCGACAAGTCCGAGGTCCCGGTGACCCTCGACAGAAGCGAGGTCAAGCTCCTCAAGGACGCTGAGATAAGAGTCAGCCGCGAGGAGCTCCGCGCCCTCAAGAACCTCGAGGACAAGTGATGCCCAAGGTCAACTACGGCAGAATGCTCGATGAAAGGCTCGCGGAGCTTCAACGCACCGGCGAGCGTCCGAAGCTTCTGCTCCATGCCTGCTGTGCGCCGTGCAGCAGCTATACCCTCGAGTACATAAACCGGTATTTCAACATTATCCTCTACTTCTGCAATCCGAATATCGCACCGGAAAGCGAGTTTGACTTCCGGCTGAGTGAGCTGAAGCGTCTCGTCCGCGAAATGGGACTGGATATACCCGTCATCGAGGAGGCCTACGACCCCAAGCCCTTCTATGAGCTCGCAAGGGGACTGGAGGAGCTTCCGGAGAGGGGAGAGCGCTGCCGGAAGTGCATCGCCTACCGTCTGAGAATGGCTGGTGCAAAGGCTAAGGAGCTGGGCTGTGAGCTGTTCACTACCACCCTCACCATAAGTCCGCATAAGGACTGCCAGTTCATCAACGAGTGCGGCGCTGAGGTGTCGGCGGAGTGCGGCGTGGACTACCTGTTCTCCGACTTCAAGAAGCATGAGGGCTATAAACGTTCAATTGAGCTGTCAAGGCAGTATGATCTGTACCGTCAGAATTACTGCGGCTGCGTCTACAGCAGACAGGCAAGAGAAAAAAGTCCGGATAGCTATTGACAAATCCGGAGCGATGATGTATAATATATGTAACCACGAAAGCAGCGAAGTCCATAAGGACACGCAAATGAAATAGCACGGAGCGGCAACTCCGTGCTATTTTTCCATATTGCTATGGAACAGGCTTAGTCGGGCTATCTGTCTGACTTACGGCTGAGAAAACTGCCGTGTGCGATGTAAGATGTGCGCTTTATAAGAACTGAACGAGCTTGCGAGTGACAACGTGGAAGGGTGCAGCGTCACGCTGCCGGAAGAAGCCGACATGGTTATATTTTAGCATAAAAAGCCAAAAAGTCAACGAATTTGAAAGGTAAAGATATGGGCAAGGAGCTTAAAACAAACGCTATGCGTTTTCTTGATAAAAGCAAAATTGAATACACGGTGCAGACCTACGAATGCGACGAGTTCATCGACGGCATTCACACTGCCGAGGCTCTCGGACAGCCCCTCGGTGAGACCTTCAAGACCCTCGTTGCAAAGGGCAAGACCGGCAGCTATTACTGCTTCCTGCTTCCTGTCGCACTGGAGCTCGACCTCAAAAAGGCAGCGAAAAGCGTAGGTGAGAAGTCAGTCGAGCTGCTCCACGTTAAGGACATAACCGCGGTAACAGGCTACGTCCGGGGCGGCTGCACTCCTATCGGAATGAAGAAGCAGTTCATGACCGTGGTACACGAGACCGCTGAGAAGCTGCCGCTTTTCTACATCAGCGGCGGACGCATCGGCACACAGATACAGCTCCCGCCGGCAGAGCTTGTCAGGGCGATACGCGGCAGGTTTGCGGATATCGTGATGTGACCGCGGACAGCCGGATAAGCTTCGCAGTATCATATACGGCAAAAAAGCGCATTTCCCGGGATAATGGGTCCCGAGGAAGTGCGCTTTTTCATGGGAGATGTTTATGGAAGATTAGTGGAAGTGTCGGTTTTATGCTTTCGGCATCTTTTTCCGGATATCGTTAAGACGTTCGAGTGCATTTTCGAGCGTTTCGTTCTTTTTGGCGTAGTGGAGCCTTATGTAGCGGTTTTCGGGCTCCTTGAAGAAGCTCGAGCCCGGAACAGCTCCCACTCCGACGTATTCTGCGAGCTTTTCGCAGAAGTCGAGGTCGCTCGCATAGCCGAATTCGGATATATCGAGCAGGATATAGTAAGCGCCCTCCGGAACGGTATGCTGTATGCCGATATCGTCAAGACCGCGCAGGAAAAGGTCACGCTTCTCGGTGTACTTGTCCTGGAGCCACTTGTAGTAGTCGTCCCCGAAACGCAGACCTGTCACGGCAGCCTCCTGCAAGGGTGCGGCAGCGCCGACAGTGAGGAAGTCGTGTACCTTCTTGACGGTGTCGATGATGTGCGGAGGAGCTATAACATAGCCAAGTCTCCAGCCGGTAATGGAGTAGGTCTTTGACAGCGAGGAGCAGGAAATGGTCCTCTCCCACATACCGGGCAGACTTGCGAGGTAAATGTGCTTGTGAGGGGCGTAGACGATGTGCTCATAGACCTCGTCTGTTATGACGAAGGTGTCGTACTTCTTTGCGAGGTCAGCGATAATCTGCAATTCTTCGAGCGTGAATACCTTTCCGCAGGGATTGGACGGATTGCAGAGTATCAGCGCCTTCGGGTGCTGCCTGAACGCAGCTTCGAGGACGTCCGCATCGAAGCTGAAAGCCGGAGGTATCAGCGGAACGTATATCGGTTCAGCGCCGGAGAGTATCGTATCAGCGCCGTAGTTCTCGTAGAAAGGCGAGAAAACGATGACCTTGTCGCCGGGATTGGTAACGGACATCATTGCCGCCATCATAGCCTCGGTGCTTCCGCAGGTAACGACGATCTCGCCGTTGGGGTCGATCGGTCTGCCCATGAGACGGGACTGCTTTTCCGCAAGAGCCTCGCGGAAGTTCTGAGCGCCCCATGTTATGGAATACTGGTGGAAGTCCTCGCGAGTCACCTCGGCGAGACGGTCGAGTATCTCACGCGGAGGCTCGAAGTCGGGGAAGCCCTGTGAGAGGTTCACAGCGCCGTATTTATTGGATATTCTCGTCATGCGTCTGATGACGGAATCGGTAAAGGTAGCGGTACGGTTTGAAAGCTCGGGCATTGTAATTCCTCCTGAATCATATAAAATGTAGGGGCTGGCGTCCTCGACAGCCCACACAAACATATCAATGGGACGTCGGGGACGCCGTCCCCTACAATCATATCTTATATTATAGCATTATCATATGTTGTAGTCAATATTTCTCTCGTCGATAACACGCTTGGACTTGTGCTCGGAACGTGTATTCAGTCCGCCGTCGGGGTGAACGACTACTCTGTCGGGCTTAACGCCGATGCGGGCCTTGAGAGCTGCGCTTACCTCGGCTGCAACGGTAGCATCGTCCTTTGCAACGCCGGAAGCCTTCTCGACCTCAACAGCATACTTGCTTGTGAAGTCTCTCTCGAATATCCTGATGAGGTATTCGCCGGTCAGATCGCTCTGCTCACGGATAACAGCCTCGATATCGCTCGGGAAAACGTTAACAGCGGAAACGATGAACATATCGTCCTTTCTGCCGAGAATGCTGATCCTGCCGTGGGTACGTCCGCAGCGGCACTTTGTAGTGTCGATTCTGCCGATATCGCCTGTCTTGAAGCGGATAAGAGGACGTGCGTGCTTGCGGAGTGTGGTGAATACGAGCTCACCGGTCTGACCGGGCTCGAGCACCTCGCCTGTATGTATATCCACAGTTTCAACGAGAATGTGGTTCTCAGCGATGTGGAGACCGTCGTGGTATTCGCACTGTGCAGCGCAGGCTCCGAAAATATCGGAAAGGCCGTAGAAATCGAACACCTCAGCTCCCCATATATCCTCGATAGCCTTTCTTGTGGCGTCGATGGAACCGCCGAGCTCGCCGGCAACGATGATCTTCTTGATATTGAAGTCCTTCTTCGGGTCATAGCCGGCTTTGAGAGCCTTTTCGCCGAGCTGCCATGCGTAGGAGGGCGAAGTCCAAATGATAGTGGGCTTGTAGGTCTTGAGAATGAAGAGAAGTCTCTCGCTCGGGAGAGTACCGCCCCAGATACACAATGCACCGAGGTTCTGAGCGCCGATTACGTCAGGACCGCCTACATAGAGGGAGAAGTTGAGCGCGTGAACGTAGCGGTCGTTGGGTCTCATTCCTATCTGCCAGAACCAGCGGCTCTCGGTGTCCTGGAACTCATCGAAGTCCTTCTTTGTGAAGGGGCTCATGGTCGGAACGCCTGTTGAACCGGAGGAGGTGGAGATGAACACTACGTCCTCCTCGGGAACAGCTGCGAGCTCGCCGAGGAAGGAGCCTACGCCCTGAGTATCGCGCTGTGTCTTTTTGTTGATGAACGGGAACTTTTCGATGTCCTTGAGGGTCTTGATATCCTCGGGCTTAACGCCTGCCTCATCGAACGAACGCTTGTAGTAGGGAGCGTTGTCGTATGCGAACTTCACGATCTCCTTGAGGTCCTCAAGCTGTCTTTTTTCGAGTTCTTCACGCGGGAGAGTTTCAAGCTCCTCGTTCCAGAATTTGTTGTTTATATCTCTGCTCATTGTTTTATCCTCCATAACATATTATTTATATTTGTTTGGTATGTTTATATTATACACCGCATATCGGCATTTGTCCAATACTATGCTTCTATACTGAGTTATAAGCTTTTCTTATAGCTGAAATTCTTTTCGATGCTCTCCCATTTCTTGTCGCGGGAGGCTGTTATGACCGCGATATCCTCGTCCGTGAGATGCCTGAAGCGTCCCTGCTTTTTGAGGTAAGCCGCAGCGTCCGAGAATTCCTTCGGCTTGTGGTTGAGTGTGAACTCGCCGTTCTCGTACTCAGCCAAGTACCACAGTCCGCAGTCCACGACCTCCTTTGCGATATCAACGGTAGCGTCCGGAGCAACTCCCCAGCCTGTCGGACAGGGAGCGATAACGTGGATATACTTAGTACCGCGTATCTGTGAAGCCTTGCGTACCTTTGCGATGAAATCGTAGATGTAGCCGACACTTGCGGTCGCCGCGTAGGGGATACCGTGGGCGGCAGCTATCTCGAACATATTCTTCTTAGGACGGATATTGCCGTGGATATTCTCGCCGGCAGGAGTAGTGGTGGTCCTCGCACCGTAAGGCGTCAGACCGCTTTTCTGAATGCCGGTGTTCATGTAAGCCTCGTTGTCGTAGCAGATGTAGATGATATCGTCATTGCGGTCGATAGCGCCGGAAAGTGCCTGTATACCGATATCTGCCGTACCGCCGTCACCTGCGAAGCCTACTGCCGTGAAGTCCTTATAGCCTCTTGCACGGAGACCTGCCTCAACGCCCGTGAGCATGGAAGCCGTACCTGCAAAGGTGGAGATAATGGAATTGTTGGAGAAGCACAGCTGCGGGAAATTGAAGCCTACCGCGGACATACAGCCTGCCGGGAGTACCGAGACCGCATTCTGTCCGAGGACTTTCAGAGCTGCCCTGACCGCAAGACTTCCTCCGCAGCCGGCACAAGCCTTATGACCGTAGAAATATTCCTCGCGGGAGATGCTTTCCGCGACCTTATTTGCCATTTTCTTCGCCTCCTATGCCGATGAAGTTAACGCTGTCGGTGCCGTTTGCAATGGCACTGTAGATGTTTTCGATGTCCGCAGCGGAGATGTTCCTTCCGCCGAGACCGCCGATGAAATTGTAGCCGGGAACGTTCACGCCAGCCTTTTTGAGGGCGGAGTTGACGTTCGTGAAGACCGTTCCCTCATTGCCGAAGCTGATGTCCTTTTCGAGGACGGCGTAAGCCTTTGCATTCCGCAGAACACCGGCGATCTCCTCATTCGGGAAGGGTCTCATGTAGCGTATGCGGACAACGCCTGCCCTGACGCCGTTCTCACGGAGCTTGTCGGCAGTCTCACGGCAGAGACCTGCGATGCTTCCGAGGGTAACGATGATGTATTCAGCGTCCTCAGTGCGGTAATCCTCGGTCAGACCGGAGTATTTCCTGCCGAATATTTCAGCGAATTCCGCCTCTGTTCGGGTGATGACCTCACGCGCCGCGAGAACTCCTCTGTGTTCCTTGTATTTGAAGATGTAGTTGGTGTCCGGACCTGCCGAGAAAGCCATATTCTTCGGGTTCTCGAAGTCTATGCGGTTGTCGGTCTCATAGGGCGGAAGAAATCTGTCCGCCTGTTCACGGTCGGGAATGTCCACTGTTTCGTAGGTGTGGGTGAGGATAAAGCCGTCGAGGTTCGCCATGAAAGGTGTGGAGACCGTCTTGTCCTCAGCTATGCGGTAGCTCATCAGCGCGAGGTCGAGGGCTTCCTGAGCGTTTTCGGCGTAAGCCTGTATCCAGCCGCTGTCGAGCTGCGAGAGACTGTCACGCTGATCGCCGTAGATGTTCCACGGGAGAGCTGTTGAACGGTCGGCATTCATCATGACGATCGGAAAGCGTCCGCCTGCCGCGTAGTAGAGACATTCCGCCATGTAGAGGAGACCCTGCGAGGAGGTCGCCGTGAAAGCCCTTGCACCGGCGGCACTTGCACCGATAGCGCATGAGAGTGCGGAATGCTCGGATTCAACGTGTATGTATTCAGCCTTGAGACTGCCGTCCTCGACCATTTCGGAGAGCTTTTCCACGACTATGGTCTGCGGGGTTATCGGGTAAGCCGAGATGACCTGCGGACGCGCAAGGCGTATGCCCTCGGCAAAAGCCTCGTTGCCTGATAAAAACTTTTTCATTTGCGTTCCGCCTCCATTCCGACAGCACCGGTCTTGCATATTTTCGCGCATATTCCGCAGCCCTTGCAGAAATCGTAGTCAATGACAGCCTTGCCGTCCTTAATTGAGATGACTCCGTCCGGACAGTAGAGGTAGCACTGCTCGCAGCCGACGCATTTTCCGGCGTCGATGACTGGTCTTATGCTTCTCCAACCGCTGTTGACGCTTACGAGGTAGCCTGCCTCAAACGACGTATTTTCAGGGACTTCCTCAAACGTAAAGCCCTTTTTTTCTCTTATGTAGGGTCTCATCAGACTGCCTCCTCTGCGGCTTTAAGTATCGCGGAGATGTTCCGCTCCTGAATTTTTTTGGGCATATAGCCCTTTACAGCCTCGACCGCGTTCTCCTCGGTGGCAACTCCCGAGATACCGGTGAGAAGTCCGAGCATGACGGTGTTGACCGTGGGGAGCTTCAGCTCAGCCGCGATATTTTCGGCATCGAAGGAGAGAGCTCCCTCGATGTCATTCTTGGAATTGACGATGATATTGCCGTCCTCCTTCAGAAGCGAGCGGAGCTGCGGCTCATAGAGGGTATCATCGAGTATCACGATATAATCAGCCTTTTCGGTCTGACTTCTGTCAGCGACCGGCTTTGTATCGAGCTTTGTGAAGGCTCTCACGGGAGCGCCGCGGCGTTCCGGACCGAATGAGGGGAAAGCGAGCGCGTACTTGTCGCCGCTGTCCGAGGTATAGGCAGCTCCGAGGAGCTTTGCGGCAGTAAAAGCGCCCTGACCGCCGCGTCCGAGCCAGATTATTTCGATCATAGTGGTTCTCCTATCGTTTTAGTATGTTTTAATTATACACTGACCTGCAAAAAAAGTCCAATACCGGACATCTATTTCACGTTATAGGCAAAAACTATAGCAAAGTGGGGCGCCGGATACGGCGTCCCCTACAGAAAGGCTATATCCCGAGGTAATTCTTTATCTCCTCAATGTATATTTCCGCCATTTCGCTGAGAATGACGTTTTTCAGCGTGATATAGCCGATTTCCATGACCTCGTCCGTATCGTCCTCGAACGGCACGGCGATATAGTCCGAACCGTTCAGCTCCTCGCAGATGATGCCGGAGCAGAGGGTATAGCCGTTGAGACCTATCATGAGATTGAGCATGGTAGCACGGTCGTTCGCCTTGATAGTGCGCTGGTAGTCGGCAGTGCTGAGCAGCTCCTCCGCGAGATAGAACGTGCTGTTGTCGCCCTGCTCAAAGGAGAGACAGGGGTAGTCCGCGAGCTGTTCAAAGGTTATTTTTTTCTCGTTCGAGAGGGGGTGACCCTTCCACAGGTAAACGTAGGGGCTGCACTTCGTGAGCGTGTGGAACTCCAGACCGTTCGAGTGGAGCAGCTTGGTTATCGACTTGCGGTTGAAGTCGTTGAGGTAGATGATGCCGATCTCACTTCGCATAGTGGCAACATCGCTGATGACCTCAGCGGTCTTGGTCTCGCGCACAGCGAATTCGTACTCCGAGGTATCGAACTCCTTGACCATTTCCACGAAAGCCTTTACAGCAAAGGAGTAATGCTGGGAGGAAACGCCGAACTTCTTCTTGACGCCGCCCTTGTTGATGTATTTTTCGGCTAGAACATCGAACTGTCCGACCACCTGACGGGCGTATTGCAGGAACTCAGCACCGTCGTTGGTGAGGGTAACTCCGCGGCCGCTGCGGTTGAAGATCTTGATGCCGATCTCTTTTTCGAGCTCCTGAACGGAGGAGGTCAGCGAGGGCTGCGAGACGTAGAGCTGTTCTGCGGCTTTGTTCATAGAGCCGGTCGCGGATATTGCAAGAATGTATTTAAGCTGCTGTAAGGTCATAATAATTCTCCATTCTATCGAGAGATGTTTCATTTGCTTTACTCTTTGGTGAAAGCTCCTATGAATGGGATTCTAAAGGGACTTCGTCCCTTTAGCGGAGTCCAGAGGCAGGCTTAACAAGCCCGTCCCCTCTGTCCTTCGGACATCTCCCCGCACTGCGGGGAGTCACCTCTGGTGGGGAGTGGGGCAAAGCCCCACGATCAACAAAGCGCCTTGCAAGAGAAGGCGTCCCCCTTGCAGCCGAACCCAATATCAAAGCCTCCGGACTAAGTCCGGACAAAAGGCAAATTAGGTGAAACATCACGCTCAATCGTATAGTCCGGTACTGAAATAACGGTCGCCGCGGTCGGGGAAGACCGTTACGATATTGCCTCTTGCGCCGTCCTTTATCAGCTTCAGTACCGCTGCCATTGCCGCTCCCGAGGAAGAGCCGGCGATTATTCCCTCCGTTTTCGCAAGGAGCCTTGCGGTATTGAAAGCCTCGTCATCATTCATTTTTATCACGCCGTCCACAAGGGACATATCCATTGTCTCGGCAATGAAGTCGTTGCCGATGCCCTCGATGTTGTAGTCAGCGTGTTCGCCGCCGCCCATAGTCGAGCCGACCGGGTCAGCGAGGATACCCTTTGCAGTGGGAACTCTCTCCTTGATGTAGCGGAGTATTCCCGTGTAGGTACCGCCGCTGCCTGCACCCGCGACAACGTAGTCAATCTTTCCGTCGAGAGCCTCGTATATCTCGCGTCCGGTAGTCTCGTAGTGGGCGAGGGGATTGCTCTGATTCTTGAACTGTTCGAGCGATACCGAGCCGGGGATCTGTGCCTTTATCTCCTCAGCCTTTGCGACTGCACCGAGCATTCCCTTTTCGCGGGGAGTGTTCACTACCTCGGCGCCGAGTGCCCGGAGAAGCGACTGCTTTTCCGCTGAAAACTTAGTGGGGACTACGAAGATTATACGGTAGCCGCGGTTGAGAGCCGCAAAAGCTATTCCGAGACCGGTATTTCCGGCGGTAGCCTCAACGATAGTGCCGCCCGGTCTGAGAATGCCGCGTTTTTCCGCATCGTTTATCATGTAGAGACCTGTTCTGTCCTTGACGCTTCCGGAGGGATTGTAAAGCTCGAGCTTTGCGAAGACGTTCACGCTGTCCTCCTGAACGATATTACCGAGCCTTACAAGGGGAGTGTTTCCGATGAGGGACTGCATTGAATCAAAGTATCTCATATATATTATCTCACTTTCTCTCAGATTTTTCAATAGCCTGTGCGATATCTGCAAGAATATCCTCAATGCTCTCAATGCCGACGGAAAGACGGATAAGACCGTCCGTGATGCCGACTTTTTTGCGGATATCAGCCGGAATGGAGGCGTGGGTCATGGTAGCGGGGTGGCATACGAGGGACTCGACTCCGCCGAGGCTCTCCGCGAGGTTTACAAGCTCAAGGCTCTCGAAGAATGTGTTGATATCGTAGTTCTCATGGAGCTCAAAGGATATCATCGCACCGCCGTTTTTAGCCTGTCTGCGGTTGACCTCATAGCCCTGACTGCTTTCGAGACCGGGATAGTAGACGTTCTTCACAGCCTTGTGCGCTGAGAGGAACTCCGCCGCTTTTTCAGCATTGTAAACGTGTCTGTCCATGCGTACCGCAAGTGTTTTTATGCCGCGGATAAGGAGGAACGAATCGAAAGGTCCGAGAACTCCGCCTGTGGAATTCTGTATGAACGCTATCTTCTCCGCAAGCTCCTTTGTGCTGACAACGACAAGTCCGGAGACAACGTCGCTGTGACCGCCGAGGTACTTTGTAGCGCTGTGAACAACGATGTCCGCACCGAGTTCAAGTGGCTTCTGCAAATAGGGTGTCATGAAGGTGTTGTCCACGATGACGAGATGACCGTATCTGTGCGAGACCTCCGCGATTGCCCTGATATCGGTGATCGTCATGAGGGGATTTGCAGGGCTTTCGATGATGACCGCTTTGACATCGGGAGTTATCTGGCTCTCATAGACCGCTGTGTCGGTGGTATCGGCAATGGTGTAGTTTATGCTGAAGTGGTCGAATACCTTGCTGAGAAGCCGGAACGTTCCGCCGTAGACGTTGCTTGAAATGAGAACGCGGTCGCCGCTGTGGAGCAGGCTGAGGACTGCGGTGAGAGCAGCCATTCCGGAGGCAAATGCAAAGCCTGCGACGCCGCCCTCAAGATCAGCGATGAGGGCTTCGAGAGCCTCACGGGTAGGGTTGCCTGTGCGGGAGTATTCATAGCCGCGCATTTTTCCGAGACCGTCCTGCTTATAGGTCGAAGTCTGGTATATCGGGATATTTACAGCGCCGGTGCGTTCGTCAATGGAGATGCCTCCGTGGATAAGGGCTGTTTCTGTATTTGCAAATTTACTCATAATAATTCTCCTTTTCAATTCTGTAGGGGCGGATACTATCCGTCCGAATGTTTCAGGGCTGTTTCGCGGGCGGATAATATCCGCCCCTACTGTATTCTCAATTATTCGTAGTCGTAGCCTGCGGTGTAGACCGCTGATATCAGGCTAACGTTTTCAAATGCCTTCAAGCCGTCCTCTCTGCCGTCGAAGTATTCCGACTGCACCTTTTCAGGCGGCATATAGGTGTCTATCTGGAAGCCGAGGGAGTACAGTGCGCGTGAGACTTCATTGTAGTCAAAACCGCCGCGCATCACCTCACCGAGCTCCTCCGTTATCCTCTCAAGACGGGCAACTCTCCGCGGAAAATCGCCGGTCTTTATAGGGTAGTCGAACACGACCGCACTTCCGAGAGCGGAAAGCTCTGCCATTTGCCTGAGAGTGTCCGCAAAGACATCGAGCGTGAGGTAGTAGGAAACTCCGAGAATGCTGAAAAACGTCTTCTTGTCCGGGTCGAAGCCTGCCGCGATGAGCTTGTCGCACATTCGCTCCTTCTCGAAATCGACCGGTACGAAATGAACGTTTTGGGGGATATTCCATTCGAGCTCGCTTATCCTCCCGAGCTTGAAGCGCTGGGTGTCGGGGTGATCTATCTCGAAGATCTCGATGTTCTCATTGGTGTTGCGGAACGAAAATGTGTCCGAGCCGGCACCGCAGATGACGTACTGTATTTTGCCGTTTTCAGCGGCGAAATCCGCGAGTCTCACCTCGTTGAAGTGTATCCTCGAAAGAGGGATAGGAGCGATATATTCCTTTATCAGCAGCTCTGTGTCCTCACGGGAGAAGGACTGAAGTCCTCCGAAGCCGCTGCTTATCATATCGTAGATGCTGTCGTATTCTTCCTTGCCCATGAAGTCAAAGGCAAGGTAATCGTCATAGATCTTCTGACGCGCCTTGTTCGAGTGCCAAGCCCTCACGAACGCGCACATTTTAGCGGTAACGCTTTCTCTTTCATCGACCATAAAAACCTCCGGAAAAATAAAAATGCACGGGAAGCAAACCGCATCCCGCGCATAAAAATACTCGCTGACGATCAGAAAGAGGCGCAACATCGCTGAGCATAAGTACGCAGAACACGGTAATATCTCATTGTACACATACAACAGCACATCATGTTGGTTCTCATGTTCAGGACTCCTTTCAAAGTAATTCTTGTATTCCTATCGGAACAATATGGATTATATCACATCAAGCATACTTTGTCAATAGGTTTTGTTTATATTCGGCAATAGTTATAGAAATACCCTATTATTCAGACGTACTTTATAGATTTTGCCAGAATCAGAAACTAAGAGATCAGAGAGTAGAGAGTAGTGTAGGGGCGCACACTGTGCGCCCGTGCCTTACAATAAAAATATCAAAAATCAAAATGTAGGGAACGGCACCCTCGCCGTTCCACTTGTAGGGGCGGCGTACCGCCGCCCGCAGGCAATAAAACTCACCTCCGGCAACGCTGTGTAGGGGGCGATGCCTACATCGTCCTGTCAAATTACAGACAAACCACCGGCAACAAACCGTAGGTGAAGGAACGGCGAGGGCGCCGTCCCCTGCACAGCAGCAAAAAAGCCAAAGAACGAATAATCATCGCTCTCCGGCTTTATCATTTTATATTTTCTATTCATCGTTTCCACCTTAAAAGGTAGTTCTGGAGCTTGTTGAACAGGAAGGTCACGCCGATGACAACGAAGCCGATGACGAGAAGACCTGTTATAGTGCGTGTGTAGTCGCCGAAATCCGAGTAATACTTGACATAGTAGCCCATGCCGTCCTTAGCGTTTATCATCTCAGCGGAGGTGAGAAGAATGAACGAAACGCTGAGGCCCTGATTGCAGCCGAGGAATATCTGCTGCAAGGAAGCCGGGAGTATAACCTTGAAAAGCATCTCCGGTTTTCTGACGTTGAGGACCTTTGCCGAGTCGATAATCTTCTTGTCAACTCCGAGCACACCGCTCATGGTTCCGGCGAAGACCGGCCAGAATGTTGCGAGGAAGATAACGAAAACGGATACTGACTTGAAGGTCGGGAGAAGCGCGATGCCGTAGGGGATATAGACTATCGGAGGTATCGAGCTGAAAAACTTGGTTATGTAAGTTGCAGCGCTGCCGGTTCTGGCGTTCCAGCCGATGATAAGACCGAGCGGAACAGCGGCAGCTACGGCAAAAACGAAGCCCTTGACTATAGTGATGAGCGAGCTCTTGATGTTATCGTTTATCTTGTCCCTGTCAATAACGAACTGGTGTATGACTCTGCCGGGAGCAGGGAAAAGCAGATCGTTGAGGTAGTTGTACTTGGCAGTAGCAAGCGACCATGCCGCAAGGAGGATATATACAAAGCCGGCGATGTCCACTAAGAGCGCAAGGCTTTCCTCTTTTTTTATCAGGGAAGAGCCCACGAGGACGAGCACTTCAAAGCCTATCGCAAATTTTACCAGTGATGATGTGAAAGCAGGCTTCGTGGACTGTTCGGGAATGAGCTGTATCAGGAGGAGTATGATGAAAAGCAGGTGGGTCACGCGGAGGTATCTTTTTTTCAGCGTCATAGTACCACCTCATCTCCGCCGATACGCTCGGCAATGTCGTTGTAGAGGAGGGAGAGCAGCTTGTTGCGGAACTTTCCGTATTCCTCGGTCTTGACGAGGTCGGCACGGCTTCTCGGACGCTCAAACGGAACGTTGAGTATCTCATTTACGGTACCGGGGTGAGCGGTGAGAACGACTATCCTGTCTGAAAGGAGGATAGCCTCGTCGATATCGTGGGTAACGAAAACGACGGTCTTGCGTTCAGTGGTACCGTCGCCCTCCCAGAGCTTGAGGAGGAGCTCCTGAAGGATAACGCGGTTCTTGGCGTCGATAGCGCTGAAAGGTTCGTCCATGAGGAGTATCTCCGTGTTCATAGCAAGAGCCCTTGCAATGGCAGCTCTCTGCTGCATACCGCCTGAGAGCTGGGAGGGGTACTTTCCGCCGAATTCAGAGAGACCGACCTTTGTGAGGTATTCGTCAGCTATCCTTGAACGCTCGGTGCGCTTGATATCGTGACGGGTCTGCTTTATGCCGAACTCTATGTTTTTCTTCGTGGTCATCCACGGAAAGAGGGAGTAGTGCTGGAACACTACTCCGCGTTCTTTTCCGGTGCCGTGAAGCTCCTTGCCGTCAATCTGAACAGAGCCGCCTGCGGGGGCATAAAGCCCCTCGAGCACGCTCAGAAGCGTGGACTTTCCGCAGCCGCTCGCACCGATAACGCTCACGAATTCACCTCTGCCAACGCCGAATGATACATCGTGGAGGGCATTGAAGCTTCGCTTGTTTTCTATGTAATTAACAGTGAGATCCTTTATCTCGATCTTATTCGTAGTCATCGAAATGCTCCTTTAATGATTTGTAGATATCATCGGAGTTTTCGGAGAGGATGTCGTCGAGTGCATTTTTGTATATTTCAGTGTTGTAATGTGCTTCGAGGTCGAAATCCTCGGTATATCCGAGCTCAACGATGGTGTCTTTGAGGGTGGCTGTACCTTTCTTGTCAGGGTCGGGACTGGATATGCTGTATCCGCCGTAGACCTCTGTGTCAATGAAATCTGTTTCAATGTCGATGTACTTCTTTACGTCCTTGACCGTTTTTTCGTGGTCGGTCTGAGTGAAGTGGTAGGCCTTGATGAAAGCGCGTTCTATCGCGGTGTAGGTGTTGGGATTTGCGCTGAGAGCGGAGGTCTTTGCGACCTGACGGCAGCAGGGCTGATTTTCGAGAGCCTTTTCGTGAGCGCAGTAGTAAACGACCTTGTGTCCCTGAGACTTTGCAAGTGAAGCGTAGGGGGAGTATACCGAAGCCGCGTCAATGGACTTGTTGAGAAGTGCAGCGTAGGCGTCCTTCTGACTGTCGAAGTAAACGATGTTGACCTCGTCGTCACCGTCGCCTATCTTTATGCCGGCGTTCTTGAGAAGTATCTGGAGCTCTGCGTCCTGAACGCTGTTCTTTACGGAGGCAACGTTCCTGCCCTTGAGTATCTCAACTCCGAGCTCGTCCTTGTCAGCGTATTCCTCCTTGATGACGTAGCCGTGACCGTTTGTCATTGCGCCGCCGAATACCGTAATGTCGTGTCCCTGACTTGCAAATGTCAGCGTGGGAACTGAACCGATGAATGCGGCGTCGAGCTTGTCGGATTCAAGACCGTTCACAAGCTCGGAGGCGCTGGAGAACTGAGTGAGCTCAACGTCAAGACCTTCCTCCTCGAAGAAGCCCTCCTCCTCGGCAACGAAAGCGAGCAGATGAGCGGTAGAGTTGAGGTAGCCGATGTTTATCTTGGACTTTTCGGGCTTTTTGCTGCCGCTGCCCTCGCAGCCGTCACCTGAGCAGCAGTCCGGGACCTCGGAGGTCTTTGACGATGACGAATTGTTATTGAGTGCGCCGCAGCCTGTGAGAAGGGAAGCGGCAGCGAGGATTGATATAAGCTTTAAATTTTTCATAATTATTCACCTTTCGTAATTGGAAATTTTTTTGTTTTCAGCGGAGGTCAGTGCCAACATCGCATTCGCTCCGAAAAGGTGATGTATCTTGTATCTTTCATGTTTTCACTCCTGTATTTCTTTGATGAACTAATCATACCATACCTATAGGCGTTTGTCCAATACGAAAGGTCTATCGTTAGTTATAACTGCAGGCTATAAAAAATATCGCCGTCAGGCGATATCGTAATTCTTAATTCACGGGAAACAGCGTTCCTGCAAAAAAAGCGGCGTGATTTTTCACGCCGCTTTTCGTTATTTTATTTCAAGCCGTTTCGATACCGGTTCTTCGTGCTTTTTCTTTGGCAGGTCTATGATGAGGATACCGTTTTTGTACTCCGCACTGATAGCCTCGGCATCAACGTCCGAGATATCGAAGCTTCTCTGGTAAGAGCCATAGGAGCGTTCGCGGCGGATATAGCTGCCTTTTTCGTCTTTCTGGTCGTCCTGAGTGCTGTGCTCAGCCGAGATAACAAGGTAGGAGCCGCTGATATCGAGCTTGATGTCCTCCTTCTCGAAGCCGGGGAGCTCGGACTCCATAACGTATTTGCTGCCCTCGTCCTTTATGTCGGTGCGGCAGGAGCTTACCGGCATATTCGCGCCGAAGAAGTCATTGTCGAGATCATTGAAAACGTTGAAAAGATCATATCTGTTCCTTCCGAAGGGTGTAAGTCCATACATAATTCATACCTCCAAAAAATAATTTTCATAAGTTATTTTACGCAGACTTTATTCAAATATACCTTTTCCATTGGAATCACCTTGTCTTTCATTTGATTGTCTATATGATACCGCCGCTTTGTGACACAAATATCAATGTTTGGTGAAAGAATGATGAAAATTAGCACTCTCATACCGAGAGTGCTAAAATTGCCGTTGAAAGAATAAAGGCACACCGTAAAGGTGTGCCTTTGAGCTTTAGAGGGAATTATCCGTGCATTTTCAGTATGCTTCCTTGATGGCCGTTTTTGCTTTTGATACGATAGTTTTGTCATTTTCGTATGAAAGAATATTCGAGGCATATGAGATATCGACCCATCTTATCTCAGCGATCTCGTCCTCCTGCGGCGTAAAATCAACATTTTTTGCTTTGGCGAGGAAGTATACGACAACCTTGAGCGTATCTTTTTTGGGGGAATAGGTCACGGTCTCGCGGAAGGTAGGGTCGATGATGACATCAATGGAGGTCTCCTCCATGATCTCACGGCGGGCGGTCTCTATCTCGGATTCTCCGGCTTCAACGTGTCCCTTCGGGAACGACCAATGTCCGCTGTTTATGTGTTTTATCAGCAATATTTCGGTATTCCCGTGAAATTTGCGGTAAACTATCGCACCGCAGGATTTCTCGTGAAACATATCATTTCCTTTCTTGCCCTTCGGCATAAAATTCCGCCGCATGAGCGGCTTTCTCAATTCAATATTATTATATCATATTTTCCGCATTTTGTCCATACCTTTTATCAGGTCAATTTTTACAAAAGTTTTCTCTGCTCTCATAGTTCTTTTCCCGTTGCATTTCAGCCGTCCGGTGCATATAATATCCCGGCGGATAATTTTCTGCCGGAAATACGGCGTGCCGTATGCCGGAAAGCGGTGGAGGAGACTATGTGCGGAATTGCAGGAGCAATAAGCTTCAAGGAGGATATGCGCGGCGATCTGCGGATATATGACGAAATGCAGCGTTCGCTGCTGAGACGCGGTCCCGATCAGAGGGGGATAGTCGTTACGAAGGAGGCTGCCCTTATCCATACGCGGCTCGCGGTCATCGACATCGAGGGCGGAAGACAGCCCATGACCTTTGCCGGTGAGGACGGTACGTTCATCATCGTCTACAACGGTGAGCTTTACAATACCGATGAGCTCCGCCGTGAGCTGGAAAAGGACTATGCCTTTGATACGAGGTCGGACACGGAGGTCGTCCTGAAAAGCTACGTCAAATGGGGCGAAAAGTGCGTTGAGCGCTTCAACGGCATCTACGCATTTGCGGTTTATGAGCAGCAGTCGCACAGGGTATTCCTTGCCCGCGACCGCATGGGCGTGAAACCGCTGTTTTACGCGGAATGCGGCGATAAGCTCGTCTTTGCCTCGGAGCTTCCGGCGCTGCTCGAGCACCCGGACGTTCCCCGCGAGATAGACGAAAAGGGTGCGGCAGAGCTCATACTTATGGCGCCGGGAAGAACTCCGGGCTGCGGAGTGATAAGGGGCGTGAAGGAAGTCATGCCGGGCTGGTGCGGCTTCTACACCGAAAAAGGGCTTGACCTGTGGAAATACTGGGGCTTGAAGGCTTACGCTCTCGACGAGACCTTTGAGCAGACCGCCGAGCACGTTCGCAGTCTTGTCCTCGATTCGATACGCCGTCAGCTCGTCTCGGACGTCCCGGTCTGCACGTTCCTGTCCGGAGGGCTGGATTCGAGCCTTATATCGTCGGTTGCAGCCTCCGAGATGAAGCGGCAGGGCAAGGAACTCCACACCTTTTCGATAGACTACCGCAATAACGACAAATATTTTATCAAAAGCCATTTCCAGCCCGACAGCGACCCGGAATATATACGCTGTATGGCGGAATATCTCGGAACGGTCCACCACTGGACGATAGTTGACGTTCCGGAGCTGGTCGATGCCCTTGATGAGGCGACGGTCGCAAGGGGACTTCCGGGAATGGCGGACGTTGACGCATCGCTGCTGCTTTTCTGCCGGGAGATAAAGAAGTACGGCACCGTTGCGGTCTCCGGCGAGTGTGCAGACGAGCTTTTCGGGGGATATCCGTGGTACAGGGACAAGGATATCCGCATGACGGACGGTTTCCCGTGGGCGCAGAGCACGGCTTACCGCAAGCGTTTCCTCGCCAAGAGGTACGCAGACGCGATAGATGCGGAGGACTACGTTTACAGCGCGTACCGCAGAACTGCCGACAGTGCGGAGAAGCTTCCCGGGGAAAGCGCCGATGACGGACGTATGCGCGAAATGACGAAGCTCAACTGCGAATGGTTCATGCAGACGCTTCTCGACAGAAAGGACAGAATGTCGATGTACAGCGGTCTGGAGGTCCGCGTGCCGTTCTGCGATCACCGTATAGCGGAGTATATGTACAACGTGAAGTGGGAGTACAAGGACTGGCAGGGCAGGGAAAAGGGCTTGCTGCGCGAGGCGATGAAGGAATGGCTGCCGGAGAAGGTGCTCTGGCGGAAAAAGAGCCCTTACCCGAAGACACACGATCCGGCGTTTCTTGCGGCAGTAACGGAGAAGCTGCGGGCGATACTCGCGGAGGATACGCCGCTCACGGGACTTGTAGAGCGAAGTGAGCTGGAGAGGCTTCTGCGGCATGAGGACCATGTCCAGTGGTACGGTCAGCTTATGAATTTGCCGCAGACCATAGCGTTTTTCATACAGCTCGACTGCTGGCTGAAGAGGTTCGGGATAAAGCTCGCCTGAGTTCAGACGGGAGGGGACGCTCCGAGGGTGTCCCTTACATATTTTACGGTAAGCAGAAAAACATTTTGGCGCTTACAGTAATGCAGTTAACTGACAGCCTATAATATATTTTAAATAGTATACATCCGGGAACGGTGTTGAAACGGTAAAAAAGCTGTCCAACGGTCAATTATCTCTCTTTTGTCACGCGAGGTGGACGATCTGAGCATTTTCAACAGTCAAATTGCCTAAAATCAAGTTAAGTGCCTTGCCGGAGTTCACAATTCTATAAAAAATCGTAAAAAATCTGTCTTTATCTGTTGCAATTCAATTGAGTGTGTGATATAATATTTGTATAAGTTCAACAATGTGCGGCATTGGGTGGTCAATGCTTCACTTTGTGCTGTCTTGCAATTTGGTTTTTGTAGAATATTCGCCGTTTAGGTAGGTCAATATTACTTCGGGTATATTTCTTAGTGAATATTGATAAAAAACGGCTGATTATTTATGTCAAAAAAACGATTGAAAAGTAACTCTTAAAATGATATAATGGTTATTATTAAGACAGTAAAATGCTCAGAAAGCAATATTTTATGGAGGTGGTTTCATGAGGAGTTTTTCCTATGTAGCTCAGGACGCCAGAAATAAACAGGTCAAGGGCGTGATCAATGCCGATAACGAGCAGGAATTCCTTAAAAAAATAAAGGAAAAAGGCTTGTACGTCAAGGATTACAGGGAAAGCGAGTCAGACAATTCAAGATCAATGTACAAGTTCAATACCAAAGAGCTTGCGTTCTGCTGCCGTCAGCTCAGCGCGATGCTTACTTCCGGTCTTACACTTGTAAAAGCGATCGACATCCTGACCAAGGAGCAGGAAAAAGAAAAGGCCAGAGCTATCTGGCAGGATATCTATGAGAACGTTCAGAAGGGTGAATCCTTCTCGTCAGCTCTCGAAGCCCATGCGGGTTCATTCCCCGACTTCCTGATCTCAATGGTCGGCGCGGGCGAATCGAGCGGTTCGCTTGACGTTGTTATGCAGCGTATGGCTAATCACTACAACGAAGAGAACAAGCTGCACAACATCATCAAGAGCGCTATGACTTACCCGATGATCCTCGCGGTCCTCTGCGTAGTCATCACGATTTTTATGTTCACTTTCATCATGCCTACCTTCATTGATATGTATGACGATAAATCCAAGATGCCTGCTCTTACAAAGGCTCTTGCAGCTATAAGTGACTTCCTCAAGACAAAATGGTACATACTCGTTATTATCGTAGTCGCTCTTTTCTTCGGCATCACCTACGCACTCAAGACGCCTAAGCTCCGTTTGAAATTCGACCGATTGCTGGTAAAGGGCCCGATGTGGGGGCCGCTTATCACAAAGATCTATACAGGACGTTTCTCTCGTACCCTCTCTTCTCTCTATTCAAGCGGTATCCCGATGGTTGAATGTCTTGAAAGATCTTCCTCAGTTCTCGGAAATCTCTACGTTGACGAGAAGTTTGAAGACGTCGTAGACGAGGTAAAACAGGGTGAGACCCTCTCAGCCGCCATCACAAGAACAGAGCTCTTTGAGCCGATGTTCTGCTCTATCATCTACGTTGGTGAGGAGTCAGGTGCGCTTGACTCGATCCTTGAAAAGACCTCTGAATATTACGAAGAAGAATCCCAGTCGGCTGTACAGCGACTTGTCGGACTGATCGAGCCTGTAATGCTCATATTCATGGCTGTAATCATCGGACTTGTTGTTGCCGGCGTTTACCCCGCACTCTACGGCTCATTCGAGTCTATCGAGAACGAATAATACGGAAAGGTGGAAAGATAAATGCTTTCATTTGATATTACCGATAGAAATATACGTGTCGTTAAGGGAACAGAGAGCAACGGCAAGATCAGGATCAGCTCCGCTGCAACTCTTAACGTTGAAGAAGGACTTATTGTAAACGGCCACGTTAAGGACGTCCCCAATGTTGCGACCCTCATCAACGGCGTGATCAAGAAGAACAAGATGCCCGATAAGGAAGCGATCGTTTCGATCTCCTCCAACCTCACGATCTTCAAGGAAATGACCGTTGCAAAGGGCAAGCCCCAGGAACTCCATAAGACCGTTAAGGCTCAGATGCAGGCTGAGCTCAACCTCGATGACTCCTACTCGGTATCCTATATCGTTGTAGGTGAGGCCGAGAGAACAGAGGGCAATTCCGAGCCGGCTTACAAGATCCTCGCTACTGCCTGCCCGAATGAGATCATCAACAGCTACAGAGAAGTATTCAAGTATCTCGGTATCTCGCTGAAGTCCCTTATGATCGGCTGCAACTGTATCACAAAGGTTCTTCTCGCAGATACAAAGATCAAGTCGAAGATGCCCCTCCTCGCTGTTCAGATCGATAACAACTTCATCTCACTCAACCTCTATGAGCAGGGACAGCTTTCATTCTCACGTTTCGCTTCTATCGACTCCGCTGACTACGGTTATTCAGAGGATTACGTTTTTGAAGCCGTTAACGAGAATATCTTCCGTATGCTCCAGTTCCACAGGAGCCGCAATACCGGCGAGACCATCGAGAACGTTATCTTCTACGGCGATACACACGATTATGTAAGACTTACCGATGAGCTCGAGAAACTCGACCTCAAGACCAGCCTTATCAACGTTCCTCCGCAGATCCACGGCCACGAAAACCTTGAATTCTCACTGTATGCAAACGCTATCGGTGCTATGTTCAAGCGTAACAAGGATACCGAAAAGATCAACCTCCTTGAGACAGACCTCGGTACTGCCGTTAAGAACAAGATCAAGGACGACAGCGCCGGAAACCTCATCTTTATCGGTGCAGTTGCTCTCTCGATCATCGTTACAGGCGGCTGGTTCCTTCTCAGAAATATCAAGTCCAACAATATCAAGGACGATATCAAGAAGACCGAGACCTTTATCAACAGCGCTGAAACTCAGCACCAGCTCGATGTTCAGAAGCGTCTCGTTGACGTAAAGGGTCAGGTTGATACATATAAGCTCAACATGGAAAACCTCTATGCCGCTTATCTTTCACAGCCTGTTATCAACGGCAAGAAGTTCGATGCTATCCACGAAGTCGTTGAGGACACTATGAAGGAATACAAGATCGAACACGGTCTGCTTGAGCATAACGGCTTCGCTGACGGTACTATCACCCTTACTCTTACTGTTGACGCTGAAGAGAAGGACGACAAGCTGAAGATGGCTCAGGAATTCCCTGCTGAGTGCGTAAAGAGCCTTCTCGCTTACAAGCTCGACAACAGCAAGGTCCCCATGATCGGCGCTATATCCTATGCAGGATATACTGTTGAGCCCGCTGAAAAATCAGAAGAAGCCAAGGACGATGCCAAGGAGCAGACGATCTTCTCCTTGACTCTCAAGCTTAACGGCAGAAAGAGCGCATATGTTCCCGAAGGCGAAGAGTCTGAGACAGCAGAATAATAGGGGAGGTAGATTAAAATGAAACTTACTTACAGAGATAAGGTTATTCTTGGAGTAGTTCTGGCGATCGCTATTTTCGTAGCCGGCTATTTCGCACTTATCAAAACAAAGAACGAAACTATCAAGAAGGATAATGACAGACTCAGCTCTCTTGAAGAGGTAGAGAAGGATTACAAGCAGAAGATCTCACAGATCGAGCCCCTCAAGCAGACTATCAACGAAACAGTTGCTGAGACAAACAAGATCACAGAAAAGTTCGTTGACAAGGATAAGATCGCAAATCCTGTACTCCTCGATCAGTTCATGCAGCACTTCGCAAACGAGAATGATATAAGACTCACTTCCGTTGCTGTAAGCGACATGACAGAAAGCTCTCTCAACTACTACTACATGGAGGGCAGAGACATCGGTTCAGGCCTCCGTTCTATCGCTGATATCAACGGCGACTATCAGAAGCAGGTTGACAAGGAAAACGCAGAGTCCATTTCACTCAAGGAGAGAGAGATCCCTCCGACACTCATCACTCAGTACGGTATCACCGCTGAGGGTACTAAGGAAAACCTCTGGAAGCTCATGGACGCTATCGAGAAGTATGATGACGCACTCCTCATCAACTCCGTATCCTACCAGCTCAAGGACGAGGATCAGGATAATCCTGCATCCGGCAGCAAGCCCGAAGGTGATAACGCAAACAAGCCCAAGTCAGGCGATGACAAGGAGCACAAGACTATCGAACCGGAAGATGAATTAACAATCAACATGGTCGTATCACTTTATTCTGTTTATGATCTCCAGCAGGTCAACGTCGAAGCTATCGAATAATTCCGCAGCAAGCGCTTCAGTTATGAGAAAAATATAACTTGAAAGGCGGTAAGAAAGATGAAAACTGAAAAAAGTAAACGTCTCAAGGGTTCAGTTCTGTTTACAGTAGTATCAGTAATGTCGATCATGATAATCTTCATGACTGCGACACTCGCTGTTGCTGCCGCGGCAAACAAAAGAGCCCGCAAGACCTATTCCTCAGCACAGTCTTCCTATACTGCGAGAACTGCTATCGACAGTATCCTCGCGGCGGTAGGTACAGACAAGGACTTCTCCAAGGCTGTAAGAAGTCTTCCGCTCAACGGGGAAATGGACATTGTAGTAAATGTCAACAATCCCTCAATGGGCCGCGTTGAAAACGCAAAGATCAAGTTCGTCGGAACAAAGACCGTCTTTGATCCCGATGAAACTGTAAACACATGGGTAACAAGAAATCTTTACAATATCACTGCCGATGTTACTATCGGCGGTGAGACCACAAGAATTTCCACCAATATCCTCCAGGATCCTCCGCAGGGCGACGGCGGCGGCGGCGGTGCAGCGTTCCTTACATGGGGCGGCGCCGACATCGACAACCACACCTACGCATGGGGCGGTACCTACATCGGTATGGGTAAGTGGGGCGATAAGACCTGGAATACCGACCTGAACTACATCAGATGGTACAACCAGCAGAACAAGCTCACTGTACTCGAGGATAAGGATTACCTCACACATGAGCAGTATCATTTCCAGAATGATATGTCCCTTGAAGCTCCCTTCGTTGTAAACGGAAACCTCGACGCTGTAAATACAATGTCTATCTACTACACCTATCAGGGTACCGGTATCAATGCTCCCGGCGTTCAGATCTGGGGCGACCTCGTGACCGGAAACGATAAGGTAAAGGTCCACCTTACAGACGAGCTCAAGAACTATATCAAGAAAAACGGATACAGCTTCTACACAATGCCGTACCTTTACATCGATGAGTCACTTATTGCTCCCAATAACCTCAATCTCGGTACGGACAGCAGCTCACACGCTTCACTGAATGTCCCGCTGAATGTTTTCTGCGGCGACCTCCAGCTTCAGTCCAATAACCTTCATATCTCAGCAGATCTCTACTGCATGGACAGTGACAAGACCTCAGTTCTCGGCGGCGCAGGCTCTAACCTCTACAAGTGGTCAAGCAGCGTTGTTTCAGGACAGGCAAGCTACTCGACTCTCGGCGGTAACTTCTACTCAAAGGGTTCCGTCAAGATTGACTGTTCAACTGATATCGCAGGCGATATGAAGATAGAGGGCGACCTCTTCGTCAACAGCAACCTCACCGTTCACGGTGATCTCGTTGTAGGCGGTACTATCATCAAGAAGGGCAACCTCAACGTTACAGGCACTATCTATAATGATCATGCCGGTACGTTCGATGAGACCAAGAAGAATGAACTCTTCGAGCATATCCACAAGACTACGAGCAACGAGCTCAAGGATTACCTCCTCCAGCAGGACGCTGCAGGCAAGGTCATCGTCAAGAACGCTGCTGTATGGCAGGGCACATGGCTCCAGCCAGGCGATAACCCTGTTTATAAGTGGGCAAGAAAGTCCTTCCTGAATGATACAAAGCTCAACGGCAGATATACTGCTGTTGCAGATCCCGATCTCGGAACCATCTATGATTTCGGCGGACAGGGTCTTAACTACTACGCTAATACAGGTGATCCTGCGATCGTTAACTATTTCGATGATAATATCTACGATCTCAATGGACTCATCAACAAGAAGAATAACCCCTCCGGCGTTCAGGATTACTGGATCAGAAAGGGCTCTAACCCTGAGGAGATAGTAACCGATGCCGAAATGAATGCAGCCTGCATCACATCTGATGCTGCATATCCCGGAGCATCTCCTATTTCAGTCTACAAGGCTATGGCTCAGTCCGGCGGTACTATCTATCCGTCAAGAGCTGAAAGAGAGACCCTTCTCGGTCTTTACTGGCCTGTAAAGGGTATCGAGCACAGAGTTGTATCAGCAGCAAACGTTGATCCTGCTGACTACACAGCAATGACTTCAACTGTGTATGAGGCGTTCTCACCTCAGATCATCAACATTACTCAGAGCTGTACCCTCAAGGGTGAATTCAACGGCGCCGTTACTATCAACGCAGGCGATGAGGATATCTATATCAGACTCCTCGATGTTGACTTCAAGAGTGCTGAGTCCTTAGTTGACGGCAAGAAGACAGTTGCAAATACTGCCCGCATCGTCGTAAATGAGCCCGGCGCAGGTAAGGTATACTTCGTTCTCGAAGGCATGGTAAAGAGTAACTATGACTACAAGGACGAGAAATCCGCAACCAAGCTCATCAAGACTGTTTACGACTGGCAGACAGAGTTCAACCTTGAAGCTATCGGCAATGAGCCCGGCAGCCGCACAGGTACTACCTACAACGGCAGCGGTATCCCGATCGAAAAGATCGACGGCAAGAACCACGCTGTTATCAGAAATGATGCTACTCTCAAGGGCAACTGGGGCGCAGGCTCCGGAGTTCCAGATGTTGACGGCTACCGTGATATCTATATCGTAGCTCCGGAATCCGGTGAGATATGGATAACACTCGATAACTACCAGACCGATAACATGATCCGTATCATCGTCGATGATACAGCAGACGGAGAGGTTTACTTCTACGTCAAGGGTACTTGTGTACTCGGTTCTAAGGGCGGTATCGTTTCCAAGACCCTCAAGACCATTTTTGACGACCCGAACAAGAAGGTCAATGTCCTCAGCAGAAAGGGCGATCCCGTTATAGACGCAGCTGTTGCTAAGAACGGCTACGATATCCTCGAGCCTCTCAAGATCAGAATGTATTCCGCAAAGAATGCTTCTCTTGAGATCAAGAACGAGGCACTCGTTACAGCTTATGTAACCGCTATCTATATGGACGTCAAGATGCCTACTGTTAATACCAATGACAAGATCAAGAATTCTATCATTTATGACGGTCAGCCGCTCAGCACAGCAAATCCGATGGAAGGCAGATTCGGCGTAATCGGTATGCTCAACGTTAGATCGGCAGACGCTCAGAACGACTGGACTCTCATCTACGTTACAGAAGATGAGGGCAGCGGCAAGAAGCAGATAGTTGACGCTGAGGGCGCACACGCATATGAAGCTGTAGAATATATGGCTTATGCAAGATAAGGAGGTATGACGCATGAAAAAGCTGAAAAGTAAATTAAGCGGCATGACTCTCGTTGAGATGATCGTTGCGCTTGCAGTTTTCGCTATGCTTGCTCTTATCCTCGTGCTTATGGGTAGCGCGGTTGAAAAAAACACCCGCGCTGCCAATAACCTCAACTCAAGAATCGCAGTGAACGGACCTATCGCTGAGGCTCAGAATACGAAGGATTCATTCCTCGCGGATAATAATTTCGTAATCCAGGTCGCTAACGGCAAGGACGTTTCCACTAATGCAAACGGCGAAAACGTTTATAACTACATCAACATCGAAGGCACTCTCTGCTACGTTAATCCGACAGACTCCGACAACGAGATCGTTACAAACGTGGTAACTACCAATGCTCAGGGCGGTACGGATGTAATTCCTGACCCGACCCTCGAGCCCGGCGATTACGTTCCGAAGTACATCATCGTTACCATGCCGCAGAACGCTACTACCACAGCGGCTACAACGTGAGGAGGGTGACGTATGAAGGATAACAGAAAACTAAAAGGCTTTACGCTCATTGAGCTGCTCGTTGTAATGGCGATATTCGGTATTCTCATGGTCGCCGTTATGCAGATACTCAATCCTCTCAACAAGCTCTCGAAGCGTGCTACCCTCCAGGAAGCAAACGCTGCGGCTGTTGACAATATCAAGAGCTACATGGAGAGCTCGCTCAGATATTCGGATTGTATCGAGGTCAATGTAGGTGCTCTCACGGACAATAAGGGCAACTTCCTCCGTGATACATCAATCTATAATCAGACTAAGCTCAACAATACCTTCGGCGTAAAGACTCTCACAGGCGGTGCTCAGACGGTTACTCCCGAAGAGGCAGCAGTTGTCAACTTCCTCGATAACCACTATTCAAACAGGGTTACTCCCAATACCGAGGATAAGGCAGAGCCCGCTACCGGCAGAGTTTATATGCTCAAGATCGACAATGCAAACGGCGGCGTCATCAGCGAGAAGTCATGGAACTTCAAGGCAGGCTACACCTACACCAAGTTCTATGAGGACGATACAGAGTTCGAGGGCGTTACCTACCACAAGGGCGAGATCATGAAGAAGCTCGACGAAAACGGTAACGTTGTAAACGATATCGGAAGAGTTAACGCTTCCATCACACTCAATGATTCAGATTCAAGCGTTATCAACCCGGTTTACTATGAATACTACTCATTCTATATAGCTCCCGGCTATAACAACATCGAGACAGTATTCGATACCTCCGAGCTCACAGGCTTCGATACATCTGATGATACATCAGACGATTACTACGCTGCTGTAAAGCCCGCTAAATCGGTAAAGGGCAATACCTATACCGACTTCTCGAAGGATATGTTCTCTCTCAGCGTTGTCACCTACAAGAACGATAAGGACGGCGATGACGAGTACCTCTACAGAGGTCAGGCTAAGCAGAAGGACGAGAATGACGTTGCTCATATCTATGAGGCATTCCAGTCACCCTTCGCCCTTTCCAATATGAATATGTCGCTCGTCAATATCAATTCACAGTTCAGCCAGAACAAGGGCAGCGATAACTACGGTCCCGTAAGATATCAGGGCCCCAAGGACGGCAAGGACTATGAGCCCACTATGATGGTTGAGGGCGATAACGACCACTGGAAGTATGAGAAGATCACTTCAGACAAGGCTCCGAAGATAGATACAAGACTCTTCGTTCATTCTCCTAATATGGAGGCTCAGGCTAAGGCCAATGCTGCTCATGCAGCAAAGAAGACCGACGGTCTCTACGAGGACTGCATCTACTTCATCTTTACACTTCCTGATTTCAAGTAAGCATAAAAAAACAGGCAGCAGTCAAATGCTGCTGCCTGTAATTCTTTTACTGCTGTACCGGCGCTTTGAGAAGTTCAAGGTACCAGTCAGCGATACCGTTTCCCCAAAGAGCACCGATCGCGATGCCGATCGAAAGGAAAGGTCCGAATGCAAACTTTGAATTGCCGGTGACAAACTTGTTTATAAGTCCGGCAACAGCGGCAACTACAATGCCGATCAATGCTGAAACGATAATAGCTTTTGTTCCGAGGAGAGCACCCGCTGCAAACATCAGTACGGTATCTCCAAGCTCGATAGCACGGTAATCCTCACCGGTCTTCTTCTTGATGAAGACCCTGCTGATCTCACCGATTATGTAAAAGGGAAGACTTATTGCAAATGCACCGATTATGCGGTGGAGCAGAGTTGACTGGTCAGTGAGCAGTGCCGAGGGGATCGCAAGCAGGAACACCATGCCGACGATTATAAGGTCGATCTCCATTGTGTCCCAGTCCATGAAGCCGATGATTATCAGAAGCGACATCAGAACGCAGGTTATTATGGATCCAGCATTAAAGTCCATAACGAAAAAGGTCAGAACATAGAGGAAGCCGTTAAGGCTCTCAACTATGGGATAGCGCGGGGAGATCTTCTCGCCGCAGCTATGACATTTGCCGCGGAGCATGAGCCAGCTGAATACCGGTATCAGGTCGATAGCGCGTATCTTGGCACCGCAGGTCATGCAGTGGGACGAACGCTTGATGAGCGATTCGTGACGCGGTAAACGAAGGATCACAACGTTAAGAAAGCTTCCTATGCTGATCCCGAAGAGGAATGCCACGATGTAGAATGCCGCGAGAAATACGGGGCTGATATCACTGTCGTGGAGCATATTGAAAAAATTTGACATTGGGTGAAAACCCTCCTTACATTATTATTGCTAATTCATATTATAGCATAAATCAAATAAATTTCAAGTCTATTCTTCAATTAAAATTTTAAAAAGCGGAGGTTTGTTATGAGAAACGAGAGAATTGGTGACTACTTAGTCAGCCAGGGGCTTATCAATGACGATCAGCTCCAGAAGGTTCTTACAGCTCAGAAAGAGTCCAACGGAACCAAAAAGTTCGGCGACGTTGTCGTTGAACTCGGCTTTATGTCGGAAGTGAACTTCACAAAGGCACTCGCCGGCAAGCTGAGAGTACAGTATGTTGACCTCGATAATACCGAGATCAACACAGAAGCAGTTCAGAAGGTTCCGGAGGCGCTGGCAAGAAAGCACACCGTAATCGCGATCAATGTTCAGGGTAAACGTCTTACCGTTGCTACCAACGATCCTGTAAACTTCATCGTTCTCGAGGATATCAAGGTTTCAACAGGTATGGATACCGTTCCTGTACTTGCAACAACATCTGCTATCAATAAGGCTATCGGTAAATGCTACTCAATGCAGAACGTTGACAGCGTTCTCGAAGGCGTTAACGCAATGGGCGGCGACCTCGGCGAAATGAGCGCAGAGGACGCAGAGGCTAAAGACAGAGTTGAAAATGCTCCTATCGTTAAGCTCGCTACAACTATCGTTGAAAACTCCTACAGAGCAGACGCTACCGATATCCATATCGAGCCCTTCGAGAAGTATACCCGTATCCGTATCCGTGTTAACGGCGACCTCGTTGAGCTGATGAATATTTCAAGTGCTGTACATAACGCTCTTACAACCCGTCTCAAGCTCATAAGCGGTATGAATATCGCTGAAAAGCGTATCCCTCAGGACGGTCGTTTCACTCAGGTCGTTGACGGTACTACCCTCGATGTCCGTGTTTCGTCACTTCCTATGGTAAGCGGCGAGAAGATCGTTATCCGAATCCTCTCAACCGGACAGATTGCTCTCCGTAAGATCACAGACCTTGGTATGTCTGATTACAACTACCAGCTCTTCGAGTCAATGCTCCGCGTTCCTCAGGGCGTTATCCTTGTAACAGGACCTACCGGTTCCGGTAAAACAACAACCCTTTACGCTGCTCTCGGTGAGATCGCCAAGCCGAACGTAAACGTTGTTACAGTTGAAGACCCTGTCGAGAAGAACATCGACGGTATCAACCAGTGTCAGGTTAACCAGAAGGCCGGCATGACTTTCGCCGCTGCCCTCCGTTCAATCCTTCGTCAGGACCCTGACGTTGTCATGGTCGGAGAGATGCGTGACTCGGAGACCGCAGATATCGGTATCCGTGCCGCTATCACCGGACACCTTGTTCTTTCGACCCTCCATACAAACGACGCTGCCTCCACTGTTGTCCGTCTCGTTGATATGGGCGTTGCTCCCTACATGGTTGCTACCTCACTCATCGGCGTTATCGCACAGCGACTCGTTAAGGTTCTCTGTTCTGAGTGCAAGAAGCCCAGAATGTCCACCGAGGAGGAAAATGACCTCATGGGCATCGACCACTCTATCCAGATATTCGAGCCCTGCGGCTGTCCTTCCTGCAACAACACAGGCTACAGAGGAAGAACCGCTATCCACGAGATCATTCACTGTTCTGCTAATGTTCGTACTATCATCGCTGCTAACGGAAGCAAGGAAGAGATCGAGGCTGCTGCCAAGGCTAACGGCACAAAGCTCCTCCGTGATAACGTTTCCGAGCTCGTTCAGGCTGGTATGACCTCTATCACAGAGCTTATCAGAACAACCTACACAGTATAATAGGAGGCTATTACGATGGCAATTGAAATTAACAGAATCCTTGATGAGGTCCGCCTTCTCGGCTGTTCAGACCTTCATTTCACTAACGGTATCGCCCCTGTTGTACGTCTCAACGGTACCCTCAGAACAATGCGTTCACAGTATCCGGAAATGGACGAGGAGGAAATACTCAATATCGTCAACCAGATGACTAACGACGCTCAGCAGACCAGCGTTAACCAGCACCACGATACCGACTTCTCGTTCCAGACAAGAAGCGGCTACCGTCACCGTGTAAACGTATACTTCCAGAAGGGCAAGCCGGCTATCGCTATCCGTCTTCTCCGTAACGATATCCCGACTCTTGAGGACCTCGGACTTCCTCCGATACTTCAGGATTTCGCAATGCGTCCGCGTGGACTCGTTCTTGTAACAGGTCCTACCGGTTCAGGTAAATCTACAACCCTTGCTGCGATGATCGACTTCGTTAACCTCAACAGAAGTGCTCACGTCATCACAGTAGAGGACCCTATCGAGTATGTTCACGAGCATAAGAGATGTATGGTAAACCAGAGAGAGATCGGCGACGACGTTCCGAGCTTCGCACTCGCTCTCCGTGCCGCTCTCCGTGAAGACCCCGATGTTATCCTCGTAGGAGAAATGCGTGACTTCGAGACCATTCAGGCTGCCGTAACCGCTGCCGAGACCGGACACCTCGTACTGTCAACACTTCATACAACATCTGCCGCTGATACTATCAACCGTATCATCGACGTTTACCCTGAGCACCAGCAGCAGCAGATCAGAACTCAGCTCGCTAACAACCTCGTAGGCGTTATCGCCCAGACCCTTATCCCGAAAAAGGACGGCACAGGACGTATCGCTTGTATGGAGATCCTCAACTGTACTGACGCGGTTGCAGCTCAGATCCGTGATAACAAGATCCATCTTATCCAGTCCACTATCCAGACCGGTAAGCAGTTTGGTATGCTTAGTCTCGATATGGAGCTTGCTAAGTACGTTAAGAACAATATCATCACTGAGGTCGATGCTATCGACAAGTGCCAGGATAAGCAGGAATTCTACCGCTTCCTCGCACAGCTTGGTTAATAATGAGCCGCAGGCGCAAATGCCTGCGGTTTTTTTGTCGGACCGGGAAAAGAGTGGGGGAGAGCTGTCCTTTTGGCATAATGCAGTAAGAAACAGGACCGTTTTTGAACAACATGACAAAAGAGTTTTGGCAATAAAAAACGAGCGTTAAAAATCACTGTAAATTATGAACAAAAATTGAAACCGGGTTTTGACACCTCCGAAAAATCAGTCAGTTTAAGAACGAGGTTTGAATACTGTTTAAGATTTAACCTTATTGTGAAAGTGCATATTTTTTTTGAGGAGAATGTCAAAAGTGACCGGAATTCAGTTTCGGACGGCAGAGTATACACTTCGAGTGCAAAAATTACATATTGGTAACGCCAATAATATCTCCTTCAAAATATACAAATCGTAGTCACTCTATGACGGCTGCAAATCCATATAGTGAGTATATTCCATTTTGTATAAGGAAATGTTAATAATACATTATATAAATTAAGTGATTTTACCAGTTCACAGAACGTTGTGCATTTTGACGAAAACCGGTAAAATTTTGCCCTGATTTACCGTGCCTGTGTAGAAAGTCGCTTTTCTGCGACTAATTTTTTAGAAAACTGTTGACATTTTATGAATGAAGTGATATACTATAATCACAGGGAAGGGAAAGGGAGACAAACCCAAGGGCGATAGACGCCGGGCACTCCGAAGGTGATGAGCCCCAGAGAACGAACCCGGAGATGAACCCTTGAAATCAAATCCCCGTACCTAAAAAACGAGTGGGGCGAAGAGCCCCGCACAAAAAATATTTTAAAGGAGGTTTTCATTATGAAAACTACAAAGAAAGGTTTCACCCTTATCGAGCTCATCGTTGTTATCGCTATCATCGGTGTTCTTGCAGCAATCCTCGTTCCTTCAATGCTTGGCTATGTAAGAAAGTCCAAGATCTCATCCGCTAACTCCACAGCTTCATCTGTACAGAAGGCTTTCGATGCTACTCTTACAGACTGTGACGCTAAGGGCATCAAGCTCGCTTACGAGGGTTGGCTCCTTCTCGACGATGGTAAGATCGAGGCTGCTATCTCTCTTACAGCCGGCTCAGGCGGAAATGCTTCTTCACTCCTCTACAGCGGCGTAACAAACTACTTCGACAAGTTCAAGAAGGTTGAAGGCGCTTGCTACATCAAGGGCACAGCTTGTACAGCAGTTGTTGCTACAACAGACGGCAACTACATCGGAACATATCCTTCTGGTTACGTTGATGCTAAGGATTATAAGTCTCATGGCGATCTCAACAGCGGTACTACAGGCGCAAAGCTTTCCAAGATTGTTAAGAGAATCACTGACGATAAAGGTGACGACGCGCCTGAGGTTGATGAAAACAACGCTCCTGCTGAAGGTTCTTGGAAATAATCTAAGTCTGATAAGCAGATCAAAACTAATTGAAAATAAAAAACCTCTCTCTCTGAGAGAGGTTTTTTTATGGAGTAAACTATGGAACTTACGACTAAAATTATAAACGGCTTCCTCTGCCTCAGTGCGAGCGCTGCTATAGGCGCAGGCTGTATGTACCTCTATCACAAGGACAAAATCAAAAGTGCCGGAGAGTACAAGCTCGTTGCCGAATGCGAGGATATCCTCAGCGATAACGGCATGGAGTTCCCTGACGGCGAAACAAAGGAGGAGGCAGCACTCAAGGGCTTCCTTGCTGCTTATAACGACCCCTATACCTATTATATATCGGCAAAGGCTGACGTTGAGCCCTACCTTAACTCAATCAACTCCGTTTCGTGCCTCGTCACCTGCGGCTACAAAGTCGGTCTGAACGGAAAGGGCGAGCTCTCTGTCATGTCGGTCAGCGCCGGAAGCGTTGCCGAAAAGCAGGGACTCAAGGTGGACGACGTTATTTTGCAGGTCGATGATATCTCCGTGGCTAATGACGGAATTGAGAAAACCGCGTTTGAGCTTTCCGGAAAGGAAGGTACGGTCATGCACCTCGTTCTTCTTCGCGGCGGCGTTCGGACGGAGCTCGATTTCACCCGTGCGAACGATCTCGACCGCGGCGAAATGCCGGTAAATCCGAAGCTCATCGACGATGTGCTGTATCTCCGTATCCCTGCCTTTGATAACTCGACTCCGGCTTATCTCACGGGTATCCTCAAGGAGTATGAGGGAAAGTACAGCAAGATGATCTTTGATGTCCGCGATAACCCCGGAGGTTACGCTGCGGGAGCGATAGGCTGTGCGGACTTCTTTGTCGGAAATGCGACCGTAACGAGCTACTATAATAATGGTAAGGTCGAGAACGACGACCTTTTTGCTTCCGATACCGATATCAAGGTGCCGACCGTTGTTCTCATCAACGAGATAACGGCGAGCTGCGGCGAGACCTTTGCGGCTCTCATGAAGCAGTACGGCGATGACGTTACCCTTGTCGGCAAGAATACCTTCGGAAAGGGAATTTTCCAGCGTGAGGCAGAGCTGAGCAACGGCGGAACTCTCCACTACACTGCTGGCTACTACACTGTCGGCGACTGGGAGTGCTATCAGGGCAAGGGAATCGCACCTGATACTGAGGTCGAAATGGACCGTTCGCTCATAGGCACGGACGATGATGTACAGCTCAGTAAAGCGCTGAAGCTCTTGGGATAATGCACAATGCCCGGAAAGAAAATTTGGTGAAAAACCTGCAAACTTTTTATTGACAAACTGTGAATAATTTGCTATAATATATATGAACAGCTATTAAAGTTATGGGGGTGTTGTTTATGAAAACTAAAAAGGGTTTCTCCCTTATTGAAATGATCGTTGTTCTGGCAATTATTGGTATACTTATGGCTATCCTTGTTCCGACATGGAGCTATTTCATCATGCGTGCGAACGTGAGGTCTCAGAATAATTACTCTAAGGTAATTTTCAATGCTGCCCAGACTCAGGCTACCCGTGAGAAGTTCTATGAGCATGATAATTATGTTATCGCCAACGATACGACAAAGACTGTTGCAGAACGTGATAACGCGAAAAAAGCACTTTTTGTAGGCGCTGATGAAGACTTTTACATCTATTGGAACGGCCGCAAGGGCTTCCTGCTTTTAGCTGACGGCGAAACAATAGATACGACTGTTACTCCTGATAAGCAGGAAAAAGTAGATGCGTTTGTGAAAGGCATCAATAAGGTGTTCTCACATTCGCAGGAGACTGTTTATAAGGTCTACATCAAGGACTACAAGGTCATTTCTGTATGCTCCGGGCGTTCCGAGGGCACAGAGAGCATTGGCTCCTTCCCTGAGATTCAGGAGGGCAGAAGCAGCGGAAAGACCGTTCAGACCTTTGATATGGATTCTATCAAGCACTAATAGAATGATCCAAGAGGACCGTCAGGTCCTCTTTTTTATGCCCAGAAGCGTTTGATGTGCAAAGTTTTAAACATAATATTGTGGGCAATGTTGAAAAGTTTCTGCTTGACATTTCCAAAAATGCGTGATATAATAAATAAGTCGCCCGGGGAGAGGACAAGAACCGGGAGGCACACAGAAAAAAGTTTTGAAAAAGATGAAAAAAGTGCTTGACAAAACTGAAAAGCTGTGATATAATATTAAAGCTGTCTCACGAGAGACAGTGAAAAACGGTAACTTGAAAATTGAACAATGCTAAGAAAAAAGTAACGACCCTTGAGATTCCTTACGAGAGTAAGGGAAGTCAAGTAAGAAGACTTAAAAACGCAGTAATAACGCAAGCGTTATTGAACAGGATTAGATATTTAGGACGATAGTCTTAACTATACAATTTA
>CACYSQ010000006.1 GCA_902777125.1 Ruminococcus flavefaciens
CATTATAAATTATTTAAAAGCCCTTGCAGATACGCAAATCAAAGATTTGCTCCCTGCAATCGGGCGATTATATCATAACGCTTCGCTTATATGATATAATAGAATAGAACGCGCATACAATGCCGTTAATACTATAATAAGGAGTGGTCGGCATGGTCACTGTTGAAAATCACATCGGAAAAATTTCCGTCTCGGAGGGCTATCTCGTTCAGCTCGTGAAGCATACCGTGACAGGCTGCTTCGGAGTTGCAGACGTTTGCAGCGTAAATACCCTCCATTCCACGCTCTCAGCCCTTACCTTCGGCAGGGCTTTCAGAAAGCAGAGAGGTGTGGCTATCCGCGCCGACAAGGAGGGCGGTCTTATTATCGACCTGCATATAAAGGTATCCTACGGCACTAATATCACTGCCGCTGTCAACAGCATCGTCCACAAGGTGAGCTTCACCGTCGAGGAATCCTCGGGTCTCGAGGTCCACAGGGTAAACGTGTTCGTTGACGATATGAATGCCTGATTTACGGGCTGAGACCTATACTCTCAGCTCCTGGTTCTTATTTTATTAAATTGGAGGACTTTACTGTGATAACTGGTTCAATGCTCAGAGACGGTATCATTTCCGCCGCTGTCACTATCAATAACAGAAAACGCGAGGTGGACGAGCTTAACGTGTACCCCGTTCCCGACGGCGACACTGGTACAAATATGTCGATGACCATCGGTAATTCCATAGCCGAGCTGAAAAGACTTCCCGATAACTCCACCGTTTCCGAGGTCTCCTCAAAGGCTGCCTCCGCTTTCCTCAGAGGCGCAAGAGGCAACTCGGGAGTTATCCTCTCCCTCATTTTCAGAGGCATATCAAAGGGGCTCAAGGGCTGTACGGAGGCTTCTCCGGACAACTTCGCGGAGGCTCTCTCCCTCGGTGTAGATGCGGCTTACAAGGCTGTAATGAAGCCTGTCGAGGGTACTATCCTCACCGTTGTGAAGGCTGCCGCTGCAAAGGCTAAGGAGATATCCGCCGAGTCCAACGATGACGTCGTTTTCTGGGAGGAGGTCTGCAATGAGGCTGAAAACGTTCTCGCTCAGACCACCGAAATGCTTCCCCAGCTCAAAAAAGCCGGCGTCGTTGACGCGGGCGGCAAGGGCCTTACCATAATCTTCCGTGCAATGCTCGATGTCTTCAAGGGCGGAGCTATCGCGGAGCCCGAAAATCCGCAGTCCTCTCAGGAAGCCTCCGTTGACTCCTTCCGCACAGCGGTAAGCGAGTACGACGACGAGATAAATTACACCTACTGCACTGAGTTCATGGTCGAGAAAAAGGAAAACTGTCCCGATGTGTTCATGCTCAGAGCTTACCTCGAAACTATCGGCGACTGCGTTGTCGTTGTCGATGACGAGCAGATCATAAAGGTCCACGTTCATACCGGCAACCCCGGAAAGGCTCTCCAGAAAGCGCTTGAATTCGGCCATTTCATCAACGATCCGCGTCCCAAGATAGAGAATATGCGTATCCAGCACGAAAATAAGGTCAAGGAGGCTAAGGCTGCTGAGGAGGGCTATCAGCCCGCAGCGCCCGAGAAAGAATTCGGCTTTGTCGCTGTTGCGGCAGGTCACGGTCTCGAGGCTATGTTCACTGACCTCGGCGTTGACGTCGTTGTCAAGGGCGGTCAGACCATGAACCCCTCCACGGACGATATCCTCCGCGCTATCCTTAAAACTCCCGCAAATACGGTATTCGTACTCCCCAACAACAAGAATATCATCATGGCGGCTGAGCAGGCTGTCAAGCTCACCGACCGCAAGGTCTGCGTCCTCCAGACAAGGTCTATCCCGCAGGGCATCGCGGCTATGCTCGCATTTGACGAGTCGCTTAGCCTCTCCGAAAACCGCATAAATATGACAAAGGCTCTCGAAAAGGTCTCGACCGGTCTCGTTACCTTTGCGGCAAGGGACTCCGAGTTTGAGGGTCAGAAGATAAAGGAGGGCGAGATACTTGCCCTCGAAAACGGCAAGCTCTCATTCACCGAGCGCGATATCAACAAGGCCGCCTACAAGCTCACAAAGAAGCTCGCTAAGGGCGATAAGGGCGAGGCAAGCTACGTTACGCTCATTCACGGCGCAGACGTCACCACCGAGAACGCCGAGGAGCTCCAGAAGTTCATGCAGGCGAAGTTCGGCGACAGGCTCGAGGTCATGCTCGTCAACGGCGGTCAGCCCATTTACTATTACATAATATCAGTAGAATAACCAAAAGGGACGCTCTTGCGTCCCTTTTTCATTGTACAGAGGGCGTCCCCCTGCATTGCTGATGAGAAAGCCCCCTGTCAGGGGAGCTTCCTTATATACAGTATTTATCGTATTTGACCTCGCCTTTGGCTTTTTCCGGGTAGAGTGCGGCATAGTATTCGTATATCTCCGTTATTTCCTCATCGTGAAAGGTCATATTCCCGACAGTATGCAGACCAATAGCCGCAAGTTCCCGCAGGCAGATATGGTCCCATTCATTCTCGCCGCAGCCGACTCTGAACCTTATCTCCGCCCAGTATTCCCTTTGGCGGTGCGCCGGGTTCCACCTTATTGCGCGGCTGAATGACTTTACCTTTGCCATATCAATATCGTATTTCAGCCAGAACCACCTCCAGCTTATGCGGTTTTCGTCATACCTCACCACGGTCTTTTTAAAGCCGCAGTAAAATATCACTATGAACAGCAGCGGTATGCAAACCGCGATACAATATATCATAATGAGCTTCATGCTGCGGAGCAGCCATATCCCGAGGAAAAACAGCAGTACCCATATGAGCGCCGCGAGCATTCTTATGAGGAATATCTCCGGCGGCTTGTAATCTATCTTTACTTCTTTCATATCCTGTACCATTATCACAAAGCGGACGGCATAAGCCGTCCGCTTTAGCTTGTCAATAAACTTGTTTTTAATGTATAATTTGCAGACGCCGGGACGGTGTCCGCAGGACTCCGCAAATAATTGGGTCTATCGGCAAATATTACTTAACAAGCTCAGATCTATCTGATCCTTTCTATCCTTAGATTTTCGATATCAACTTTAGCGGTAACACCACTTCCAAGGCCGCCGACGCTGAATCCCATAAATACATTTGAATCAGTAGTGCTCATTGCAAATGTTGAGTCAACGTGATTATAATCGCCGTCAGTAGTTGTCATATGTATGGGTTCTTCGTAATAAGTATCATAAGAGCCGCCATTGTGCTGGAATGAGAATGTGGATTCCTTTACAGCAGATCTGTATTTTTCGGGAAGTACGATCTGATAATCAAATTCCACATGGTATACAGCGCCTTTTTCCAGTTTAAGCCATTCATATTTAGCCTGTACTGACCAAGGATCCGGTCCTGAATTTGATACATCTATATGGATCGAATTTGTTCTTGGGTCTTTATAGTAATATTCTGCGCTGGCTCTACTGTCATAATCCACCCACAGATACCAGTTATCCTTGTTATCAGCCATATTTCCGGAGTTTTTCTTTGAGAGGAACTCATAATCCTGTTTGCGGAAATCAGAGGATAATGGTCCGAGCCTATGATCGCCTTCTGTAGCGACCTTGGGATCAGATGCTATATTAAGTTCCGGTTTTCCGTTCCATCTGTCTGTAAAGAACAGGTAGGATTCATATCCTTCATCAGTATCAAAATACACTGCGTTATCAAGAACAATGGCATATCTGCGGCCAGAGCCTAAATCGACCAGCTTGTATGTGCAGTAAATGCTGCCGTAATTTGTTCCGTTTATCGTGTAATTTGTGGGTATGGCATATGTATTTGATGGACGTCCAAAGCAATCCCAGGTGAGAGTAAGACCGTTTTCTGTAACATCGGTGAATGTAATATAAAATCCTCTTGAGCCGTTAGTCTTTGTTAAGGCTGTTGCACCATAGCTTTGCATATAACCAAGAAATTCTCCGACTATATCGTCATCGCCTTGACTGTTTGGCAATGTGCTCTTATCTACAGTTCCAAGGTCGTTTATATTCTTTACAAGCTCAGAATTGTTATAATCGCCGAAGAATGTCATATTTCCATTTTCGTCAACGCGGATATCAAGAGCGTTCCAATTAGTTTCATCGCTTGGCATCTGAATAAAGCCGAGGCGTTCATTGTCTTTAAAATAAACATAGCCTTGATTATACAGCTTATTACGGTCACCTGTTTTTTTGTCCATATAACCTATTGTGAATTCGTATGTACACTCAACGCCTCTGAAATCGGTAGGAGATATCTTTTTCAGTGTAAGCCATACCGTATTCGTGTCAGCGTTTATAGGACCGTCTTCCTTGATAAAATAATAGTCTCCGCTCTGGATAGAAGGTGTTGACGATGAGTCAGAATTACTGCTCAGTTCATCTGAGCCTGAGCTTTCGCTGATGTTGTCATTGCTGTCAGACTGAAAAGCGGTATTATTGTTTGATGAGCTTTCACTGCTGTTACTATTACAGGAAAAAAGCGATAAGGATAATGATGCTGCGATCAAAAATGAAATTATTCTTTTGGGGTTCATATTAACACCTCACTGCTAAAAACTGTTGTTTTATTATAACACTAAGTAATTGAAACGCTTTCCGCCGCCCGTGCTGCTTTTTGATAAACGGTTTCTTCTATAAACTTAGCGGACGGCTTATGCCGTCCGCTTTTATTCTGTATACCGTACCATAGCTTACGCCATGAGCTTTACCATAACAGCCTTCTGAGCGTGGAGACGGTTCTCTGCCTCCTCGAAGATCTCGTCGGCGTGAGCCTCGAACACCTTCTCGGTGATCTCCTCCTCGCGGTGAGCTGGCAGGCAGTGGAGCACGATAGCATCGCTGTGTGCGAGAGCCATGAGCTCATCGTTTATCTGATAGCCGGCGAAAGCCTTGCGGCGCTTTTCAGCCTCGCCCTCCTGACCCATGGAAGCCCATACGTCAGTGATGAGGACGTCTGCGTCCTTAGCAGCCTGCTTGGGACAGTTTGTCATCTCGAACTTGTCGCCGTACTGTGCAGCGAAATCGAGTATGACCTTCGGAGGCTGATAGTCGTCCGGACAAGCGATAGCTACGGACATACCTACCTTGAGGCAGCCCACGATAAGGGAATTAGCCATATTGTTGCCGTCGCCGATAAAGCACATCTTCAGACCGTCGAAGCTGCCCTTGAACTCACGGATAGTCATGAGGTCTGCGAGCACCTGACAGGGGTGGCAGAAATCGGTAAGGCCGTTGATTATCGGAATGCTGCCGTACTCGGCAAGATCCTCGACCTCCTTCTGCTCGAAGGTACGGATCATGATGCCGTTGAGGTAGCGGGAGAGAACTCTTGCGGTGTCCTGAACGGGCTCGCCTCTGCCTATCTGGAGGTCATTTGAGGAGAGGAACAGGGGATATCCGCCGAGCTGGTACATACCGGTCTCGAAGGAAACTCTTGTACGGGTGGAGGCCTTCTGGAATATCATACCGAGGGTCTTGCCCTTGAGGTGGGGGTGGGGAATGCCGTGCTTGAGCTCATACTTGAGCTGGTCGGCAAGGTTAAGGATATCAATGATCTCGTCTGTGCTAAGATCGAGCATTTTAAGTAAGTGCTTCATTCTGGATTTGTCCTTTCGTTATTTCTGCTTGTTCATATCGCCGAAGGTCTTGTCGATCGCGACTGCGAACAGCGGTATATAGTCATCAAACGCTGTGTTTTCTATTTCGATATCATAGTGAAGTTCGTTGCTGACTGTCACCTTAGTCTTAATCTTTCCCACAGTCTCTCCGTTAAGGATAAGGTCGAAGTTTCGTCTGTCCTTGCTGGCTATGGCGTACTTCATCTCCTTGCCTTCAGCGCTTATAGTGGGGTCGAGGAAGAGCGATCTGCATTCCAGCTTGAGGAAGGTGGTATCGTTCAGAACGATAGTGAAAGCGGGCTTTCTGTCATCACCTGTCTGGACTATTGTATAGAGAACGTAGTTGCTTGCATCGAGCAGGTTATACTTCTGTCCGAAGCCCTTCTTCTTGATCGTATAGAGCAGCCGCTGCTTTTTATCCTCAACAACATACTTATTGCCGCCTTTCGGCACTACTAACAGCTCCATTACTATTCCTCCAGTATACCTATCAGGATCTCAAGTCCGGCTCTGAGCTCGTCATACGATATCGTAAGAGGAGGAAGGAGTCTGACCTTATCCTTCGCCGTCAGCAGGAGCAGTCCCTTGTCAAGGGCAGCCCTTGCGACCTCTGCCGCTTTCTTGTTTTTAAGCTGAATGCCTATCATAAGTCCGAGACCGCTCACTGAAACGACCTCGCTGCATTTTTCAAGCTCCGTTTTTATGAATTCTGCCTTTTTGGTTATCTCATCGAGGAAGCCCTCGCTCTCGAGCCTGTCGAGGACTGCGAGTCCGCCTGCACAGGCAATGGGGTTTCCGCCGAAGGTCGAACCGTGAGTTCCGGGAGTAAGCACTCCGCTGCATTTTTCGTTCATGAGGCAGGCTCCCATGGGAATGCCGCCTGCGATACCCTTTGCGAGGGTAGTTATATCAGCTTTTCTGCCGAAGTGGTCTCCGGCGAGGAATTTACCTGTACGTCCGACACCGGTCTGTACCTCATCGGCGATAACGAGGATATCCCTCGGACCGCACAGCTCATAGACCGCGTCCACGAAATCCTTTTCAAGGGCGTTAACACCGCCCTCGCCCTGAACGTACTCCAACATAACGGCACAAACCGTATCATCGAGCTTTGACTTCAGATCCCCGATGTTGTTCGCCTCAACGTTTATGAAGCCTTCAAGGAACGGGAAGAAGTAATTGTGGAAGACGTCCTGACCCGTAGCCGAAAGGGTAGCGATCGTTCTGCCGTGGAAGGAATTCACGAGGGTGATGATATTATGTCTGCCCTTGCCGTACTTATCGAAGCTGTATTTCCTTGCTACCTTTATCGCGCACTCGTTCGCCTCAGCGCCGCTGTTTCCGAAGAATACCGAAGAATAGCCTGCGATGCCGCAGAGTCTCTCGGCGAATTCCGCCTGTACCTCAGTGTAGTAGTAATTGGAATTGTGCTGTAGAGTGCGTACCTGAGTGCAAACAGCGTCAGCCCACTTCTCGTCGCAGTAGCCGAGGGAATTAGTACCTATGCCGCTTCCGAAGTCGATGTATTCCTTTCCGCTCTCATCGACGCAGCGGCGTCCGCTGCCCTTTTTCATGGCGAGGGAATACCTGCCGTAGGAATGTGCGACGTGCTTATCAAATTTTTCTATAGTTTTCTCATTACTGTTCATACTCTACCCCTTCCCGACATCATGATCTACACATATTTATTAATAGTTGTAATATCATTATAACGCCGTTTGGCTATCAAAATCAATATTGTTAATATGTAATAAGGTAAATTTTTTGTATACAAGTAAATTGTTTTGCTAATCAGGTGAACTGCGTTCCGATACCTTCATTGGAGAGTATCTCAATGAGTATCGAATGCGGCACTCTGCCGTCGATTATGACGGTTTTCTGAACGCCTCGTCTTACAGCCTCAACGCAGCAGTCTATCTTGGGTATCATGCCGCCGGAGATTATGCCCTGTCTCTTGAGGAAGGGCACCTCGCTGACATTGACCTGCGGGATAAGCGTGGAGGGATCGTCCTTATCGCGGAGAAGTCCTGCGATATCCGTCATGAGGATAAGGTTCTCGGCACCGAGCTCGGCAGCTATTCTTGCCGCAGCGGTATCGGCATTGACATTGTAGGTATTGCCCTCCTCGTCGGTCGCAACTGTAGCGATAACGGGGATATTTCCGTTTGCGAGGGCATCGAGGATAGGCTTTGTGTTGACCTTTGTGATCTCGCCTACCCAGCCGAGGTCCTGACCGTCATCGGTGGTCTTCTTCTCGGCGATGAGCATACCGCCGTCGATACCGCAGAGGCCTACCGCACTGCCCTTGTGCTGTGCGAGAAGCTGTACCAGCTCCTTGTTGACCTTGCCGGAGAGCACCATTTTTACTACGTCAACCGTAGCATCATCGGTATACCTCAGACCGTTCACGAAATGGCTCTCGATGTTCAGCTTTTTCAGGAGGTCGTTTATCTCGGGACCGCCGCCGTGTACCAGCACGACCTTGACGCCTACCAGTGAGAGGAGGACGATATCGGTCATTACCGCGTCCTTGAGCTCCTTGTTGGTCATAGCGTTTCCGCCGTACTTGATAACGAGTATCTTGTTATTGTACTTCTGGATATAGGGCAGCGCGTCGATGAGCACCTGCGATTTATCCTGATTGGATATCTTTTCCATTATTTACACTTCCTGTTAATTCCTGTAATTTCCCTTTGCCTGTTTGAGTATGCCGGCAACCTTTTCCGGCTCTTTCACGGCATAGAAGCCGTTTGAGGAGAGGGGCACCATTTCGGGATACTTCTTGTTGTAATCGGGTCTGACATGAAAGATGACGTAGCCGATATTTCTCGGACTGCTGCGGAACATTACCGTATCGACAAGATACAGCGGCAGTGTGCAGGGCTTGCTTCCGCCGACAATTATCACGCGCCTGTTGGTAATGGCGTACTTCTGCCCTTTGAGGTTTGAAGTCCTCCTCATGAACGAAGCCGCTATGATGAGAACAACAGCGATGATCGGGTTTAGCATCAGGAATGCAAAAGCTATCATATACAGCAGACAACTGCTGCTGCCCATACAGCCCGTGCCGGTCTCGGAGGAATTCGCATTCTTCTGAGGCTCGCCGCACCAGAGCAAATACTCGCCTTCTTCAAGCTGCGGCTCAAAGAGCTTTTCGAGCTCATTCTGCTCGTCATAGGGCTTCAGCTCGGAGTTGAAGTCATCATATGTCTGCCCGTGACTGTGGTCACATTCCTCGCGGTACTCCCTGTATTCCTCACGCCTGTCGTAGTTGCGGTAGGTCTGTTCGTGGCTGTGAGTGCATTCCTCGCGGTATTCCTCGGAGTCCTTTATATAGTCATCGTCGTACTTGGCGTTCTGACGCTCGTTGTACCTTTCGTAATCCTCTTCTCTCCTGCCGAACATTATGAACGGTAGTCTCCGTTTATCTTGACATAGTCATAGGTGAGGTCGCAGCCCCAAGCCATTGCCCTGCCCGGACCGGCATTGAGGTTTATGAGGATCTTTATCTCCTCCTCGCCGAGGACCTTCTTTGCCTCCTCCTCAGAGAACGGTACGAGGCAGCCCTGATGTCCTACGGGAAGCTCTCCCGCCTTTGACGCAATGACGATATCGACCTTGTTTACGTCGAAATCAGCGTCGGCATATCCTATTGCACAGTAGATTCGTCCGGCATTGGCGTCCTCGCCGAAGATCATAGCCTTGAAAAGGCTCGATGTGATAACGGACTTTGCAACGATCTCAGCCATACTGTCGCTCTCAGCACCGGCAACGCAGCACTCAACGAGCTTTGTAGCACCTTCGCCGTCCCTTGCCATCATACGCGCAAGGTTCATCATTATGCAGTAGAGAGCATGGCGGAATTTGCCGAAATCGGGTCCCTCCGCAGTTATCTCAGCGTTTCCTGCCTCACCGGAAGCCATTACGCAGACCATATCGTTCGTGGAGGTATCGCCGTCAACGCTCACACGGTTGAGCGTTACCTTAACGATATCGCTGAGTGCGAGCTGGAGCATTTCTGCCGATACCGCAGCGTCAGTGGTGAGGAAGGTGAGAGTAGTAGCCATATTGGGGTGGATCATGCCGCTGCCCTTGAGCATACCGCCGAGGGTGCAGGTCTTACCGCCGAGCTCGAACTGAACGGCGATCTCCTTGGGCATGGTGTCTGTAGTCATGATAGCCTCGAGAGCACTCTTGTTGCCCTCATAGGAAAGGGACTTCACAAGTCCGGGAACTCCCGCTGCGATAGGCTCGATGGGGAGTACCTGACCGATAACGCCTGTGGAAGCCACGATAACGTCCTCGGCGCTTATGCCGAGCTCCTTAGCGGCGAGCTCGCACATCATGTTTGCCTTTTCAACGCCGTCGGGATTGCAGGTGTTGGCGTTTACGGAGTTCACGATAACAGCTCTTGCTTTGCCGTTTCTGAGGTGCTCCTTAGTAACGAGGATAGGTGCGCCCTTGACCTTGTTTGTGGTGTATACAGCCGCAGCCGTACACTCCTTGTCGGCAGCGATGATCGCAAGGTCGTTCTTCTTTGAGGTCACGGAAGCGCCTGCGTGAACAAGTCCGCACTGAACGCCGCCTGCCCTGAAGCCCTTTGCGGCACAGACGCCGCCCTCAACATTGGTTATGCCGTCAAATTTTACGATTTCCATATCTATTACCTCTTATCAGTGTCCTGCCTCGTCGATCTTGTGCCTGAAAGCGGCAGCGATCTTGAGGTATTCGTTCTTTTCGTCCTCGCTCTGCCATGTCCTGCCGAGAGCCTTGAGCTCAGCATCTATGAGTATCGGCTTGATATCGTCATAGAAAAGGCAGAGGTACTTCTCCTTTGCCCCGTAGAGCGTGCTCATGAGCTGTCCCTCGTAGATCTCGCCTGCGAAGGGGTCATCGCGGAGTATATCCACAGCACGTTCCATAGCGCATTTCGAGCACATTCTCTGTCTGAGCATACGGCAGACATCGCCTATCGTAAGCTCGTCCTCTGTCTTTTCGAGTATGTTGTTGAACCACTCGTGCAGGGGGTAGATATCGCCGTCCTCGGGGACGTAATCAAATTCATATATCTCTTTGAGTTTCAGTTTTTCCATAGCGCAGCCCTCCATCCAATGCCGCTTTAGGTTTCAGACAAGACCGGTCGTCTCGTCTATGCCGAGCATGATATTCAGGCACTGAACAGCCGCACCGCTCGCACCCTTTCCGAGGTTATCGAGACGCGAGCAGAGGAGTATCTGCTCATCGCTGCCGAACACGAATATCTGCATACCGTTTGTTCCGCTGAGAGTATTCGAGGCAAGGAAGAAGCCCTTCTGCTCGTCTGCGGACATGAGAGGCATTACCTCTATCATCTTTGCACCCTCATAGTGCTTCGCGTACATCTCGTGTACCTGCTCTGCCGTTACCTTTGAGGGGAGCGTTCTTGTCTGTATCGGTACGCTTACGACCATTCCGCTGAAATAATCGCATACCATGGGGTTGAACATAGGTGTGTAGGTGAGTCCGGAGACCGCTTTCATCTCGGGGAGGTGCTTGTGCTGCTGAGAGAGCGCGTACTGTCTCGGACTGTTGAACTCAAAGGGCTTGTCATCGCCCTCATATACCGCGATAGCCTTCTTTCCGGCACCGCTGTAGCCTGACGTAGCGTAGGCGAATACCGGGTAGTCCGCGGGAATGATGCCGCTGTGTACAAGGGGGTATACTATCGAGGCAAAGCCGCTCGCATAGCAGCCCGGAACGGCTACTCTGTTCGATGTGCGTATCTTCTCCCTGTGCTCCGGAGAAAGCTCCGGGAAGCCGTAAGCCCAGTCGGGGTTAGTGCGGTGTGCTGTGGAAGCGTCGATAATGCGGACATGGTCGTTATCCACGAATGAAACAGCCTCTCTTGCCGCATCATCGGGAAGACAGAGGAAAGTATAGTCCGACATATTTATGAGCCTTGCACGTTCAGCGGAGTCCTTGCGCTTATCCTCGCTGATGCGGAGGAGCTCGATATCGTTCCTGCCCTCGAACCTTTCGAGTATTTTCAGTCCGGTAGTACCCTCCTGACCGTCTATGTAAACTTTAACTGCCATGGTATCTCATCACCTTTTCTTTTTGTTTTTACTGCGGTTTTTTCTTCCGCTGACCTTGCGCTCATACTTTTCGCGGCGCTTGTCCCTTATGTCGGAATTGTCCTCGATAAGGCTGTGCCAGATGTTGACTGTGAGCGTGAAGCCAACAATGAATATCAGCCACCATAGATGCGTTTTCGGGCGTACAGCGATATAAAGTCCCATGACGAGCTCTCCCGCCATCCACAGAACGCCCATGAATACGCACATACCCACGGTGAAAACTACGTCTTTTTTCTTCATCTGAGCCTCTCGGTCAGAGCGGAAAGCTCCCTTTCCGCATTAGCTATCTGCTTTGTCACTTCCTCGGGCGAGGGCCCGCCGTAGGACTTTCTCTCGCGGACGCAGGTATCGAGGCTTATAGCGTCGTAAACGTCGGTGTCGAAGGTATCGGTCATAGCCTTGTAGTCCTCTATCGGGAGGGTCTCAAGGGTGAGTCCCTTTGCTATGCACTGTGCAACGAGCGTTCCGGTTATCTTGTATGCGTCACGGAAGGGCATACCCTTCTTTACGAGGTAGTCGGCGCAGTCGGTAGCGTTGATGAAGCCTCTTGCGGCGGCATTCCTCATGTTCTCCTTGATAACGCGCATGGTAGCGAGCATGGGAGTGAACGTCTTGACGCAGAGCTTGACGTTGTCGAGGGCGTCGAATATAGCCTCCTTGTCCTCCTGCATATCCTTGTTGTAGGCGAGGGGAAGTCCCTTCATCATAGTGAGGAGGGTAACGAGGTCGCCGTTTACTCTGCCGGTCTTTCCGCGGATAAGCTCGGTAACGTCAGGGTTCTTCTTCTGCGGCATAATGGAAGAACCGGTAGCGAATGCGTCGTCCAGCTCGATGAACTTGAACTCCCATGAGCACCAGAGGATTATTTCCTCGGAAAAGCGTGAGAGGTGTGTCATGAGCAGGGACATCGCACAGCAGAGCTCAACGCAGTAGTCACGGTCGGAAACGCCGTCAAGGCTGTTCTCCATGGGAGCCGTGAAGCCGAGGAGCTCGCTGGTCTGCTGACGGTTGGTCTTGTAGGTAGTGCCTGCAAGAGCGCCGCAGCCGAGGGGACAGTAGTTCATACGTCTTGCCGCATCGCTGAACCTTTCGAGGTCGCGGAGAAGCATCCACACATAAGCCATGAGGTGATGTGCAAAGGTTATTGGCTGGGCACGCTGGAGGTGAGTGTAGCCGGGCATGATAGTCTCGGTGTGCTCCTTGGCGATACCGATGATGGTCTTAACGAGATCGACTATCATGGACTGTATCTCCTTTACCTCATCGCGGAGGTAAAGTCTCAGGTCAACTGCGACCTGATCGTTCCTTGAACGGGAGGTGTGCAGTCTCTTTCCGACGTCGCCGAGACGCTTTGTGAGCTCAGCCTCGACGAACATATGGATATCCTCGGCATTGGGGTCGAGCTCGAGCTTACCGGAATCAATATCCGCGAGTATCTCCTTGAGACCGCCGATTATTTCGAGGCTGTCATCCTTAGAGATAATGCCGCAATCGCCGAGCATGGTGGCGTGGGCGATACTGCCCTGTATATCGTGACGGTACATACGTCCGTCAAAGGCAATGGAGGAATTGAAAGCATTGACGCCTGCGTCCACCTGCTTTGAAAATCTTCCTGCCCACATCATATCTGCCATATTATTTCTCCTTTTTGCGGATTTCAACGTATTATGCAGGGGACGGCGTCCTCGACGTCCCACTTGCAGGGGCGGATATTATCCGCCCGCCAAGCTGTGTAAAGCCTGACAAAACCATTATTTGTATATCGCCATTTAATGTGCCGGAACGCCGAGGGCGGCGTTCCCTACAGTCAAATATTTATATACTTGTTACGATAAACCAAGTCCTCACGCACTGTGAATCCCATATGCTCCCAGAAAGCGTTTCCGCTGTCGTTGTGGGTGAACACCACCAGCAGCACCTTGTTTATGCCCTCTTTGCGGAGAGCCTCCTCAGCGCTTTCAACGAGCATTCTGCCAATTCCCTGTTTCTGATATTCTTTAAGCACCGACACATGGTGGAAGATACCGCGTCTGCCGTCGTGACCTGCAAGTATAGTGCCGACTATCCTGCCGTTATCGACCGCAACAAAGCTGGTGGCAGGATTACGTCTGAGATACTTTGCAAATCCCTCGGGACTGTCATCGACAGGGTTCGTACCCTCGTGATCCTCCCAGACCTTTGCAACGCCGTCCCAGTCGTCGGGCGTCATTATCCTTGTCTCAACCATTGTGACCACTTCCTTAGTAAAGCTTCTTGTCACTTATACTGCGGTATTCCTCGAACAGTTCAAGGCACTCGGCACGGTCGAGCTCCTCGGAGATATCCTCCGGAGCTTCATAGAACACCTTGTCCCGGAAGCCGATACTGTCGGTGTCGGCAATGTTGCAGCCGTACCAGACCTTGCTGATATTCGCCCACTTTATCGCGCCTGCACACATGGGACAGGGCTCGGCGGTAGTGTACAGCTCACAGCCGGAAAGGTCGAAGGTACCGAGCTTTTTGCAGGCATCGCGTATCGCCATTACCTCGCCGTGACAGGTCGGGTCGCTGCGCTTTATGACCTCGTTGTGACCCTTGCCGACAATATTGCCGCCCTTCACGATAACACAGCCGAAGGGTCCGCCGTGACCGGCTCTTATACCCTTCTGCGCCTCGGCAATGGCGATCTTCATATACTTATCCATAGGCTTGACCTTTCAACGGTATGACCGGACAGAACCCGGTATCATTTCCTATTCTTGTAGGCGTATCCGAAGTTTATCGGAGGAGCTGTTACGGAAACATAGACAAATTCAGTATCGCCGTCATTGAGCAGACCGTGGACGTCCTTGTCGGCAAATCTCACAACATCACCGGCTTTGAAATCCCTTGTCTCATCGTCAGCTAAAAGGAGTTTTCCTGTACCCTTTGTGGCATACCAAATCTGCTCGGAAGCGTCATGTGTATGTCTTGGCTGGCTTGCGCCGACCTCAAGGTGGACTTCTGTTATCGTAACTCTCTCGCTGCCTGAATTTTCAGGATTAAGGAGCTGTCTTGAAACGACTCCGGGGTTTGAAAGCTCCGCAATGTCCTTAGCGCTGATAAATTCCATTCTCATTCTCCTTTTGCGGTGGTGTAAAGTGAGCTCCTGCTCACGGGAAATGTGAAATATGTATCGGGGAAAGGCTCATTTCCGAGCGTGAAATGCCACCATTCCTCTGCGAGTGGTCTGAAGCCGTGAGCGAGCATAGCATTCCGCAGTATCATGCGGTTCTGGAACTGTTCATCTGTGATGTCCCTGTAGTCCGGGTGGCTGAGCTCGCCGAAATAGTCGAACGTGCCGCCCATATCGGCATCTTTTCCGGTTTTCATGTCGAAAAGGGTGAGGTCTACGGTACTTCCGCGGCTGTGACCGGAATGCTCCGCGATATAGCCCTGCGGAATGAGGACCTCCTTTTCGAGACCGGGGTAGAAATACTGCTTCATGCGGATATCCTCCGCATCGAGCGCCCACCTCATGAAGTGGTCAACGGCTTTCTGCGGACGGTAGGCGTCAAAGACTTTCAGTCGGAAGCCCTTGCCGGCAAGCTCAGCGCTGACCTTTTTCAGGGCAGCCGCAGTCTCCCTTGTGACGAGCGCGACCGGTTCATCGTAGCCGTCTATCCTGTCGCCGATGAAGTTAAAAGTGGAATAATAGCGTATTTCCAGTATAATATCGGGGACAGCCTCACTCAGCAGCACGAAGTCCGAGGCATCGTCCGAGAGCCGTCCTGCGTTCTCTTTTATCAGCATGATCGCACCTTTTATATACCTGCCGCTATTGCAAAATGTACAGGTACATTTTGTAATAGCGCATAGTATAAAGCCGTAACAGGCAGGAGATAGTATGCCCCTGCCTGAAACGTTAACAGATCACTTGTTGTTTCTCTTCTTTTCGAGCTGAGCTCTTACCTTTATCGGGAGACCGAAGAGATTGATGAAGCCGGCAGCGTCAGCCTGATTGTATACCTCGTCCTCATCGAATGTAGCAACTTCCTCGTCATAGAGGGTGTAGGGTGAGGTAACGCCGGCATTGATGATGTTGCCCTTGTAGAGCTTGAGCTTGACATCACCGGTAACGGTCTTCTGAGTCTCTGTAACGAAAGCGCTCATAGCCTCGCGGAGAGGAGTGTACCACTGACCGTTGTAAACGATATCGGCGAACTTGATGCCGAGGTACTGCTTAACTCTTGCAGTCTCCTTGTCGAGGGTGATGGTCTCGAGAACTTCGTGAGCGTGGTAGAGGATAGCACCGCCGGGAGTCTCATAAACGCCTCTGGACTTCATACCAACGAGACGGTTCTCAACGAGGTCAGCAAGACCGATACCGTTCTCGCCGCCGAGCTTGTTGGATAGCAGTCGGAACGCCCTTCTCGAAGTGGATAGTAACGTAGGTGGGCTTGTCGGGAGCGTCGATAGGAGAAACGCCCATTTCAAGGAATCCCTTCTTCTCATACTGAGGCTCGTTTGCGGGATCCTCGAGGTCGAGACCCTCATGTGAGAGGTGCCAGATGTTCTTATCCTTGGAGTAATTTGTCTCTCTGTTTATCTTGAGGGGGATATTGTGAGCTTCTGCGTAGTCGATCTCCTGATCTCTGGACTTGATGTCCCATTCTCTCCAGGGAGCGATGATGTGCATTTCGGGAGCGAAAGCCTTGATAGCGAGCTCAAATCTTACCTGATCGTTGCCCTTTCCGGTGCAGCCGTGGCAGATAGCGTCAGCGCCCTCCTTTATAGCGATCTCAGCGATACGCTTAGCGATGATCGGACGTGCGAAGGAAGTACCGAGCATATATCTGTTCTCATAGATAGCTCCTGCCTGAACAGTGGGGATAACGTAGTCCTGAATGAACTCCTCCTTGAGATCCTCGATGTAGAGCTTGGAAGCGCCTGTCTTGATAGCCTTCTCCTCGAGGCCGTCGAGCTCAGTACCCTGTCCGACGTCGCCGGAAACAGCGATAACTTCGCAGTTATTGTAGTTTTCCTTGAGCCACGGGATAATGATAGAAGTATCGAGACCGCCCGAGTAAGCGAGTACGACTTTTTTGATATCGTTCTTTGATTTAGCCATAATAATTACCTCCTGCTGCCGCGTTCTTGACCGCCGGCAAATACGTTATGCTTCTATTATACACCTACGGAAAACATTGTCAAGAGCTATTGAATAAATATTCATTATTTTGCAAAATATTCACACTTCGCTGCATATTATTCACAGTATATTCTCCTGCAGCGCCCTCCGCGTTTATTTCCTTGGTGCAATTTGACTGTTGGATATGTCCGCGTTTTGTGCGATTTTACGATTTTTGTGCGAATGGACGTAATTTCCTTGAAATTTCCGGCATTTATGCTATAATAAAGGTATAGACTACACATGCTGTCACCCGACGGCCATGAACACCGGTCACTTTTCGCGGACGGTATGATAGAATATGGAGGCTCATATTATGGGAGAGAAAAACAAAAACGGTACAAAGATCACTATACTCGGCGCCGGTAACGTCGGTGCTACTGTTGCATACACTCTCGCTGTCGCCGGAACCTGTACGGACGTAGTTCTCGTCGATATCAACAAGGCTAAGGCTAAGGGCGAGGCTATGGATATCCGTCAGGGCGTTTCCTTCGGCCACAATGTCGAGATCAAGGACGGCACCTATGAGGATGCCGCAGATTCCGATATCGTCGTTGTAACTCTCGGTCTTGCAAGAAAGCCCGGTCAGACCCGTCTCGACCTCGCTCAGGCTAATGTCAACATCATCAAGGACGTTATGCCCCAGGTCGCACGTTTTGCCCCTGACGCCATCTATGTCGTTGTCAGCAACCCTGTTGATGTTCTCACATATACCATTCTCCAGTGTACTGACCTTACGCCCTATCAGGTAATAGGCTCAGGTACGGCGCTCGATACCTCGCGCCTCCGTTCAAGCATCGCCGACCACTGCGGTCTCAGCCCGAACAGCGTTCACGCATACGTTTTCGGCGAGCACGGCGATTCCTCTTTCATTCCGTGGTCTCTCACGAATATCGCTGGTATCCCTATGGAGGAATACTGCGCAGATCAGGATCACGCTGATATCGACGAGGAGGAGATCATCGACGAGGTCAGAAAAGCAGGTGCGGAGGTCATCAAGAGAAAGGGCGCAACGTTCTACGCTATCGCAATGACCGTGAACAAGATATGTGATTCTATCCTCCGTGATACTAACAATATCATGACCGTTTCATCGCTTGTAACCGATAAATACGGCATCAGCGACGTATGCCTCAGTCTTCCCTGCGTTATCGGCAGCAACGGTATAGGCAGAGAGGTATTCCCGAAGCTCACAGCGGAGGAGGAGGAAAAGCTCCGTGCGAGCGCAAAGGCACTTCGCTCCGTTATCGACCAGCTGACATTCTGAGATAAATAATGGGATTCTCAAGGGAGGTTCTCCCTTGAGCAGAGTCCAGAGGCAGGCTTAACAAGCCCGTCTCCTCTGTCCTTCGGACATCTCCCTGCACTGCGGGGAGTCACCTCTGGCAGGGTGTGGGACAGCGTCCCACATTCAACAAAGCGCCTCGCAAGGGGTGAATTAAAAAACAGTCCGGTGGACTGTTTTTTAAGAGGGGACACCTTGTAAGAGAAGGCGTCCCCTCTTTTAATAAGGCGAACTCTGTTCGCCAACATCTGTTAGGAGATATGAGCTATGAGTCTTAACGATACTCCCTCCGGCGAGAGGGTACACATCGGCTTCTTCGGCAGAAGAAATGCCGGAAAATCCAGCGTTGTCAACGCTGTCACAGGTCAGGAGCTCTCCGTTGTCTCCGATGTCAAGGGTACCACCACCGACCCTGTCACAAAGGCTATGGAGCTGCTTCCGCTCGGTCCCGTCGTCATCATCGACACTCCCGGATTCGACGACGAGGGCAAGCTCGGCGAGCTCCGCGTCCGCCGCACAAAACAGATACTCAACCGCACGGACATCGCCGTTCTCATCGTGGACGCTTCCGCCGGTATCCGCGAAACGGACGAACAGCTCATCGGTATTTTCAACGAGAAAAAGCTGCCATATATCGTCGTTTACAACAAGTCAGACCTCTCGGAGAAATCCGACTGCAAGGACAACGAGATAGCCGTCTGCGCCATCGACGGCACCAACATCTGGGAGCTCAAAGAGAAGATCGCGGCTCTCGCAAAGGCCTCCGAGGCTGAACCCAAACACATCATCGCCGACCTCCTTGATCCGGAGGACATGGTCGTTCTTGTCACGCCTATCGACAGCTCTGCCCCAAAAGGACGCATGATACTGCCGCAGGTACAGACCCTCCGCGACGTCCTCGATGCCGACGCAATGGCGGTATTCACAAAGGAATCCCAGCTCGAAAAGACCCTCGCCGGTCTTTCAGCGAAGCCGAAAATGGTCGTGACGGACAGTCAGGCGTTCGCTATGGTGAGCAGGATAGTACCGGAGGATATCCCGCTGACCTCGTTCTCGATACTCATGGCAAGATACAAGGGCTTCCTCGAAGCTGCCGTGAGAGGCGCTGCCGCGATACCGCAGCTCAGGGACGGCGACACCGTCCTCATCTCCGAGGGTTGCACTCACCACAGACAGTGCGGCGATATCGGAAGCGTCAAGCTGCCTGCCCTCCTGAAAAAAACTACCGGCAAGGAGCTGAACATCACCCTCAGCTCGGGCAGGGAGTTCCCCGAAGACCTCTCCGGGATAAGCCTCGTTATACACTGCGGAGGCTGTATGCTCGGTGAGAGGGAAGTGGTCTGCCGCCGGAAAACTGCGGAGGATCAGGGCGTTCCGTTCACCAATTACGGCATCGCCCTCGCGATGATGAACGGCATTCTGAAACGCAGCATCGGCATTTTCCCCGACCTTGCGGCATTAGTCTGAAAGGAGCTCCATATGGACAAGAAGCTAATTATTGTCTATGTAAAAAAGGTGTGTTCTATTCTGCTTGAGGTGTTAGTCTTGACCATAGTGGTCTTATCAATGGACTTTATGATCGAAAAAAGATTGGGTTGGATCTTGATAGCTACCGCAGGTATAGTCATTGCTGCTTCTATCCTCTGGTCCGTTCTTCCCTCCAAAAAGTGGAATATTAATCCTCCCTTGACACTTATGCCGATCACGGTCGGAGGAGCAATAATGGCAATGTTAGATAAAGGTTTGAATTGGATATTTCTGATCATATTGTACGTACCTCTTACCTTATTTATTATCTGGCTCATCGTAGGCTTAACAAGAGTACCGCGGGGCGGCAATACTCAGCCGCCGGAAATGCCTTCTCCGCGTGACTACAACGAATATATGAAGCAAATGTACGAAGAAGACAAGGAATGAAAAGCCAGCTGTTAACAGCTGGCCTTATTTTATATCGTCAAACGGAGGCTTCATCGCCTTATAGCACCGGTACGCTGCATAGTATACCCCGATGGAAACGATAATGTCCTGCACAAGGTATATCAGCCAGTTTGTGCCGAATATCCCTGTCGAAGCATTGCTGAAAGCGTGAATGAGCATCGCAATGGGCAGATATACCCTCGCCTTGTCCGTATAAATGCCGTAGAAAATTATGACCGTAAGTGCTGCACAAAACGCCGCTCCGCCAACGACCGTCCAAAGGTTCATGAAAACAATTTCCGAGGCAGCTTTTCCCGTGCCGATAAGTCCGAAGCAGCAAAGTCCCGCGCCGAAGCACTCGTATGCGCTGTGGCCGATACCGTAGGTGACAGCGTCCCTGCGGCTGTCGTGATCGGTCAGGATATACCGCAGGGCAATGTATTTCGCACCCTCCTCAAAAATGCCGAAGAGGAGTCCCTGCTGTATGTAGTAGGCATAAGCATCGTCATGGCTGAAGCCGGAACGTATCGCTGCGGCGACGAAAAACACCGGGAAGCATACCGCAAAGGCAACGGGTCCGGGAAGAATCCTTGCGCCGGTCTTTTTGTGCCATAGTACCAGTAAAGCCCACGGACCGGTAAGGTTTAACAGTCCGGCGAGTATGCAGTTAATATCGTGCATAATGCTAACTCCTAAAACACTGAATATTTGCAAAACACCTAATGAATGGGATTCTCAAGGGTTCACAACCCTTGAGCGGAGTCCAGAGGCAGGCTTAACAAGCCCGTCCCCTCTGTCCTTCGGACATCTCCCCGCACTGCGGGGAGTCACCTCTGGCAGGGTGTGGGACAGCGTCCCACATTCAACAAAGCGCCTCGCAAGGGGTGAATTAAAAAACAGTCCGGCGGACTGTTTTTTAAGAGGGGACGCCTTGCAAGTTAAGGCGTCCCCTTGTTGCCGTATGCTATAACAATGTCTCCGGACTAAGTCCGGGCGCAAATAAAGCAATGATTCTTTTCAGCCGTTCACTTCTCATCGTCCTTGCTGCTGTTATCGGCTTCCCTGCACATTATAACGTATGACGCAGCAAAGCCGCCTATCATTGTGAGGAGAACGAACATCAGTATAACTCCGGTGAGCTTGTCGATGAACAGTGCAAAGAGCGGCGCTGCAACTGCAACGGCGGCTGCGGCGGCTGAGTAGGAATAGAACACTGCCTTCGTGATTATCTTATAGGGAACGGTCTCCTTTTCGCGGTTGTAGAGCTTTCCGAGCTTATCCTCGTCCTTTATCGCGGACTTCATATATTTTATGTAGAAGGCGAGATAGAGGATAACGTAGGCTACCGAGGTATAGACCACGATAGTCGAGAGACCTATCGTAACGCCGAGAAGCGCCTGCAATGCTATGAATAATACAAGTCCGCCGCATATCCCCATAGATGAGAGGACAATGCGTTTTTTTATCTTTTTTCTGAATTCGTCCAAGGAGCTCACACCTTCCGATTTAGTATTCCTTACTGAGTATACCACAATATCCGGGAATTGTCAATCCGTGACGGATCCGGCACAACAATGTATATAAAGGAAAGGGCTGACAGAGCAGCCCTTTGTAATGCTATTTTCTGATCTTATCTGCAAGAAACGCATCAAGTGTCAGCGTTTCGTCAACTGCAAGGTCAGCGAAGTACGCGAGCAGAAGAGAAGCATCGACCGCATTGATTTTTTCGTCCGTGTTTATGTCGCAAACTTTGAAGACGATATCCGGCAGCTCAACATCTGCATCGGAGGAGAGCGCCGAACAAAGCACGAGTATCTCTGTAACAGAAACAGGTATCGTTATTGAAACAAGATCATCAGAATTATAAAATGCACCAGCACAGATACTTGTAACAGGAACGCCCTCTATCTCGCTTGGTATTATGAGCTCACCTGCGGCATCTTTGTCACATGAGGCGATTTCTGCATAATTAGCATATATTTTATACGTCAGTACGCCGTCCTTGAATTCCGTGTATTCTTCGGCTGATCTCGCATTTGCAGCCATGATATTTAACGGATATTGCCGGCAGCATGGAACAGAACCTCCGCCCAGAATAGTCAAAGCCACTGCCGCTGCGATAAAACGTTTTGATTTCATATCAATTCCTCCCTTAATCAAATTTGTACTTTCATTATATAACATAATCATGATCATTTCAAGCGTACCATTGGAAAAGTTATGAAAAATCTGTAGAGAGCAGCGGTCCCATAAAGAAAAAATCCCCCGCCGCCTGGCAGGGGAAGTCCTCGTGAATTATTCTGCGTCCTCAGACTCAGTGTTCTTCTCGATGTAGTTTACGATATCTCCTACAGTCTTGATCTCCTCAACAGCCTCGTCGGGGATAGAGAGATCGAACTCGTCCTCGATAGTAGTGATAAGATCAACAACATCGAGTGAATCAGCACCGAGATCGTCCTGAATGTTAGCCTCGGCTGTTACCTCTCCGGCGTCAACACCGAGCTGCTCAGCGATAATATCCTTGAGTTTTTCAAAAATCATTATTCTTTCCTCCTTTTAGTAACCAAACCGGTCATTCTGTGAACGCTCCGATTTTTCTAAATTTAGTATAACGTTCTTTTAGCAAAACGTCAATATCTTTTTTACATTTTTCCGGTATTTTCTGTGACAAATATTCTTTAATATTCTCTGAAATTTTGTCTAAATCGTTGTGTGCGCCTCCGAGAGGCTCCTCTATGATGGTTTCAGCCACTCCCAGAGCCACCATATCCTCGGCTGTTATACGCATAACACCGCTCGCTTCCTCCTCACGGGAGGCGTCCTTCCAGAGAATGCTCGCAAAGCCTCTGGGCGACAAAACTGAATACTCCGCGTTTTCGAGCATAGCGAGCTCGTCGCAGACACCGAGCGCAAGTGCGCCGCCGCTTCCGCCCTCGCCCAATACTATCGAGACAACAGGTGTGCGGAGGGTCATGAATTCCGCGATATTCTTGGCGATAGCCTCGCCCTGACCTCTTTCCTCGGCGGCAACTCCGCAGAACGCGCCGGGAGTGTCGATGAAGCAGATGACGGGTCTGTGGAACTTCTCAGCCTGCTTTGCAAGACGGAGAGCCTTTCTGTAGCCCTCGGGGTGGGGCATGGCGAAATTACAAGCCTTGTTCTCGTTGATGTCCCTGCCCTTGACCTCAGCGATGATAGTGACAGGTCTGTCGTCAAGACGGGCGATACCGCCGATTATAGCCTTGTCGTCGCCGCAGAGACGGTCGCCGTGCATCTCATAGAAATCAGTGAAAATAAGCGGGATATAGTCGCGGATAGTCGGTCTGCCCTTGGTGTGGATAAGCTGGAGACGTTCCCACGCAGTTTTTTTCTCGTCCATAGCTCAGACCTCCTTGCTTGTAAAGCCGTGGAGCTTGAGAAGGTGTGAAAGCACGCTCCTCATCTTACGGCGTTCAACTATCATATCTACAAAGCCCTTTTCGTGCATGAATTCGGCAAGCTGGAAGTCCTCGGGAAGCCTCTGCTTGATAGTTCCCTCGATAACCCTTCTGCCCGCAAAGCCGATGAGGACCTTCGGTTCAGCGATGATTATATCCGCGATAGAGGCGAAACTTGCCGTAACACCGCCTGTTGTGGGGTCGGTCATAACGGATATGTAAAGTCCGCCGGCATCGCTGTGGAGCTTTACCGCGCCGGAGGTCTTAGCCATCTGCATGAGCGAAACTATGCCCTCCTGCATACGCGCACCGCCCGAAGCAGTGAACATTACTACCGGAAGTCCCTTTTCAGTGGCGTATTCAAAAGCCCTCGCGACCTTTTCGCCGACAACGCTTCCCATACTGCCCATCATATAGCGCGAATCCATGATGCCCATAACGACTGGTGAGCCCTTTATAGTAGCCGTACCCGTGATTATAGCGTCATTAAGGTCGGTGCTCTCGCGGAGTTCAGCCTGTTTCTCGTCATAATCCGGGAAATCTATCGGATTGAGGCTCTTCATATCCCTGTCGAACTCCTGAAAGCTGTCCCTGTCCGCAGTTATTGCGATACGCTCACGCGCGGAGAGTCTGCCGTGGTAGTTGCACTTGGGACAAACCCTGTGCAGCTCCTCGTATTTTGAGAGCGGACTTGTATCCTGACATCTCGGACATTTGAACATCGGCGGCTTGTAGTCGTCGTCGCTGCCGTTGAAGCGCTTTTTCACGACATCAAAGAAATCTTCAAACAATTTTATTCACCACTCCAAAAGAATTGAGAATTGAGAGCAGGGAACGCCGCTGCTAACGGCTTCCCACATAATATGCACTTTGAACTAAGGGGCGATGCGGAACATCTTCCCCTTCCGGTCACTGCTTTCCGGCTTTTCTCTTGTCCATGTAACGGTTCAGGAAGCCTATGTCATAGGCTCCGCTGCGGAATTCCGGACAGGTTATCATTTCAAGCTGGAACTCGATATTCGTATCCACGCCCTCCACGATGAATTCAGAAAGCGCCCATTTCATCTTGCGGATAGCGTCCTCGCGGTCCGAGCCGTGAGCGATGAGCTTGCTTATCATGGAATCGTAGAAGGGGGTAATGGTATAGCCCTGATAAACAGCGCCGTCTATCCTTATTCCCGGACCACCCGGCATATACAGTGCGGTTATCGTTCCCGGTGAGGGACGGAAGTCAAGGCTGGGGTTCTCGGCATTGATACGGCACTCGATAGCGTGACCGCGGAGCTTGATATCGCTCTGTGCGACCTTCAGCGGAAGTCCTGCTGCTATCTCTATCTGAGCCTTTACAAGATCGAAGCCTGTTACCTCCTCGGTAATGGGGTGCTCGACCTGTATACGGGTATTCATCTCCATGAAGTAGAAATTGTGGGACTCGTCAACGAGGAACTCAATAGTGCCTGCATTGACGTACCTGCACTGCTTTGCGGCAGTAACAGCAGCCTCGCCCATTTTCTTTCTCAGCTCGCAGTCAACGATAGGACTGGGGCATTCCTCGATTATCTTCTGGTTACGGCGCTGCATCGAGCAGTCGCGTTCACCGAGGTAGATGTAGTTGCCGTGCTGATCGGCGATTATCTGTATCTCGACATGGTGGGGATTTATGAGGAATTTCTCGATATATACGGCACTGTCGCCGAAAAACTTCTCAGCCTCCTGCTGTGCGGCAGTCATCTGAGCCTCGAGCTCTGAGGGGAGGTCCACACGGCGTATACCGCGTCCGCCGCCGCCTGCGGAAGCCTTTACGAGCACAGGATAGCCTGCTTTTTCCGCGAAAGCCCTCGCCTCCTCGATAGAGGCGACTGCTCCCTTTGAGCCTGGGATAACGGGTACACCTGCGGCAGCCATGGTCTCCTTTGCGGCAGCCTTGTTTCCGAGAAGCTCGATAGCCTCGGGTGAGGGACCTATGAACACAAGACCGTATTCGGCACATTTCCTTGCGAACTCAGCGTTCTCCGAGAGGAAGCCGAAGCCGGGGTGTATAGCCTCCGCGCCGGTATTCAGAGCCGCCTGTATAACAGCGTCCATATTGAGGTAGCTGTCCTTGGTCGCCGGAGGGCCTATGCAGACTGCCTCATCGGCTATCTGTGCGTGGAGGGAATTCCTGTCCGCAGTGGAATAAACGGCTACGCACCGTACTCCGAGCTCACGGCAGGCTCTTATGATACGCACTGCTATCTCGCCTCTGTTGGCGATGAGAATTTTCTTGAACATTTATATATCTCCTTGGAAGGATTTAATGTCTGTAGGGGGCGAGTTCCGCTCGCCCGCCTGAAAACAGCATTTTTTGAAAGACCGGGCGCTCGGAAAGCGCCCTGCACGATCCGAAGCTATCAGTTCTTGTCGCCGTCTGCCACAACGAAGGTTATCTCGCAGGATACAGCCTTTTCGCCGCCTACTGAAGCGAGAGCCTTGCCGGTCCCGACGGGTCCGCGCTGACGGATTATCTCGACCTCGAGGTCAAGAACATCGCCGGGTACTACCTGTCTGCGGAACTTAGCCTTGTCGATACCGCCGAAAAGTCCAATCTTGCCCTTGAATTCGGGCTTCGAGAGCATACAAACGGCGCCTGCCTGAGCGAGCATCTCGACCATGAGAACGCCGGGAGTTACCGGATATCCGGGGAAATGTCCCTTGAACCAGAAGTCCTCCTCCTTGATGTACTTCCTTGCGTGTACCTTAACGCCGACCTCCATATCGACTATCTCGTCAATGAGGAGGAAAGGGTCGCGGTGAGGAATTACCTCCATTATCTGTTCCTTATTCATAAGTATATCAGCCATAACTGACCTCCGTTATAATTCGTTGATATCATTCATTCCGGAATCTTCTGCGGTGATGCCGGCTATATCGTTGTTGAAGAGGAAGCTGCCGTCGTCCTCGGAAGGCTTGATGTAGGTCTTGGAATAGGTCTCCATCTGCTCCTCGACCTCATCGCGTATGAAGGTCGTACTGAGCTCGACGAATTCCGGATAGCCAACGTCCTCCTCTATCTGCGTCTTAGTCCTCCGCATATACCATGTGATGAAGGTGTTCACGGCTGTTGTTACCGCAAAGAGCAGTCCCGCAGGTATCAGCAGTGCCGATATCAGCAGGGTAACGCGCCAGTCGAGCAGCTTCCTGTAGAAGAGGAAGTACCCGTAGAGCCCCCAGAACACGAACGGCAGCACGAATGACAGTGCAAGCGGTGCTCCGGCGAGCTTCAGGAGCGTGGTATTGTAATTGAGGGAAAACAGCAGTATTATCGGTATGAGCAAGAGGTTCATGCCGAACATTCCCCAGAAATCGCAGAGGAGCATGAATTTCCTGCGGCGCATACGGAGCATATGGATATTGTATTCCCTTGCCTCCGTGTACATATCCGGCGAGGTGATGTTGATATGTGCCTCGTCGATATTCTCCTGAGTGATGTATCTCAGGTCGGAAAGCTTCATTATTTTATTACCATGATAGGCTGGTCGAACTCGACTGCCTGACCGTCGGAAACGAGTATGCGGTCAACGATGCCGTCATAGTCGGACTGTATCTCGTTCATGAGCTTCATGGATTCGATTATCATGATGACGTCGCCCTTCTTGACCTCGTCGCCAACTCTTACGAAGGGCGGCTTATCGGGTGAGGGTGCAGCGTAGAAAGTGCCTACGATAGGCGATTTCACGAGCTTTCCGCTTATCTCGCCGGCTGCCTCAGCCTCGGAGGCTGAGAGGTTTTCCTCTGCCGGAACGGGTGCGGACTGAGCTGCCGGAACGCCCATGAAAGGCATCTGCGGCGGAGGCGGAAGACATTTTCTGCCCTTCAGGGTTATGGTCTTGTCGCCGTCGGCAATGGTGAGCTCAGAGAGCTCCTTCCTGTTGATGATGTCAGCAAGCTTTTCAATGATCTCAGTATCAACTATTCCGAATATCTCACTCATCTTATGCCTCTCCTTGTCAGTTTATTTTTTTGAAGCAGAGGGTAGCGTTATGACCGCCGAAGCCAAGTGAATTGGAAAGGGCAGCTCTTACCTCCTGCTCGATATTTCCGTTTACGCAGTAATCGAGGTCGCATTCCTCGTCGGGGACCTTGTAGCCCACTGTCCTGTGGATAAAGCCCTCCTGAATGGTCTTGGCGCACACGATAGCCTCAACAGCGCCGGCAGCGCCGAGAAGATGACCTATCATGGACTTTGTGGAGTTTATCTTCACGCTGTGTGCGTATTCGCCGAATGCGTTCTTGATAGCGGCAGTCTCGTACTTGTCGTTGAGACCTGTGGAGGTGCCGTGAGCGTTGATGTAGTCAACGTCGGCAGGTGTGAGACCCGCCTCCTGCATCGCGAGGGTCATGCCCATTCCGGCAGCCTCACCGCTCGGCATAGGCGATGTCATGTGGTAGGCATCGCAGGTAGCACCGTAACCGGCGACCTCAGCGTATATTTTGGCGCCTCTTGCCTTTGCGTGTTCGTACTCCTCGAGGACTACGATACCGCTGCCCTCACCGAGAACGAAGCCGTTCCTCTCCTTGTCGAAGGGAATGGAAGCCCTTTCGAGATCGGAGGACTTTGAGAGAGCCTTCATATTGGAAAATCCGCCGTAGGTGAACTCAACGTTCGTGCTCTCGGTACCGCCTGCAATGGCAGCATCGAGGTAGCCGTCCTTGATCTTTCTGAAAGCCTCGCCTATGGAGTGAGTACCTGTGGCGCAGGCTGTGGTTATGTCGAAATTAGCGCCTCTGAAGCCGGTCTTCATTGCGATGGTACCGGCAGCCATGTTGCTTATCATCATGGGGATATAGAAAGCGGACATTCTCGAGGGTCCCTTTTCGAGGAACTTTGTGTACTCCGAGAGAGTGAGGTCAATGCCGCCGATGCCGCTTCCCACGAGAACGCCGACCCTGTAGGGGTCAAGGTCACTGAGGTCGGTCCCGGCATCGCCGAGAGCCTCATGAGCCGCAATGAGAGCATATTTCGTGAAGGTATCCATGCGGCGGGCTTCCTTTTTGTCGAAGCAGCCGGGAACATCGAAATATTCCTCCTCGTTGAAATCGCGGACAACGCCTGCGATCTTTACTCCTGTGCGCTCAGTGTTGAATGCGTCAATAAACGATATGCCGAGCTTGTTTGCTTTTATGCCTTTCCAGAATTTGTCAACGCCTGTACCGAGGGGAGTAACTGCTCCCAGACCGGTAATAACAACTCTTCTGCTCATAAAAAATCCTTCCAATTCTTCTGAAATACAATGTGCTGTTTGTAGGGGCGCATTCCGTGCGCCCGTAAATCATCAGGCAGTCAGCGGGCGAGCGGAACTCGCCCCTACGATCAATCCTGCGTCCGTATTGCGTACAGATAGATCACGCATTACATGGAGAGTCCGCCGGATATCTCGATGACCTGTCCTGTGACGTAGGAACAGTCCTCCGAAACGAGGAAAGATACCACGGAGGCTATCTCCTCAGGCTCACCGTAGCGCTTCATAGCGACCGCTTCGAGCATTTTTGCCTTTACCTCATCGGAGAGAACGTCCGTCATAGGTGTGCGGATAAGTCCGGGTGCAACGGCATTGCAGGCGATACCCTTCTTGCCGTATTCCTTGGCGATAGTCTTGGTCATACCGATGATAGCAGCCTTTGAGGCGGAATAGTTTATCTGTCCGGGGTTGCCGTAGAGACCTGCAACCGACGAAACATTGACGATACGTCCGTACTTCTGCTTCATCATGACGGGACAGGTCTGCTTGAGCATATTGAAGATGCTCTTCTGATTGACAGCGATAACAGCGTCGTAGTCAGCCTCGTCCATACGGGCAAGGAGCTTGTCCTTGGTGATGCCGGCGTTGTTGACGAGAGCCTCGATGCTTCCCATGGTCTCCTTTACAGCCTTGACCATAGCCTCGCAGTCAGCCATTTTTGAAACGTCCGCAGCGAATATCTCAGCCTTTGCTCCGAGAGCACGGCATTCCTCCGCAACAGCGACAGCCTTTTCCCTGTCACCGTCGCTGGGGTAGTGGTTTATAGCAACATCGAAGCCGTCCTTTGCGAGTCTCTTGGCGATACAAGCGCCGATACCCTGGGAAGCTCCGGTAATAAGTGCAACTGGCATAATATTTCCTCCGATATTGGTTTGAATTTATTGTAGGGGCGCACAGTGTGCGCACGAAGGCGGTAGGGGGCGATGCCCACATCGCCCCGCGGGAACGAAATGAACATCGTGGGCTGATGTAGGCATCAGCCCCTACATATTTATTTTGCGAGCAGTTTTTCTGCCCCTGTCATAATGTCTTCGATGATGTCCTTGCAGGGCTTTATGTCGTTTATCATGCCCGAAATTGCTCCGCAGAGGAACGAACCGCTCTCCACATCGCCGTCAACGACTGCTCTCCTGAGAGCGCCGACTGTGAGCTTCTCGAATTCCTCCGGCGAGATAGTGCCTTCCTTTTCGCCGTTAGCGAGCTGCTTTGCGAACTTGGTCTTGATATTGCGGCAGGGGTGACCTGTATAGCGTCCTGTAACGATATTGTCGGTGTCCTTTGCCTTTACGACGAGCTCCTTGAAGGTGGGGTGGATCTGGCACTCCTCAGAGGCGAGGAAGCGTGTTCCTATCTGAACGCCCTCGGCACCGAGCATGAATGCCGCTGCCATACCTCTGCCGTCAGCGATACCTCCGGCAGCGATAACGGGTATCTCCAGAGCGTCAACGACCTGCGGGACGAGGCACATGGTAGTGTTCTCGCCTATATGGCCGCCGGACTCGGTTCCCTCAGCAACAACAGCGTCCGCACCTGCACGTTCCATTCTCTTTGCGAGTGCAACGGAGGGCACAACGGGAATGACCTTAACGCCGGCTTCCTTCCATGCGGGGATATATTTTCCGGGATTTCCTGCGCCGGTGGTGACTACCTTCACGCCCTCGTCAATGACGAGCTGTGCGAGGTCATCGGCATTGGGGCTCATGAGCATGATATTCACGCCGAAGGGATTATCCGTAGCCGCCTTGCAGAGTCTTATCTGCTCGCGGAGGTAATCAATGGGGGCATTGCCGCCTGCGATAAGTCCTACGCCGCCTGCGTTTGAAACGGCAGCAGCGAGAGTGTGCTCGGCTACCCAAGCCATACCGCCCTGAATAATGGGGTACTGGCAGCCCAGAAGCTCAGTTATCCTTGTTTTCATAGTAATTCTCCTTAATTGAGATTTTGTAGGGGCTGACGTCCTTGGCAGCCCATAAGTACCGTGGGACGTCGGGACGCCGTCCCCTACAGAGTGCTGTTAGTATTCAAGTATGATGCCACCGTATGTCAGACCTGCACCGAAGCCTATCAGCGCAAGCTTCTGACCGCGCTTGATAAGGCCCTTTTCGATGCCCTCGTTCAGTGCGAGAGGTATCGAGGCGCTTGATGTATTGCCGAAGTGGTCGAGGGTGACGATGAATTTATCCATAGGAACGCCGAGCTTTTTCGCGGCGGTCTCTATTATCCTTATGTTTGCCTGATGCGGTACGAACCAGTCGATATCGTCCTTTGTCATGCCTATCTTGTCGGCGGCAAGGGTAAAGGACTTAGGCAGTATCGAGGTCGCGAACTTATAGACCTCCTTGCCGTTCTGGAAGAGCTTGTGGAGGGGCATATCGGGGAACTCGTCCGTGAAGTCCTCCGGGGCATCAGTTGCCAGCTCGGGGACCTGTGCAAGGGCACGGGCACAGAGGAGCTTTCCGCCGCTTCCGTCAGAGCCGAGCACCGAGGAATAGAGCTTGCTGCTCTTTTCAACTACCGCAGCAGCAGCGCCGTCGCCGAAGAGAATGCACGATGAACGGTCGGTGAAGTCGAGGAACCTCGAAAGAGCCTCGTTTGCGACGATGAGGACGTATTTCAGTCCGTCGTCCGTTTCGACGAATCTCCTTGCGGTATCGAGTGCGTAAACGAAGCCTGTGCAGGCGGCGTTGAGGTCGAAGGCACCGGCGTTGACAGCGCCGATCTCGTTCTGAATGATGCTTGCCATACTGGGGGTATGGAAATCCGAGGTCGCCGTACACGAAATGACCAGACCGATCTCACTTACGTCGATCCCTGCCTTTTTAACAGCAGCCTCCGCAGCCTTTTTACCCATATACCATGTAGGCTCCCAGCCCGCCATAGGTCTTTCGATGATGCCGGTGCGGGTCCTTATCCACTCATCGTTCGTCTCAACAAATCGGGTAAGATCATCGTTTTTGAGTTTCTGATCGGGGACGTAATTCCCCATAGCCAGAATGTTGATACCCATAAAAAATCAATCCTTTAAAGAAAATTAATAAAATAAAGGTTGTAAAAACCGGATTTTTATGTTATTATATATTGTGGACATGACCACACATAATATATTGTAAATCATTTCCGGTGTTTTTGCAAGTTTATTTTAGGACTTTGACATTGCAATAACAAATTATCGTCCATTCTCACAAAAATACTCCCTGTATTTTAGAGATTTTCACCAACTATTTGTATATTACATACAGAAAGGATGTTTTCCATTATGACAATTTCACTATTTTCCGGACAGGGTTCGCAGTTCCCCGGCATGGGAAAGGAGCTTCTCGAAGCATTTCCCGAGCTTGACGAGGTCTACGCCGCAGGCTCCGATATCCTCGGCAGGGACCTCAAAGCTATCTGCTTCGACAGCACCGACGAGGAGCTCGCCCGTACCGTGAACGCCCAGCCTGCCGTTATGGCGAACTCTATCGCCGCACTGAAGGCTGCTCAGGCAAAGGGCTTCACCTTTGACGGCGTTGCAGGTCACTCCCTCGGCGAATACGCTGCGATGTACGCCTCCGGAATGGTGACTCTCGAGGACGCATTCCGCCTTATCAAGGCACGTTCAGAGGCTATGGAGGAGGCTGCCAGACAGAGCGTAGGCACAATGGCTGCCATTATGAAGATAGCTCCCGAAAAGGTCGAGGAGGTCTGCAATGCCGCCAAGAATTACGTTGCCGCCGTGAACTACAACTCCCCGGTACAGACCGTTATCGCCGGAACTCCCGAGGGTATCGCGGAGGTCAGCGAGGTATTCAAGGAGCTGAAAGCAAGAGTGGTCCCCCTCAATGTCGCAGGCGCTTTCCACTCAAAGCTCATGCAGCCTGCCGCTGATATTTTCTATGAGGCGGCAAAGAGCATAAGCTTCGCAGCACCGGCAGTTAGGTACTATTCCAACGTCACCGGCGGTGAGCTCACTGATTTCTCGGATATGCCGGCTCTCCTTGCAAAGCACATCGTTTCGCCGGTCCGCTTCACCTCGGAGCTCGCAGCTATGCAGGCGGACGGTGCTGACCGCTTCGTTGAATTCGGTCCGGGAAAGACCCTGACAGGACTTGTGAAAAAGACTCTTTCCGATGTGACACTTATTAATATAGACAGCGCTGAAGCACTCGAAAATCTTTAATTGAGCAGGAGTAAAAAATGAAAAAATACGCACTTATCGGTCACCCTCTCGGACATTCGATGTCCCCGCTTATCCACGAAAAGCTCTTTGATTACAGCGGCTTGTCCGACTGCACCTACGAGCTTGTTGACATCGCTCCCGAGGAGCTTCTGAGCTCTCCCGAGCGTCTCAGGGAGTTCAGCGGTCTGAACGTGACTATCCCCCACAAACAGGCTGTGATAAGCCTTACAGACGAATTGGGCGAGAGCGCACTGCGCTACAACTCTGTCAACTGCATCGACAACAAGAACGGCAGGCTCATCGGCTACAATACCGACTGTGACGGCTTTGTACGCTCGGCTGAGAGGCTTCCTCTCGGCGGGAAAGTCGCAATACTGGGCTGCGGCGGTGTCGGACGCATGATCGCCATTGAGGTCGCAAGGCACGGCGGTACTATCACCCTCGCGGTAATCCCGCAGGACGTTAAGACCGCACAGGCACTTGTAACTGAAATACTTGAGAAGTGTCCCGGCACTTCTATCAGAATCGAGCTCATATCAGAGCTGAATGGTTGCTTCGACCTCCTCATAAACGCAACTCCCGTGGGAATGTTCCCCAAGGTGGACGCCTGTGCGGTAAGCGACAAGGTGATCGAGGACTGCGGCAGCGTCTTTGACGTCATCTACAACCCCAAGGAGACCCTGCTGATGAAAAAGGCTCGCGCAATGGGCAAGACCGCTGTGGGCGGCGCCGCAATGCTCGTTTATCAGGCTGTGAGGGCACACGAGATATGGTACGGCGCTGAATTTGATGACGGCTATGTCGATCAGATAATTCTCGAAGTTGAAGATGCTGTTGAAGCCATGAACAAGCGTGACGCTTGACCCTTCTACGATGCCGCTCGCAAGCTCGCTTAGTCCGTGAGCAGGGCATTGTCTGCTTTCGCTCACGGCAGTTTACCACAAACGAAGATGCAAACAGGAGCGTGACGCTTGACCCTTCTACGATGCCGCTCGCAAGCTCGCTTAGTCCGCGAGAAGGGCGTTGTCTGCTTTCACTCACGGCAGTTTACCACAAACGAAGATGCAAACAGGAGCGTGACGCTTGACCCTTCTACGATGCCGCTCGCAAGCTCGCTTAGTCCGTGAGAAGGGCGTTGTCTGCTTTCGCTCACGGCAGTTTACCACAAACGAAGATGCAAACAGGAGCGTGACGCATGATAAGAAAAGCAACTCCGGCTGATGCCTCGCGCATAGCCGAGATGATAGTTACAAATTACCGCGTGAACTTCTACCCGTTCTTCCGCAACGACCCTTTCTACTTCGGCGAGCTGAACGTCCTTGATACCGCCGCGGAATACTCCGAGGGCTCCGAGGAGCTGCTGAACACCTATGTTTACGAGGACGGCGGTGTGGTCAAGGGCATGATGAGAGTGAACGGCAGCGAGCTCGTCAAGCTCTACGTTGAGCCGCAGTTTCAGAGCAGCGGCATCGGTGCTCAACTGCTCAGCTTCGCGGTGAACGAGCTGGGCGTGAACTGGCTATGGGCTCTCGAATACAATGATCGCGGCATCGCTTTCTACAAACGGCACGGCTTCGTGCTCACAGGCGAGAAAATGATCGAGGACGAATGGGTGCCGCTGGTCAAACTGTCGCTTTGAACAGTTCCAAGCAGGGGCTGATCCCACATCAGCCCACAGGTCTATTATGAATTAAGGCTGGACGATGCAGGCATCGTCCTCTGCAAAATCAAACCAAGCAAAGGTGAATGATATGACTGTATTTTTATGCGGCTTTATGGGCTGCGGAAAATCAACTGCCGGTAAGCTCGCCGCGAAAAAGCTCGGCTGCGGCTTTACCGATACCGACGACCTCATCGTCCGGACGTTCGATATGACCATACCCGAGATATTCGCGCAGAAGGGCGAGCCCTTCTTCCGCAGTGCCGAGGCTGAGATAGTGAAGTCCCTGTGCGGGAAAAAGGTCGTTGCAGCCTGCGGAGGCGGTGCTATGCTCAATCCCGATACCGCGAGGGCTGCTGTCGAATCCGCCAGCGCTGTGGTCTTCCTCGATGTACCGTTCGAGGTCTGCTATGAGCGCATCAAGGACGATACGAACCGTCCGATCGTGGTGAACTCCACAAAGGAGGAGCTGAAAGCCCTCTACGACCAGCGCCGCGAGGTCTACCTCAGACACTCGAATATCCACATAACCTGCGCTGACAGTCCCATTCAGACTGCCGAACAGATCGCAGCGGCTATAAAGAAGTAACGCGAGCCGCTGCTGACAGTTCAAATAATGATAACGGAGAAAAATATGCTTATTTACAACGCTGAGATACACACTATGTCCGGCAGGGGAGTTATCCCCAAGGGCTGGCTGTCCGTGAAGGACGGCAAGATCGAGGATATGGGCGAGGGCATTCCCACCCTTATCCCCGAGGAATCCATTGATGCCGCCGGAGGTATGCTCCTCCCCGGCTTCATCGACGCCCACACCCACCTCGGTATCCTCGAGGACGGCCTCGATTTCGAGGGTGACGACTGCAATGAATCCACCGACCCTTTCACTCCCCAGATGAGAGCGGTAGACGGTATCAACCCCTTTGACCGCTGCTTTGAGGAGGCGCGTATGCGCGGTATCACCGCTGTTGCGTCAAGTCCCGGGAGCGCTAATCCCTGCGGCGGCGAGATCTGTGCCATAAAGACTGCCGGCAGACGCATCGACGATATGCTCATAATGAACTGCGGCATTAAATTTGCCCTCGGCGAGAACCCCAAGAACGTCTACAACGGCAAGGACGAGACTCCTATCACGCGCATGGCTGTTGCCGCGATAATCCGCGAGGGTCTCTACAAGGCAAAGCGCTATGTTCACGATATGGACAGCTACTACTCCGACAGCGAGAACTACGATCCGCCGGAGTACGACATCAAGTGCGAGGCTCTCATGCAGCTCCTCGACCGCAAGCAGAAGGCTTTCTTCCATTGTCACCGTGCCGATGACATCTGCACTGCCATGCGTATCGCAAAGGAGTTTTCGCTCGATGCGGTACTGATACACGCTACGGAGGGCTATAAGATCGCGGATATCATCGCCGGCGAGGAGCTCCCTGTCATCTGCGGCCCCGTCATCTGCGACCGCTGCAAGCCCGAAATGCGCGGACTTGAGCTGAAAAACGCTGCCGTAATGCACGAAAACGGCGTGAAGCTCGCGATATGCACTGACCATACCGTTATCCCGATACAGTACCTTCCGCTTTCCGCACAGGCTGCGGTCAAGGGCGGTCTCACCTTTGACGAGGCTGTCCGGGCGATAACCATTGCTCCGGCTGAGATACTCGGCATCGACGAGGAAACAGGCTCGCTCGATATCGGCAAGGACGCTGACATTCAGCTCTACCGTGCCGGCGAGAACCCTCTCGACCTCATGTCCGAGCCCGTGCTTGTTATGGTCAGCGGCGGTATCTGCCGCAGGGAGATATGATATGAAGCGATATACCGCTGTTCTGACGGCTGCCGCAGTCCTTTTCTGCTGTGCTCCCGGAATTGCCGCCGCGGACGGGGAGACCTCCCGCACCGCTGTTTATGACGGCGTGACTTATACCTATCGGGTCACGGACGAAAAGCTCAAAACGGCTGAGATAACTGCTGCCGATGGTGCTGCGAACGGTTTTACCGTGCCTGCGGAGCTCGAAGGCTATACAGTGACCTCGATCGGGGACAAGGTCTTTTTCTGCAACACGGAAATAACCTACGTCAAGCTGCCCGACAGCGTCAAGGCCATCGGAAATTACGCCTTTTCCGGCTGCATAGGACTTGAACGTACACAGCTCCCGGATACGCTGTCGGATATCGGTGAGGGCTGCTTCATGAGCTGCACCTCCCTTGTCGAGATCGACCTCGGGGAAGCCGTAAAGGTTATCCCGGAAAAATGCTTCTTCTCCTGCACGGCTCTTGCCTCGGCGGAGCTCCCCGGAAAGACGGAGATTATCGGAGATAAGGCTTTCTACGGCTGCACCTCGCTGAAATTGCTCGATATCCCGGACTCAGTCACCTCCATAGGCTCGGAGGCTGCCGGTATGCGCTACGATATCAGGAGCTCGGCTTCTGAGAATATTTCCGGCTTCATGATACTCGGAAACGCCGGAGGTGCTGCCGAGAGCTACGCTTCGGGGCTCGGGATAGCCTTCCGCAAGAACCACGGGGAAATGTCCGGGGACGCCGACCTCAACGGTCTGCTGACGGCTGCCGATGCGAGCGCCGTGCTGAAGGAATACGCCGACAGTGAGGTACAAGGTCAGCGTTTCACGGCCTTGCAGAAGAAAAACGCCGACATGAACGGTGACGGAATGATCGACGCCCGCGATGCCTCGCTGATACTCATTGCCTACGCGGACAGTCAGCAGAGCAGCTCGTAAAGGCTCTGTCCCGCAGTCCTTTTAAAGCTTTATCGCACCAAATTGCTTTTTCGACAAAAAACGGTCCGATTTTACAGGCAATTTTTATGAGTATATACCCCCTTATATACTTGACATACCGTGCAAAAAATGCTAATATATAAGTTAATAATTTCGATTTGTAAGGAGGAAAAATTATGCTGACCGATTTGAACAGTAAATTCCAGAAAGAGGGTCTTACCTTCGACGATGTCCTGCTTATCCCGGCTGAATCCAACGTTACCCCTAACATGATACAGCTCGGTACGCAGCTTACAAAGACCGTAAGGCTCAATACCCCTATCATGACTGCCGCTATGGATACGGTGACCGATTCACGCATGGCTATCGCTATCGCAAGAGAAGGCGGTATCGGTATCATTCACAAGAATATGTCTATCGAGCAGCAGGCTGACGAGGTCGATAAGGTAAAGCGTTCCGAAAACGGCGTTATCGTCAACCCGTTCTCCCTTACCGAGGATCATATCGTTGCTGACGCTGATGAGCTCATGGGCAAATTCAAGATCTCCGGCGTTCCGATAGTCGACGGCAGCGGAAAGCTCGTCGGCATCATCACAAACCGCGATATGCGCTTCCTCACCGACTTCAAGGCTAAGATATCAGAGGTCATGACAAAGGACAACCTCATTACTGCTCCTGTCGGCACTACCCTCAATGAGGCTCAGGAGATACTCCGTGCCCACAAGATCGAGAAGCTCCCCATCGTTGACGAGGAGGGCTACCTCAAGGGTCTTATCACTATAAAGGATATCGAGAAGTCCGTTCAGTACCCCAACTCTGCCCGTGACAGCAAGGGCAGACTCCTCTGCGGCGCCGCTATCGGCGTTACCGCAAACGTTCTCGAAAGAGCCAAGGCTCTCATCGACGCTCAGGTCGATGTTCTCGTTCTCGATTCTGCTCACGGCCACAGCGCTAACATCATCAAGTGCCTGAAAATGGTCAAGGAGGCTTTCCCGGATATCCCCGTTATTGCCGGAAATATCGCTACTGCTGAGGCTGCCGAGGCTCTTATCGCAGCCGGTGCAGACTGCCTCAAGGTAGGTATCGGTCCCGGATCCATCTGTACGACCCGTGTCGTTGCAGGTATCGGCGTTCCGCAGATCACAGCGGTCTATGACGTTGCCTGCGTTGCCCAGAAGTACGGCATACCCGTTATCGCTGACGGCGGTATCAAGTACAGCGGCGATATCGTCAAGGCTCTCGCTGCCGGTGCAAACGTTGTAATGCTCGGCTCACTCCTTGCAGGCTGCGCTGAAGCTCCCGGCGAGACCGAGATCTATCAGGGACGTCAGTTCAAGGTTTACCGCGGTATGGGAAGTCTCGGTGCTATGGCTAACGGCTCAACCGACAGATATTTCCAGGAGGGCGCTAAGAAGCTCGTTCCCGAGGGCGTTGAGGGCCGTGTACCTTTCAAGGGCTCGCTTGCCGATACTATATTCCAGCTCGTCGGCGGAATACGTTCCGGTATGGGCTACTGCGGCTGCGTTGATATCCCCACGCTCCACGAAAAGGCAAAGTTCATTCGCATCACAGGTGCAGGTCTCAAGGAGAGCCACCCCCACGATATCTATATCACTAAGGAAGCTCCTAACTACTCCGCACAGATATAACGATACAAGGGCGCGTTTCAGACGTGCCCTTTTTTATCTGCCGTTTTTTGCAGACGCCGCAGGTTTATCCTTGATCCAGGCGGGACGATGAGGGCATCGCCCCCCTACGATATTTTCTTCTGAAAAAATTTCTGAAAAAATTTTCAAATTCCTGTGACACTTCCTCTCTGTCACTTGAATGTTATGTATGAAAGCACAAATCCATGGAACACTTTCAATAAATACGGAGGTTCTCATATGACCGGTACAGAATACTGTAAGTTATACAAGAAGTCGCCGGAAGAAGCCTATGACAAGCTGTTTGAAGGCTACTGCGACTACGTTTATGCAATAGTTTACAACAAACTGAGGAGCGCTGCCTCACGCGAGGATATCGAGGAATGCGTCAGCGACATTTTCGCAGATGTTTTCTTCGGATACGATACAGCAAGCAGCTTCTCCGGAGATATGAAGGGTTACATCGGGACTGTTGCAAAGCGCCGTGCAATAAACGCTTTCCATAGTCTTACGGCAAGAGCCGGACATATGACGGACGACGCAGAAGAAGCATTCATGAATATGAGCGCGGACACCGATATCGAAGCGGATTCCGACAGAAACGAGACCCGGAATATACTTATTGCAAAGATCAATGAGCTTGGCGAGCCGGATTCGACTATAATACTACAGAAGTATTATTACGAACGCTCGTCCGGAGAGATCGCGAAACGGCTTTCAATGAAGGCTTCAGCGGTAAGAATGAGAGCTTCAAGAGCTCTCGAAAGATTAAAGGTCGCACTGGCTGACGCCGGTATCACACTGTAAAGGAGCTGCGGAATATGAATAAGGAACGTGAGTTTGATATGCTGGAAAATGCTGATGAAAAAACAGTAGAACTCCTTGCGGAGATTCCGGTGCTGACTAAAGAAGAAAAAGAGAGGATGTTGGTTATGAGTAAAAAGAAGCTTGATATGATGAAACGAGAGAACAATATTACATTTAACAGCGGCGAAGATCAGGTTAGCGGCGTTGAACGCTACAGCAGACCCAAGTGGCGCAGATTTGCTGCTATGGCTGCCTGCCTCGCTCTCGTAGGCGGTATCGCCGGAACAGTTTTCGTTATAGGCAAGAGCGGTAAGAAGTCCGACAAGGACACTACCCCTATGGCTACAGTGACAACAGACGGAACAGAAACTCCTACCTCACCTGCACAGACCTCTACCCTCATCGGTGAGGGCGAAAAGGAGATACCCTACCTCACAGATGCGGAGCTTCTTGAGGTTGCCAAGAAGGGCATGGAAAACTTCAATACGATCCAGTGCCTCATCTCCGGCTACGGCGTGAAGGTAGACAAGAACGACACCTATGAGGTACAGTTCGCAGACGCTTCACAGACATACTACCGTGTAACTGACGAAAGATTCAGCTCGATCGACGATGTGAACGGCTTCATCGCTCAGTATTGCAGCGGCAAGCTGCTTGAAGGCTTAAAGGACAATGTCATCTTCAAAGAGAATGACGGCAAGCTCTACTATAATTCCAAGGGTGAAGAAGTAGTTCCCGTTTATCAGCTCGACGGCGAGCCTTCAACAGGCAATTATGACGGCGAAAACTTCAGATGTTCCGTTCCTATGAAATGGGCAGGCAAAACAAAGGGTCTGAAGCTTGATTTCAGCCTCGTTGACGGAAAATGGTATATCTCGAATATGGACATCACTGACTCTCCTGACCTCGAGATCGAAACTCCCGATATACAGGTCGCATATAACCTCCTCGGAACACTCTCCCGTATCGAATGTCTCAGTGCCTGCGGCGGTGTTGATGTTGACGGCGAGGACAGGAAGGAAATAAAGATAAGCGACGACGTGACATATATGTACTGCAAGGTGCTCGAGGACCCGAACGCTGCTGAGTTCAAGAACAGCCTCCAGGATATACAGAGCTGGTTCGACAGCGTTTGCACAGGTGAAATTCATGATAAGTACAAGAGCATCTGCTATGAGGACGGCGATTACGCTACCCCCGTATTCAAGGAATTTGACGGACAGCTCTATCAGCTTATGGGCGGCAGAGGTACTATCTTCAACTACTGCTCAAAGCCTAAGATAGGCAATGTTACCAGTGACAGCTTCGATATATATGTCAAGTGCTATGAGCCCGGTGACGCAATTATCGACCTCACAGTAAACGTTGTCAGCGACGGCGGCGCTTGGAAGCTCAACAGCTTTGTATACGACTACGAAAACGCTCATGAGCCTTCCGCAGAGGAAGCAAAGGAAGCTCATAATTATACCTACTCACACAATGCAATGTACCGCATAGTTGACTTCGAGAACCTCGCAGGCGGCGGCGTAAGAGTTGACACCTCCGATGAGCAGATAGTCCGCGTAACAGGCGCGAGCGTTCACTACTACCGCGTTATGAACAATGGCAGACACTCCTCAGTTTCCGAGATAGAGAACGAGATAAAGTCCTATGCAGGCGGAACGTTCTGCGAGAATCTCCTCAACAAGATGAACGGCGATGTCCCCATGTACAAGGATATCGACGGCAAGCTCTACTGCCGCGAGGGCGGTGAATACTGCACTTACAACTTCACAGGCGATTACTATATCAACGAATCGACCGACACTACCCTGAAGTTCACTGCTCAGGCTACGGTCAACGGCGAGCTCAAAAACTTCCTCGTTGAGGAACAGTATGACGCTGAATCAGGCATCTGGCAGATAATGAATTACAGCATCGTTCCGATACAGTAAGCACAAGCAGAAAGATAAAGGGTAAATACAAAAGAAAGTTCATTGGATATATCGAAGGCAGTCCGAAAGGGCTGCCTTTGAGCTTTCAGAAGGCTGTTTCCGCATTCTATTTATTATGACTGTATTTCTTCGGTATCTATTGACATTTTTGTTGAAATAGTTTATAATAAGAGTACGGTCCACGGCAAGCCAAATGAAAGGAATGATAATAAATGAACAATTCTACACAGCTCATCAACTGGAACGGTACTACCTGCGTGAGATTGCAGGCAGGCGGCTATGAAGCCCTTGTCGCTTACGAGATAGGCTCGAACGTTATCCGTCTCCGCAATAATATTGCAGGAATGGAGTTTTTCCGCTACAGCGACAGCAATACTGCCGATACTATCAGACAGTCCGCCGAGGTCTGGGGGCTCCCCACGCTCTACCTGCCGAACCGCTTCGCTGACGGCGTTCTCAGGACCTCCGATGCAGTGTACCACCTCCCCGTGAATGAGAAGGCTCCCTATAACAACCATATCCACGGCTTTATCCACAAGAGAGTGTTCGAGGTTGTCGAGCATAATTCCGATGAAAAGTCCGCTTGGGTCAAGACCCGCTACGTTTACGACGAAAAGGACGAGTTCTTCCAGTACCTCCCTGTACCCTTCGTGGCTGAGTATACCTTCACGCTCTCCGAGAACGGTCTCACACAGGATATAAAGTTCACAAACAAGTCCGCCGACAATGTACTCCCGATGTCCCTTGCTTCGCATACCTCGATAAATGCACCCTTTGTTGACGGTGCAAAGGAGAGCGATATCCGCCTGACAGTCCCGATAGGGAAGAAGTGCGAGCTCAATGAACGCTGCCTCCCGACAGAACAGCTCCTTTCGCTCACTCCGTGGGACCTCGAATACAAGACCGGCAACAAGTGCCCCGTGCTTCAGGTCGTTGACAACGATATGTACTTCGGTGAGTACGCCGACCTCGACCACGAGAAGTTCCACGGCGTTATCGCTGAGGATATCGCAAGCGGCAAGAAGCTCTGCTATGAGGTGTCCGAGGAGTACAAGTTCTGGATAATCTGGAACGACCGCGGCTTCAATCACTATTTCTGTCCCGAGCCTATGACCGCTATGATAGATGCGCCTAATCTCAGTCTTCCGGCTGAGGTCTCCGGCTACAGCGAGGTCAAGCCCGGCGAGTCCTTCACCTCACGCGAGAGGTTCTTCACGAAGTGAGCTGACGGCATATGAATCCGCTTGCGCTGGGACTTGCGCTGATACTGACCGGGATAATAATCACGGCTCTCGGCACGGTCAATATCTACTACGACAGGTTCGTTTTCCGCAATACAGAGGAATGCGACGCTGTTATCACCAAGCTCCGCCGCATTCAGGGCAAGAGCTGGAACCCGAATGTGTGCATACAGATAAACGCCGAATATTCGGTGAACGGCAGACTCGTTGCCGGTTCGTATTATACCCTGCTCATAAGCAGTATCGTGAAGTATGAGGTCGGGGAAAGCGTAACCGTTGAGGTCAACCCGAAAAATCCGAAGGCTTTCCGCATAAGGGAGATCGAGGAGACCACCGAAATGCAGTACACGAAGAAGCGTTCGCCGATAATAACCGGTATAGGTCTCGCCATACTTGCGGCTGGGATAATTGTGATAATAATGATGTAAAAAACAGAGGGTGATCATATGAATGCTAATTTAATTGCAAATGCGCTGAATATTATTATAGCCAATCCAAATGTACTGGGTTCTTTCCCGAATATCCCCTTTCCCACAATGGGCGGAAAAATATGGTGGAACACGATAGCAAAGGAAAAGGGCTGGAAAGTGCAGCAGAACCAGTTTACGCACCATGTTCGTATCCTCGATTCCAATGACGTCAGAAGAGCATGGGGAACTGAAAGTGCAATGGAGGAGCTTTTCAGAAAGATCAGCAAGGATTAATGTATTAAGCATCAAGGGGACGCACAGTGTGCGTCCCCTGCGTTTTTGGAGTGCCGTATCGCAAGGCATGGACGTCGGGGAAGCCGTCCCCCTGCTGCTCTCTGCTTTCTTAGTTCTCAGCTCTTTTTTAAGAAAGGCTATTGCAAAATCATTAACAATGTGATAATATAGTATTATCAGTGAAACCGCTAAAAAGGAGATGATGGAATTGGACGCGGCTGAATACAAATGTCCCAATTGCAGCGCCGATCTGAAATTCGACCCGGCCACCCAGAAGCTGACCTGCGAATACTGCCTCAGCAGCTTTACAGTCGAGGCGATAAAGCAAATCTGCGCCAATGCTGAAAACAGCATCAACGCCGCTGAACAAGCTGCCGCACATGAATTCGAGGAGCATACGAACCTCTTCCACTGTGCAAGCTGCGGTGCAGATATAATGTGCGATGACCAGCAGACTGCGCTTTTCTGCTACTACTGCCACAATCCCGTCATTCTCGCCGGAAAGCTCACCGGTGATTACAAGCCGGGAAAGGTCATCGGCTTCAAATACACAAGGGAACAGGCAGAGGAAAAGTTCCGTAGCTGGATATGCAAGCGTATGTTCGTCCCCGGCAACTTCCGGAGCAGCCAGCAGCTCGAAAAAATGACCGGTCTGTACGTCCCTTTCTGGGTCGCGGACTGCAATATCAACGTTGACTACAGCGCCCTCGGCAAAAAGGTGAGGCACTGGACCAGCGGCAGCTACAGGTACACCGAAACAAAGGAATTCCGCATCGTCCGCAAGGCCGATGTCCGTACCGAGGGCATTCCTGCCGACGGCGAGAGCAAGATAGACGATGCCCTCATGGAGGCTATCGAGCCCTTCGATTACAGCGAGCTCAGGGACTTCTCGATGTCCTACCTCAGCGGATTTTTCGCGGATAAGTACGACGTTGACAAGGCGGGAGTCTTCCCGAGGATCCGCGACCGTGCCACCCGCGCGAGCCACAGCGTTATATCCGACAGCATTACCGGCTACACTATAGTAGTCCCCTCGATAGATCAGCACGACATCGTGAAGACCGACTGGGAGTACATGATGCTCCCGGTGTGGTTCATGAGCTATAAGTATAAGGATAAGGTCTATGAATTCGCTGTGAACGGTCAGACCGGCAAGCTCGCCGGAACTCCGCCGCTGAATGTTATGAAGCTCAAGATGTTCTGTGCCGGGATAAGTGCGGCTGTTTCAGTTGCTATGGCTCTTTTGTTCGGAGGGTTCCTGCTATGAAGAAGGCACTGATAATAATATTGGAATACTTGCTCGCCCTTATTTTTATTTTTTTCCTTTCCACCCTGATAGTCATGATAAGACCGGTCAAGGGCAATCTCAGAGTTCCGTTTGAAAGCGATAAGAATTTCTCGGAGCTTTACGACAAGGCTGATCTCTTCGACAATGCTCAGGAGAAACAGCTCCGTAAAAGGATAAAGAGCTGCTCTGAGGAGCTCGAAATGAACATTATCGTCTACATCAACAGCACCTACCGTGATGATGATGCAGTCGAGGATTTCGCTGCGAATTACTATGACCAGTGCGCCGGGGAAGAATACACCGACGGCGTCCTCATGTACATCGACCTTTCGTCAAATGCCTATGATTACCTCTCATGCAGCGGCAAAGCCGGCATCATCTACGGCGGCAGAACAGAGGATTTCTTCGATGATTACGCTCTCCATCGCCAGCCATCGAGCTACACTCCCGATCCGGAAAGGTTCTTTGAGACGGTAACGAATTTCTGCGACCTCATGGTCAAATACAACGACAACTACATTCAGGCAGATTTCGCATACGAAAAGGACGAGGAAAACGGGATATACTTCTTCAATTATGACGGTAAATTCTATGTTACGGATTATACAGCGCCCGGTTCAAGGCGTATAAGGCTGGTCTGTATCTTTATAATCGGACTGGTGATATACACAATAGTTTACCTCTGCATAAGAAAGAAGTATAAATTCAAGGACAAGACCAATCCCAGCATATATGTCGCAAAAGGCAAAACGAATTTCCGCGAGAGATCCGATACATTCATACGCGTGTATACTACTAAGACCAAGATAGAAACCAGCAGCAGCGGCGGCGGCGGTCACCATGGCGGAGGTCACAGCGGCGGTCACGTCGGCGGCGGAAGACATTTCTGATAAAACCGTGTTCCGCTTTCAGGAACAGGTCATTATAAGGAGGATAAATATGAAAAGACTAATGGCACTTGCAGCTTCACTGACGCTTCTCGCGTCCATGCTCACAGGCTGCGGAAACGATGACGAAAGCAGTGAGGACAAGGCTGCTTCCACAAAGGCTGCCACTTCACAGGCTGCCGATGACGATGAAGACGCAGACATGGACGATGAGGACGAGGACGAAGACGACGACGATGAAAGCGGCGGTCTCCGTGTTCCCGGCAAGGAGGACGCTGCAACAGAAGCAGCTACCGAGGCCGAAGATGATGCTCCGGCAGCAAAGGGTACCTCCTTCAAGCGCGGAAGCATCAGCAAAGAAGGCGTCTACAGCAGCGAATACGCAGGCTTCAGCTTTAAAACGCCCGATAACTGGACCGTTATGACTGAGGATCAGCTCATGAAGCTGATGAACATCGGTCTCGATTATATCGGCGATGAGAACGCTCTTGACGAGGAGCTCCTGAAGCAGGCTGCCATATTCGATTATTCGGCAAGAGACGATGTCGGACGCAATATCACATTCATGTTCGAGAACCTCGAGGTCAGCACAGGCTCAAAGCTTGCCAAGAGCATAAACGAAAAGGAATACCTCGCATCGCTCATTGACCAGCTCGGAACGGTCTCCGGCGTGGAATACAGTGATTTCTCGCCTGTAGAAAAGGTCGAGCTCGGCGGTCAGACCTTCTACCGTCAGAGCTTTTCGGCTAACTACACCATGATGAACTATACCGTTAAGCAGTTCTACTATGTGAAGAAATACGACGGTCTTATGATGTACATTATCATGACCTCGGGCACCGACGGCGGAGATATGACCTCATATGAGAAGAATTTTCTTCCGTTTGACTGATAGGAGGAGTTAAATATGAAAAGATTTATTGCAGCATTTCTCTGTGCGCTCACGGCAGCAGCATTCACCTCTTGCAAGCACAAGATAAAGGACGATGACAGCAGCAGTCAGGCTCCTACCGGAAAAAAGAGCAGCTTCGTCATTGAGGAAGTCACCGACTGATGAAGAACTGGTTCTCCCGCGGCGCCTATGACGGTATCCCCATAGCTCTCGGCTATCTTTCGGTATCCTTCGGCTTCGGCATAAAGGCTGTTCAGTCAGGTCTCTCGCCTCTTGCAGCTACCGTGATATCCGCCGCAAACCTCACCTCTGCCGGACAGGCTGCGGGCGTTGACATAATCGAAGCCTGCGGCAGCCTGATAGAGATGATACTTGTCCAGTTCGTCATAAATCTCAGGTATTCGCTCATGGCCCTTTCCCTCTCGCAAAATCTCGACAGGGGCTTCTCTGTTCCGCACAGGTTCGCCGCTGCTTACGGTATAACCGATGAGATATTCGCGGTCTGCTCGACCCGGAAGGAGCCGGTCCGTCCGGCATATATGTACGGCATGATAGCTGTCGCATTTGCGGGCTGGGTCACGGGCACCGCACTCGGAGCCGCTGCCGGACAGCTTCTCCCTTCCGATATCAGGAACGCTCTCGGCATAATGCTTTACGGTATGTTCATAGCGATAATCGTACCGCCTGCAAAGAAGCAGCTCAGCGTACTCCTTGTGATACTTGCCGCGGCAGGTCTGAGCGTGATATTCAGGTACCTCATAACGGCTGTATCAGGCGGTTTTGCAATGATAATAAGCGCGGTAGCTGCGGCGGCTCTCGGAGCGCTGTTCTTCCCGGTAAAGGAGGAGGCTGACGGCGCATGAGACTTGCATTATATATCATCGTAATGGCTGGCGTGACCTACCTTATCCGCATGATACCGTTCGTTTTTTGCAGGAATAAGATAAAGTCAAGGTTTTTCCGGAGCTTTCTGTACTATGTACCGTATGCGGTGCTGAGTGCAATGACGATACCGGCGATATTCTACAGCACGGGCAGCTACATCACGGCTGCGGCTGGAACGGCGGCGGCTGTCCTGCTCGCGTATTCCGGCCTGCCGCTGATAGTGGTAGCACTTGCGGCTGCGGCAGGAACTTACATAGCCGGTTTTTTTCTATAATGTTTGCGATAAACGAAAGGGACGCACAATGTGCGTCCCTGTTTTTGGTTATTCTTCCGATATCTTTGCCATAAGGCTGGCTCTGTATTCTTCAAGCGTATTGCCGCCGGCTCCGTTATCGTTCCAGTGGGTCACATACTGGCTGTCCCAGCTGTCGGCTACAGCTACACCGTCGACCTTATAATCCTTTATAAATATAACATATTCGTAATCCGAAAGGCTGCTGAAATAAACAAGCGCACTTTTCCTCATATCATCTGCATAGGACGTATTATAAGAATCCTTTGAGGTTATCACGACCGGCTTCTTTTTGTCATCGGCGATATTCAAGCCCTTGGAGTCAATTTCAGTAAGTGCAGCGTCAAAGCTTTTGAACGTTGAGCTTGCTACAGATCTGAGCTTATCAGGGTCAGTACCCTTGCTTCCGCTGTCGCCGCACGAAACGGCTGCACAGGTCATGAGCACACAGGCTGTCAGTATTGATAATGATTTTTTCATATGTCACAGCTCCTTAAAATGATTTTCTGACTGTATTATACCACCTCGCCTTCCGAAAGTCAATATGCTGCATAATTTTCTCATTCCGCGGCATAATAGCCTCAGAAGGAGCTGATAGCATGAACATTACCCCGGAAATATACGACCGCATGAGCCGCCGTGCCTCCCCGAGATCGAAAAGCGCCGTGAACGTACCTGTGGCATTCTTCACGGGCGGAGGCATCTGTGCTCTCGGACAGGTGATATCCCACATTTTTACCGCGAACGGTGCTGACAAGGTGCAGTCCGGCGCATGGACCTCGATAATACTCATCGCCCTGAGCGTTGTACTGACCGGCTTTGGGCTTTACCACAAGCTCGCGAAACACGCCGGCGCAGGAACGCTCGTCCCGATAACCGGCTTCTCAAACGCGGTGAGCTCGTCGGCGATAGAGGCGAAATCGGAGGGCTTCGTCCTCGGCGTGGGCACAAAAATATTCACCATAGCCGGACCTGTGATACTCTACGGCAGTGCGGCTTCGGTGATATTCGGACTGATATACTATTTTGCAGGATAAAGAAAAATAAGCAGGGCATAAGCCCTGCTTTGACACAGATAAATTAAAATAAATATGTGTAGAACAAAAGAAAGGAGACAACAAAACGAGTGTTAATAATTAAAGATTATTTAACACTATGGTTATTATAGCTTATTTTCCGGGGCAAGTCAAGTGGAAACCCCAATTTTTTCCGAATAGAACATTATTTTTGTCATTATGCACAAACAATCGGTTCGCTCACTGTAGGATTTCACCAACGGATCGAGCCCGGCGTCAAGGGCTTCTATCACTATGCACTGAGCCTTTCTCTCCCGGACTGCATTTCATAGTCAAATTGCTTAAATATGAGCGTTCATTTTTATATATAAATTTGCGACATTATTGCCGGAAAGGTGTTTACAAAATTTCTGAATTGTGTTATAATAACAGAAGTAGTTATACCCGGTTAACTTTTTCACAATCAGGGGTGCCGGAATAACGCCTAACTTTATTATCACTTTGGGAGGTCTTTCCTATGGCTATCAAAAGAAAAATGAAAACGATGGACGGTAACAACGCCGCTGCTTGGGTATCATATCCCTTCACCGATGTTGCTGCTATTTACCCCATCACACCTTCCTCAGTAATGGCTGAGGTCACAGACACCTGGTCTGCTAAAGACAAGAAGAACCTTTTCGGTCAGCCTGTTACAGTTGCTGAGATGCAGTCCGAGGCAGGTGCTGCCGGTACAGTTCACGGCTCACTCTCCGCAGGCGCACTCACCACTACATATACTGCTTCACAGGGTCTTCTCCTTATGATCCCGAATATGTACAAGATCGCAGGTGAGCTTCTTCCTAACGTTATCCACGTTTCCGCAAGATGCGTATCCTCACACGCTCTCAACATCTTCGGCGACCACTCCGATATCTACGCCTGCCGTCAGACCGGCTACGCTATGCTCTGCTCCGGTTCTGCTCAGGAAGTTATGGACCTCGGTGCTGTTGCTCACCTTTCCACTATCAAGGGCAGAGTTCCTTTCCTCCACTTCTTCGACGGCTTCCGTACATCTCACGAGATCCAGAAGATCGAGACATGGGACGATGCTACACTCTATGATCTCCTCGACAAGGACGCTGCTCAGGCATTCAGAGACCGTGCTCTCCACCCTGAGAGACCTGTTCTCCGCGGCTCTGCTGAGAACCCGGACGTTTTCTTCCAGGCTCGTGAGGCTTGCAACAAGTACTATGACGCTCTTCCCGGCATCGTTGAGGACTACATGAACAAGGTAAATGACCTCATCGGTACTGACTATAAGCTCTTCAACTACTACGGTGCTGCTGACGCTGAGCACATCATCGTTGCTATGGGCTCTGTAAATGAGACTATCGAGGAGACTATCGACTACCTCAACGCTAACGGCGGCAAGTACGGTCTCGTTAAGGTTCGCCTCTACAGACCTTTCGTAGCTTCCAAGCTCGTTGAAGTTATCCCCGACAGCGTTAAGAGAATCTCCGTTCTCGACAGAACAAAGGAGCCCGGTTCACTCGGCGAGCCTCTCTACCTCGATGTAGTTGCAGCTCTCAAGGGCACTAAGTTCAACGATATCCCTGTATTCACAGGTAGATACGGTCTCGGCTCCAAGGACACTGTTCCTGCTCAGATCGTTGCTGTATTCAAGAACACAACAAAGCCCAGATTTACTATCGGTATCAACGATGATGTTACCAACCTTTCACTTCCTCTTGAGGAGAACCCCGATTCAGCTCCTGCCGGCACAACAGCCTGCAAGTTCTGGGGACTCGGTTCAGACGGTACTGTAGGTGCTAACAAGAACTCCATCAAGATCATCGGTGACCATACTGACCTCTATGCTCAGGCTTACTTCGCTTATGACTCAAAGAAGTCCGGCGGTGTTACTATCTCTCACCTCCGCTTCGGTAAGACTCCTATCAAGTCCACATACCTCATCAACAAGGCTGATTTCGTTGCCTGCCACAATCAGAGCTACATCGACAAGTACGATATGGTTTCCGACATCAAGCCCGGCGGTACATTCCTCCTCAACACAATCTGGAGCGTTGACGAGCTCGATAAGTACCTCCCCGGTCAGGTAAAGAGATATATCGCTCAGAACAACATCAACTTCTACATCATCAACGGCGTTAAGCTCGGTGAAGAGACAGGCATGGGTACCCGCATCAACACTATCCTCCAGTCCGCTTTCTTCAAGCTCGCTAACATCATTCCTTTCGAGGACGCCCTCAAGTACATGAAGGACGCTGCTGAGGCTTCCTACAGCAAGAAGGGTCAGGACGTTGTTGAGAAGAACTGGAACGCTATCGACGCCGGTCACAAGAACATCGTCAAGGTAGACGTTCCCGCTGAGTGGAAGAACTGTGCAGATACACAGATGGGTATGCCCCCTGTAACCTGCGACAACAAGGTCCTCCAGGACTTCGTAAACAATATCCAGATCCCCTGCAACGCTCAGAAGGGCGACAAGCTCCCCGTTTCTACATTCGTTGACAGAGCTGACGGTACTTTCCCGCAGGGTTCTGCTGCATTCGAGAAGCGCGGTATCGCTGTAAAGGTTCCTTCATGGGACGCTTCCAAGTGTATCCAGTGCAACCAGTGTGCATATGTATGTCCTCACGCTGTAATCAGACCTGTTGCTATGACTGCTGCTGAGCTCGCTCAGGCTCCTGCCGGCACAAAGTCCGCTGATTTCAAGCCTGCTATCGGCGATCTCAAGTTCGTTATGACAGTTTCTACTCTCGATTGTACAGGCTGCGGCGTCTGCGCTAACGTTTGTCCTGCTAAGGAGAAGGCACTCGTTATGGAGCCTATCGCTTCACAGATGGATCAGCAGGCAGTATTCAACTACGGCGTAACTCTCGACGAGAAGCCCGAGGTTGCTGCTAAGTTCAAGGCTGACACAGTCAAGGGTTCACAGTTCAGACAGCCCCTCCTCGAATTCTCAGGTGCTTGCGCTGGCTGCGGTGAGACTCCTTACGCTAAGCTCGTTACACAGCTCTTCGGCGACAGAATGATGATCGCTAACGCTACAGGCTGTTCCTCTATCTGGGGCGGTTCCGCACCTTCAACTCCTTACACAGTTAACAAGAAGGGCAGAGGTCCTGCTTGGTCCAACTCACTCTTCGAGGACAACGCTGAGTTCGGTTACGGTATGTACCTCGCTCAGGAGACACTCAGAAAGAGAGTAACTGATAAGGTCAAGGCTCTCGAGGCTAAGGCTGAGAAGCCCGAAGTAAAGGAAGCTATCGCTAAGTACTTCGAGACTTACAACAACGGCGCTGAGAATGCTGTTGCTACTGATAACCTCGTTGCTGCTCTCGAGGCTTGCGGCTGTGATGACGCTAAGGCTATCCTCAAGGAGAAGGATTACCTCTCCAAGAAGTCTCAGTGGATCTTCGGCGGCGACGGCTGGGCTTACGATATCGGCTTCGGCGGTCTCGACCACGTTATCGCTCAGGGCAAGAACGTTAATATCCTCGTATTCGATACTGAGGTTTACTCAAATACAGGCGGACAGGCTTCCAAGTCCACACCTACAGGCGCTATCGCTCAGTTCGCTGCTGCCGGTAAGGTTGTAAAGAAGAAGGATCTCGCCGGTATCGCTATGAGCTACGGCTACGTTTACGTTGCACACGTTGCAATGGGCGCTAACATGGCTCAGTGTATCAAGGCTTTCGCTGAGGCTGAGGCTTACGACGGACCTTCCATCGTTATCTGCTATGCTCCTTGTATCAACCACGGTATCAAGACAGGTATGGCTACTGCTCAGGCTGAGGAGAAGAAGGCTGTTGAGGCTGGCTACTGGCACCTTTACAGATACAATCCTGAGCTCAAGAAGGAAGGCAAGAATCCGTTCATCCTCGATTCCAAGGCTCCTAACGTTGACGAGTACAAGAACTTCCTCATGGGCGAGGTTCGTTACAACTCACTCGCTCGCTCCAATCCTGAGAGAGCAGAGAAGCTCTTCGACGCTGCTGTTGAGAACGCTAAGGATCGTTACGATTACCTCACCCGTCTCACAAAGCTCTACGGAAATGACTGATCTTGCAGCCTGAAAGGGTCGCTTGCTGACGGAGTTCTTCCGTAAGTCAAAACCGAATATGACAGCGTAACAGCTGGAATAAAATAAAGCCTCCCCGGTACAATGTATCGGGGAGGCTTTTCTGTATATGTCATTTTCTTATAAAGTCCAGTTCGCAGAAGGCGTACTTGATATCGTCTCTTTCTTCTTCTTCCCATGCCTCTATATCGCTTTTGCTTGCGTCATAGAAGGCATACAGCTCGAATTCGATGAAATCTCCGTCCTTCTCGTTATAGTAGCCGACAGAAGCGACAACATTCAGGGAATGTCCGCTGACACTGAAAAGGTCATCAAATTCGCTTATGTAGTCGAGGTAATAGTAATCTCCATCGCCCTCCTCTTCGAGACTGATAGTCTTGCTGAGAAGTCCGGAAACAGAGGAACTTGATGCTGAGATGGAATTGTTCTCGTATCTGCTCCGCAGCTCCTTCGTTATTTGCCTGCACTGGCTTTCGGAAAGGATATCCTCGCAATCGCTGTTGCTGACCCAATTATCGGAGTCCATATCCATATCGGTAAATTCCCAGCCTTGGCTCCCTCCACCGGAGCTTCCGCACGAAACACAGGAAATAAGCGAAACAGCGCATAATACTGACATAATTTTTTTCATATGTGACACCTCTAATATAATTTTTACCCCAAATCAATTATAACAATTCTCCGAATATTTGTCAACTGCCGTGCGCCGGTTGCAATCTCCTGCGGAATGTGTTATACTGAAACCGGTGATATTTATGCTTCTTATATCAATTATGGACATTGACAAAAAACAGCAGCACTCCCACGCTCACGCCCTGCTCAGAGAGTGCCTGAAACGCCGTGATATAGCCTATACCGAGGATACGCCGACAGTCCGGGGCAACCTCGGGAAGCCCTCGCTCGCCGAGCACCCGGAGGTGCATTACAACCTCTCACACGCAAACGGCATTGCCGCCTGCATAGTCTCAGACCGGGAGTGCGGCATCGACTGCGAACAGGTCAGGGAGTACCGTCCGAACGTGCTGAAAAGGGCGTTCTCCGAGCGCGAAAGGCAGCTTATCAGGGACACTCCGCCTGAACAGCGTGACCTCATGTTCTTCCGGCTGTGGACGCTGAAAGAGGCTTACGTCAAGGCTATCGGCATCGGGATATCCTACCCTCTCACGGAGGCTGAGTTCAGCTTTGACGGGAACAGGATAGTCACGGATATCGGTGGTTACAGCTTCCGGCAGTACCTCATAAGGGACGGCAGGTTCGTCGTTTCGGTCTGCGAGCAGAAGGATCAGCAGCTCAACAGGCGGTAGAATAAAACTGTAGGGACGTCCGCTGTCAAAGGCAGCCCCTACAATGCTAAGAACCAACAACTAAGCAGCTATACGCTCTCTCAAAAAATAAATCCTTCAACCCCCTTGAAATAACAGGAGAAAAATGGTATAATAAGAATACTATACTGAGGGAGTGTGTGCCCTCAGCCAAAAAGGAGAATGAGAAAATATGCAGTACGGACATTTCGATCTCGAAAATAAGGAATACGTCATTACAAATCCGGCAACTCCCGCCCCCTGGGCAAACTACTTGGGCGACCCGGAATACGGCGCTATGATCTCCAACAACGCCGCAGGCTACAGCTTTGTTAAATCCGGCGCAAACGGCAGAATATCGCGCTTCCGCTTCAATTCAGACATGGCTCTGCCGGGACGCTATATCTATATCCGCGACAATGATACAGCCGATTACTGGTCGGCTTCATGGCAGCCTGTCGGCAAGCCCCTTGACAAGTACAAGTCCGAGTGCCGCCACGGTACGGCTTATACAGTTATCTCCGCCGAATACGCTGAGATAAAGTCCGAGACCACCTACTATGTTCCCTACGGTAAGACCTATGAGGTCTGGAGGGCAAAGGTCACAAACAATTCCGCAAAGGACAGAAAGCTCTCCGTTTACGGCTTCGTTGAGTTCACAAACGAGCCCAACTATGAGCAGGATCAGGTCAACCTCCAGTACACCCTCTTTATCACCCGCACAAGCTTCGACGGCGGCAACCGTATCACTCAGCACATGAACGAGAATACCGGCTTCGATGAGAACGGCTACAACGGCTCCGAACGCTTTTTCGGTATGGTCGGTCAGCCCGTTACAGGCTATAACGGCTCGCTCAGCAACTTCATCGGCGCATACAGGACATTCTCAAATCCTATCGCTGTTGAGTCCGGCAAGTGCGACGGCGTTATGAACTTCAACTCCAATTCCTGCGGTGCTCTTCAGAGCGATATCACCCTTGCACCCGGCGAAACAAAGGAATTCATCTTCATCATGGGTCAGCATACTCCCGATAAGGCTGGCGCTATCCTCGATGAGTACAAAACTCCCGGCAAGGTAGACGCTGAGGTAAAGCAGCTCAAGGACTACTGGCACGGTCAGCTCTCACACTTCAAGGTCGAGACTCCCTCGCCCGAATTCAACAACATGATAAACGTCTGGAACGCTTACCAGTGCTTCATCACCTTCATCTGGTCGAGAGCCGCTTCCTTCATCTACTGCGGTCTCAGAAACGGCTACGGCTACCGTGATACCGTTCAGGACATTCAGGGTATCATTCACCTCGATCCCGAAATGGCTGCCGAGAAAATACGCTTCATGCTCTCTGCTCAGGTAAGCAACGGCGGCGGTCTTCCCCTCGTTAAGTTCGACCACAATGCAGGCCACGAGACCTGTCCCGATGAGAACGACGAGCACAGCGTTTACGCCAAGGAGACGGGTCACCCCTCTTACCGTGCGGACGATGCTCTCTGGCTCTTCCCGACTATCGTAAAGTACCTCGGCGAAAGCGGCAACAAGGCTTTCCTCGACGAGGTCATCACATATGCTGAGGAGGGCGGCGGTGAGGCTACCGTTTACGACCACCTCAAGAACGCTATCCGCTTCTCACTTGAGCGTCTCGGCGGTCACGATATGCCTGCCGGTCTCCACGCCGACTGGAACGACTGTCTCCGCCTCGGAAAACAGGGCGAGTCCACATTCGTTGCGTTCCAGCTCTACTACGCTATGAACGTTATGGAGGACTTCGCAGCTCAGCGCGGTGATAACGACTACATCAAGTTCATCGGCGAGGCTAAGTCCAAGCTCGCCTCCGCTCTCGAAAAGTGCTGGGACGAGGACAGATTTATCCGCGGTATCCGTGACAACGGCGTCATCGTCGGCGCTAAGAAGGATCCCGAGGCTAATATGTGGCTCAATCCTCAGAGCTGGTCCGTTATCTCGAAGTTCGCTTCCGCTGAACAGGCTGAAAAGGCTATGAACAGCGTTCACGATATCCTCAATACACCCTACGGCGCTAAGCTCCTCGAGCCGCCTTACAAGTACCACCACTTCAAGGGCGCTCTCATGCAGGTGTTCAACCTCGATACCAAGGAGAACGGCGGTATCTTCTCGCAGTCTCAGGGCTGGCTCATTCTCGCGGAGGCTCTTCTCGGTCACGGCGACCGCGCATTTGAATACTTCCTCGAAAGCTCGCCTGCCGCTATGAACGACAAGGCTGAGATCCGCGTTATGGAGCCCTATGTTCACGGTCAGTTCACCGAGTCGAAGGCTTCGCCCTATGAGGGACGCGCTCACGTTCACTGGCTCACAGGTACAGCTTCAACAGTCATGGTCGGCTGCGTTGAGGGTATCTGCGGCATGAGACCCGACCTCGGCGGACTTGCTATCGCGCCCTCTATCCCGTCTTCATGGGACGGCTTCAGGATAGAGAAGATATTCCGCGGAAAGAAGCTCAATATCACTATCGACAACTCCGCACACGTTCAGTCCGGCGTCAAGGAGCTCACTCTCAACGGCGAAAAGCTTCAGGGCAATTATGTTCCTGCCGATAAGCTCGCCGATACCAACGAGATAAAGGTAGTTCTCGGCTAATGTATAATTAAAAGGCGAACCTCATGGTTCGCCTTTATTTTGTCCCAAAACTGTTGTGGAACGCCGAGGGCGGCGTTCCCTACAATTCAGTAGGGGGCGATGCCCACACCGCCCCACAATAATATAGTTTATCAGCAATCTCAGGCGAACCCTACGGTTCGTCTGGGATTGTTTAAAAAGCCATTTTTCAGAATAACAGCACGGGCGCTCGGAAAGCGCCCCTACGATTTGCCGTTATATCGCAATCTGATGTAGGGGCGAGTTCCGCTCGCCCGCAAGTCATACAAGAAATACATTCTTTTAAATATAGTCCAGACTTCTCAGCACGAACAGCCACATCGTCAGTGTGAACGCGCTGCAAAGCGTAGTCAGCATTACCGCAAATGCCGTGATATCGCCTTTGTGTCCGAGATTTTTTGCCATTACGAAGCAGCTTCCGGTCGTGGCGCTGCCGAGCATTACCAGTATGGATATGAGCTTTTCGCCCCGAAATCCCACTGCTATCGCAAGCGGCAGGAACATTCCGCAGAAAAGCACCAGCTTGATGAAGGCTATCCCTGCTGTGAGCGGGAGCCTTCCCTTTGCGGCGCTGAACCTGACCGATGCACCGAGGGCTATGAGCGAGAGCGGCGTTGCCATATTCCCGAGGTAACCTATCGACTTCGACATTATCACGGGCTGCGGTATTTCCGCGAGAGACCATGCCATTCCGGCGATTATTCCGAGGATTATCGGGTTTGTGGCAATGCTTTTGAGAGTTCCGGAAAGCAGACCGTCCTTTTTTCGTTCGGGAGAGGTCACGGAGAGCGTAACGACTGCGATGATATTGTAAAGCGGGACCGTTCCCACTATCATGAGCGCCGCAACGGTCGATTTGCCGTAGATGTTGTTGACGAAGGCTATACCGAGAACAGCCGCACTGCTCCTGTATGACGCCTGTATTATCTCTCCGCGCTCGCAGCGGTCCTTGTGGAGGAGCGAGAACGCCGCTGCAATGCCGACGCTCAGGAGGGTAACGCCCATGCAGAACAGCACGAGCCTGCCGTCCCAGACCGTGCGGAAATCGGCAGTCGAGAGGTCCATGAACAGCAGTGCAGGGAGCAGCGTCCTGAACACGAACCTGTTTATCTGAGCCGTGGAGTGGTCGTCGAGCAGACCTATGCGCCTTACGAACCAGCCGAACACCATTATGACGAATACCGGAACTGTCGCATTAAGGCTGAATCTGAGGTTTTCGGCTATCACTGCTTCTTCTTTCCGGAGCCTTTCTTCTTTTCGCTGTCAGAGGGCTTATTATCGGGATCATCGTCGATGATCTTCTTGTAGGCAGCCTCCGCAGCCTTTTCCTTTTCACGCTTCTGAGCCTGTCTTACACGGCGCGGTGCAGTCTTGCGGCTCCTTGAAATGAGCACGCAGCCGAACACTATCGCTGCGGCAAGAACGGCGAAGCAGAGGACTATGAACGCCCATTTCAGCAGGTTGAAATCGGTTACGGTATAGGATACGCCGTTCTTCTTGGCATATTTCTTCGCGGCTGAACCGGAAGGAACGCTCATCTTGAAGCCGCTCACCTTTACTTCCTCCAAGGTCGCATTGGCGTCATCACCGGATCTTTCCCATGTGAAGCCGAATGCCTTGTCCCCGATATCCTTGACGCTCTTGGGCACAGCCACCTTTTTGAGCTTATTGCAGCCGAAAAACGCTCTCTCGCCGATCGACTTCACGCCGTCGGGAATGATCACCTTATTGAGAGAAAAGCAGCAATTGAAGGCGCTGTCTCCGATACTTTTCAGGGTAGTTGGCAGCGAGAGCGATTCAATCGAGGTATATGCAAAGGCGCTGTCCCCGATAGTCTCGAGACCATTTGCAAAGTCGATGCTTTTAAGCTTTGAGCAGTAGCCCATTTCGCCTGTGACCAGACAACTGAATGCACCCTCGCGGATATCCGTGAGTGACGAGGGGAGGAACAGATGCTCGATACCCGCGGCTGCGGAGAAAGCACCGCCTCTGATGACCTCAGTGCCGTCCGGGATACGGAGCTCGCCGCTGATGGTCGATACAGCGCAGTAAATCTCGCGCTTGTCCTTATCGGTGAGGATACCGTCATTCACTGTGAAGCTGCTGCTGCCCTCGGCGGTTATCTCGTTCAGGGAGAGCAGCTCGCCGAACGCCTGATCTCCGATAGTTGTGAGCGTAGGCGGAAGCTCGAGCTTTTCCACCCTTGTACACTCATAAAAGGCATAATCGCTAACGGCCGTAACACCGCTGCCGAAATTAACCTTGGTCAAACCGTCACAGCGGCGGAAAGCGCTTTCCGGTATCACGGTCAGGGAATCGGGCAGAGTTATCTCGGAGATATTGCGGCAGTCGGTAAATGCGCCCTCACCGAGAGTCCTGAGGTTTTTCGAGAGCGTTATCGACGAGGCTGCACAGCCGTAGAAAGCGTTTTTTTCTATGGTCTTTACCGAATCCGGGATAATGAGATCATCAACGCCCGTAAAGCTTGTGAAAGCGTTTTCGCCTATGGCAACTACCGGGACGCCGTTCACGACTGCCGGTATCTTCGTGATTATCGAAGCCGAGCACTTGCTTATCATGTAGCCGCCGTCAACATTGACGTACTGGAAAGCGCCGTCCGTGAGGATATCATCGGGACCGTTGGTATTTGCCGCAGATACAGCCAATGAGGAGGCCGCCGGAAGCATGAGCACCGATGTCCCGAGCAATGCAATGATCTTATTTATCTTCATCTTTGTTATCTTCTCCTTTGGACTTCTTTCCGGTCTCTTTCTTTTCGGACTCCTTCTTTTCGGCAGCTTTCTTTCCGGACTCCTTTTTGCCGGGAGCAGTCTTTTCCTTCTTCGCGGACTTCTCCTTGTCTTCGCCGGACTTTCCGCGCTTTTTCAGGACCGCAAGTATCACCGCGCAGATAAGCGCCAGCACTACGGCTCCGATGAGAACTATTATCGCAATACTGATATTCTTGTTTCCGATGCGGACAGTGCCGGTAATAACGTCGATATCGTTGTCCTTAGCGTAGTCGTAAGCCTTTGAGCCCTTCGGCGCATAGAGCTTGAAATCCTCAGCCGGGATATCCTTTTCAACGGAGGTATCACCGGTAAATGAGGGGTTGAGGTCATAGCCGAAAGCGGCTGTTCCTATCTCCTTCAAGCCCTTGTAAGCACGGAGCTTCTTCAGCGAGGTGCAGTTGTAGAAAGCGTAGTTTCCGATAGACCTGAGCGACTTGGGAAGAACTACGTCCTTGATGTTCTGACAGCCCGTAAAGGCGTAGTCCGCTATCTCCTTAGTACCTTTCGGTACTTTATAAACGCTGCCGGCATGATTTACCGGGTACTCTATCAGCTTGTCGCCGGAGGCATCAAAGAGAACGCCGTCCTTTGAGCTGTAGTCGCCGCCGCTTCCGCCGCTGACGTTGATATCCTCCAGAGAGGTGCAGGTGTCAAAGGGCATATCGCTGCCGAAGTCCTTGCAGCTTCCGGAAAAAGTGATGCTCCTGAGTGACTCGCAGTTATAGAAGGCCTGAGTTCCTATCTCGGAGGCACCGCCGCAGTCAACGGTCTCGAGGAGGTAGCAGCTATCGAAGCAGTTGTTTCCGACGCTCTCCATGCTCTGCGGAAGTACGACCTCTTTAAGGTAGGTGCAGTTGTAGAAGGACATCTCGCGGAGCTTCTTGAAGCCCTCCGGAAGTGTTATCCTCTCAGCCGTGCAGGTCGAGAAGGCTGCCGGGAAAGCGCCTGTAACAGGCATTCCGCCGAGTTCTGCGGGGACTTTCAGGTCGCTGTCGGAGGCATTGCACTGCACGATGAGAGCCTCGCCGTCAACCATTGCGTAGGTGTAATCGCCCTCGGTAGCCTTGTCGAGAGCGGCAAGCTCCTTCTTGGAGATGTACTCGTTCTCGGTCATGAAGGTGAAATTGTTCTGATAATCGTATTCGGTATCGGAATCGTGCGCGTAGATAGCGGCGGCAGAATTGACTGCGCCGACTATAACGAAGCTGTCGTCCGGATAGGAATTGCCGTCCGTACCGGACTTGTAGCCGAATGCACAGTAGTCTATCTTGGTCACTGATGTCGGGATACGGACCTCTGTCAGGGCAGTGTCCATGAAGGCGTTCTGACCTATGGTAGTGACCTTGCCGGGGATCTCTATTTCTGCGAGAGAAGTACAGCCCCAGAATGCGCCCATGTCGATAATGGTAGTGTCGGGACAGAGCTTTGCCTCCGTGAGTGCGGGACAGTCCGCACAGAGCGCGATACCGGTATCAGTGACCGCAGTTCCGGTGAGGTCGATAGCTCTGAGGTTGTGGTTCGTACTGAATGCGTAGTCGCCGACCGATCTCAGCGAGGAGGGGAGCTTTATCTCGGAAAGCTCCGTTGAGTAGATGCCTGCCGTGGCGATGGTCTCAACGCCGTCCGGAACGGTATAGCTGCTGCCGGTCTTCTTAGGAGGATAGCAGACGAGAGTCTTCATGTCCTTCGAGAAGAGAACGCCGTCCTTGAGGCAGAAATCGGCGTTTCTGCTGCCGACCTTTATCTCTTTCAGGGAGGGACAGTATATGAACGGATTGTTCGACGAAATATAGTTGATCGAATCAGGAAGCGTTATCGTCTCATAGACCTGATCGGGAGTGTTTCCGAAAGCTTTCATTCCAAGCTCTGTAACAGCGATGCCGTCTATCTCGGCAGGGATAACGAGGTCCTTGTCCGTGGAGGTGCAGTCGTCGATACAGATAGTGTTGTCATGGGTCATGGAATAGGTGAAGCTGCCCGAAGTTTTTGTGCCGTTGTCCTCAGTGCCATCGGCAACAGCTACCACAGCCGCGTCAGTGATAACGGTGGGAGCATACACGGGTGCCGCCGACAGACAGATGACGAGCGAGGCTAAAAAAGCGGTGAGTTTTTTATATCTTTGCATTGGGATTTTCCTCTCTTTTTGCGGCATAGCCGCGGTATTGTCCTAATTATACCATACTATCGGCATCATTGCAATGGATTTCACATACTTTTCAATAAAAACAGCCTCCCGAAGGAGGCTGTCTCTGTTCTTATCAGACAGGAAGTGATGAGATGATATTGAGCTTGTAGCGCTGGATCTGGAGAGCATCGTTGTTTGTAACGCTTCCGTTCCTGTCAACGTCAGCGTTTGCAGCGCCCTTGGCTGTAAGACCGTGAGGCTTGCCCTCGCCGTACTTATCGGGATTTGTGATGGACTGCATGATGAATACTGCGTCTGCAAGGTTTACCTGATTATCGCAGTTTGAATCACCGTACATGGATACCTCAGGCTCAGTGGGCTTGGAAGTTGTAGTAGTTGTTGTGGTGGTAGTTGTGGTAGTAGTTGTAGTAACGATTGATGAGCTGCCTGTGTAAACTCTTACAGCGTCGATAGTGAACTCGCCGCAGTCGATCCACCATACGCCGAACTTGAGCTCGCCGTGGTACTGTGTCTGGATAATGCTTGCGGTAGATGAGGGAACCTCCCATACGATAGTGCCCTTGTTGCTGGAGATTTTCTGCTCCATGTCCTTGGTCATTGTCCAGTACTTGTCAGCTGCAACTGTTGTGGAGGTACCGAAAGCACCCTGCCACTTGCCGATGTTGCCGTTTGTTGTGGAGATGTCGATCTCGACCTTGGAGACCTTGTCCTTAGCGCCGACACCGAGATCAGCCCATTCCCAGCCGATCATCTCCATGCCTTCCTTGTAAACAACCTTCTGATTGGGCTTGTACTCAACATAGCCGTCCCCGCTGCCTGAACCGCCGGAAGTTGTGGAGGTCGTAACGGTAGAAGTTGTTGTAGTTGTGGTGGAAGAACCGGGCTGAGGGCCGGGGATAGAAGAACCGGAGTAGATCTTTGTAACGCCGTTGATAGAATTGTCGATAGAACCGGTCTTGTAGAAGTGGTAGAGACCTGCTGCTGCACCTACGAGACCTGCATTGTAGTCGATAGCGACCTCGTTGCAGACGTAGTCGTTCATGTTGTCATGGTAATCGCCTGCTGCATTGCAGGGACCGCCGGCAAGAGCACCGATAAGAGTGTGTGAATTAGGACCGTAAGCAGCAAACGGATGCATATGATCTCCGCTGTCCTTCCAGCCGTCGCCGTCAAACTGATCGTAGCCTGTGTAGCCTGAAGCAGCTCTGTGGTGGGCGTTCTTGGTGCTGTTGCTTGCAAAGCCTGTTACGAAGCATGTATTTGCAGGATTCTGACCGAGGATATAGTTCATCTGACCCTTAGCCCAGTCGGTATAGTTGCCGGCATTGTATTCGGGCTTTGAAGCGATGAGAGCTGTCATCTGCATAGAGCAGTTGATTCTTGCGCTGCCCCACTTGTCGAGGAACATATAGCCGCTGCCCTGAGCCTTGCTTGATATGTAGCCCTTAGCGCCGCTCCAGTCGCCTGTGATCTCACCGTAGAGGCAGTTAGCACCGAGGTGAGCGTCGTTCCAGCCGTGTACCCAGCCGACCTCGGGGAGTCCGCCCCTGAGATCATCGAGGTAGTTCTGCTTCTTTGTAGCGAGATAGAGCCATGCAGCAGCCCAAGCCTGCTCGTCCTTGGGTCCGTTGGAATTGTAGAAGCCGTAAGGACCGTCAGTAGCAGCCTGATTGTACTGCTTGGAGAACTTGTAGAGAGCCTCAGCATATGTAAGGCTTTCAGTATCCTTGAAGTTTACATAGTTTGCGGCAAGTGCAGCTGCATACTCGGCAGCGATATCACTTGCGCCGCTGTTTGTCCAGAACATCTTTCTGCTGCCCTGCTGCTCCGGAGGTCCCCAATAGCTGTGGTCCTCGTGACCGTCACCCTTCTGATAGAGGAAGTTGGTAACGTTGCCGCCGCTGAGCTTTGTGGAAGCCTTGAAGAAATCGCAGAAGTGGTCTGTGATGACCTTGAGGTGATCTGCCTGACCTGTAGCTATGAAAGCATCAGAGAATTCATAGTAGCTCCAGAGGAGAGTAGAAGCAGTGTAGCCCTGCGGGAGACCGAACATAGCGTGGTCGCCGGCATCGTGGAAGCCGCCGGGAACTTCATCGTCCATGTGGCAGTTGCTTCTCCAGTTGAGAGCACCCTTGGAATTGTCGCCGCACATATTCGCGTCGTAGAAATAGAGCGAGTACTGCAGGAGCTTAGCGTAGTTGTCCGAATCTGCTGCGACTGCTGTGAGAGAGGGAGCAACAGTAGCAGAGAAGGGAGCAGCAGCTGCTGAGAGAGCGATAACGCCGCTGAGCAGTACAGATTTTACCTTCTTGTTAAAAAACATATTATCACATCTTTCATTTGTAAAATATCCCCTCTTCTGAAACAGGAGGGGTTGTCCATGAGGGAGGAACACCGGAGCTTTGAGGGTACACCGGTATGCCTAAGCGGAAAAACCGTGCTGTAACAGAAGAAAAGTGAGCGCCTATAATATGTTACTATACCATTATACATTCTTTTTTTCAAGAATACATTACATATTGGTTACAAACTGTTTACAATATGGTTAATTTTAACATTTTCTTCATATTTGTTCAACATCGGTGAAATCAGCCTATCACTATTGTGCAAAAACACTATAGCCACAAGACTTTTGCAGAGGTGTCCGCCGGACACCCGTCCCCCCTCGGCGTTCCGCAAAAAAAGGAGCGGCTTGACCGCTCCTTTGATACCGTGCTTAATAAGCCTTGCCCCAGTATACCATGCACTTCGCAGGCTTGCCGCAGCATACGCACTTGTCGCTGAGCTGCTCCTGCTCGAAGGGGATACAGCGTGAGCCAACGCCGGTCTTTTCCTTGACCTCGTCCTCACAGGCCTCCTCGCCGCACCACATAGCCTTGATGAAGCCGTCGCCGTTTTCGAGAGCCTTGTTGATCTCGTCAATGGTCGTGCAGGCGTATGTGCGCTTGATCTGGTTGTCGAGAGCCTTCTGGTACATACCGTCGTGAGCCTCCTGAAGCTTCTGAGCAACGGCTGTTTCGAGCTCGTCGAGAGAAACGGAAGCCTTCTCGCCGTTCCAGCGTGAAGCGATAACGCACTGGTTTTCCTCTATATCACGCGGTCCGATCTCAACTCTGAGCGGAACGCCCTTCATCTCGTACTCAGCGAACTTCCAGCCGGGAGAGTTCTCGCTGTCGTCGAGCTTCACGCGGAGACCTGCCTTTGCGAGCCTGTCCCTGAGCTCGTTTGCCTTGTTAAGAACGCCCTCCTTGTGCTGTGCAACAGGGATAATTACCACCTGAACAGGTGCAACTGCCGGCGGCAGAACAAGACCGTTATTGTCGCCGTGTGTCATGATGACAGCGCCGATAAGACGTGTTGTAACGCCCCAGCTCGTCTGATGAGGGAACACCCTCTTGTTGTCCTTGTCGGTGTATTCGATGTCGAAAGCCTTAGCGAAGCCGTCACCGAAATAGTGGGAGGTTCCAGCCTGCAAAGCCTTGCCGTCGTGCATGAGAGCCTCGATAGCGTAGGTGGAAACAGCTCCCGCAAACTTGTCACTCTCGGTCTTTCTGCCCTTTACAACAGGCATAGCGAGCGCGTCCTTGCAGAAGTCCGCATATACGTTGAGCATACGTTCGGTCTCCTCGACAGCCTCCTCAGCAGTAGCGTGGATAGTATGACCCTCCTGCCAGAGGAACTCCCTCGAACGGAGGAACGGACGGGTGGTCTTCTCCCAGCGCACAACGCTTACCCACTGATTGTAGAGCTTGGGAAGGTCGCGGTAGGAGTGTACTATATTAGCGTAATGCTCGCAGAAAAGCGTCTCGGAGGTCGGACGGACGCAAAGCCTGTCCTCAAGCTTCTCGTTTCCGCCGTGAGTTACCCATGCCACCTCGGGAGCAAAGCCCTCAACGTGATCCTTTTCCTTCTGGAGAAGGCTCTCGGGAATGAACATAGGCATACAAACGTTCTCGTGACCTGTAGCCTTGAACATACCGTCGAGGATATGCTGGATATTCTCCCATATAGCGTAACCGTAGGGTCTGATGACCATACAGCCCTTGACGCTGGTGTATTCAACGAGCTCTGCTTTTTTGCAGATGTCAGTGTACCACTGTGCGAAATCCTCGTCCATTGAGGTTATCGCAGTGACCATTTTTTTATCCTTTGCCATATATAAGTCCTCTTTTCTGATAACGTAGGTATTCACATTATAGCACTAAATCGGCTGATTGTCAACAATCCTGCTCCGAAATCAGCAAGGTTCAGCCGAAACGTGCCTCGATGAGCGGCTTGTCCCAGTATATCGTGCCGCCGAGACTGTCCGCGAGCCTTTCCGCAGCCGTCCGGATATCCTCGAGCAAGACCTTCTCGCGCTTTTTGGAACGTCTGCCCTTGCCATCAAAGACCGTCTCCGCAGCCTCGGCGTCCCAGCTCACAGCGAAGTCCTCCGGGTCGTCGTGCGGGAAAAAGCTCACCCTGACCTCATAGCGTATCATGCCCTCGCCGGAAGCCGCCGCAAGGAGCACCTGTGCCGCATGGCGCTTTCTGCCGTTATATTCGCAGTCCGCCGCAAAATATTGCTTGTACACGTTTATCTCGTTCATATGACCGCCGCCTTTCACCAATATGATACCACGATGTCCGTTTTATGTCAATACCGCGGCGGTGCAGAACGTTCCGCTTGACAAAAGGCTCATAAAAACATATAATAAGAAAGGACATAAATGAAAGGCGATGACGTTTTGAAACGCATACCTGTTTTGCTCCTTGCAGCATTCCTGCTGTGCGGCTGCGCTGACAGTCCGTCAGACAGCACCTCCGGAAGCACTCAAGCTTCCTCAGATGCACCGCAGGGAAAAGTTATAATGAATACCTATACCGAGGAGGAGACTTCCGTTACCTCCACGGAAACAACGACTTCCGCCGAGACAGCAGTAACCTCCGCGGAGACTACTTCCGCCGTCACTGTAACCGAGACCGCGACAACTGTTATTGCGACTGAGCCTCCGGTCCCGGACGACGACGGTCAGCTCGTCCTGATAAAGGACTATATCCCCGATATCCACCTCGACCTTCGGTACGCCACGACCAATAACTTCACGGGGAAGGTCATCTACGAAAACGATGACGCTTACCTCTGCTACGGCACCGTGAAAAAGCTCATGGCAGTTCAGGAGGCTCTCCGCGAAAAGGGACTCAGTCTCATAATATGGGACCCCTACCGTCCTCCCGAGGCTCAGGAAAAGCTCTGGGAGGTCTGTCCAAACCCCACCTACGTCGCGGACCCGAGATACGGCATAACCAGCCACAGCCGCGGCAATACGGTCGATCTCGGCATCGTCGCTGAGGACGGCAGCTATGTGCCGGTACCCTCGGACTTCGATGAGTTCTCGCTTCTCGCCGACCGGAATTACGCGGACGTTTCCGCAGAAGCCGCCGCTAATTCGCAGATGCTCGAGGACATAATGACCGCAAACGGCTTCAAGCCCTACTGGGGCGAGTGGTGGCACTACTCCGACTGCACCGAATACAACTGGCACTTCTGAGGAGTTGAGAGTTCAGAGTGGAGAGTTGAGAGCGGAGAACGGAAAGTCCGACTTTTTCGTCAAGGAGTTTTTATAAGTAAAAGCATTATTGAAGAGAAAAGCTTCAGATTCGCTGTCAGAACTGTCAATCTTTATAAATACTTATACTGCAAGAATGAATATGTGATGTCGAAGCAAATACTCAGAAGCGGAACAAGTATCGGAGCAAATGTAAGTGAAGCATTAGAAGCTCAGAGCCTCAAAGATTATACTGCAAAAATGGGCATCGCTTTAAAAGAATGCGCCGAAACAATATATTGGATCAGATTGCTTTGTCAGACCAATTACATTACTTCTGAACAAAGCAGTTCTCTTCTCAAGGACGCATATGAATTAAAAAAAATTCTAAGTTCAATAATAATAACAACAAAAAATAAATTGAGCAGCGGAGATCAATAACTCTCAACTCTCAATTCTCAACTTTCAACTTAATATGGAGGATTATTATGCAGCTTTACAATTCCCTTTCACACAAAAAAGAGGACTTCATTCCCAATGAGGCAGGCAAGGTTAGTATGTACACCTGCGGTCCTACTGTATACCACTTCGCCCACATCGGCAACCTCAGAAGCTACATCATGGAGGACGTTCTCGAGAAGTACCTCCGCTTCACAGGTCTTGACGTAAAGCGCGTCATGAACATCACCGACGTAGGACACCTCACAAGCGACGGCGATACCGGTGACGACAAGATGCTCAAGGGCGCAAAGCGTGAGCACAAGACCGTTATGGAGATAGCCAGGTTCTACACGGACGCTTTCTTTGCGGACTGTGCAAAGCTCAACATCAAGACTCCCGATGTTGTTGTTCCCGCAACTACTTATATTGACGAATTTATCCGCGTTATAAGCTCCCTCATGGACAAGGGATACGCTTATGAAGCCGGCGGAAATATCTACTTCGATACCTCAAAGCTCGATAAATACTACGTTTTCGGCGACCTCAGCGAGGAGGACCTCGAGGTCGGCGTCCGCGAGGGCGTTGAGGAGGACGGCAACAAGCGCAATAAAGCCGATTTCGTCCTCTGGTTCACAAAGTCCAAGTTCGACGATCAGGAGCTCAAATGGGAGAGCCCGTGGGGTACAGGCTATCCCGGCTGGCACATCGAGTGCTCGTGCATCAGCATGAAGAACCTCGGTGAATACCTCGACCTCCACTGCGGCGGCATCGACAACGCCTTCCCGCACCACACCAACGAGATCGCACAGTCCGAGGCTTACCTCGGTCACAAGTGGTGCAACTACTGGTTCCACGTTCACCACCTCAATACCACAAACGGCAAGATGAGCAAGTCCAAGGGCGAGTTCCTGACGGTCTCACTCCTCGAGGAAAAGGGCTACGATCCGCTGGTTTACCGCTATTTCTGCCTGCTCTCTCACTACCGCAAGTCGCTGGTGTTCTCATGGGAGAACCTCGACAATGCCGTTACGACGTTCAACAAGCTCGTTGCAAAGATAGCGCCGCTCACTCAGGACAAGTCCGGAGACATCGACAAGACTGAGTTCGACCGTCTTATGGCAGCGTTCAACGATGCCCTCGGAAACGACCTCAATACCGCTATGGGCGTTACGGTGCTCTACGATGTGCTGAAGTCCAAGGCAAATGCCGCAACAAAGCTCGCTCTCATCAGCGAATTCGACAAGGTGCTCGGTCTCGACCTCATCAAAAAGGCTGAGGCTAAGACAACTCCTGCCGGAGACAGCGGCGAGGATATCCCGGCGGAGGTTCAGGAGCTTCTCGAGCAGAGAAAGGCTGCCCGCAAGGAGAAGAACTTCGCGCTTGCAGACGAGCTTCGCGACAAGATAGCAGCTCTCGGCTACGAGGTCAAGGAGACCCGTCAGGGCACATTGATAACCAAGATTCAGTAAACGAAAGGGCGCACATTGAGGTGCGCCCTTAACATTAAGCGTTCCCCGTCCGGAGGTGACATCATGGACGCTCTATTAGTTATTATAGTTTCCATAGCCGCTGTCTATCTCGTCATAAAACTCTATAACGATTACAACGACACCTCCGATAGTGATCCTAAAGGCCCAAGTGATTACGGAAACCACCATATACCCACGCATAACAGCAGCAAACGCATTTCAGATCCAATAAAACGTTTTCTTACACCGGAATATAAAATTGCCGGTATGCAGGGAGAAGCAGCAGCCGTAAAGATAATCCGTTCGGTAATGCGCGATGATGACCGCCTGTTCACTGGCGTGAGCATCGAATACGACGGCAAAAAGACAGAGCTCGACAACGTTATAGTAAACAAATACGGGGTGTTCATAATCGAAGCAGTTTCAAGACTGCTGAAATAAAAACAGCTGCGGATCAACCGCAGCTGTTCGCTTTTTATGAAAGTGACGTCAGGATACCGAGCTTGTAGCGCTGAATGGTCAGGGCGTCCATATTGGTGATATCGCCGCTGCCGTCAACGTCCGCATTAGCTTCGCCCTCGGCTGTGAGTCTGTACTTATCCGGATTGGTGATAGTCTGCATGATGTAGACCGCATCAGCCATATTCACCTCTTTATCGCAGTTTGCATCGCCGGGTTTTCTCTCAGCCTGTTTTTCCTTGACTGTGAAGGTTATGGTCTTTGTGATGCCGTAATCAAATTCAACGGTAACAGTGGATTCGCCTGCCTTTATTGCAGTAACAGTGAAGCGGGGCGTATGATATGGGGTGACAACGATGCTGTCACCGCTGACTGTCGGGTTAAGTGAGCTTATGCTGTTATCCCAGTCAACTATTATCACATCTACGCTCTCGCCCAGCTCCAATTCTGTTTTTTCGCAGGAGAGTGAAGGCTCGGCTGTTGTAGTGGTCGTTGTAGTAGTTGTTGTGGTGGTAGTTGTCGTAGTAGTCGTGACTGTTTCGGTAACGAGCTCCCAGCTCTGGCAGGAGCTTCCTGTGTATTCGTACTGCTGGATATTCGCACCGCCGTTTGTCTTGGCGGCATCGACCTCGACAAAGCAATTGCTGTTCGAGGCAAGGGAGAGGATATTGTAGGAGCCGTCGAGGTTCATCGTGAAGGTGAACACCTCATTGCTGTCGGTCTCGGAATAGGGCGCTATGTCGATGTTTGCACCATTGCCCTCGCCCTCTGCGCGGAGTGCGAAGCTCTCGTCCTGAAGCGAACGTATGAAGTAGCGGACAGGACCGTTTCCGGTAGCGCCGTCCTGTGTGAGCTTCCACTTCTGGCAGTCGAAGCCGTTTGATTCCCACTGCTGAACGTTTGAGCCGTTCTCCATTTTGCCGTTTGCGATGTCCATGACGAGACCGGAATTCACATTCCTGAAGATGTAGATGAGGTCCGTATCCATATAGCAGCCGGGATCGTGAGAAGCTTCGAGCACCCACTTCTGAGTGTCGTTCTCGCTCGCCTCCATGCGGCATACAGCGCCGCCGTTAGCTGCGTCAACTGCGGAGGCATCATCGGAATTTCTTGTGAGTATGGTATAGGTATCGTCTGAATTTGCAATGAACTTGAACTGCTGGTTCTCGCTGCCGCTGTATTTGCTGAGCTTGAGAGCGTTTTCGTTTGCGGACGGTGCTTCGATGACCTCGGCCTTGTCCGAACCGGCAAGCATCATGTAGTAGTAGCCGTCACCGGCACTCATGAGCTTCCAACAGGGACTGATCTGAGTGTCCGGACTGATCGACAGAGTTACGAAATAATCCGGACCTGTTCCCATTCCGAGAGCCATATAGTTATCGTAAGCAGCACTTCTTATGTAAAATACCGAACCATCATCGAAGGTCGCTGCTGCCGGCTTCATGGGACCTGTGGGCAGCTCGGTATAGCCTGCGCTGGGAACTCCCGCGCTTGAAAGACGGGTATAGGCGATCTTGCTGCTGCCGGACTGACAGCCGGAATAAGCCGTGCAGTAGTTCTTAACGTTATCGGCTGAGATAGCCTTGTAGCTGTAGTTGGTATTGGGACGCCAGTAGCTCGGCACCGAGGTCGCAGGATTGCTCTGAGTGCCCTGTCCCTGAACGGTCCTCTGACAGTTCGAGAACTTCGAGCCGCTCTCGGCATAAGCTCCTGCAAAGGTTATCTGATTCCAGTCGCAGATGACGTTTCCGCCGTTCTCGTAGACGCAGTTCTCAGCAAAGATGTCACAGCCGGAATGCACCGTATAAGCCATATTGAACTTGTTGACGTAGTTGTTGAGGGAGTGGAAATATCCCCAGCGCATAAGTCCCGGACCTCTTGTGTTGGTGTCGTTGAAGCGGTTGGAGACCAGCGTCATGCGCGGGAAATTATCGTAGCTGTTCTTTATCTCGGCGGTATCATCGGGATAGCCGAGGATAAGTCCGTACTTGTGGCCGCCGAACGAACAGTCGGAGACCGTGCAGTAGTCGGCATCGTAGCAGCAGGCAAAGAACTTGTCCTCATCGACCTGCTGTGTCTGCGGAGCATAGCCGTAGTTATTGTGTCCGGTGAAGGTGACATGGTCTACCCAGAGGTTCTCGCCGGCGCTGAAATAGCAGACTATGGAGTCGTTGTGGTTGGACTCGGCATCATGCTGCATTTCGAGGTTCTTGATGATGATATTGTTGCTGGTTGTGGAGTGGCGCTTCGTGCAGAGCTGGACGTTAAAGAGGGTATGAGCGCCGTAGCTTCCGACAACGGTCTTGCTGCCCTGCATGTATATCCTTCCGGCAGTACACATATAGCGTGTCTTGTTGAAATTCAGCTCTGTCACGCTGATATTGCCTGTGATGAGGATAGTGTAGGGCTCGCTCGCCTCGCAGTATTTCTTGAGGTCGCTGAAAGTCGATACCTCGACTATCTCGCCGAAAAGTCCGCCTATATCGCAGGCTTTGACCGTTTTTCCGTCGGCATTGGGAGCATCGTCGAAGCAGTAGCCCGCGAAGCCCTGCAAGCCGTCGGCATTGAGCAGGAAGAGCTGGTTATCCGCACCGGTATAGGTCGAGAGCGTCATACCGGAGTTCCCCTGTGTGAGGGCAAGGGAGGTATCGGAATAGTTCACTATCTTGTAGTAGAGGTCGTTGCCGAGGTGGTCCTTCTCAACGGGAACGATGTACCAGTGCTGGGACTTTGCAGATTCGCTGCCGTAGATAACAACGCTCTCACCGTTCCTGACGTTGTAGTTCAGGGGAGTGAGAAGCCTTCCCGACTGGGCATTGATGAACTTGAAGAATGTGCCGTTCGAGTCATTGCCGACCCTGTCGATGCGCCACGAGGGAGAGAGGTCGCCGCCGAGGGAAGCCATTGACAGTGCGGACATATCCGCCGTTCCGTTTTCTGTCAGGACCTTTGAATTGTCCTTGCTGGCGAGGTTGTAAAGCGGTACCGGGTAATCAGCCGATACGGCATTTGCAGTGAGGACGGGTCTGAATGCGCTGCCGTAGAGAGGGAGCAGGCAGGCAAGCAGCACCGCCAGCGCCAGTATCGCCGCCTGACGCATTTTTGATGCTTTGCTCATTTGTAACAACTCCTTTTTTCCGCCGCACAGGACGGATAAACTTATTAACGGTATTATAGCACATATTGTTGAAAATGTCAATTCCGGAAATAAAAATCAAGGCTCAAAACAGTTGAATTTTCCGCAGAAATATGTTATAATATCCTTATATGATAAGTCCCCGTCCGCACGGAGGACAGCTAAAGGAGGCATCAGCCATGACTGTAAGAAAGGCTTCTCTCAGCGATATACCGTCGCTTGTCGATATGAGGATACTCTACCTCAACGAGGATAACGGTCAGCTCGATACAGAGACCGAAAAGCAGATTCGCAAGCAGCTCCCCGGCTATTTCACGGCAAAGCTCGGCAAGGAGCTCTACGCCTTTATCGCGGAGGATAATGGCTGCGCTGTAGGCTGCTGCCTGCTCCTCGTCACCGAAAAGCCCGCAAATCCGAGGTTTCCGCACGGTATGACAGGCACCGTCCTCAACGTCTATACCTGTCCCGAATACCGCCGTCAGGGCATTGCCGGCGGTCTCATGGGACTCCTCATCGCTCAGGCAAAGGAGCTCCGGCTCGACCTCATCGAGCTGAAGGCGACTGCTGACGGTGCAAAGCTCTACAAGTCCCTCGGCTTCGAGCAGGATTTTTCACGCTATACCGACATGAAAATGGTTTTCTAAGGAGATTTTTACTGATATTATGAGTATTTTTGATGTGTTCGACCGGATTTCCGCTAAATCGACCTCCCCAAGAGGTAAAATAGAATATGTGATAGCAGGTCTCGGCAACCCCGGCATGGAGTATGAAGGCACCCGCCATAACGCCGGCTTCGCCGTTCTGGATATGCTCGCTGAACAGCTCGGTGAGAAAATAGACCGTCTCCGCTTCAAGGGCAAGACCGCTGAGGTAACTATCGGCGAAAAACGCTGCCTCCTCCTCAAGCCCACCACCTACATGAACAACAGCGGAGAGGCTATAGTTCAGGCTCTCGAATTCTACAAGATCGACGTCGCAAACCTCATCGTGATATGCGACGACATCTCCCTCGATGCCGGAAAGCTCCGCATTCGCAGAAAGGGCAGCCACGGCGGTCACAACGGTCTCAGGAGCATCTGCGAGCTCACCGGAAGCGATGACTTCCCGCGTATCAAAATGGGCGTCGGAAAGAAGCCTCATCCGGACTATGACCTTGCAAAGTGGGTGCTCGGAAAATTCAGCAAAGAGGACGCTGAGAAAATGAAGCAGTCCTCGGAGAACGCCTGCGAGTGCATAAAGCTCATGGTTCAGGGCAAGACCGATGAGGCAATGAACAAATTCAATTCATGAGGGGTGCTTTATGACTTTTGAAGAAGCCTTCAACAGGGTAAGATATTTTTCCGAGGAATTCCGCGATTCCGGCTATTATCCCGGCGGATATGAATGGTCTGACTGGTGTGCGAAAACTCAGCAGAGCCTCGGACGCTCCGACATCATCGAGGATGTTTTCCGCTGGGAATCAGCCGTCCGCAAGCCCTATTACCGTATGCGCGGCAAGCCCGTCACAGAGGAACAGGCAAAGGAGATCATCCTCCGGACACGGACTGCTTTCAGCTTTGAGGAAGAGCCCGCCCCGGATAATATCCGCGGGATGAATTTCTGGAACGAATGGTTCGACAACCCGAAGCCTGCCGGCTGGTGTCACCCTGACGGAACGATCGGCATAGACTGGAATATGGGCAAATATCCGCATTCTCACGAACTTCTGGTCGAATTTTTCGGGCTTGCCTGTGAATTTCCCTTTCTTGACCTTGTGATCGTAATAACAAACCATGACGAATGCCCCGCAGCATATGCGGATCACCTGCTTGACGGCGCTCCCTATCCGGACGAAAAAGCGCTGAACTGGCGCTCCGGTGCGGAAATAGGCGTATGGCTGAAAAACGGCTGCTTCGGTATGCTCGGCAGGGACGAGGCTCTTGCGCTCTACGATGAATATGACCGGAAATACGGCATCAGTCAGCAGGACAGTGCAAGGCTCGAAACAAATATTTTCGACACACGGTACTACTCTGTCACCGAAAATAAAAATAAGCTGGACAGATTCAGCTATCTGAAATCTTATCAGGAGTGAAATATGAATCCCTTTAAGGAACTTTTTTCTGAGCTTTCAGGCTATAAAAGCATCAGAGAAGCAATTGATAAAAACATCTCACCCGTCTCCGTGACGGGTCTTTCGCATATACACAGGGCTCAGCTCATTCACTCCCTCGCCGGCGACAAGGTCAGTCTCGTCATAACCGGTTCCGAGGCGGAGGCGAAAAAGCTCTGCGACGATATCAACACAATGTCCGGCAGCGAGAGCGCTGTGCTTTTCCCCTCAAAGGAGCTCGTCCTCACGCCTGTTGACAGCTCCAACCACGAATACGAATATATGCGTATCTCCGCGCTTTCGAGAGCTGCCGCGAACAGGTGCAGCATCATCTGTGCGAGCATCGAGGCTGTTATGCAGCCGGTCATTCCTGTGGGAGTGCTCATAGCCTCCGCGATAACCCTCTCGGAGGGAGATGATATCGACCTCACAAAGCTCTGCGGTGACCTCGCAAGGTGCGGCTATCAGCGCTGCGAAAAGGTCGAGGGCGCATCGCAGTTCTCGGTCCGCGGCTCGATACTCGATATCTTCCCGGTCCAGGACGACAAGCCGGTCCGCATCGAATTATGGGGCGATACCATCGACACTATCTCGGAATTCGAGACCGATACCCAGCGCCGCGGCGACAGTATCGGCAAGGTGAATATCTCCCCGGCAGGCGAGGTTCTCTACGACAGCGGCGAGCTTGCCGATAAAATCGAGGAGCTCGCAAAAAAGGTCCGCGGAAAACGCATGGAGCTTATCCGCGAAAGGCTCGGTTCGGACGTTGAACGTCTCCGTGCAGGCGAGCTCCTTCCGCACAGCGTGAAATATTACCCCCTCGTCTACGGTGAGCCATCCACGATATTCGACTACATCGACGGAACGGTCATTTTCAGCGATTATTCCGACGTTCTCGGCAGTGCCGCCGGCGTTATGTCACGGTACAGCGAGGATATAAAGATACTCCTTGAGGACGGTCAGCTCTGCAAGGGACTGGACGGCTATGTCCTCGAGCTTCCCGCGGTGCAGAATCTCGCGTCAAAGAGAGTGTGCCTCTACCTCAGCAGCTTCTTACAGGGCGGCGAGAGGATAGACTTCCGGAGGCTCGTGAGCTTCGAGGCGATGCAGACTGCCCCGTGGAGCGGCGATATGAAGCAGCTCATCGAGGACCTTACCGACTTCACCTCGCGGAAATACCGCGTGATACTTGCTGCCGGAAGCGACAAGACGCTCTCGATAATCCAGAGCGACCTCCGCGATGAGGGCATTCCCTGCGACATCATGACCGACGGCTCAGAGCCTCAGAACGGCAGAGTATGCCTCATGTCGGGAAGCTTCGCCGGAGGCTTCGAGTACCCCGAGAACAAGACGGTTCTCATAACACAGGGCAGGGCGATGAACTCCGTCCGCAAGAACCGCCGCCATAAGAAAAACAAGGCGGAGGAGATACGCTCTCTCGCCGATATCACCGAGGGCGACCTCGTTGTGCATTCCGGTCACGGCATCGGAAGGTTCATAGGTATTCGCAAGCTCGAAATGGAGGGCGTTACCAAGGACTACATAACCATTCAGTACGCCGGTACGGATAAGCTCTATATCCCGGTAACTCAGCTCGATATGGTGTCGAAATACATCGGTCCGCGTGACGACAGCGGAGTGAAGCTCAGCAAGCTCAGCTCCGGAGAATGGCAGAAGACACGTTCCAACGTCAAAAAAGCCGTCAAGGATATGGCGCACGAGCTCATCGCCCTCTATGCCAAGCGCGAAAAGAGCAAGGGCTTCGCTTTCTACCCGGACGACGAGATACAGCGCGATTTCGAGGAGCGCTTCCCCTATGTCGAAACGGACGACCAGCTCCAGTCCATTGCCGAGATAAAGGCTGATATGGAACGCGAACGTCCCATGGAGCGGCTTCTCTGCGGCGACGTAGGCTTCGGCAAGACCGAGGTGGCTCTCCGTGCGGCAATGAAATGCGTCCTCTCGGGAAAGCAGTGCGCGATACTTGCGCCGACAACAGTTCTCGCGTGGCAGCACTACCAGACTGCCCTTCGCAGATTTGAACATTTCCCGGTGAACGTCGAGCTGCTCTCGCGGTATCGTTCCCCAAAGCAGCAGGAGGAGATCGTCCGCAAGCTGAAACAGGGCAGGATAGACATTCTCATCGGCACTCACAAGATAATACAGAAGTCCGTAGTGTTCCGCGACCTCGGACTTGCCGTAATCGACGAGGAGCAGCGCTTCGGCGTTGCCCACAAGGAGCGCTTCAAGGAGGCTTTCACCGGCGTGGACGTCCTCATGCTGTCCGCTACGCCTATCCCGAGGACGCTCAACATGGCAATGAGCGGCATACGCGATATGTCCGTGCTCGAGGAGCCTCCGCAGGACCGTTATCCCGTTCAGACCTACGTCATCGAGTACAACGCCGGGACCGTAGTTCAGGCTATCGTCCGTGAGCTTCGCCGCGGCGGTCAGGTCTACTATATCCACAACCGCGTGGAGTCGATACGTTCCTGTGCGGCAAAGCTGAAGGAATTCCTCCCCGATGCGAGGATAGCCATTGCTCACGGTCAGATGAGCGAGGACGAGATGTCCGATATATGGGAACAGCTTGTTGAGCACGAGGTCGATATCCTCGTCTGCACCACTATCATCGAGACCGGAGTTGACGTTCCGAACGTCAATACCCTCATCATCGAGGACTCCGACCGTTTCGGGCTCTCCCAGCTCTACCAGCTCCGCGGCCGTGTCGGACGTTCCAACCGCCGCGGCTACGCCTACTTCACCTATAAGCGCGACAAGGTCCTCACCGAGATAGCCACCAAGCGTCTCAACGCTATGCGCGAATTCACCCAGTTCGGAAGCGGCTTCCGCATTGCACTCCGCGACCTCGAGATACGCGGCGCCGGAAGTATCCTCGGCGGACGCCAGCACGGTCACATGGAGGCTGTCGGCTATGATATGTACCTCCGGCTCCTCTCCGAGGCTATTGCCGAGGAAAAGGGCGAGCAGCCCGAGAAGATACCGGAATGCCTTGTCGATATCCAGATAGACGCGCATATCCCCGAGGATTACATCTCCAGCCTCAACCAGCGCATTGATATGTACCGCAAGATCATGCTCGTCAACGAGGACAGCGACCGTTCCGACCTCATCGACGAGCTCATCGACCGCTACGGTGAACCGCCGAAGTCAGTTGTCGGTCTGATAGAGGTCTCCCTCCTCAGAAACAAGGCCGCAAGGCTCGGTATCACCGAAATATCGCAGAAAAACGGTGCAATGTACTTCTACACCCAGTTCATCAGCAGCGAACAGATCGCCGGTCTTTCCGCGGCTTACAAGGGCAGGATAACCTTCAACGGTGCGGGAAAGTCCTATGTTTCCGTTAAGATAAGTCCTAAGACCCGTCCCTTTGACATGATGCGCGACACAGTCGAGATACTCCACCAAAACCGTCCTCAGCAGGGATAAAAAGGCGATACGGTGGATAAAACACCATTTTTTAGTGCAATACTTACATTAAATTACTTTTTCTGTCAATCGGATTTGTGAATGCTGCTACTTTACACCGTTCTGTTTTTATGCTAAAATTATGTTGTAATATGGACGCGGCATAGGCAGCCGCTTTCGTGAACAAAAGCAATACACGTTACCGATGCCCTCTGTGTGCAGGGGGCATTTCTGCTACTGGAAAGGAGCATTTCTTGAAGCTTGAATTTCTGACAGCCGCTGCGCTGGCGTTTGCGCTGGCAGCAGTATCCTCCGGCTGCGGCAAGTCTGATCCTTCGGATAAACCCGAGCCGCCTAAACCGGCTGAAGCCTCCGACCCTAACACCGTGACCTTCGACAACGGCGACCTCTCTTTTGCCGCGGTCATCGTCACTGACCCCGACTGCGCTCACGGTGAACTCTCCGTGGAGAGCGTTCAGGGAAACAATATGCTGAAATTCACCGATGATCTCAGCGTCCCTCAGCAGGGAAAGGTGCAGAAAATTGAAATACACCCTGCCCCTCTCATCGGTCAGGAAAACCTCGGCAAGGTGCGCCGCATCGAGTTCGACCTCTACGCTGACGCTACTGCGGAGAATTATGAGAATATGGACGGCGAGCTCGTTCAGGTGCCCGGCACGATAAGCTGCGGCGGAGGTACTGTCACCGCTGCCAAAAACAGCAAGGGCGAGGACCAGTGGTACGATTTCGCCGAATTTTCCGGCGGAGAGTATAATTTCGACTTCTCCGGCCCCGTCCACGGCGAATTCAAGTTCCTCCTCGCTGCCTCGGGTCAGTGCTGGGACGCCGATATGGAGGACGCAAACTTCCTCATCATGCGCTGGGGCGTCGAGAACGACTCCAACCTCTACATCGACAATATCGTCTTCTACGATGCCGACGGCAACTCCATTCCGCTTGTGAGTGAATAAAAAAAGGGCGCACAGTGTGCGTCCTGTTTTTTATTTGCTGATGTTCTTCTTGAAGCCGATCTTATCGAGGGCGAGTCCTGCTGCGATATATAGGGCAGAACTTGCGCCGACCTGAACCATGTAAGCCGGAGTCTGTGCGAATGCGGCTGCCATAGCTCCTGCGGAAAATCCACGCGCCATGACGGTTCCCTCATAGACGCTGTAGCCCACAACGCAGACGATCAGCGCCGGGATCACCGCAAGGACGTTCCGCACCGTAATTATTTTTTTGCCCTTGTTCGAGAAGAAAAACGCGGTTATTATCTTTATGAGGATTGTCGCCGGTATCCATATTACAAAGCCGGACAAGCCGTCTGCAAGTCCTCCGCCTATTGCGCCGGCAGCAGCCGCATACTGGAACGGGAGAATGCTTGCTGCGAGGTATATAAGACCGTCTCCGGCGTGGGTGTAGCCTGCACCTGTCGGAACATGGAGATAAGCCGTGAAAACAAATATAAGCGCGGAGAAAACGCCTGTGAGCGTCATTCTGCGGAGCTTTTCGCCGCGCTGTGAGACTGCTGCTGTTCTGGACATGATGACTCCTCCTTAATCATACTATTTCTGTATGTTTATTATGGTTTAAATTATATCACAATGCGCTGCTTTTTTCAATTGACAGACCGCACAGACTTTTTCAACACATCTTTCGACTGTATGTTGAAACCCCCTATTCCGAAAATTCATTGACATACGAATATCTATGTGATATAATGAATGCATAATTAATATTTAGGGGATATTTATATGAAAAAAATTGTCACATTACTGGCAGCCATTACTCTTTGTTCGTGTGTTTCAGCCTGCGGAAGTTCAGGAAGCAATTCTTCTGATAGCTCTGTTCCTGCAACTGATAGTACGACCAAAAGCATAGTAACAACTGAAACTGAAACACAGCATACACATGACACAAAAAAGGGAAAATGCTCTGGCTGCGGACAATATATTGTCGATGATTTGTATATTCCAACATATGATGATTTTAGTAATTGTTTGGGTATGAATATGATACCAAACTGGATAGTTGTAGATGATACTGAGGTTGATTCGGGCGGCTTTATACTAAACTGTCACGCAAACAGAAACGACCTTTTAGATGATGCTACAAGTTTTTCGGGAAAAATTCATCTGCAATACATTGGTGATACGGATCATCATATCCTGAAAAGCTTTTGGATAGATTATGTTCCAAATGATGAAGGCACACTGAACGAGTTAACAAATGCTATCACAGAGCGTGTAACTAAACTATACGGCTCTCCTAAAGGGAAATGGAAAAAATCAGGCTGCGACTACTGGGGAATAGCAGGCGGGGAGGAAATGAAACTTATTGTTTCGCAAGGAGGTAATTTTACCTCAATAATGCTTGTTTTAGATACATAATGAAAAAGAGGGCTCTTACGAGTCCTCTTTGCTTATTATGAACCTCGGAACGCCGAGGGCGGCGTTCCCTGCAAATGCCAATGACTGAAAAAGGCGGACATATTGTCCGCCTTTTCTTATAAGCTTAGCCGAGAACGATCTCAACCTCGTGAGTGCCGCCCTCGCAAACGGGAACTACGCAGCCCTCAACAGCCTTGCCGTCGAGAGTCATGGACTTAACGCCCTTGTTAACGTGGTTCGGGTTCTTGACAGTGATGTTGTATGTAGCACCGCGGAACTTACGAACAGCAGTGAAGCCGTCCCACTCAGCCGGGATAGAAGGATCTACCTTCAGACCGTCGAAATCAGGCTGTACGCCGAGGATATACTGGGAGATAGCTACCATATTCCATGCAGCGGTACCTGTGAGCCATGAGTTCTTGCCCTGACCGAAGTTCTTAGCGTCCTTACCGCCGATCATCTGACCGTATACATAAGGCTCGGTCTTGTGGATATCGGAGGTCTCCTCAGTGAAAGCGGGAGCGATCTTGCTGTAATACTCGAACGCCTTGTCACCTCTGCCGGCATAAGCCTCAGCGCAGATTATCCAAGCGTTGTTGTGGGTGAAGATACCTGCGTTCTCCTTGTAGCCGCCGGGATATGTGGAGATCTCGCCGTACTCGATGTAATACTTTGTGAAAGCAGGGTTATTGAGAACGAGACCGAACTCGCAGTTGAGGTACTTGTCGATGGAGTTGAGGGTCTTGATATCAGCGCCCTGATCCTTACCGATCTCGGACATAACAGCGAAGCCCTGGGGCTCGATGAAGATCTTGCCCTCCTCGCACTCCTTGGAGCCGACCTTCTTGCCGAAAGCGTCGTATGCTCTGATGAACCAGTCGCCGTCGAAAGCGGAATCCATAACGTTCTTCTTCATCTTGTCGATCTCAGCCTGAGCCTTCTCAGCCTCAGCGGTCTTGCCGAGGTGCTTGAGGATACCAACGTAAGCGGGGCCTGTGTAGGTAAAGAGTGCTGCAACGAAAGCAGACTCAGCAACCTTTGAGTAGCCGCCCTCTGCCTTGAACTTGGGGTTGGTGTAGGTCTGGAAGGACTCACCGGGAGTATCAGAGAAGCAGGAGAGGTTCATACAGTCGTTCCAGTCAGCTCTCATAGCGAGCGGGAGACCGTGAGGACCGAGGTTATTGATGATGTGGTAGAAGGAAACGTCGAGGTGCTCGAGCATATTGTGCTTTCCGTCCGGATCGTCATCGAAGGGAACGTTTGCATCGAGAATGCCCCAGTCGCCGGTCTCCTTGATATAAGCGGCAACGGAAAGGATCATCCAGAGCGGATCGTCAGAGAAGTCGCCGCCGATATCGGCATTGCCCTTCTTTGTGAGAGGCTGGTACTGATGGTAGCAGCCGCCGTCCGAGAGCTGAGTGGAGGCGATGTCGATAAGACGCTCTCTTGCTCTCTCGGGGATCTGATGAACGAAGCCGAGGATATCCTGGTTGGAATCACGGAAGCCCATGCCTCTGCCGATACCGCTCTCGAAGTAGGAAGCAGAACGTGAGAGGTTGAATGTTACCATACACTGATACTGGTTCCAGATATTTACCATTCTGTCGACCTTATCGTTGGGAGTATGAACATTGAAGATAGAGAGGAGGCTGTTCCAAGTATTGCGGAGCTCCTCAAGACCTGCTGCTACCTTTTCGGGAGTATTGTACTTCTCGATCATAGCGTAAGCCTTCTCCTTGTTGAGCACCCATGTCTCTCTTGTGAGGAGGTTGGCAGGCTTCTCGGAAGCGAACTTCTTGTCCTTATCGTTCTCAGCGTAGCCGAGGATATAGATGAGGGTCTTGGACTCGCCGGGAGCGAGAGTTACCTTCTTGTAGTGTGAAGCGATAGGAGACCAGCCGTCAGCAAAGGAATTGGAGGGCTTGTCCTCGATAACGGTCTGGGGGTCACTCCAGCCGTTGTAGATGCTTCCGAAGAAGGAATCACGGTCTGTATCGTAGCCGTCGATAGTATCATTTACAGTATAGAAAGCGTAGTGGTTACGTCTGTCTCTGTACTCTGTAACGTGGTAGATAGTGGAATCGAGTATCTCAACACGGCCTGTGGAGAAGTTTCTCTGGAAGTTTGTGCAGTCGTCCTGAGCGTCCCAGAGGCACCATTCAGCGAGGGAGAAGATAGAGAAGTTCTTTGTTTCGCTGCTCTCGTTTGTGAGGATTACCTGCTGAACTTCGCCGTCGTAATTCTGAGGAACGAAGAATGTTACCTCAGCCTTCAGACCGTTCTTCTTGCCTGTGATGATGGTATAGCCCATACCGTGACGGCACTGGTACTCATCGAGCTCGGTCTTTACAGGTGACCAGCCGGGGTTCCAGATGGTACCCTTATCGTTTATGTAGAAATAGCGTCCGCCCATATCTATCGGGACATTGTTGTAGCGATAGCGGGTGATGCGGCGGAGACGGGCGTCCTTATAGAAGCAGTAGCCGCCGGCAGTATTAGAAATGAGCGAGAAAAAGCCCTGATTGCCGAGGTAGTTTATCCACGGATAGGGAGTTTTTGGGGAATTGATAACGTATTCCTTATTAGCGTCGTCAAAGTATCCGAACTTCATAATAATTTCTCCTTTAATTTTCACGTTATATGCCGGCTTTGCCGCAAAAAGAGGACGCGGACACAGCGGCACGGGTGGAGTAGGGTACACCACGTTAGGTCTATTATATCATATTTTCAGAAGTATTACAATAGTTTTACAAAATTTGCAGTGTATTATTTTCAGCCGGTTTTTTGTGCATTATCGCCAATCGGGAGTTCAGCATGCGGCTGGATCGGCGAGTTCAGAGTTGAGAGTTGAGAGTTGATGTGTCCGCATGACGGCGGACTTATCCGAAGATAGTCTGCTTTCTAAAAAAGGGACACGGTTGAAACCGTGTCCCTCAGAGTGTCAAAAAACCTAAATATAATAATGAAATTGCGGGCGAGCGGAACTCGCCCCTACACGAAACGATTGTATATAGCTGAATTGTAGGGGTGCTTTCCGAGCGCCCGTGTTGCTGTACACGTTTAATTTGACTTTTTCGACAGACTAAGGGACACGGTCGAAACCGTGTCCCTTTTCATCAGTTATTGAGTGCCTTTTCGAGCCACACATTGGCTATATCGAGTGCCTCATAGAGTCCGCACTCGCGCTCGGCGTTCTTGACGAAAGCCTTTATCGGGTTGGGCTCGTTGGTATCCATCTGGACTACCCTTACCTTGGAAGCAAGCTTCTCGCCCTCTGATTCCTTGAAGGCAAGTATCTGTATCCATATAACGTAGGGGTCGGACATATATCCGTAGTAAAGCTGATTGCCGCTCCTTACAAGGGGATAGCCCTTGTACATACTGAATTTTCCGCTCATTTTTTCCTCCTTATTCGTCATGTGATCTCTGTGAATTCCTCTCCCGTTGCTATCTTTCCGATATTTTCGATGAGACCGTCGGCATTTGCCTTGCTGCAGAAGAATTTGAATTCTCCGTTGACACTGACAATGCACTTCATCACAGTATAATCATAAAATTCGTATTTCGTTTCGGTGTTAAGCAGACCGTCCTTGACAACGACCGTGGCGAAGGGCTTGCCATCTGCCTTTTCGCCGTTCAGAACAAGCGACTCCGCATGAAGGTTTATCAGGTAGGAATAGAACAGCCTGTAACGCTCGGTATCGAAGGTCTCGCCGTCCCTCTTAACGGTGACGTTCTCCTGCTTGGCTTCATTGCTCTTGATGCTGCTGTCATTTATGGAGAGCTCGAAGGTCTCGGTCTTGCCGCCGCCTGTTGCCGTAAGCTCGGTGACGTTCCAAACATAGGACGAGAACAGCAGACGCGATGCGATATCATCGGGCATTACCGTAGCCCACTTGGCGTCCTCGGTCTTGACGGTGAAGATGATGTTTGCGTCCTTGAACATGGCATTGCTCTTCTGAACTCCCTCGTCCATGTAGGGCTCGCTCATGAGGAGAACGTAATCTTTGCCGTCGCTGCACTTCATGGTAACGGTGCAGAATGCGTCCTTGAGACCTGCGTCCGCGAGGTCCTTTTCGGTGCAGTGAACGCTCTTTACCGCCTCGGCAGTAAGTCCGAACATACCGCTTGTGATATCGGGCGCATAGCCTGCCTCGAGATATGTCTCGACCGGCTCGACCATGACATGAGTTGCGGAGCTTCCGCCGGAATTGGCTACCTCAGCGTATTTTCCGTATTCAAGGTAGATATCGTAGGGGATATCCTTTCTCTCTATCCTGAGAGAGTTTATCTTCGGGGTTGCATCGTCGGCAGGCTTTGAGAGCATTATGAGCTCGATGTAATACTCTGCCGGTTCGAGGTAGTAGGAAACGCTGCTGTTTGCAACGGTATAGACGCTGTCGCTGCCCTCAACGCGGACGTAGGTCGCATTGGAGACCGGTGCTACTGTTCCGATATAGAGCTTTCTTGTAACGCCGGAGGCATAGCTCATCTCGACGGTCGCCGCAGTGCTTCCGAGACCGAATTTCTCGAAGTCGGTACAGTTTTCCTCGATGATGCCGGTAGAAACGAGGTTGTTCGCACTGCTGACGAGCATTCTGACAACGCTGTCCTTCATTCTGATGTCCTCGAAGCCCTTCATCACATAGTTGGCTTCGGACTGGTCCTTAGCCTCATTTGCGAGGACTACCTCCATAGTGCCGTGCTCATTGGTGACCTTCACGCTCTTTACGACGCCGTGGAAGTGTTCATCTTCGAGCGTATGGCTTCCGGGAGCAAGGTCGCCGTCCTCGACGAGGACGAGGTTCGCACCGTCAGCCTCGGTATACTCCTCGACTATGCTGTCCGAGCTTTTATCGTCCGAAGGCTCTGTGACCTTCATTATTATGAGACCGCCTCCCAGTGCGGCAACTGCCGCACCGAGAGCGATAAGTCCCCTGACCTGTTTTTTCATCGGTTCTTTCTCCTTAACAGAACTACAAGACCTATAGCTGCAACGATAGCAGGTATGATGAATATGGTTATCACCTTGATAGTCTTGGTCTGCTCTGATGTGGGCGCAATGACTGCCTGCTGGAGAGCCTTGTCGGGAATGATGACTGTCTCCGTCTGCTTGCCGGTCATCTTGTTTATCGCGCTGAGGAGTACCTTCGCGTTGTTATAGAGGTTGGTCTGCACTATGAATGCGGACTGTGTAAGGTTTCCGCAGCCGAATACCATGACATTGCTCTCGACCATTGAGAAGTCGTCGAGCTGTGTGCCGACCTGCTTTCTTCTTCTTGATATAACGCCGATGGACTTCTCGCTCTTATCGCCCTTTTCCTCGTTGGTTATGATGTCAACATTGAATGCAGAGCTGTAGGTCACGAGGATATCCTCGGTAACAGCCTCGCTGTGCTTGGAGAGCTTCTGTACCTCCTGAGCGATATATGCGGCTATGACCTTTGAACCTGTGCTGACCTTTTCGCCTGCTTCCTCGGTATCAGCCTGCTTTACCTGTATCATTGCGAGGGCATTGTTCATTGACTTTTCGCGGTCAGCAAGGATAGTATTCTCGCTGAGAGCTATGCCCCAGTCGTCGAGGAAAGCGGTGATATTCGGGATATTCGAGGTTATCGGGTCTGCGAAGTAGAGCATATTCCTGCCGTAGTTTCCGTCATTGTTGAGGAAGTCGCTGAGCTTCTTGATAACAGCCTCGTCGAAATCGACATTCGGCATCGGAACTACGACAAGGTCGAACTTATCGGTATCGAGGTCGTCCTTTGCAAGGTCGATATCCGTGCAGAAGTAGCCGTTCTTTGTGAGGAGCTGGTCGCGGAGACCCGAAACTGCATCGGCATACGTCCTTGAATCGTAGATAGGACTGCCGTTGATAGTTGAAGCGAATGCCACCTTTATCGGGTGAGCATCGGTAACGTTCATTATCTCCGAGGTTATGGTGCTCTCGCCTGCAAATGAGAGCTTTATGCCGTTGGGATCGGTGAAATCCGGAACTATCATTCCGCCGACGCCGTTGCTGTCGATGACCCTTACTCTGTCTCCGCTTGCGATAACGATGCTCTGGTTGCCGATATCGGAGCCGTAGGCATCGCTGTACTTCTTCACAGCGGTGGGGTCCTTATCGAGGTCAACGTATCTTACCTTGATGCTGCCGTCGCCCTGATTTGCGTACATTTCGTACTTTTCAAGGAGAATGGGTATCATGTCAAAGGGACACTTTACCTCGATATCTGCGCCGTTGTTGTAGTAGCTGTAGTAAGCCTTCATGTAGTCCTCGATGCTCTTGGCGATATTCTCGAAGTCAGCCTTCGGGCAGGTAACTACTATATCGACGTCCTTATCGAGCTTATCCTTGAGGAAGTCGATGGTCTCATCGCTGAGCTCGTATCTCTTGTCGGCGGTGAGGTCTATCTTGAGGGGAGCTCTCTTAACCATGTACGAAGCCATGATGTTGAGTATCACCACTATGGCTACAACGAGAGCTATCGTAACGAGCGACATCGAGCCGTACTTGACCTTTTTGAGTCCGCCGGAAGCAGCCTCGGTCTTTTCGGGAGCAGCCGCTGTGTTATTTGAAACTTCTTCGATTTCGTTTTTCTTCATCTGTACATACCTTCCTTTCCCATCAGATCAGCTCCAGCGGCGCTTCTCAAGAACTCTTACCGTGAAGAAGTTGAAGAGGAAAGCGGTGCTAAGGTAGAACAGAACGCTTGTGAGGTTTAATACGCCGCGTGTGAATTCGACGTATCTTGTGTAGAACGAGAGCTCAGAGGTCACCTTGTTGAGCCATTCCCATGTTATCTTGTCCGAGAACGAATCAAAGAGGTAGATGAACCAGAGAACTGCCATTGAGAATACTGCTGCCGTCATCTGATTTTCGGTGAGGGAGGATATGAACACTCCGACAGCGATGAAGGCTGTTCCGAGAAGGAGCATCGCAAAGTAGTTGCCGAGGAGCGTTGCCCATACAACGGTTCCGAGATATCCGAGAACGATCGCGTAAATGAAAACCACGCTCTCAGCGATGACATATATCGTAAGTGCGGCAAAATACTTGCCGAGAACTATCTCCCAGAGACCTACCGGAGCTGTGAGGAGCCCCTGATCGGTGCGGTTTTTCTTTTCCTCGCTGAGGAGCCTCATGGTGAGTATCGGTATCAGGAAGAGAACTATCCTGAACATATTCTTGAAAAGCGGCGAGGTATCGGTATATCCCGAAAGTATCACCGTATTGTAGAAATAGTATCCGGAAAAGGCATAGAATACCGCAAGGAACACATAAGCCAGTCCGGACGTAAAGAATGCGCCCATTTCGCGCCTGTATATCGCGCCCATTACTTATCTCCTCCTTCATCTTCTGCGTCGCTTTCGGGAGTTTCCTCCGGAGCATCTCCGGATTTTTCCTCCAGAACTATATTTATCTTCGGACGCTCCTTGGACTTGCTGCTGCCGGAGGTTTCAGCCGCCTGCTCACCCATAGTGATCTTGAGGAAGATGTCCTCGAGGGTGAGGTCTGAGAGCTGGAGCATAAGGATATTCCAGCCCTTCTCCTTGCAGAGGGCGTTGATATCGCGGCGGACGTCTGTTTTGCCGTCGGTCTCGACATCGAAGTCGTAGATGCCCTTTTCGCGTTCCATATCGGCACGGACGTACTTTATGCCGTTGAGTGCCCGGATAGCGTCAACAATGGCGTTCTTGTCGGAGATAGTATGTGTGGGACCCTCGATGCGGAGAGTCATCTTGTGCTCGTTAGTTATCTTGCTTGCGATCTCATCGGCAGTACCGTCGGCGGCTACAACGCCCTTGTTGATAATGATTATCCTGTCGCATACAGCCTGTATCTCAGGGAGGATATGCGAGGAGAGAATGACGGTATGGCGTTTTCCGAGCTTCTTTATGAGAGTTCTTATCTCGATGATCTGGCTCGGATCGAGACCTACGGTCGGCTCGTCGAGGATAAGCACAGGCGGATTGTTGATGAGAGCCTGCGCGAGGCCTACTCTCTGCCTGTAGCCCTTTGAGAGGTTCTTTATGAGCCTTGTACGGACATGGCTTATCTTGCAGAGGTCGCATACGTCCTTGAGGTGAGCCTTTCGCGGGAGCTTGCACTTTTTGAGGTCGTATACGAAATTGAGGTAGCCGTCAACGGTCATATCCACATAAAGCGGCGGTATCTCGGGGAGATAGCCGATATTCGACTTCGCCTTTTTCGGCTCATCGAGGATATCAGCACCGTTTATAAGGATCTGTCCGGAGGTAGATGAGATATAGCCTGTGAGCATATTCATCGTGGTGGATTTTCCTGCTCCGTTAGGTCCGAGAAAGCCGAGAATCTCGCCCTTTTCGACCTTGAAGCTGATATTGTTTACAGCGAGCTTGTCGCCGTATCTCTTTGTCAGATTTTTAACTTCTATCATCTGACAGCCTCCTATCAGAAGAATTTCATTGCCGCCTGAAAAAGGCAGCCTATATTATATTAATGTTATAATGTGACAGCAGCGTGAAAGCTTACTGAATTTTATATGTCAGTCTGAGCAATTTTTATGTCCGCAGCGATCTGATCCCGGAGCTCATCGAGCGATGCGAATTTTGTCTCGGGACGGATAAAGCTCCTGAAGCTCACTTCGACTTCTTTTCCGTAGAGATCGCCCTTGTAGCCGATGATATGGGTCTCTGCGAGCGGACGGCGTTCGCCTGCTATGGTCGGCTTTACGCCGATGTTCGTCACCGAGGGGAGCAGTCTTCCGTCCACGTTAGTGACCGTGCTGTAAACGCCGTACCTCGGTACGAGCTGTCCCTCGGCAAAGCCCTGATTGATAGTGGGAAAGTCGATAGTCCTGCCGATATGATTTCCGTCAACGACAGTGCCGAACACGGAATAATCCCTGCCGAGCAGTTCATTCGCCCTTTCGATGCTGCCCTCACAGAGCAGGCGGCGTATCTCGCTTGAAGAGACTACTCCACCGCCGGAAACAACGTCGTCCACGATCCTGACCTCAAAGCCGTAACACTTGCCGAATTCACGAAGCTCGTCAACGCCGCAGGAAGCCTTGTTCCCGAAGCGGAAATCCCTTCCGCAGCAGACAAATACCGCATTGAAGCGCTGTTTCAGCACCCTCTTTACGAAGGCTTCTCCGGACCAGCTCTTTATTTTTTCAAACGGCGGCGAGTAAAAGCAGCTTATCCCGCATTCACCGATGAGCTTCCATTTTTGCCTCTGTCCGTAGATGTAGCCCTGACCTGCGCCGGGCTTGCAGGAGACCGTATCAGGGTCAAAGGTGAATACCGCCGGTTCGAGACCGTTCTCACGCTGAGCGCAAGCCATTTTCAGCACGGCTCTGTGTCCGAGGTGAACTCCGTCAAAAAGTCCGAGTGCGACTGCTGTTCCGTAACGTTCCAAAGCCTCACCCCATGTTCTTTCCAACGCGGAGGACACCGTTTTCGCGGTCGGCGGCGGCTGTTCCGATGAATGCGCCGTCAAAGCCGTAGACACGGTAGCTTTCGCAGTCCGGACGGACGTCCCTCAGCCTTGAGAGGTCGAGCTTAACGCCGCTGCGGTACATACGGGTCTGAGCCTCGCCGAGCCTTATCGCAGGCAGAGCAGAGAATACCCTGTCCGCCGGAAGTATCAGCTCTCCGAGCCTGCCCTCGTCACGCGCCTGCTGTATCTGCTCAAAGGTATAGCATTCGCTGAGGTCAAAGCCGCAGGCGGAGGTCCTCACCAGCGAGGTCATAATGCCTCCGCAGCCGAGCCTTTCGCCGATATCATTTATAATAGTACGGATATACGTTCCCTTTCCGCAGGTTATGCTGAGTACGCCCTCACGCGACGCGCTGTCGTAGCTTTCCAGCACGAGCGAGCTCACCTCCGCTTCACGGGGAGTGCGCTCGACCTCTATGCCCTGTCTTGCGAGGTCATAGAGACGCCTGCCGTTCACCTGAACAGCCGAGTACATAGGCGGGAGCTGCATTATCCTGCCGGTGAATCCCGGCAGCACAGCGAGAATATCCCCGCGGTCCACAGCCATATCCGAACGCTCAGTCACATTTCCCCATACGTCCTGCGTATCCGAAACAGCTCCCAGCCGGAAGCCGCCGCGGTAGCTCTTGGTATTGTCGGGCATTATATCGCAGGCCTTCGTGGCATTTCCCACGAAAACCGGAAGAACTCCCGTCGCCATAGGGTCGAGCGTACCTCCGTGACCGAGCCTTTTCATCTGTAGTATGCCGCGGAGCTTTGCCACCACATCGAATGAGGTGAAGTCCTGCGGCTTGTTCACGCAGAGTATGCCGTTCATTGTCCGAGCGCTCCTTTGACAGCTTCAACGAGCTGCTTCTTCACATCGTCGAGACTTCCCGTCATCTGACAGCCGGCAGCCTTTGCGTGACCGCCTCCGCCGAGCCTCTGGCATATTTCGGAAACGTTAACATCGTTCGCCGAACGGAATGAGCACTTGTAATCGTTGTCACGCTGGCGTATGAAGATGCCGACCTCCGAGCCCTCGAGCTGAATGGTCATAGGTGCAAAGCCCTCGAGGTCGTCCATAGAAACGCCCATAGCATCTGCGATGTCCTTTGTGACCGCGATGATGTTGAGTTTTCCGCCGAGGTAGCTCTCCATGAGCTCCGTGACCTTGCTTTCAAGGCGCATTCTTCCGGCTGATTTGACATCGAACATATAGCGGTTGATACGGGCAAAGTTTATGTCATACTTCCGCATCATCTCAGCGGCTATCTCATGGGCACGGGGAGTGGTGCAGTCGTACTTGAAGCAGCCCGAATCGGTGGAAATGCCGGTGTAAAGGCAGGCAGCACAGTGCTTTGAGATGTTCACGCCCATGTATACCGCAAGATCGTAGATTATCTCACAGGCAGCGGTAGCCTTGCCGTTGAGGAGGGTCCTCTCGGCGTAGTCCATATTCGAGATATGGTGGTCGATGCAGAGCTGCACCCTGTCACCGTAGATCTCCTCGTATTTGCCCATGAGCTTTTTATCCGCGATATCCACGGCGATAACGGTCTGCGGCTCGAAGTCCTCGCCTGCGCCCGTTTCCGTGATGAAGTCGTACCTCGGCGAGGGGAACTCGTCGTGGCAGACCACCCTGCTCCTGATACCGAGCTCCGCAAGGATATCCTTGAGACCGAAGCCGGCTCCTATGCAGTCGCCGTCCGGATTGCGGTGGGTTATGATAACTGCGTCCTTACAGCCGCGGAGAAAAGCCGCAGCCTCATCAAAACCGATCAGCATATCATTCGTCCTCCCCGATGTTCAGCTCATTGAGCTTACGGCTTATCTCCGCGCTCCTCTCGATAGAGTTATCCGCAACGAAGGTGAGCTCCGGAGATTTTCTCATTTTGAGCCTGTGGAAAAGCTCTCTGCGGATAAAGCCCTCCGCACTTCTGAGACCCTTTACCGATCCCAGAGTGCTCTCCATTCCCGAAAGGCTCGAAACATAGATCTTGCAGGAGGACATATCTCCCGAAAGCTCAGCCCTTACAATGGTAAGGAGCTTATCTATCCTCGGGTCCTTGAGTTCGCGGAGGATAGCTGTCATCTCGCGTTTTATATCTTCAGCCATACGGCTGTTCTTGAAATTAGGCATTGTTCTCCTTCCTCAGAGGTGATAGTGCCTCTGCTCACTTTTTCTGCATTGACTTCTCTGCTGCCGCTGCTGCTGCTGCGAGAGTGTCCTTCAGATCGTTGAACTCTGACTCGACCATATTCGCGGTCTCAGAGCCCACGGTTATATTAACGCTTGGCGGTGCTGCCGGCTTGGACGGTGCTGTGGGAGCAGCCGGCTTTGCAGGTGCGGGTGCGGTCTGTGAAGGTGCGGCTGCCTGTGCAGCAGACTGCTTTAGAGCAGCCTCTATCTCGGCAAGCACCTCGTCTGTTTCATCGGGCTCAGCGTTTTCCCCTGTGCTGACCGATTCCGTGCTCTCGTTCAATGTGTAAGCGCTCTCATTGCTCTGTGTGAAGCCGCTTCCGTCGCTGAGAGTGTAAGCGCCGCCGCTTGTCTCGGTATAGCCGCTTGCGGCAGCGGGAGAAGCCTTTCCGCCGGCAGCCGAAGTGTCAGCCTGCTTTTCTGCGGAAGCCTCCTGATCGAAGAAGCCTTCTCCGGAAAGAACGGAATCGAAAGCCTCGTCCTCCTTGCTGCGGCTGTAGTCGGGGATATCGTCATCGCCCTCCTCGCCGTAGTAGATGTCCGCATACTTGCCGTATTCGGGTTCGAGCTCAACATCGCGTACAGGACGCTCGATGCCCATAAGATCGTCTATGACGTCCTCGGGTTCTTCGAGTGCGCTGCACTGACCGAGAAGTATCTTCTTTACGGATTCAAAGAAGAATATGTCTATCGGACCAAAATCCTGCCATGCGAGAGCCTCCTCGCAGTACTGGAGCATATCTGCCGTACTCATTCTGTTATTATCCATTTTTCCTGACCTCCCTGTTTTCCCTTATAATTCGTTATTTCTTCAATCCTCGCGGTATTCCTCAACAACGTATATCTCGAAGATATCGCCCTCCTTGACATCGGAGAACTTCTCGAGACTGATACCGCATTCGTAGCCCTCGGCTACCTCCTTTGCATCGTCCTTGAAACGCTTCAGACCTGCGATCTTGTCGTCAGCGATGATGATGCCGTCACGGACAACTCTTACCTGAGCGCCTCTTGTCACCTTGCCGCTGAGAACGTAGCTTCCTGCGACCATACCGACGTTGGATATCTTGTAGACCTGACGGACCTCGACTCTTCCGAGCTCAACGTCCCTGAACTTGGGAGCGAGCATACCCTTCATAGCGGTGGAGATCTCCTCGATAGCATCGTAGATTATGCGGTAGAGCCTTATGTCAACGCCGTCGCGTACAGCATTCTCGGCTGCAACGGGGTCGGGTCTGACATTGAAGCCTACGATGATAGCGTTGGAGGCGCTTGCGAGCATAACATCGCTCTCCTTGACAGCGCCGACTGCACCGTGGATAACTCTTACTCTCACCTCATCGTTGGAGAGCTTTTCGAGGGACTGCTTTACAGCCTCGACAGAGCCCTGAACGTCCGCCTTAACAACGATAGGCAGCTCCTTGATCTCGCCCTCAGCGATCTGGCTGAAGAGGTTGTCGAGAGTTACCTTGCGGTAAGCGTTGAACTGTTCCTGCTTCTGCTCATGCTTTCTCTGCTCAACGAGTTCGCGGGCAAGTCTCTCGTCCTCAACAGCGTTGAAGATGTCGCCTGCACTCGGTACCTCTGCAAGACCCGTTATCTCAACAGGTACGGAGGGGCCGGCAGCCTTTACCGATCTGCCCTTGTCGTTGGTCATAACACGGACTCTGCCGACAGCAGTACCCGCGATGAGAACATCGCCCTGTCTGAGAGTACCGTTCTGGACGAGAAGCGTTGCGATAGGACCTCTGCCCTTGTCGAGACGGGCTTCAATGACAGTACCTCTTGCAAGTCTGTCGGGATTAGCCTTGAGCTCCTTGACCTCGGCAACGAGGAGAACGTTCTCGAGGAGTTCGTCGATGCCCTCGCCGGTCTTTGCGGATACGGGAACGCATATAACATCGCCGCCCCAGTCCTCACAAACGAGGTCGTACTTGGTGAGCTCCTCCTTGATGCGGTCGGGGTTAGCGCCCTCCTTATCCATTTTGTTGATGGCAACGATAATGGAAACTCCGGCAGCCTTTGCGTGGTTGATGGACTCAACGGTCTGCGGCATGATACCGTCGTCTGCGGCTACGACAAGGATAGCGATATCGGTGATGTTGGCACCTCTTGCACGCATCGAGGTGAAAGCCTCGTGTCCGGGGGTATCGAGGAAGGTGATGTCCTGACCGTTGATATTCACCTGATAAGCACCGATATGCTGTGTGATACCGCCAGCCTCACCGGCAGCAACGTGAGCATTTCTGATGCGGTCGAGGATAGAGGTCTTGCCGTGGTCAACGTGACCCATTACGACTACAACAGGGCAGCGCGGCTGGAGGTTGATGTCCTCATCGTCGGTATCGTCGATAAGACGCTCCTCAATGGTAACGATGACCTCCTTCTCTACCTTAGCGCCGAGCTCCTCTGCAACGAGGGCTGCTGTATCGAAGTCTATCTCCTGATTTATGGAAGCCATTACGCCCAGACCCATAAGCTTCTTGATAACGTCTGTAGCCGTGGCTTTAAGGCGAGTTGCGAGCTCTCCGACAGTGATGCTGTCCGGGATGAGCACCTTAAGCTGCTGTTTTCTTGCACGTTCGAGCTCGAGCCTCTTGAGCTTTTCGGTCTCGGTCTCCTTGCGGGAATACTGCTGACGGTTCCTCTGAGCGGACTTCTGATTGATCTTCTGCTTCTTGGAGGAATAATTCTCGCTGTTGTGCTTATTTGAAGAAGCCATATTGTCATAGCGCTCGTTGTACTTGTCGAGGTCAACGTAGCTTCCTCTTGTATCGACAGTACGGCGCTGAGTGGAGGTCTGTGCGGTCTCGGAGCTGAAAGCGGCGTTGAACTTTGTACGCTCGCCTCTGTCCTGAGCCTTAGCCTGTTCCTTTTTCTTCTCGGGCTTCTTGGGCTTCTGCTCCTGCTTGGGCTCGGGCTTCACCTCGGGAGCCTTCTTTTCGGGCTGAACGGGCTCTGCCTTCTTGGGAGCAGCGGGCTTTTCGACCGGTGCGGCAGGCTTCTGCTCAGGCTTGGGCTCTGCCTTTTTCGGAGCAGGCTTCTGTTCGGGCTTTACCTCCGGCTTCTTGGGCTCGGCAGGCTTCACCTCGGACTTCTTCGGCTGCTCGGGCTTGACCTCGGGTTTCTTGGTCTCGGCGGCAGGCTTTGCCTCCGCTTTCTTGGGAGCAGCGGGCTTCTTATCCTGCTTCTGCTCCTGTTTTATCTCGGGCTTATTCGCAGCCGGCTGCTTCTTTTCGGCAGCAGGCTTTGCTTCCTTTTTCTCGGCAGGCTCGGACTTCTTCTTGGGAGCTTCCTTGGGAGCTTCCTGCTTCCTTGCCGGTCTGGGATCGTTCTTCGAGGCGAAATACTCATCGAACGAGCTCACCGCATGGCTGCTCGTATAGTGTTCGAGTACAAGGTCCATTTCGTCCTCTGTGAGAGCGCTCGCGGGCTTCTTTTTATTATCGCCCTTTTCCGCGAAGAAATCCACCAGCTCCTGCGAGGAAATTTCCAGATCCTTTGCTGCATCACTGAGTTTTATCTTTTTTGCCATAGGCTCAAATACCTCCATAGGTCATAATATCGTTTCATGTATAAAGCCTGATATGCAGGCTAAGCTTTATTTTTCCGCGTTAAGGATACGTCCGAAAGCCTCAGCGAAGCCCTTGTCGGTCACAGCGATGACCGCGGTGGCTTTTCCGCAGAGCTTTCCGAGCTCTTCCTTTGAAAGTCCGCACGGCAGAACGGCAACTCCGCATCTTCCGCAGACGAACTCCGTCTCCTTGACTGTTTTCGGCGAGGCATCGCAGGCAGTTATCACGCAGAAGGCTTTGCCCTCCTCCGCACACGCCCTGACGCTGTCGAAGCCCTTGACGGTCTTTCGTGCCTTGTTGCAGATCGTAAGGAGATCAGCCGTTTTCCTGTTCTTTTCCAAGCTCATCAGACATCACTCCGTAAACGCTTTCTTCTATCCTGCATGAAAACGCCTTTTCCAGCCTCCGCGCCTTACGCGCTTTTTCGAGGCATTCCCTGCTGCGGCAGATATAAGCGCCTCTGCCGGCCTTCTTTCCTGTGAAGTCGAGGCAGATATCGCCCTCCGGAGGTCTTACGACGCGGATAAGCTCTTTTTTGGGCTTCATCTCGTTGCAGCCGAGACACATTCTCATGGGTATCTTTTTTGGCTTCATGCTTCTTCCTCAGCAGCAGGCTCCTCATCGAGAACAACTGCGTCCTCAACGAGCTCGAGCTCCTCGTCCTCCTCGTCAGCGGCAGGCTTTACAGGCTCCGGCACCTTGAAATCAGGGCTCATCTCGGGAGCCTCCTCGCCGGTGAGGGTATCGAACTGCGGCTTGATGTCGATCTTGTAGCCGGTGAGCTTTGCAGCAAGCTTGGCGTTCTGACCCTTGTTGCCGATAGCGAGCGAGAGCTGATTGTTCGGGACCACTACAGTACAGGTCTTCTCCTCCTCGGAGGTGATGACTGTCTTGAGGACCTCGGCAGGTGCAAGAGCTCTTGCGATGAATTCCTCGGGCTTCTCGCTCCACGGGATAATGTCGATCTTCTCGCCGCCGAGCTCGCTTACAACAGCGCTTATTCTCGAACGCTTCGCACCGATACATGAACCTACGGCATCAACGTTGGGGTCTTTCGACCAGACTGCCATTTTTGTTCTCGAGCCGGCCTCACGCGATACGGACTTCACCTCAACGATGCCGTCGTATATCTCGGGGACTTCGAGCTCGAACAGACGCTTTACGAGGTCCTTGTGGGTACGCGATATCTTTACAACGGGCTTCTTGTTCTTGCCGATGATACCGGTGATGTAGACCTTTACGGGCTTGCCCTCGACGAGTGTTTCTCCGGGGATCTGCTCATTGCGGAAGAGGTAAAGCTCTGTTCCGTCATAAACGACAGTAACAGTGCCTCTGCCGGGCTCTACCTGTGAAACGGTAGCTGTGATGCACTCATGCTCCTTCTGCTCGAACTTGCTGAGCATCTGCTCACGGTTGATCTCTCTGAGGTCGCCCTTAATGGACTGCTTTGCTGAGAGTGCAGCCATTCTTCCGAGCTTGGAGATGTCTATTTCCTTGAGGATAGTATCGCCTACGCGGACGTCAGGCTTGATAGTCTTTGCGACGTCGATATTTATCTCGTTCTCGTCGATAGGATAGTCGTCAATGACCTCCTGTGCGATGAACATCTGAAATCTCTTTTCTGCCGGGTCGATCTCAACGCGGATATTCTCCTCGCTGTGCGGATAAGCCTTTCTTGCGGCTTTGAGCATAGCGGACTTAACCTTTTCGATGAGGAGCTCGGTCTCGACGCTGTTTTCCTCGCCGAGGAGCTTCAGCGCCTCAAAAAACTCGCTTCCGCTGAAAACCGGCGCATCGCTTGCAGCCTTTGCAGATTTCTTCTTTGTACTCATTTCTGTAGATTCCTCCAGTATAATTAAATTCATTTTGATGTATCTGACTTTATTCCGGGAAAGGTCGCTATATCTCGAACCAAAGCTTTACGAAGGCTATGTCAGCGAGCGGGAATTTCCTTTCTCCGCCGCCTTCGAGTCTCAGCGAAACGCCCTCCTTGTCGGCACCGGCGAGCTCTCCGGCAAATTCCTTGCCGTCCTCAGCCTCTCTTATGAGCCTTAGCCTTACCTTATCGCCGAGGCACACCTCGAAGTGGTCCTCCTTGACGAGCTCGCGTTCAAGACCGGCTGAGCCGACCTCAAGCACATAGCTCTGCGATATCGGGTCGGCAGCGTCAAGAGCCGCGTTGATAGGTGCGGTAGCTCTTTCGCAGTCGTCTATGGAGATGCCCTCGTCCTGATCTATGAACACTCTGAGGTACCACATAGCGCCTTCCTTTTCAAAGCAGACGTCCCAGAGGTAATAGCCGAGCTCATCGGTGATAGGTCTGATGAGGTCGTAGACCTTCTGTTCGGTGCCGCCGAATTTCTTGTATTTCATTCATCTTCTCCTTTCCTGCGTTCTCAAAATAATAAAAACGAAAGACCGGAGGCTTCCGGTCTTTTGCTTTAACTATCATCATTTAGTATTATACCACCTGTTTTCGGAAAAATCAACCCCTTTTTGCAAATTTTTCTGAATTTTTCCGATTTTTTTCCGGAGAAGCTTTTCCATGTGCCGTTTCATACGAAGCGGCAGACCTGATATGCTCTGTAGGGAACGCCGCCCCCGGCGTTCCGCCGTTACCGTACACGTTCCGGTTTGTTCCTATCCGATGTTTGACAAGCCGGACGCTATGTGCTATAATAGATAAGCAATTGATTTCCGCACAAAGGAGATAATATTAATGATAAAGACCTCAAGGGCTATCGCAGGCATTATCGCCCTGTCGGCTGCCTTTTCAGCATTCTCATGCAGCAGCAAGTCACGCAGCAAGACCGTCAGCAATACGACCGAGGCTGTCACAGATGCTACGGTACAGCGCACTACCGCTTCGTCTGTTCCGACTGATACCGAGATAACCTGGCTCGCTGACTTCGACATCTACCCGGAGGGCAGCTCTCAGCCTTCACCGGCTCTGACCCTGTTCATGAACCAGTTCGGCGGAAGCGTGAACTATATCCACGCCGACCACGGAAAGATCATTCAGCGGTTCGATGAGATAAGGAATTCCGGCGGCACTGTGGATATGCTGCCCTACGATATCAGCGCACTTCCCGAGGGCGTGAGCAAGGGCTTGTACGCTCCCCTCGACCCCTACTACTCCTACATGGGCATGAACGAGCCCGGTCTGTGGGACGGCATGAACGACCTCATCAACAGGCTCGCCTACAAGGGACAGCACTACGTTATCCCTTACGCCCTCTCAGACCCCCAGATACTGACCTACAGCAGAAAGCTCGTTCAGGAAGCCGGTCTCGATGACCCTTACAAGCTCTACACTGAGGGCAGATGGGACTGGGAAGCCTTCATGAAAACTATGGAGGGCTTCACCGAGAAGGCTCCTGCCGGTATAAAAAGGTACGGCATAACCGGCTGGTTCGGACAGTCAGCTATACAGTCCACCGGTCACAGCATCGTCGCTTACGAGAACGGCTCCTTCAGGAACAATATCGACGATCCCGCTGTCGGAAAGGCTGAACAGCTCATGAAGGATATCGCGGACAAGGGACTTTACAGGTCCGGCTGGAGGGACTTCTATCCCACCGACCAGTCAACGCTTTTCTTTGCCTCCGCGGACTATACCCTCGGCGTTTCAAACGCCAAGAACGAGGAGCTCGACCTCATGGCAGTACCGTTCCCGAAGTATGCCGATGCGGAAAAGCAGTACATCTCCTGCAATTTCGATGCGAAGATGCTCGCTGCCGGCTCAACAAAGGGCGCGGCTGTCGCGGCATTCATAATGTGTGAGCGTTACGCCGCAACGGACGATAAGCTCGCGCTCTCCGCAAAGGAACAGGCTCTTGCTGTGGAAAAGACCGGAAACGGCGTAAACAAGAGCTTCATCACTGAGGAACAGTACAATGCGATACAGAGTTATCTCGATACATCGAAGGTCACTCCGGCATTCGACCCGGCTTACGGCATGGGCAGCAGAATGTATTCTCCCGGCAATTACAGCTACGAAACCCGCGGCGTAATGGATAATCTCGAGACCGTTCTGCTCGAAGAACCGGGCAAGGCTGACTCATGGGATTCACTCCGCGCTGCCATGACAGCAATAGTTGCCGACGAGGTCGATAAGCTCAATAAGCTGAACTGAGAATTAAGAAAAAGGACGCCAAAGGCGTCCTTTTTTTATTTCAGCTTTACAAGGATACGGTCATTATATCCGGTTATTTCGCGGTTCATGGTCTCCATATCGCCGTAGGTGAAGTAGATATGCGCGATCTTTTCGGTAAGGTGATTGTTTATCCTGCCGCCGTCGGGGATATTGACAGTGGTCTTGAAGGTACGCTTCGCGATGTCCTCCGGGAGCGACCAGCTTTCAAGCACTCCCTCGCCGTCCGCCATGACACCGTAATGTCCGCAGAACGACGCTTTCGGAGCTTCGCTGACTATGCCGTCAAGGCTCATTCCGAGTGCCGCACGGATATACGCCTCCTCCCACGGGAAGCCGGTCATGACGTCCGCAAGCAGCAGCGTTTCATTGCCGAAGCAGCGTCTCATCATGTCTATGACATAGGGTACGCCGTCCTTCACGATGTACTGGAACGAGAGTATGCCGTCCACAAGACCGAGGTCCTCAGCCATTGTCAGCATGACCTTGTGGAGCTTATCGCGTACTGCCGCAAAATTCTCCGCAGGGTAGGTCTCCGCCTGCACGAGATACGGATTTTTCATGCAGTAGATGTTGCTCGAAGACGTTACCGCTATCTTCCTGTCCTTGAGGAATACCACTATCGACTGCTGAACGCCCTCGATGTACTGCTCGATGAGGACCTGCTTTGTACGCGACATCGCAAAGGCTGTATCTATCGCGGACTGTGCCTCCTCATAATTTTCCGCACGGCGTATGCCCTTGCCGCCGGTGAGGTCGCTCGCCTTGACCACGACAGGGTATGTGCAGTCCCGGCAGTAGGCCTTAGCCTCGTCCGGAGAGCTGAAAACCTTGTAGAAGGGCGTAGGCAGTCCCTTTGCAAGGAAGTAGTCCTTGAATTCGTTCTTGTGGTGCATGAGCCTTGCGTTGGCGTAGGTATCGTGGCCCTTCCAGCCCATATTCTCCGCGACATAAGCCGAGGTTATAACGCCGAAATCGTTCGCACAGCTAACGATGCCCTCAATGCCGTTTTCGCGGACAAGACGCAGTACAGCCTCGCAGTCGGAGTAATCCTCCGGGATATATTCGTCCGCGGCACTGTGTCCCGGAAGCTCCGGCATATTGCCTGTCGTCACCACATAGAAGCCCATTTCCTGAGCCTTTTTTATTATCGGTATCTCGCTTATGGTACCGTTGAGTATAAGTATCTTTTTCATTTTTTACCTTCATGGATCGCGTATATTACCGCCTCTATGCTCTGGGAGTGATAATTGCGGAAATACAGCCTGTAATCTATACCTGTGCTGCGTATGAACTCCGGTATCGCTATGATATCGTCGATGCGGTGGTAAACGCATATCGCAAGACGCGGCTTACAGCGTTCAATGGTCTTCCTTGCACCCTCAAGCGCTTTCAGCTCAGAGCCCTCGATGTCCATTTTTATGAACGTTACCTCATCGCTTCCGACAGTATTGTCTATCGAGGTCATCTCAACCCCGACTCCGCTTTCGGAGACATGGGAGGTCATCTTGCCGTCATTCGCAAAAAAGACCGTAGTGTCCCTGTCAAAAACGCCCTTGGGGACTATTGTGAGACCGTGCATACCTGCTGTATTCTTCCGCATCTTAGCGATGTTGTCCGGGTCAGCCTCAAAGGCGTAGATCTTACTGTAGCTGCCGCCGGTGAGCTTTGCGAACTGAAGGGCGGTATCGCCGTCATAGGCTCCGCAGTCCACGAAGACCTCGTTCTCACCGGGAACGAATATGCCCTTCTCAAAATACTGCGGCTCGGCGGAAAAGCTCTTCCTGAAGCAGCCGTTCCTGCGCTGTTCGATGAAAGCGTCGAGCTGACGGCGGGATTCGTCGTCCGCGAGCTCCCTGCGGAGGGTATCGACAGCCTCTCTGTTCTCAGCGAGGAATTCGTCTGTGAACTTGCAGTCATCATCTATACCGAGCGGGTATCTTCCCGAATAATCGGCGGTATAGACCTTGCTGCCGTAGCTGCCGAGAGCCGCCTCTCTTTCCTCCGAGAAGTACATCACTCCTACTACGATATTGCATTTATGCTCCGGGAGATAGTCCTCGACCGCAAATACCGGAAGACCGTCCTTCTCTCTTTCAGCCGGAAGATACGCCTTGTCAACGATATATCCCGCAAGCACGATACTGTTCCGGACAAGGTGATCGCGTATCCTCCCGGAGAGCTCACCTGCTCCGTATATCACTGCCGGAAGTCCGCTCGCACGTATTTCCGTCAGCATTTTCTCAAACTGATCCATTTATCCACTATCCCTTCTGCGATGCTGCTTTTTCCGTATAGTAGCGGTATATCACCTGTGCGAGCTCCCAGTCCTTTTCGGTGTCGATATCGACCGTGGGATTGTAAGCATCGAACCAGAAGGGGGTCTCGCCGACCATGTAGCCGACCCTTTCCACGCACTCGCGGGTGAGTATCTCATTAGCCCAGCTTATCTGATAGACCGGCGGGATATACTGCGAATACTTGTGCCAGTGACCGAAGCCGAAGCCTATCGGTTCATGGTCTTTTCCGAGGAAATACTTCTTCATCGGGTAGACCACGTTGAGCGAATCATGGTCGGCTCTGACCTCGTTCCATATCCTGAACATATCGTCGTAGCTGTCGAAGAGGGGGTCCATGCAGGAGCAGTAGAGTATGTCGTCCTCACCGGGAATGTCCTTGCAGACGCCCCTTACAACATCGACCGTATTGGTCTCGAGGAGGGTATACTTCACATCGCGGTGAATGAAGTTTATGCCCCATTTCTCAGCGGCGCTGCGGTACTCCTCGTCCTCGCAGCTCAGGTAAATATCAGACCTGTCAAGGCTCTTCACGAGCTTTTCTATGAGTATGTCCGTAAGGCTCTGCCCCTCATAGAACGGGCGGTAATTCTTATGCGGTATCCTCCGCGAATCAGCCTTTCCGAGAATAACTGCCTTCAAGCTTAGTCAAGCCCCCTTGTCACATCGTCGTATTTCTTGGCTCTTCTGAGGATATCCGCTATATTCGCAAGCTTTATCTGGCTCGGACCGTCCGATACGGCGTGGTCGGGATCGGGGTGTACCTCAGCGAATATGCCGTCAACTCCAACTGCAAGTCCTGCGTTCATCATGTAGGGTGCGAACTCGCGGTTGCCGGAGGTGAACTCCCTGCCGCTTCCGGGCTGCTGGACGGAATGTGTAGCGTCAAGGAACACCGGATAGCCGAGCTTTCTCATATCGAGAAGTCCCTGCATATCCACAACGAGCCTGTTATAGCCGAAGGTAGTTCCCCTCTCGCAGAGGATTATCTTCTCGTTGTTTTCGGAGAGCATCTTCTCGACAACGTTGTCCATATTCCATGGTGCCATGAACTGTCCCTTTTTGATGTTGACAGCCCTGCCTGTGCGCGCAGACGAGAGTATGAGGTCGGTCTGGCGGCAGAGGTAAGCCGGTATCTGAAGGATATCGCAGACCTTCGCGGTCTCCTCGCACTGCCATGTCTCATGGACGTCCGTAGTCACCGGAACGCCGTACTTCTCCTTGATGTCGTTGAGTATGACGAGACCCTTCTCCATGCCGACACCGCGTCCTGCGTGAAGATTGGAACGGTTCGCCTTATCGAACGAGCCCTTGAAAATGTAGTTTATGTCAAGCTCGCGGCAGACCTTCACGAGCTCGCCTGCGACCTCATCGCACATCTCATAGCCCTCGATAGAGCAGGGACCTGCAATGAGGGTCATCTTATCGCCGCCTATAGTCATTCCGGCTATCTCAAAAGACTTAACTTCAAGCATTTTTCACTATCTCCTTCCATTGTTCAGCGCTTATGGTAGTCCTGCGCTGGTCATAGCCTCTTGCGGCTATGCTGTCGTCGAGGTATATCGAATCATTGGGAACGTACATCGTGGATATCTCCTCAAAGATAGTTCCCTCACGCGAAGAGAACGAGTGGTCCTGTCCGCGGTCAACATGGAGAAGCTCTCCTGCCTCCGCAGCATATTCCTGTCCGTCGATAGTGACGTCAAGAACTCCGCTGAGAACGTAGAAGGACTCCGATTTTATCCTGTGATAGTGGTCGGGATACTGCTGTCCCGGGAGCATGACCACTATGCTCTTGCAGTAGTCGCGGTTCACGACATTTATGAAGAGCGCTCCGACCTTTCCGAGCTTATCGGCTCCGAGATGGTGGTAAACATTAGCCTTCGCGATCTTCGGGAGCACGATATGTGCCGCCTTCATGAGCCCTATCGCAGAGTCGAGGTATTCGTCGATGATCCTCTTTTTTTCATCACTGCCGGTCATATGCTTCATCTCCGTTCACAAGGACATCAGAGCGCATAGAGAGTAACGTCATATGTACCCTTCAGCATTCCGTTCATCCTTATAAATAGTCTGTATTTTTCATTGCCGCTGAACAGCCCCGATATGTACTGAGGTATCGTGATAAGGTCATCGCGGCGGTGGTATATTCTTATCCCGAGTGCCGGACGGTCACGCAGAATGGTCTTCTCGGCGCCCCTGAGAGCCGCAAGCTCGCTGCCCTCGATATCCATTGTTATCGCCGCACATTTCTCGTCCCTCATGAGAACATCTACCGTTGTGAGCTCTATCCTGTCGCCGTCGTCACCTACCGACGCATTCGCACCTGTTCCCGAGATATAAGCGGTACCCTCGCTGTCGCTCACACCCTTTTTCACCGGGACGATGCTTTCATGACCTGCGGTCTTTCCGCAGAGGGTATCATAGGTGCGCGGCTCCGGTTCAAGTGCATAGATCCTGCGTTTTCCGCCGCAGAAGGCGTCGGTCTGGAGTGCGCTTTTGCCGTCGAAGGCTCCGCATTCAACAACAGCGCCCTCCCTTTCATCGGCAAAGAGCATCGAAAGCTCATAGTCGTTCACATCGTCCGTCCTGAACAGCATGAGCGAATGACCGTCGCCGGATATCTTTGCGTTCAGCATCTCGCACATGATACGCTTCGAGAGCTCGTCCTCAAGCATATCGAAGGTCCTCTCGAATTCCGGGAGCTTCTGCATGATGTAGCTCTGGTCTGTCCAGTCGAAGTCCCCGAACCACAGCGCCTCGGTCATGAGGATATCGTTCTGCGGCGAGAATTTCCTCTGTGTACGGGTCATTATCTCCCATTCGCGCTCGTAGCTGTAATCGAACGCGATGAGTATGTAAGCCTCCGGGAAGCTCTCCGCGGCGGCTGTGCAGGACATCAGCGGAATGCCGTTCCACAGCGTTTTTTCAGCCGGGAGGTACTTATCGTCCACCGCAGCAAAGGCTATCCTAACTCCGCACCCGCTGAGTTTTTCAAAGAGGCTCTGCGCGTAAAGACCAGCACCGTAAAGACCTACAGGACGCTCTGTCTTTTGCAGCAGAAGTATCATATCGAATATCTTATTAGGCTTGAATACGAGCCTTTCTCTCAATCTCATAGTTCAGCTCCTCCTGAAACATTCACTGTATATTATTTTATCAGATTTCTCCATAAAAGTCAATTGTATTTCACATTTTTTGTGCCGTACAAACAAAAAACGGGACGTATCTTGTGCGTCCCGTACAAAAATTTTTCCGTGAGCGAGGTCATACGCTCATATAACGTAGAACCATACCTCGTCCTGTGCGAAATCCGGCTTTTCGTTTGTCTTTGAGGAGTGGTAGTTGTACCTGAGCTCCTGATTTTTGATGCTTACCCTTGCACCGTCCGGGATAGAATTCGTGATGAAAGCGTTACCGCCGACAACAACGTCCTTTCCGACGACGGTCTCGCCGCCGAGTATGGAGGCTCCCGAGTATATCGTGACATTGTCGTGAATGGTAGGGTGACGCTTCTTGTTCCTGAGCTGCTGTCCACCGCGGGTAGAAAGCGCTCCGAGGGTAACGCCCTGATATATCTTGACGTTGTCGCCTATCTCGGTAGTCTCACCGATAACGATGCCTGTTCCGTGGTCGATGAAGAAATACTTCCCGATAGAAGCACCGGGGTGAATGTCGATACCGGTCTCGTTATGGGCGTACTCCGTCATAATTCTCGGTATCAGCGGAACTCCGAGCAGAAACAGCTCATGCGCGATACGGTTGACGAGTATCGCAAAAACTCCGGGATAGGAGAAGATTATCTCGTCCTTGCTGAATGCGGCAGGGTCGCCCTCGTATGCAGCGTCAACGTCAGTCTCTATGTATTCCCTTATCTTGGGGATCCTCCCGAGGAACTCAAAGGTGACGTTCTCAGCCTTTTCCTTGAGCTCAGCCTCGGTCGCGGAGGAATACTCCGGGAGGTAACGGTAGACCTCTGCTATCTGCCGCGAGAGCTTATACATGACGTCCTCCAGAAGCATCGTGACATTGTTTCTGAGGGTATAGGAACGGTAATCTCCGCCGCGGAAATATCCGGCAAAAATGATTTTTTTGAGCTTGGTGATTATATCAATGATAGACTCCTTGTTCGGGTGATCGTAGTTCTTCACCTCGTCTATCGTCTTGTCTCCCCTGTAGCTTGAAATGATGTTTTCTGTGACCGCACTGAGGCGTTCCTCAAAAGCCTTATCCATATCTCATGCTCCTTTCGTATATTTATATTATATATTGAAATTGTAGGATTGTCAAGGACTGATATATTCGGGAACGGCGTCCTTGACGTTCCACGCCATACGATGCAACAAACATTATACGTTCTGTAGGGAACGCCGCCCTCGGCGTTCCACGCCATACGATGCAACACGCAAGACCAGACTGTAGGGGCGGCGTATTCAGTGATCCCTCGGGCGCACAATGTGCGCCCCTGCATACATATCATGGCTGCCACATCGTAACCCCGGGCGGCGGAACGCCGCCCCTACATTAGCTCTCGATACAGACAAGGTGGGATATCGCCGGGATAGTCTCGCCCTGCTGCATCGTCATCGGCGACATGAGCGCTCCCGTTGCGGCAAACAGCATTCTCCTCATACTTCCGCTTTTAAGCTTCGGCAGAAAATGTCCGCAGAGCACACTCGCACTGCACCCGCACCCCGAGCCTCCGCAGTGAGCGTCCTGAGCCTCGCGGTCAAATATCATCACACCGCAGTCCATATGCTGTGCGGAAATGTCTATGCCGTCATTCAGCAGCAGCTCGACAACGAGACGGCTCCCCACGATGCCGAGGTCGCCGGTAACGATACAGTCATAGTCCGCCGGAGAGGTACCGGTCGCAGTCAGATATCGCCTTATCGTCTCCGCAGCAGCCGGTGCCATTGCGCTTCCCATATTGTTGATGTCGTTGACGCCCATATCGGCTATCCTGCCGATACAGCCTCCGGTTATGCTGCATTTTCCGGCATTTTCCGAGAGTATCACAGCTCCCGATGCGGTACAGGTCCACTGCGAGGTCGGCGTTCTCTGTCCGCCGTATGACAGCGGAAAACGGAACTGTCTCTCTGCCGTCGAGAAGTGCGACGATGTCACTGCGGCGGCACGTTCAACTGCACCGGAGGCTATCAGCAGGGAGGATATGAGCAGCCCCTCCGCCATTGTCGAGCAAGCCCCGTAGATGCCGAGAAAAGGTATCCCCAGCTCGCGCAGACCGTAGGTCGAACCGGTACACTGGTTTATGAGGTCGCCCGCACACACAGCGCCGATATCCTCCGTGGACAAATCCGCTTTTTTTACTGCTGTTTTCAGAGCTTCGAGCTGAAAGCGGCTCTCCGCCTTTTCCCATGTATCCATGCCGAAATGGCTGTCCTCGATGACCTCATCGAAGCAGTTGCCGAGGGGACCCTTGCCCTCCTTGCCGCCGACCACGGAAGCCCAGCCCTCTATCCCGACCGGTTTTTCGAGCGCGAAAACACCCTTGCCGATACATCTTGCCATAATATCACCTCTGTAATATTATTCACGGAATGCGGAAAATTATACATTTTGCTTTTCTCTCGTAGGGGCGGATATTATCCGCCCGCAAATAACATTTATGCCGCCGATAACGATGTGTAGGGGACCGCCTTCTCTTACAAGGCGTCCCCTTCTTGCTGTTCGTAAAAGCCTTGCCTCAGGACAAAACAACGACCGGCGCATGAAAAGTTCTACAAACGCAGACAACCTGCATATAGTGTACCGACAAATACTTGGAGGTTGATGCAATGGGACTTACAGAAAAAGAAGCCGCCGCAAGGCTAAAAACAGAGGGTGCAAACGAATTTGAGGAGGGCAGGCGCACCGGTCCTGCAAGAATATTCATCGGACAGTTCCGCGATGTCATGGTCATGATACTCCTCGCTGCGACCGGAGTTTCAGTCCTGCTCGGGGAAATATCCGACGCGGTAACGATAATCCTAATCGTCCTCCTGAACGCCATTCTCGGCTTCATTCAGGAGTACCGCACCGAGCATACCCTCGAGGCACTGCGCTCTATGACCTCGCCGACCGCTAAATGCTACCGCGACAGCAGGCTAACTGAGATCGAGGCTTCTCGCCTCGTTACCGATGATATCATCGAGATAGAGGCAGGCGACCGCATTCCTGCGGACTGCGTCATAATAAGAGCCTCCGGCTTCTTCGCGGACGAGGCTGTTCTCACCGGCGAATCGACCGCTGTTGCGAAAGCTCCCGGTCTTGTCAGCGATACGGACAATTCCCTCAACAAGCCGAATATTGCCTACTGCGGAACCTCCGCCGTCCGCGGGAGCTGCCGAGCAAGGGTCATTGCGACCGGAAAAAGGACGCAGATGGGCATGATATCCGAAATGCTGACAGATATCGACAAGGAAATGACGCCACTCCAGAAAAGGCTTGCTGAGCTCGGCAGGATCGTTGCGGTGATATGCCTGATAGTCTGCGCGGCTGTTTTCGCGGCGGGAGTTCTCCGCGGTGAGGACACCTTCGATATGCTCATGACCGGTATCACTATCGCAATTGCCGCGATACCGGAGGGACTTCCGGCTACTGTCACGATCGCCCTCGCCCTCGCGGTCAGCCGTATGATGAAGCACAACGCCCTCGTCAACAAGCTGCACAGCGTTGAGACTCTCGGCTGCACCTCGGTGATCTGCTCCGACAAGACCGGCACTATCACTGAGAACAAGATGACCGTTACCGAGCTGCGGACGGTCGGCGGTGACTTTTTCTTCACGGGTATGGGCTACCGCACGGGCGGAAGAATAACCCGGGGCGAGGAGAATATCCCTGCCGATGTCAATGCCGAACACGCTCTCGCGGAGGCTCTGAAATGCGGTACGATATGCTCTACCGCGGCTATCTCGATAGGCGGACGCGGCAGAAATTCCTCCCGTTCGAGAGGTGAATGGGAGGTCACTGGTGACCCTACCGAGGTCGCACTGCTCGTTGCCGCAGCTAAAGCCGGCATCACAAAGACCTCCCTTGAGGTCGGTCACAGGACGCTCAACGACCTGCCCTTCGACAGTGATACGCGGTTCATGGCAGTGCATTCGACCTCACCTGACGGAAATATCATGTACTTCAAAGGCGCTGCGGAGGTCCTTCTCCCTCGCTGCTCGCATTATATGGACGAAAACGGCGGTCTTCACGACCTGACCGCTGCTGTCAGGAAGGAGCTTTCCGGCAAGGTCATAGAGATGTCGGATAAGGCGCTGAGAGTTCTCGCGCTTGCCGAGCTGCACTCCGAACGCTTCGAGCCGGAACGCGGCGGACTTGTTTTCCTCGGACTTTCCGGCATGACAGACCCTCCGCGTGAGGAGGCAAGGGAGGCTATCAGAAAGTGCGCTGCCGCCTCCGTCAAAACCGTCATGATAACCGGCGACCATAAGAACACAGCCGTTGCCGTTGCCAAAAAAGCAGGGCTTCTGCGAGGCGGAAAAGCTATGACGGGCGCAGAGCTGAATGCCCTTTCCGACAGTCAGCTCGACCGCGTTATCGGCGATTACACAGTCTTTGCAAGGGTCGAGCCTGTCCACAAGCTCAGGATAGTCCGCAGCTTCAAGCGCCGCGGCGAGATAGTCACCATGACCGGCGACGGCGTGAACGATGCCCCTGCGATAAAGGAGGCTGATGTCGGCGTTGCAATGGGAATGACAGGCACGGACGTCACAAAGCAGGCTGCCGATGTGATACTCCTTGACGACAACCTTGCGACCCTCGTCAACGCCGTCGAACAGGGCAGGTGCGTTTATGCGAATATCCGGAAATTCGTGCGCTATCTGCTCTCCTGCAACATCGGGGAGGTGCTGACGATGCTGCTGAGCATTCTCATGGGAATGCCGGTGATACTTCTCCCCGTACAGATACTCCTCGTCAACCTCGTAACGGACGGTCTCCCGGCGATAGCCCTCGGTCTTGAACCGCCTGAACGCGGCATCATGAAGCGTCCGCCGAGAAGATCGAACGAGGGCTTCTTCGCAGGCGGTCTTATGTGGAGGATAGTCTTCCGCGGAATTTTCATCGGACTATCTACCCTCGCCTCGTTCACTGCCGTGATTCACCTCGGCGGAAGCGTTGAAGCCGGACGAACTGCAGCTCTCATTACCCTCGTTGTTTCGCAGCTTATCCACGTTTTCGAGTGCAAGAGCGAGAGCGGTTCTATCTTCTCCATTGACCTTTTCAGCAACATCAAGCTCATTTTTGCGGTGCTGATATCGTCGGCTGCACTCGCAGGAGCAGTTGCGGTGCCGCAGCTCAGAACGGTGTTTGAGACAGTCCCACTTACACAAGCGCAGATGTTCGCGGCGCTCGGTTTCAGCGCGGCGGTACCGGTCCTGTGCGGCGTCGCGGAGGCTGTCAGCAATAAAAAAAAGAGTAAATAACGATTTTTGAGGTTTTAAAGCAGTCTGACGTTCGCAATTGCCAATTATACCACAAACGTCCAGCAGCCATCGACCACCTGATTTGATACATACCAAAAAAAAATGAATAAAAATACAAAAACGGAGCATAATATCATCGAGGTGATATCATGCTCCATTTCATACTTGGAAGCATCTTCGGCGGAACAGTCGGGGTGACAGCGATGTGTCTCTGTACAGCGGCAAAGTGGGGAGACCAGAATTCCGACGACAAGTAAAATTTAAGATTGTTTTAAGGTATGCCCTTTATAATCACGGTATAAGGCTGGAACGTGAAATATTAACAAAGGGGTGATACTTATGATGAAAGCCTTGATCGGTGCATTGCTCGGAACCACTACCGCTTTCTTCTCGCTTTGTCTCTGCACAGCAGCAAAGCAATCCGAACAGATCCCAACGTAAACTCTATACCTATCTCTCTCTGTAAAAAGAGGACGTACAAGATTTGTACGTCCTCTTTTTATTATTTCTGTATATATAACTTTTAAGGTGGATTTAATGGCAAGTGACGTTCGCAATTGCTTATTATACCACACTCGCTCAGTCTGTCAAGACCAAGACAAGCGCCGTAAAACGGTGGTCTTGACAGACTTCGTGAGTGTAGTTTCGGGCAATTACGCAAACGTCCACCTCGCCCCCGACCACCATAATTGTTGTTAACCCTTATTTCTTTTCGGGAACCTTAATGATATCCTTACGCATATAGGGCTGGAGAGCCTTCGGAATGCGGACAGAGCCGTCTTCATTGAGGTTATTTTCGAGGAATGCGATGAGCATTCTCGGAGGTGCAACAACGGTATTATTGAGGGTATGTGCGAAATACTTGTTTCCGTCGGCGCCCTTTACCCTTATTCCAAGGCGGCGAGCCTGAGCATCACCGAGATTTGAGCAGCTTCCTACCTCGAAATACTTCTGCTGTCTGGGAGACCATGCCTCAACGTCAAGGCTCTTTACCTTCAGGTCAGCGAGGTCACCGGAGCAGCACTCGAGGGTGCGGACAGGTATATCGAGTGTGCGGAAGAACTCAACAGTGTAGCTGTAGAGCTTGTGGAACCAGTCCATAGACTCCTCGGGCTTGCAGACAACGATCATTTCCTGCTTCTCGAACTGGTGAATGCGGTAAACGCCTCTCTCCTCGATGCCGTGAGCGCCGACCTCCTTGCGGAAGCACGGAGAATAGCTTGTGAGCGTCTTCGGGAGCTCTTCCTCGGGAACGATAGTGTCGATGAACTTGCCTATCATCGAGTGCTCGGAAGTACCGATGAGGTAGAGGTCCTCGCCCTCGATCTTGTACATCATGCCCTCCATTTCAGCGAAGCTCATAACGCCGGTAACAACGTCACTTCTTATCATAAAGGGCGGAATGTAGTATGTGAAGCCCTTGTCTATCATGAAATCGCGGGCATAGGAGAGTATGCAGGACTGGAGCTGTGCAATGTCGCCGCAGAGGTAATAGAAGCCGTTTCCGCTTGTTTTTCTTGCACTGTCAAGGTCAATACCGTTGAGCTTTTCCATTATGTCAACGTGGTAGGGAACCTCGAAAGCCGGGACAGCAGGCTCGCCAAAGCGCTCTACTTCGACGTTTTCGCTGTCGTCCTTACCTATCGGAACGCTCTCGTCGATGATGTTCGGGATAACGAGCATTATCTGACGGATATTGCCCTCGAGCTTGACCTCGAGCTGTTCAAGCTCCTCGAGCTTATTGCCGATCTCAGCGACCTCCGCCTTGACCTTCTCAGCCTCGTCCTTCTGACCCTTAGCCATGAAGCCGCCAATCTCCTTGCTCTTGACCTTGCGCTGATTGCGGAGGTTATCGCATTCCACCTTAGTCTCGCGGAACTGCTTGTCCAGCTCGATGACCTTGTCAACGAGCTCGAGCTTTTCGTCCTGGAACTTCTTCTTGATGTTTTCCTTAACAAGTTCGGGATTTGTCCTTATAAGCTTAATGTCTATCATTTTCTAAACTTCCTTTCAGTCTCTCGCAAGCTTGTCTGCTAAAGCTGCGAGGTCGTCCTTATCATAAAATTCAAGTATGAGAGCGCCCTTATTCTTCGCAAAATCGACCTTTACCCTGCGTCCGAGGCGTTCCTTGAGTGAGAGCTCCATCTCAACAAAATAGTTGTCGATCTTAGAATCGGAGGCACTTTTTTTCTCGGGAGGCTCCTGAGATTTCTGTGCTGCCCTTTCGACCTGGCGCACAGTCAGACTGCCCTCGGAGGCCTTGACAGCGGTCGCGATCATCAGTTCCTCGTTCTGGAAGCCGAGCAGCGCACGGCCGTGACCTGCCGAAAGCTCGCCGCTTTCGAGCATTTTTACGATGCGGTCCGGAAGAGTCAGCAGTCTTACCGCATTTGCGATAGCGGAACGCGAACGTCCTACCATTTTTGCGACCTTATCCTGTGTCATGCCGAACTTTTCAATGAGTTCACTGTAGCCGGCAGCCTCTTCGATAGGGTTGAGGTTCTCACGCTGAAGGTTCTCGATAATAGCGATCTGCATAGCCTCGGAGTCCGAAAGCTCGCGGATACTTACCGGTATTTCTTCGAGTCCGAGCATTCTTGCGGCACGCCAGCGGCGTTCACCCGCAACGATCTGATAACCGCCGGTACTGATCGGTCTAACAAGGATGGGCTGAAGAATACCATGCTCGCGTATCGAATCCGCAAGTGCAGCGATAGCCTCCTCGCTGAATGATTTACGCGGCTGATCCCTGTTGGGCTCGATCTCAGCAGTACGGAGGGTCTTTTTCACCTGTATATCGTTGGTATTATCGCTGAGCAGAGCTTCAAGACCAACGCGGCCTAATCCACCTTTTGCCATAGTCATCCCTCCTTATTTTTTTCGTTTGAAGCTGAATAATTTCTTCTTTTTCGGTAGCTCGAGAGGTTCACCGAGGAGCTCGTGACAGAGAAGCTCGTAGGACTCGGCACCCTTTGAAGCCTTGTCGTAGTACATGACCGGTTTTCCGTGGCTCGGAGCCTCCGAAATGCGGACATTTCGCGGAATTTTGGTCTTGAAGACCTTGTCGGGGAAGTATTTTTCGACCTCGGAAACAACGTCATTTGCGACATTCAGTCTGCCGTCAAACATCGTGAAAACGATGCCCTCGATTTCAAGGGAGGGGTTATAATTGTTCTTTACGGCCTTGATAGAATTCACGAGTTGAGAAAGACCCTCGAGCGCGAAGAATTCAGCCAGCATCGGAACGATTATACTGTCTGCGGCAACGAGGCTGTTTATCGTGATAGTACCGAGGGCAGGCGGACAGTCAATAAAGATATAATCATAGCTGTCCTTGCAGGTGAGAAGCTGCATTTTAAGCCTGTTGAGGCGGTTGTCGTTATCGGCAAGCTCGATCTCACAGCCGGCGAGGTCCTCAGTAGCCGGAACGATGCTGACATTTTCAAACTCAGTTTCAAGAGCGGCTTCCTGAATGCGTTTTTTACCTATTATAATATCGTATGTCGTTGAATTGACGGATTTTTTCTTGATACCGAAGCCGGTAGTGGTATTACCCTGCGGGTCGGAATCAACACACAGAACCTTAAAACCGCGTGAACCAAGGTAAGCAGCGACATTCACGACCGTAGTTGACTTGCCAACGCCGCCCTTCTGATTGGCAACAGCGATTATTTTGCCCATATTATCTTCCTTTCGTCCTGGATTGAAAGCACACGAAAAATCGTCAAAATGTGCCTTAACATATATTATATCACTTTTGGGCGGCATTGTAAATATGAAAATGCAAAATATTATAAAAAATGTTTCACATGAAACATTTTTGGATTGTTTCACGTGAAACATTCTGACATTCAGCCGTTCTGAAAGGGTATCCTTACCCTGTATTCTATGTAGTTTTCACTCTGAATTTTGCGTGAATCCGCCGAAATACCGGCAGCCTGCATCGTCTCAACCGCCTTGTTGATCGTGTTTATGAAGATCTTAACGTTCTGAAAGACCTTTGACCTCGTTTTTATGCTCTCCTTCGCACTCTCAGTGTTGATATATTCGTCAACGAGCTTTTCTGTGCGCTCAACATTCAGCTTGTTCTTGACGATCTTTTCAAGCAAAGTCAACCTCTCGACCGGACTTGCAAGACGAAGCAGCGACCTCGCGTGACGTTCGCTGAGATTGTACTTCAAAATGATCTCGCGTTCATCATTGGTCAGACGCAAAAGCCGAAGCTTGTTCGCGATCGTGCTCTGCGCCTTTCCAAGCTTCGCGGCAGCGTCCTCCTGCGTTAAACCGTAATAACTGATAAGACTCTCGATAGCAAGAGCTTCCTCAAAAAAGTTGAGGTCCTGCCTCTGAATGTTCTCGACAAGCGCTAAAATAGCGGAATCACGGTCGTTCGTCTCAATAATAATGCACGGAACCGCCTTCAATCCCGACAGTTTTGCCGCACGAAGCCTCCGTTCGCCCGCAATAAGCTGGTAACGGTCCTGCCAGCGCCTCACCGTGAGCGGCTGAATAATGCCATTATGCTGAATTGAATCGGCAAGCGAGGATATGTCAGCAACGTTGAACTCTCTTCTCGGCTGTGCCGGATTTGGAACGATGCGCGAAATATCCACCTCAATGACCTTATTTACGGCTTTTTCCTTAGTTAAACTTAAAAATCCTCCCATGTTAAAACCTCACAATCTGAAATATTTTCTATGATTATGATAACACGGAACGGAAATAATTGCCATAAAAAAATATCGCCAGAATGCGACATTCTGGCGTAAAATAGGGTATTTTTATACTAAATTAAAGAGGTTTCTTCTTAATCTGAGCGCTGTTTCGAGGGTATTTTGTCGGAGTCTGCGATATTTTTTTTACGACAATAATTCTCCTTTTTTCAGCCTCGACCTCATAATCCTCTGTTTTAAAGATCTCGCCTCCAAGCAAGCGGATAGATGCTTCTGACGATGAAATATCTTCATTTTGACCCTTCATGGAGATAAAGTGACCGTTATTCCGAACAAAAGGGATACAATACTCGCTGAGCACAGACATTCCGGCAACAGCTCTTGCACATGAAAAATCAAATTTTTCCCGATATTCCGACATTTTGGCTATGTCCTCAGCCCTGCCGTGAACAAACTCAGCGTCAATATCAATGCTTCCGCATAATTCTTCGAGAAAAGTGATTCGCTTTGCAAGACTGTCAAGAAGCGTCAGTTTAATATCAGGACGGAAAATTTTTATTGGCACAGAGGGAAACCCAGCACCTGTTCCAACATCAATAAGTGACGAATTCTTCGGAATATCGCAGAATTTCAGAATCATCAGACTGTCGAGGAAATGCTTTACAAGAATGTCTCTTGGCTCAGTTATAGCCGTTAGATTGATCTTCTGATTCCATTCGACAAGCAAATCTGAGTATTTCAGCAATTTATGGTATTTTTCCTCGTCAAGATCAAATCCATACTTTGAAAAAAGAGAGCAAGATAGTTCAAAATCCGGTAGCATTTACCTGCCACCTTCTTTCTGGAGCCAAACTGAAAGAAGTGAAACATCAGCTGGAGAAACACCTGAAATACGGGAAGCCTGTCCAAGCGAAACCGGTTTGTGCTTGTTGAGCTTCTCAGCCGCTTCAAGCCTGAGCCCTCGAATAAGGCTATAATCAATGTTTTCCGGCAGTTTCTTTTCTTCAAGCTTTCGCATGAGCTCAATCTGATCGAGCTGCTTTGAGATGTAGCCTTTATATTTAATTTGAAGCTCCACCTGTTCGCAAACTTCTTTATCAAGTGCAGGACGTTCCTTATCAAACATAGCAATATCGTTATAATTTAGCTGTGGACGTCTTATAAGATCAGCGAGCTTGCAGCCAGTCGTAAGCGGGGTAGTACCCTTGGAAGCAAGAAAATCGTTAAGCTTATCGCTCGGTGCAATGTTGGTGGTCTCAACCCTGTTTATTTCGTGCTCAGTATCGGCAATTTTACGCATCAAAGCCTCAAAACGCTTGTCAGAGATAAGACCGAGCTTGTGACCGATTGGCGAAAGCCTCTGATCGGCGTTATCCTGCCGCAAAACGAGCCTGTATTCACTGCGCGATGTCATCATTCTGTAAGGATCAGAGCAGCCCTTTGTGACGAGATCATCAACAAGCGTGCCAATGTATGAGCTTGCTCGGTCGAGGATCATCGGCTCCGCACCTTTTATCTTCAGTGCGGCGTTTATGCCCGCGACGATTCCCTGCGCGGCTGCCTCTTCGTATCCCGAGCTTCCGTTGAACTGTCCCGCGCCGTAAAGACCGATGATTTTCCGGAATTCAAGCGTCGGAAGAAGCTGTGTTGGGTCGCAGCAGTCGTACTCAATCGCATAAGCGGGACGCATGATCTCAACGTCCTCGAGCCCGTCTATTGTCTTTAGAAAGGCAAGCTGAACGTCCTCCGGCAGCGACGAAGACATTCCCTGCAAATAGTATTCCTCTGTCGAAAGTCCCATTGGCTCAACGAAAAGCTGATGCCTCGGTTTGTCAGAAAAACGGACAATTTTGTCCTCGATAGACGGACAGTATCTTGGTCCCACACCCTCTATCCTGCCTGAGTAAAGAGGTGATCTGTCGAGGTTTGCAAGTATGACTTCATGGGTTTTACTATTTGTATAAGTCACATAGCAGCTCACTTTATTTTCAAGCTCGGAGGCTTTAGTTTCATATGAAAAAGGAACAATATCTTTGTCGCCGTCCTGACGTTCCATAATGTCAAAATTGATACTTCTCTTGCTGACACGGCAAGGTGTTCCGGTCTTAAATCTGCGGAGAACCACACCATTGTCAATGAGACTTTGCGAGAGAAATTTACTCGGAAGCGCAGCATCCGGACCGCTTTCATAGGAGACCTCGCCAACGTGAATTTTTCCTTTGAGGTAGGTTCCGGTCGAAATAATTGCTGCTTTCACATTATAAATTGCACCAAGACTTGTCTTTACACCGCAAATTTTGCCGTCCTCGACCATTATTTCAGCGATCTCAGCCTGTTTGATATAGAGATTTTTCTGCTTTTCGCAGACATTTTTCATGTAATTGTGGTACATAACCCTGTCCGCCTGAACTCTCAGGCTGTGAACCGCCGGACCTTTTCCGCGGTTGAGCATACGGCTCTGAATGAAACACTTGTCCGCAGCCTTGCCCATTTCGCCGCCGAGAGCGTCTATCTCGCGAACAAGATGCCCCTTTGCAGTACCTCCGATTGACGGATTACAGGGCATATTCGCAATCTGGTCAAGAGATATCGTGAACATCACGGTACGGCAGCCGAGACGTGCCGAGGCAAGAGCGGCTTCAACGCCGGCATGACCAGCACCAATTACAGCCACATCAAATTCGCCCATGTTGTATGTCATAATTGCCTCCTTATTGTTTCATGTGAAACATTATTTGCCAACACAAAATCTTGAAAAAACCTCATCAACGACTGCTTCAGTAACTTTTTTTCCGGTAAGACTGAGCAAATACTGTTCAGCATCGTCAATGAGAACGTTTACAGCGTCGAGGTGCTCACCGTTTTCAAGAGCCTCAACAGCACAGTCGATAGAGCTTATCGAAGACTCAACGCACGATCTCTGACGCTCGTTTGCAGTCGTTACATTATTTATAAGGTCACTGTTAATGTTAAAAATATTTTCAATAGTTGTTTTGAGGCCGTCGATACCGTTATTTTCCTTTGCAGATAAATATACAGTTGGTATATTATGCTGTACCAGCAGCGACGAATCAAACCTCTGCTGAACGTCATTCTTATTGATAACAGCAACCGCTTTTTTATTATTAATTTTATTAATTAATTTTATATCGTCCGCCGTACAAGGACAACCTCCGTCAAAAACAGCTATTATCAGCTCGGCAGAGTCAATGAGCTTCTCAGCCATTTCAACGCCGATGCCCTCGATAAAATCAGCCGTTTCACGGATACCGGCAGTGTCCGAAAGCCTCAGAACGATGTCCCCGAGACGAACGGTCTCCTCCACTATATCGCGCGTAGTTCCGGCAATATCGGTAACAATGCTCCTCTGACAGCCGCTCAGAAGGTTGAACAGCGTGGACTTCCCGACGTTAGGCTTGCCGACGATAGCGGTCGAAACGCCCTCGCGCACGATCCTCCCGGCGTCGTAATTCTCAATGAGCCTGAAAAGCTCACCGCGTATCTCCCGGAGCTCAGCACAGAGGGTTTCCGGCTCGACCTCGGGGATATCCTCCTCCGGATAGTCAGCCCACGCGGCAAGGTCGCCGAGGACCTTCATCAATTTCTGCGAACAAGCCTCCGCCATTCTGAAAGCCGAACCGCTGCGAAGCTCCTCCGCAAGCTTCAGCTCGCGCTCACTTTTCGCGGAAATAACGTCCATGACAGCCTCCGCCTGAGTCAGGTCGAGCTTGCCGTTCATGAAAGCCCTCTTGGTAAATTCACCCGGAAGGGCATTGTCAGCACCGTTCGCGAGAGCAGCGCGGAGAACACGCCGCGTCACATAGATACCGCCGTGGCAGGAGATCTCGGCAGTGTCCTCACCGGTATAGCTGTGAGGAGCCCGGAAAACCGTGAGAATGCAGTCATCGAGGCGTTCATCGCCGTCGTGGGCATAGCCGTAGGCACAGGTATAGCCCTCCATATCGGCGGCTTTTTTTCCGCTGACCGAGGTGAAGATCCTGTCCGCAACGCCGAGGGCATTTTCGCCGGAGATCCTGATAACTGCGATGCCTCCGACAGCATTCGGAGTTGAAACAGCAGCAATCGTTGACAAAAAAATCACTCCTAAAAAAACAACGGCAAAAGCTGCCGTTGGAAGTAACAGTTCGGACGGACAAAGCCGTCCGGCTGTTAAAGTTCTATTTTTCCGTAAAGACCGAAGTCCATGTTATCCTCGGGCTTGGGTCTCTTATAGTCCTTCTCGAAGCTGGTGGAAAGATCAACTGATCTGCGCTCCATATTAACCTCTCTGTCGCGGTTTCTCGGACCGTTTCCACGGCGCTCGCCGCCTCTTCTGACGCCGCCTCTGCGGTCATCACGGCGTCTGTCATTTCTTCTGGGGTTATTGGAGGAAATGATGATCTTTCTGTAGGGCTCCTCGCCGACAGAGCGTGAGGAAACACCCTCGATCTTGGAGATAGCAGAGTGGATAACTCTTCTCTCGTAGGGATTCATGGGCTCGAGGGGCTGTGATCTGCCTGTTCTGAGGACTGATCTTGCTACCTTGGCAGCAAGCTGTTCAAGGGTCTCTCTGCGCTTGCTTCTGTAGCCGAGGCAATCGATAGTGATGCGGAAATAATCCTTGTCAGCCTTATTTGCGATGATAGAGCAGAGGTACTGGATAGCGTCGAGCGTCTCGCCGCGTCTGCCGATTATGGTACCGTTATTGTCGCTTTCAACGTTGATGACAGCGCCGTCATCGTTCTGGTAGATCTTATACTCAGCCTCGATGCCGATAGCACGGAGAATGCTTGTGATATAGTCTCTTGCGAGCTTTACCTTAGGATTGATGAGAGCCTCGTCCTCGATAAGGGTGAAGTTATCGAGTGAATAGTCAGAATCGTCGTCAGCGGGAACATTGTCGGCAGCCTCAGATGCTTTTTCAGCAGCGGGCTCAGACTTTTTCTCCTCAGCGGGAGCAACGGGTGCGGGTGCCTTCTCAGCGGGCTTTACCTCAGCCTTTTCAGCAGGCTTGGGAGCCTCGGCAGTCTTTACCGGCTCGGGCTTCTTTACAGGAGCAGCGGGAGCGGCAGGTTTAACGGGAGCATCATTGCAGGTAGCCTTTACCTTGGCTTCCTTGGCGCCGATACCGAAAACGCCCTTTTTACCCTCGTCGATCACTTCAAACTGGATCGCTCTGATGTCCTTTCCGAACTTCTTAGCTGCGAGAGCCTTAGCCTCGTCAACTGTTTTCGCTGTAAAAATCTCAGTCATAATTTATACCTCCCTGAGGAATCAATCCTCATCATTATCGTTATCATCATCGGAAGTCTCATAAAGATCGCCGTACTTTTCAGCCATACGCTTTCTTGCTTCCTTGAGCTTATCCCTGTTTACCTTATTGAGCTCGGAACGGGAGAGTTTATCGCCGTTCTTCTTTTTAGCGGCATTCTGCTGCTGGTTGATAAGCTCCTGCTGCTCGATCATTCTCTGCATGAAGGTCTTCTTCTCGGGGTGTTTTTCGGCGTAGATACGAGCCTTTTCCTTTTCCTTCTCATTTATTTCCGCAGTACGTTCGGGAGTGAAGTACTGGTTGAGGAGGAAGGTTATCACGAATGAAAGGAGAGCGGACCATATCCAGTAGAAACCGATACCGGCAGGTACCTGGAATGCGAACCATACAGAGAGGAGCGGCATGAAGTACATCATGAAGATAAGGCAGCCGCCGCCCTGCATATTGGGATTAGTTTTTTTCTGGTGGATCTGGCTGTAAACGGAAGAAATGAGCTGTGCGAGACCTGCAAGAATGGGTATGAAGAAGAGAATTACAGATTCTCTTCTTGACCAGTCAACGTGGACCGAAGGTGTCTTGCCGAGGTTAGCGCCGAAAATGGTGAAGTTATCGCTGAAATCGCTGACCTTCTTCACGAAATCGTCCTTGAGGCCTGCAAAGAGCGAAGGGTCTTCCTTGAGCCTGTCCATGACCTTGAGCTCGCATCTGAGGTTTGAGAGCTTAGTGCCGGCTATCTCAGCGGCATTGCTCCTTACACCCTTGCTCATTCTGAGGATATGAGTGATAGGCTTGTAAACAACATCGAGGATACCGAAGAGCAGGAACATCTGGATAAAAGCGGGGAGACAGCTTCCCATGGGGTTGATGCCTTCCTCGACGTAGAGCTTCTGCTGCTCCTGCTGGAGCCTCTGGGGGTTATTGGAGTAGCTTTTCCTGAGCTTTTCGAGCTTAGGTGCGAGAAGCTGCATACGGGCAGCGTTCTTCTGAGTTTTGTAGTTAACAGGAAGCAGGAGAAGCTTGGTAACTACCGTGAACACGATGATGGATACCGCATAGTTCTTAAAAACCTTGTAGATAAGCATCATCAGGTATCCGAAGGGGACACCAACAATATCATAAATAGCGTTCAATATTAATCCCTCTTAAAATCGTTATCGTCCTCTGCTTCTTCAGCGGAAGCATCTTCGCAGAAGTCGTATATTTTCCTCTTGAATGTAAATTTTTCCGGTACCGGATCATAGCCGCCGAGCGACCAGGGGTTGCAGCGGAGAATCCTCCAGCCGGCGAGAAGGAAGCCTCTTATGAAGCCGAATCTTCTGAAAGCTGTCATGGCATAGGCGCTGCAGGTCGGGTGGTACTTGCATTTAGCCGGAAACAGAGGAGAAATGCACTTCTGATAGAATTTTATCAGAAGCATGGCTATCCATCTCATAAGGGTTTTTTATTGACAGGGAAGCTCCTGAACATCTTATTGATCTCAGGAATGCCGTATTTCTGCATATAAGCGCAGTAAACGCCGGACTTTATCCCGCATATAGCCTCTCTTGCGACTATAACGATATCCATTCCCACGGGCATATCCGCCTCAAAGAGCCTGTAGGCAAGGCGGATAAGTCTTTTTGCGCGGTTGCGGCAGACGGCATTGCCGACCTTTTTGCCCGCGGTTATACCGAGGCGGTTGAAGGGTCTGCCGTTAGGTCTTACATATATGACCGAATATTTAGCCGCGCTGAATCTTCCCTTTTTGTAGGCAGCGAGGAAGTCCCTGTTATCGTTCATTATTTCCGTATAAAGCATAAAAGCACCCTATATCCGGCAAATCCGGTAAACCGGGCAAGCCGTAACAAAAAAGACCACAAAATAAGATTTTGTGGTCAGCGTCGTCAGTGAGTTAATCTTGCTCTGCCCTTAGATCTTCTACGAGCTAAAACCTTTCTGCCGTTCTTAGTAGCCATTCTCTTCATGGTTCTTTTCATTTATGAGATCCTCCTCTCTGTACTGATGATATGTGAGAACGCCGCGATGACGGGGCATTCATATCTTTGCAGAATTGCGGACATAGCTGTCAGCATTACACTAATAGATTATAACTTAAAATAGTTTTCATGTCAAGCGGTTTAAGAAATTTTCCGGCAAAAAAGGAGAATTTCATTTTTTTCACCAATAGCTCACAGTTATCCGGGAAGTATTTTCATAATATTGTCAATATCGTAAAACGTCCGGAAAATTCTCCCCACGGACATTTCAACATTCAAAACTCTCAAACAGAGCCATATAGGGGGGCATTTTTTACTGTGTTTCAACACAGTTTTCAACAATTTGTCAGTTTCAGTGTGGAATATCTGTCTGTTTTCTATGCCTTTTTGAATAAAAAAGCTTGCAATTTTCATTGCGTTATGATATAATAATAAGGTATTATAGGGAGGACTGCTCTCCCGCCAAATCATACTGCGGAGGTAAAACATGAATTCATTTGAAGAAGTCTTTGAAGAAGTTAAGAATTACTGCCTTGAACATGAAACTATACCGGTGGTAGCTATAAATACATGGATCAATCCCCTCAAGCCCGTAAGCTTCGACGGCAACGATGCTGTTTTCAGCATACAGACCGATTTTCAGAAGAAAATTGTCGAGAAGTATATCCCGGCTCTCAGCGAGGCGTTCAGCAGCGTCCTCGGATTTGAGGTGAATATCATCGTAAACATCGAATCCGATGCACCCGAGGAGATACATATCCCCACTGACGCCGAGCTCGAACAGAAACACGCTGAGCTCGAGCAGAAGTACAAGTTCGCAAACTACGACTACACCTTCGATACCTTCATCGAGGGCAGATCGAACGAATTTGCACTCGCCTGCAGCAAATCCGTCGCAAAAAACTGCGGCGAGAAATCAGTTCAGGGCTATAATCCGCTGTTCATACACGGTCCCTCCGGAATGGGCAAGACCCACCTCATCACCGCTATCGCAAATGAGGTCCGCAAGAACCACCCCGATTTCAACATCGTCTACGTCACCAGCGAGACCTTCGGCAGCGACCTCGTCAACGCCCTCAATAACGGTCTCATCTCCGATTTCCACGATAAATACAGAAATGCGGATATCCTCCTAATCGACGATATCCAGTTCTTCTCCGGAAAAGAGCGTATGCAGGAGGAATTCTTCCACACCTTCTACAAGCTGCACCAGGAGGGTCACCAGATCGTTATCACCTCGGACAGACCTCCGAAGGAGCTCCTCACCCTCGAGGAAAGGCTCAGAACAAGGTTCGAGGGCGGTCTCATGGCTGATATCTCTGCCCCTGACTACGAGACAAGGCTCGCTATCATCAACAGAAAGTCCGAGCTGCTCGACCTCAAAATGCCCAGCGAGGTATCTGAATTCATGGCAAACCGCCTGAAATCCAATATTCGTCAGCTCGAAGGCGCCGTTGTAAGGCTCAAAGCCCTCAACCACTTCGCAGGCAGTCCGATCACCATTTCAATGGCTCAGAGCGTCATAAGGGACGTTCTCACGGACGAGCAGCCTATCCCGATAACAGTCGAGAAGATCATCGCCGAGGTCTCCAACGTCTACGGCATATCTCCCGATGATATCCGCTCAAACAAGAGGAATTCCAACATATCTATAGCGAGAAAAGTCGCTATCTACGTTGTCCGTGCAGTTGTTGATATGCCGCTTCAGGTCATAGGAACAGAATTCGGAAGCAGAGATCACTCCACCATAGTTTACTCTATCAACAGTCTGAAATCCGCAATGGAAAAAGATGCCGCCCTCAAAAATCTCGTTGATGACATCATAAAGGACATTCAGGATAAGAGCAAGAATTGAACTCCTGCTCAACGTTAAAATTGTTGAAAACCATCTTTTACACAGACTTTTCAACAAAAATGTTGAAACTTGTGTTAGCGGATATCCGCTTGTCAGACTGAAATATTTCCCCGGAAAGATTTCTTTTAAACAGTTTTTGACATTCAACATCAAACACTTTCAAGACAAAGGATATCATCTGAGAAAAGTCTCCCGGTTTTTCCACCGGATATTTAACCTTTCCCCAACAATCACAAACAGCTTCAACACTTTTTCCGGCAAGAGGAAAAGCTTTCAAGATTTTCACAAATCTCACAACAGTCCCGTGTTGATGCTCTGAAGACCGTATAAATACAAAAACAGGCTGTTCCAACTTTTCCACAGCCTATACAACAACAACAATATCTATTCTTATCTTATCTTTTCTTAAAGATCACATTTTTCGTTTACGGAGGTAAATAAATGAAATTCATTTGCAGCAAGGAAGCTATCAGTGAAGCAGTCACCAATGTTTCAAGAGCAGTATCACCTAAATCCACTATACCTGCCCTTGAAGGAATAAAGGTAAGGGTAGCTGACGGAAGCGTCGAGCTCACCGCATATAATCTCGAAATGGGTATACGCACATCTATCGCAGCCGAAACTGAGGGCTCAGGCGAATTCGTGGTAAGCGCAAGGCTTTTCAGTGAATTCACAAAGCGTATGTCCGGCGACGATATAACCTTTGACGTCAACGACGACCTCGTTATAAATATGTCATGCAGTGCTACAGAGTGCAGCTTCTCTGCAATGTCAGCCTATGAGTTCCCGGATCTCCCGAAGGTAGATGCCGAGAGGTCCTTCACCGTCAAGCAGACGCTCCTCCGCTCCATGATAAGCCAGACCAGCTATGCTGCATCAGTGAACGAGAGCAAGCCTGTTCTCACGGGCGAGCTTTTCGATATTGCTGACGGCACCTTCAACCTCGTTGCTATCGACGGCTTCCGTCTTGCTATCAGAAGCGAAAAGACCGACTGCTCAGAGGCTTACCACTTCGTAGTTCCGAAGAAGACCCTCATGGAGCTTTCAACACTTGTCAGGGACGACGACGAAAAGCTTTGCAGGATATTCACGAACGACAGACATATAATATTCGAGCTTGATAATATCATTCTGATATCAAGACTTCTCGAGGGTACCTTCCATAACTATAAGCTCAGCATTCCCGAGAGCTTCAAAACTGAGGTCATCATCAGCAAGAGAGACCTCACGAGCTGCATGGAACGCTGCTCGCTCCTTATCGACGACAAGAACAAGTCTCCGATACGCTGCGAGGTCGGAAACGGCGTCATGAAGATAAGCTGCAAGACCGGCATAGGTAAGATCAACGATGCTATATCTGCCGATATTTCGGGCGAAACTGTTACTATCGGCTTCAATAACAGGCTCATGCTCGAGGCTCTGAAGGCTGCCGAGGGCGACAAGGTAAGGATTCGCTTCAACGGTGCGATGAAGGTCATAGAGCTGCTTCCGCTTGAGGGCGAGAGCTATATCTTCCTTGTAATGCCTATCCAGCTCAAAAACTGACATTTTCTGACATGATACAAAGGAAGTGAGAATGTGAGATACAGAACTTTTCCCCACGCAAAAACCGCTACGGTCCTTTCATGGACTACCGGAATAATTTCTGCGGTATGCGGCATAGCAGCGATAGTTATAGGGATACTGCTCATATTCGCAAAGGTGCTTCACAAAATGGATATATCCCTGTTCGGCGTGAAATACAAGGTCAATTCCGACTGGATAAAGATCGAGATTATCCTCGCCGCAGCAGCACTGATACTCATGCTCGTATCAAAATTCGGCGGAAGAAAACTCGCCGAGGTCACTATCCGCAGAAAGATAAAGAAAAGCGTGAAATTCGCATATAACTACTGCTGCGAGGACCCGAGCTACTATAAATATGCGGCTTCTCTGAACAGGGACTTTGCAGTAAAATACGGTCTTGATCTGAATACTCTCACCATCGTTGAGAGAAGCAGATACAGAAGAAGATGAGGCGTAAGCTATGAGTAAAAGCTCAGTTAAAATAACAACAGAATTCATAAAGCTCGATGCGCTGCTTAAATTCGCATCGCTGACCGGTTCCGGCGGAGAGGCAAAGGCTCTTATCCAGAACGGAGAGGTCCGCGTTAACGGCGAGGTATGCACCATGAGAGGAAAAAAGATACGTCCTGGAGATACTGTTGCTCTCGGAGACAATGAGGTAACGGTGGAGTGAACATAACCTACGCCGAGATAGATGGCTTCCGCAACCTGAAAGGGATATCCTTCGAGCCCGACCCGAGATACAATATCATTGTAGGTCCCAACGCTCAGGGAAAGACCAACCTCCTTGAAGCAATGTGGATACTTTCCGGCTGCCGGAGCTTCCGCGGTTCAAAGGAAAAGGACTTCGTGGCACTTGACGGGAACCGTATGTACTCGCGGATACGCCTGCGTGACAGCGTCCGCGAGCATAAGATAAGCTATGAGATGACAAAGGGCTCGAATGCTCAGAAAACGGTCTTTCTCAACGGTGTCAAGCAGAAGGGTACAAGAGCGCTTTTCGATGTTTTCAAGTGCATAGCCTTTATCCCGGACGACGTCGATATCATCAAAGGCTCGCCCGAAAAAAGGCGTAATTTCGTGGATATGGCAGCTTCACAGCTCAATCCGCTGTTCGTAGTCCATATCGCAAAGCACAATGCCATAATGAATCAGAGAAATGCCCTCCTCAAGGAGATAATGCAGGGCTCTGCAAACGGGAATATCCTCGAAATATGGGACAGACAGGCTGCTCATGAGGGCGTTCTGATATCCTATATGCGGAGTGAGTATATCACAAGGATAAATGAGATATGCGGAAGGCTCTATCAGACCATTTCAGGCGGCGATGAGAAGCTCGAGCTCGAATACAGGTCAAATGTTTTCCGTCCGGAGGACTTTGAAAAGCCATGCGGCGAGGAGGCTTTCGAGCGCTACTTCAGAAAGCTCAGGGAAACTGCCGAGTATGACATAAGGACAGGCTCGACGCATTCCGGAGTTAACCGCGATGAGATATCCATAAAGATAAACGGCGTAAGTGCGCGGGATTTCGGCTCTCAGGGACAGGTCAAGAGCGCCGCGCTCGTCATGAAGCTCGCACAGGCAGAGATATTCACCAAGAGGTCAAAGGACCCTCCGGTAGTGTTTCTTGACGATGTCATGGGAGAGCTTGACGAGAAACGTCAGAAATTCGTGTTCGACATGATAAAGTCGATGCAGGTCTTCCTCACCACCCCGAACGAAAGTGCGCTTCTCCCCGAAATAAAGGGAAAGATCCTGCGTATAAGCGGCGGCAGCATAACGGAGGAAGCCTGATGTATCTTCATATTGGAAACAACTATTCGGTAGATATCAGAGACATCGTAGGGATATTCGACATTGAGAATACGACCGTTGAAAAGTGGACGAAGCTGCTTCTCGAAAGAGCTGAAAAGGAAAGACACTGCGTCTATACCACCTACGAGATGCCGAAAAGCTTCATCATAACGGTGAAGAACGGCACGGAGAGGATATATATATCCCAGCTTTCGGCATCGACCCTGCGGAAACGCCTTGACAGCGGTAAATTTGGATATTGAATGGGATTTTATAATAGAAAACTGAACAGATTGAAATATTATGATTATTCATTGAATGGAATGTACTATTTGACCATATGCACAAAAAACAGGATACAGTATTTATCAGAAATACGCGATCCTGTAGGGAACGCCGCCCTCGGCGTTCCTATAGTAGAACTAACAGGATATGGTAAAATTGTAAATGATAATATTTTAAAAATTAATGAGATCTATAGATATGTTTCTGTTGTTAATTATGTTATAATGCCGGATCATATTCATTTGATATTATTTGTTTCGGATTATGAAGAAAAACAGGAAACATCAGGAACGCCGCCCTCGGCGTTCCCTACAAAGTCGGTTTCCCAGATAGTTAACGGATTAAAGGCAATTTCATCAAAACAGATAGGTTTTTCGATATGGCAGAAATCCTTCCACGACCATATCATCAGAAACAAGGCAGAATTTCAGGAAATTTACCAATACATTGAAAATAACCCGATAAATTGGGCAAATAATAAATTCAACCAAAACCTTTGGAGGTAAAAAATGAGTCAGCAGAATAATTACGACGAAAACGACATACAGGTCCTTGAAGGACTTGAGGCTGTACGGAAGCGTCCCGGAATGTACATAGGCTCGACGGGTCCCGGAGGACTTCACCACCTTGTGTACGAAATAGTGGACAACTCCATTGACGAGGCTCTTGCAGGCTACTGTACCGAGATAACGGTCGAGATACTTCCCGGCGATATTATCCGTGTATCTGACAACGGACGAGGCATACCCGTCGGCATACACCCTAAGGAGGGTATCTCTGCGGCAACAGTCGTATACACCATACTCCACGCAGGCGGAAAGTTCGGCGGTGGCGGCTACAAGGTCTCCGGAGGTCTCCACGGCGTAGGAGCCTCGGTAGTAAATGCGCTTTCGGAGTGGCTCGAGCTGACCGTAAGGGACGGCAAGAACGTGTGGTTCCAGCGTTTTGAACGCGGCCACTATGACGAGCAGCTGAAGATAATCGACACTACCGATGTTACCGGAACAACAGTAATGTTCAAGGCTGACCCCGAGATATTCGAGAGCACGGTCTATGATTACGAGACTCTTCTGAGAAGGCTTCGTGAGCAGGCATTCCTCAATGCAGGAATAAAGATAGTATTCACTGACAAGCGTGACGAGGAGAACATTCAGGGCGAAACCCTGCACTACGAGGGCGGTATACGCCAGTTTGTAGAGCATATCCACAAGGTAAGGGAGTATGAACCTCTCAGCAATGAGGTAATATATGTTTCGGGAATGCAGGGAGACTCCTTTGCTGAGATAGCCATGCAGTACAATGACAGCTACAACGAGGTAGTTCTGTCCTTTGCGAACAATATCCACACAAAGGACGGCGGCTCGCATGAGACCGGCTTCAAGAACGCTCTTGTGAAGGTAATAAACGAATACGGCAAGAAATTCGGCAAATTCAAGGAAAAGGAAAGCTCCAAGAAGGGCAAGGACGCTCCAAAGAAGGAGATCGAAAGTCTCAGGCGTGAGGACGTTTTAGAGGGACTTACAGCAATAGTCTCCGTCAAGCTCACCGAGTGTGAATTTGAGGGACAGACAAAGGGACGTCTCGGAAATCCCGAAGTAAAGCCTTTTGTAGAAAAGCTCGTTACCGAGAAGCTGATGAATTTCCTTGAGGAAAACCCGGATACAGCAAATATAATCTTTGAGAAGTGCCTTTCCGCCTACAGGGCGAGAGAGGCTGCAAAGAGGGCAAGGGAAGCCGAGCGCAAGAAGAACGCATTCGGAAGCAACTCCATGCCCGAAAAGCTCGCAGACTGTGCAGAGCGTGACAACCGCTACACCGAGGTCTACATCGTCGAGGGAGACTCTGCGGGAGGCTCCGCAAAGCAGGGACGTGACCGCCGCTATCAGGCGATACTTCCCCTCTGGGGCAAGATGCTCAACGTTGAGAAAGCCCGTATCGACCGAATTTACGGCAACGACAAGCTCGAACCGGTAGTTACTGCCCTTGGAACAGGTATCGGTGAGGACTTCGATATCGAAAAGCTCCGTTACGGCAAGGTCATAATCATGGCTGATGCCGATGTTGACGGTATGCACATAAGAACACTCCTGCTGACCTTCTTCTTCCGCTACATGAGACCTCTCATAACCAACGGAAACGTCTATATAGCGCAGCCTCCGCTTTTCAGAGTTGAGCGCAAGAAGAAGATATACTACGCATTCTCAGATGAGGAACGCGACAGGTATATCGCCGAGCTCTCGGAGGACGGCAAGTACAAGGACGTCGAGGTTCAGCGCTACAAGGGTCTTGGTGAAATGGACCCCGAACAGCTCTGGGAGACAACTATGAACCCTGAAAGCCGTACTATCGTGAAGATAGGCATGGAGGACGCGCTCAGAGCAGATGAGACATTCACCATACTCATGGGCGACAAGGTCGAGCCAAGACGCGCTTTCATCGAAAAGAACGCAAAATTCGCGCAGGATCTGGATATATAATATGGAAGAAAACTACAAGCTCGAAAAGGAATACCGTGTGCCGTATGAGACCTTCAAGGAGGCTTACAAGGCATACCAGAAAAAATTCGTAAGACCGAAAAGCATCATATTCACGATAATATTCCTGATACTTGCGGGGGATTTCGTCTATGCGGCGATAAAAGCTCCGGATAACCGTCTTGTTTACCTGCTGATAATGGTATGTATAGCGCTTGCATTCAGGGAATGGTACAATCCCAAGCGCATATTCAGGAACGTTTCCGATACGGTCCGCGAAATGGGCGAGCCGGTCTACAAAATAGGCATAGCTGAGGATCACATCGACATTTCGACCGTAGCGGTCGAGGAAGCTGAGGAGGAGGAGGCTCCGGCGGAAAGCTCTGAGGAGGAAGATGCTGCTGATGAGGCTGACCTCCCGGAGGACTTCGACCCATACCCGGAAAGATCAGTGCTGAAGCTCGACGAAGACTTCGGACTGCTTGAGTATGAGAAGTTCTTCCTTCTGCTCGAAGGCAAGAGAGTGTTCTATATACTGCCGAAGGAGGGCTTTTCCGAGGAAGAGCTGGAAACGGTAAGGGCTGCGAAAAAGGATAATGCGAAATGAACGATCAGAATGATAATAATGATGAAAATAATAACGGTTATAACGGCATGAATAATGATGACCCGAGAAAGAAGTATTTCGTAAACGGCTTCGATATGAATGATAACCATAACTACGACAATTACAAGTACAATGAGAATTACAAGAAAAACAAGATAAGAACAAATCTTGATCTTGTATTCCTGATATCTGTTCTGGTCGTGGTTCTTACCTGCCTCACCATGTGCTCAATAGGCTGTGAAGCTCTTGACGGGATATATCCGGACGAAGACTGTCTGCGGACATCTGTATCTATGATTGAATAAGGAGCAATTATGCTGAGAAAGGATAAAAACGACGAGGATCATTATTATCAGTATGATGACAGTGATTTCAATGATTACGGTCTGGACAGGGATTTTGACAAGATAAAGCCTCAGAAGGCAAAAATAAAGGTATCACGCATTAGTAAAGCGCTTGTCATATCCCTTGTATTCATCGGCTTGGCATTCGTATCCTGCGTAAGATCATGCTCTCCGAAATCATCAAAAGACGTGGAAAAAGAACTCGAAAAAAAGTACGGCAAAAGTTTCAGCTATGTCGGAGAAGATAAAGAGTACGGTACTACATATTTAGATGAAGGAAACAATGAACGGCGCGGAAGTGATACCACCATCTACTATTACAAAGATGATGAAGGCAATGAATTTGAAGTAAGATGCAATGAGAACGGTTTTTTCGGAAATGACTTCTACTACATGGATAACTATGAGGCAGCTTATTTCAATGCCCATGCCGGTGAATTCCTGTCTGATTTTGAAAAAGCAGGGATAGAAACAAAATATAATATGACCAAGGCAATATATTTCAATATCGAAAGCTACGAACAGCTTGAAGGGCTTACTGATGAAGACAAAAAGCTCAGACAGAAACTAAGTGAAACATTTACAAAAAAGGATTCCTATATACATTCCGAACCGAATATGTCCAATGCTGTTCTGATGTTCTGCCACGAAGATATAATGATAACCTATAACTGTTTTGATATAGACGATGTTAAGGAAGATTATATCGACCATGTAAGAAAAGGTGAAATAAAAGAGAAGCTCCCGGAGTAAGCTCTCCGGCAGTTCCCAAAAAAATAAATTGAATTCAAATCTCTCTACAGGAGGTAAAAAACTTGCTTTATCAGGACAATTCAAAGATAATCAATACCGAAATAGTCAACGAAATGGAAAATTCCATGCTCAATTACGCTATGTCGGTAATTGTATCGCGAGCTCTCCCCGATGTAAGGGACGGTCTGAAGCCGGTACACAGGCGTATACTGTATACCCTTCATGAAAACGGTCTTACTCCGGAAAAGGCTTACCGTAAGTGCGCGGACACCGTTGGTGCCGTGCTCGGACGCTATCACCCGCACGGTGACGCTTCTGTATATGACGCTCTCGTAAGACTTGCACAGGATTTCTCCATGCGCTATCCCCTTGTTGACGGTCACGGAAACTTCGGCTCGATAGACGGAGACGGTCCTGCGGCTTACCGTTATACAGAGGCTAAAATGGCCAAGCTCACCCTTGAGATGCTCACCGATATCAACAAGGAGACGGTCGATTTCACCTCCAACTACGACGACCGTCTGAAAGAGCCTACCGTTCTGCCCTCACGCTTCCCGAACCTCCTTGTGAACGGCTCTGTGGGCATCGCAGTAGGTATGGCTACGAATATACCTCCCCACAATCTCGGCGAGGTCATAGACGCACTCGCCCTCCTTATTGAGGACCCCGACTGTACTCTCGAACAGATAATGGAGCACATCAAGGGACCCGATTTCCCGACAGGCGGCATTATCATGGGCAAGGCAGGCATTCGTGCTGCCTATGCGACCGGAAAGGGCAAGATAATCCTCCGCAGCCGCACACATTTTGAGGAGATAAAGGGAAGAAACTGCATAATTGTTGACGAGATACCATATATGCTCAGAAAGGAACGTCTCCTCAAGAGCATAATCCAGCTCGTCCGCGACAAGAAGATAGAGGGAATTTACGACCTCCGCGACGAGTCCGACAAGGACGGTATGAGAGTAGTTATCGAGCTGAAAAAGGACGCAATGCCTGAGATAGTCCTCAACAAGCTCTTTGCGCTCACACAGCTTCAGGACACGGTCGGCATAATCATGCTTGCCCTCGTGAACAATGAGCCTAAGATACTCACTCTGAAGCAGATGCTTCAGGATTACCTTGATTTCCAGGTTGACGTTATTCAGAGAAGGACACGCTTCGACCTGAGAAAGGCTCTCGAAAGGGCTCATATTTTGCAGGGCTTCGTGCTCGCAGCGGACTATATCGACGAGGTCATCGCGATAATCCGTGCAAGCGCAACGGTCGGAGAGGCTAAAGCGAAAATGATAGAGCGCTTCAAGGACGTTGATATGTCCGCACTTCTCGACCGCGCACAGTACGACCTTACAGGCCTCCATATAGAGGCTCAGACGGGTCTTTCCGACGAACAGGCTGAGGCTATCGTTCAGATGCGTCTCGGACAGCTCACAGGTCTCGAAAGACAGAAGATAACCGATGAGCTCTACGGTCTCCTCACGAAGATTTCGGACTATGAGGATATCCTCGCGGACGTCAACCGCGTTTATCAGATAATCATGGAGGACCTCAACGCTATCCGCAAGAAGTTCAGCGATCCGCGCCGTACAGACATCGAAAATGTAAGCGGCGAGGTCGATATCGAGGACCTTATCCCCGAGGAGGACTGCGTTGTAACCCTCACCAGCAACGGCTACATCAAGCGTATGCCGGTAGCTGAATACAAGACCCAGAGACGCGGCGGACGCGGTATCACCGGCATGAAGCAGCGCGAGGAGGACTTCGTAGAGGAAATGTTCATCTGCGGCTCGCATGACAATATCCTCTTCATCTCCAATAAGGGCATAATGTACAAGCTCAAATGCTATGAGGTCCCGGACGGCTCAAAGGCTTCACGCGGCTTCAATCTGATAAATCTCCTTCCTCTCTCCGAGGGCGAGAAGATCGCCGCCATGATAAAGACGACCGATTTCAGCGATGAAAAGTTCATCGTCATGGCTACAAAGAACGGCAAGATCAAGCGCACGAACCTCTCGCTCTACAAGAACGTCCGCAAGAACGGTCTTATCGCTATCGGTCTCGACGAGGGCGACGAGATAGAGGGAGTACGCATGACAGAGGGCGATGCTCAGCTCTTTGTTGCTACAAGGAACGGTATGGCTATCCGTCTTGAGGAGAGCAAGATAAGAGCGCTTTCACGTTCCGCTCACGGTGTCAGGGCTATTAAGCTCCGCGACGGTGACTGCGTTGTCAGCATGGCAAGAGTCCGCGAGGGAGCTTCACTCCTCACAGTTACCGAAAACGGCTACGGCAAGCGCACTGAGCTTGAAAGCTACCGTATACAGAACCGCGGCGGCTACGGTCTCACGAACTACAAGGTCGATGATACAAGAGGTCATGTCTGCGGAATAAAGATAGTTGACGAGGAGGACGATATTATCCTCGTTTCCAGCGACGGCATAATCATAAGGATACTTGCAAGCGACGTCCGTATCATGGGACGTATCGCAAAGGGAGTCCGCGTGATGAAGGTCAACGAGGGTGCACAGGTAGTTGCGTTCACCCGTGCCGAGCATGACGATTCCGCTGAGACTGAAAAGGTCGAGCAGCTCACCGAGGAACAGGCTCGCGAGGCAGAAGCCGAGGCTGCACTTGAGGAGCAGAACGAGGTAATCATCGAGGCTGACCCCGACGATCAGGACGATGAATGACGGTGACAGCAGCTGTTCTCATCGCGATCGCGGCAGTATTTACGGTCTATTTCTTATGGGAGAACGCTTTTGTGCTGAATATCAGGCATGAGGATCTCGGAGGAAATATCAGGGTGCTGCATATCTCCGACCTTCACAAAAGGAGGTTCGGGAGGGATAATTCCCGGATATGCAGTGCCGCAGAGGCTGAAAAGCCGGACATGATAATCATAAGCGGCGATATCGTAACGCGGAATGAGACCGATTTCACGGCGGTCAGGAATATGCTCCGCCGTCTTTGCAAAACAGCGCCGGTCTACATGATCTACGGCAACCATGAGCAGAGCCTTCCGCCGGAAATGGAGGAGGATTTTCTCAGAGCGCTGGGTGAGACCGATGTCGTGCTGCTGAGGAACGAGAGCGTGAGCATATCACTGAAAGGACGCAGAATAGAGCTTTTCGGACTTAAAGAGAGCTACGGCACCTATAAGAAGAACGGCAGCTACCGCGGACTTGAGAGGATAACTCCGGCTGATATGGAGAGGTACCTCGGGAGGCGTCCGGAGAGCGAAACATTCCTCATCGCGCATAATCCGCTTTTTGCGGAGGCTTACGCGGAATGGGGAGCCGACAAGGTGTTCAGCGGACACGTTCACGGCGGTGCAGTGAGGCTTTTCGGGGTAGGAATGCTCTCACCGGAGAGAAAGCTGTTCCCGGAATATTCCAAGGGCGTCTATACGGTAGGCGGAACAAAGCTGCTTGTCTCGGCAGGACTGGGAAAGCTGCGGCTTTTCGACCCGCCTGAAATAGTGATTTACGAAATATGAGCAGGGGCGCACATTGTGCGCTCCTGCTTTTTCAGAATGGCAAGACGGGCGGCGAAACGGCGTCCCTCAAAAACTGCGGGCGAGCGGAACTCGCCCCTACACGAAACGATGGTATATAGCCGAATTGTAGGGGCGCTTTCCGAGCGCCCGTGTTGTTTTAAACGGTTAATCTGCTTTTAAGAAGAACTGTTTTGGAACTTTTCGTCAGAAAACAAATGCAAAAATGATAAGAACCACTCCGCCTGTCCATGAGAGGTCGTGTTTCAGGGAAGCGACGCGCTTACCGGTAAGATTGCCCAGAAACAGTGCCAGACAGCCGCAGGTGAACGTCATCGCCGCCAGTGCTGCGGTATTCAGCGAGTGCGTGCCTGCACCGATACCGGTCGCTGCACAGTCAAATGAGCTCACAAAGGCGATCGCGAGTGCCTCTGAAAGCGAAAGCGTTTTTGAGCCGTCTATATCGGCAGCGGTATCGTCAAGGTAGAGCCTTATCACAAGAGAGCCTTTTTTCAGCGATATACCGCCGTTTGAAGATATCTTCCGGGCAATGCTCCTTGCAGCGCTCTTAACTATGGTCAGAACTCCGATCGTTGTCAGGACGGCAACTCCGCATTTATGGAAAACTGCCGCCGGGATATGTCTGCCGAGCATGGCGGAAAAGCTTACCGTCGACCATATAACTGCCGCCCCGACAAGGCTGATGACAACGGCTGAAAGGGGCGGAATCCTTATGCCGCTGTTGCAGTAGGCGGCTGCGGCGAGATATATGTCTATGCTCATGATGAACGCGAGGAATATTTCTTCAATCAATGCCTAACACCTCCGGGATATTATATTCCCCGGGACGGTAAGGCGTGAAAATCCTTGCTATTTTTTCATATTTATGGTATAATAAATGCAAATGCATTTATTATAATTTATCTAAATGCCCTTGCAGATACGCAAATCAGAGATTTGCTCCCTGCAATCGGGCGATTATACCATAACGTTCCGCTTTTATGGTATAATTGTAAAGTAAAATATGCGAAGGGAGTGAGAATATGATAGCCGGCGTATCAACAGCCTGTCTTTTTCCGAAGCCGCTGGAGGAAAGTCTCTATGAGCTTGCGGTCAACGGCATATCGGCTGTCGAAATATTCGTAAACTCCCATTCTGAGCTGAAAAGAGGCTTTGCACACGGTGCGGCAGCTCTGCTGAAACGCTTCGATATGAAGTGCCTGTCCGTTCACCCGTTCACCTGCGAAATGGAACAGCAGATGTTCTTCTCCGAGTACGAACGCAGGATAGAGGATATGCTGGAGTATTACAAGCTCTATTTTCGGTTCATGAACACGGTCGGTGCTGATGTTTTCGTCTTTCACGGCGCAAAATATGCCCTGAAGGAGCTTTACTGTGAGCGCTACAGCAGGCTCTACAGGCTCGGCAGGGAGTTCGGCGTTACGGTAGCCGTTGAGAACGTTTCGCGCTGTCAGAGTGCTTCCTCGGCTTATATCAGGGAGATTGCAAAGCTGCTCGGAAACGAGTTCGCATTCGTCCTTGACACGAAGCAGGCTGTCCGCTCGGGAGAGGACCCCTTCCGCTTTCTTGATGCGGCAGGAAAAAGCACGGTCCACGTTCACATAAGCGACAGCGGCGAGCTTGGAGACTGCCTGCTGATAGGCAGGGGAAGCTTTCATTTCCGGCAGTTTTTCGAGCGTCTCGGCAAGCTCAATCCGGACTGCGGCGTTGTGCTGGAGCTGTACAGAAGCGGCTTCCGCGGGATAAGCGACCTTGTTTCGAGCTACAATATACTAACAAATATGACTGAGCCTTACGGCGGGGAGAGCAGCCTATGAAATGTCCATTCTGCGGTTATGAAGACACAAAGGTAATTGATTCGAGACCGAACGATGAGAAGATAAAGCGGCGCAGGGAATGCGTGAAATGCGGCGGAAGGTTTACCACATACGAATCTGTTGAGATGCCGCAGCTTCTTGTCGAGAAGCGTTCGGGAGGCTTTGAGCCGTTTGACAAGCAGAAGCTCATCAAGGGCATATTCACGGCGATAAAGAAGCGGCCGGTGACGAAAGCGCAGGTCGATGAGATAGCGGATCACATAGAAAATCTCTGTGCAGACCAGTTGAGGAGCTACATAAAATCGCGTGAGATAGGCGAGATAGTGCTGGAGAAGCTGCGCGACATCGACCCGGTGGCTTATATACGGTTTGCGTCTGTATACGAGAATTTCACGGACGTCAAGAGCTTTGTAGCGGCAATCAGCAAGTTTGACTGAAAAACCTCCGGTCGAGCAGATTTTTGTCCGGACTTAGTCCGGAGGTATCGTTGTTTTAAAAGGCAAGTAAGGGGACGCCTTCTCTTACAAGGCGTCCCCTCTTGAAAAACAGTCCACTGGACTGTTTTTCAATTCACCCCTTGCGAGGCGTTTTGCGGAATGTGGGGCGCTGCCCCACACCCTGCCAGAGGCGCCGCCTCTGGACTCCGCTAAAGGGACGAAGTCCCTTTAGAATCCCATTATCGTGGGAAAGTATGAACAAGCCGTCAATTAAGTCTCGACCGGTGGTTTCAGCTCACCGCGAGCTTCAGCGAGCCGCCGTCCTCGCTGTATACCATTGACGCAACAGCGGTATTGTCGCAGACAAGCAGCTCCGCAAGCATTTTCCTGCTCTCGGGGCTGTAATTTTTCACCTCGTAAACATAAAGCTGTGCGTTCCTGCCGGCGTATTCCCGCAGAGGAAGCCCCTGTTTGTCCTGAATGGCGGCGTATTCCTCGTAAACCGTGGAAAAATCGGAGGGTATGGTTATCTCCTTGCCGGCGATCTCCTCGACCTCCCAGCCATGGGAGGCGAAGTATTCGAGACGTTCGGCAACGTTCGATGCTGCGACCTTTGCGCTCTCCGGAACTCGCTTTCCCCTGCCCTCGTCAGGGGCTATGAATATCGCGGCAGTCAGCACGGCTGCCGAAATAATGGCAAATGTAAGCTTTTTCATAAGATCACCTCAATACAATCTATGCAGAATGGAGAATAATATGCCGCAGATTCGTCTTGACAAATTCATATCCGAGCGGACCGAATACTCCCGCAGTCAGATAAAGCAGCTCGCAGCCGCCGGAAAGATACTCCTGAACGGTCAGATCACCCGCAAGACCGACGTCAAAACTGACCCGGAAAGCGACACGGTTGAGGTCTGCGGGGAGGTAGTCCGCAGTGAAAAATACAGGTACATACTGCTCAACAAACCGGCAGGCTATGTTTCCTCAACGGAGGAAAAAGACGGTCCCTCAGTGCTCGGACTTGTGCCTCCCGGAATGCGGACAAAGGGCTTGTTTCCGGCAGGCAGACTGGATAAGGACTCCCTCGGAGCACTGCTCATAACGGACGACGGAGAGCTTGCTCACAGGATACTGTCACCGCGCAGTCACATACCCAAAATATATATTGTGAAACTTGACAGACCTTTTGAAAATAATTATATTAACAAATTTGAGAGTGGCATTGTCCTCGCTGACGGGGAAGCCTGTCTTCCGGCATTGGTCAGACCTGTTGAAAACTCCGAAAAACTGGCTTTTATACAGCTTCATGAGGGAAAGTATCATCAGGTGAAAAGAATGTTCGCCTCTGTGGAAAATCATGTCGAGCAGCTCATGAGAGTTTCACTTGGAGGACTGGTTTTGCCCGAAAAACTGGCGTTTGGAGAGTGTATGGGATTATTGCACAAAGATGTTGAAAACTTGTTCGAGACACCCGATTTCGACGATTTTTGTGCCGAATTTTCCGGCTTTTTTTCGGCAATTCTAATAAACAACCAATTGTAACTTTGGCAATTTAGCAACTTGAAATATTTTTTTTTTTGTGGTATTATATTAACATAGCTGATAGCGTATAGAAATAATATCGGCGCAAAAATATGAACTGGAGGACTGGACTAAATGGCAGGCTTAACACTTAAAGGCATTTATAAGAAGTATCCGGGCGGCGTTGTTGCAGTTTCGGATGTTAATTTAGAGATAAGAGATAAGGAGTTCATCGTACTGGTAGGACCTTCCGGATGCGGTAAGTCAACTACTCTCCGTATGATCGCAGGTCTCGAGGAGATCTCAGAGGGCGAGCTTTATATCGGCGACCGCCTCGTAAACGATATCGCCCCCAAGGACAGAGATATCGCAATGGTTTTCCAGAACTACGCTCTTTATCCGCATATGACTGTTTTCGATAATATGGCTTTCGGACTCAAGCTCCGCAAGGTTCCGAAGGACGAAATAGAGAGAAAGGTTAACGAGGCTGCTAAGATCCTCGACCTTACTCACCTCCTCGACAGAAAGCCGAAGGCTATGTCCGGTGGTCAGAGACAGAGAGTTGCTCTCGGTCGTGCTATCGTTCGTTCACCTAAGGTATTCCTCCTCGATGAGCCTCTCTCAAACCTCGATGCTAAGCTCCGTGCTCAGATGAGAACCGAGATCTCCAAGATCCACAAGAAGCTCGGTACTACATTTATCTACGTTACTCATGACCAGACTGAGGCTATGACAATGGGCGACAGAATCGTTTGTATGAAGGACGGCTTCGTTCAGCAGATAGATACTCCTCAGCACCTCTATGAGAACCCTGTAAACAAGTTCGTTGCAGGCTTCCTCGGTTCACCTCAGATGAACTTCATCGACGCTACCCTCAAGGAGGAGTACGGCCAGTATATCGTTGAATTCGGCTCTGAGGATTCAAGAAATCACCAGGGCGTTAAGTACCAGATCATCGTTCCCGAGTCCAAGGTAAACGACGAGCTCGGTAACTATGTAGGCAAGGATATTATCCTCGGCGTTCGTCCTGAGAGTATCCACGATGAGGAAATGTACCTCTCCAACGCTTCCACCGGCGTTATCGACGCTTATGTCGAGATCACCGAAATGATGGGCGCTGAGACATATCTCTACCTCCTTTGCGAAGGCAATTCTCTTACCGCAAGAGTAAGCCCGAGATCAACAGCTAAGTCCGGTGACAACATCAGAGTTGCTATTGATCCCAACAGGATCCACATCTTCGACAAGGAGACAGAAAAGGCTATCGTCAACTGATTAATTTTCTTTTCATATTTATCCTTTCTTTCTTGTGCAGGCGAAAGCTTGTACGCAGAGGACCGCAGTAGTGATACTGCGGTTTTTTGTTTTCCCGGACATTGTTCATAATATATTCACGAAAACTTAACCGATTAATTTTAGTGTGTGATATAATATAATAAACTCGTTGAAATTCGGGTCAAAATTGTTATACAAGGGTGATGTTATGAAAAAAAGGATTATCGCATTTGTAATGGCGGCGATGTGCTGTTTCGGCTCAATGACCTGCATGACCTCATGTAAGGGAGGAGATAAATCAAGCTCTCCAAAATATACTAAATCAGATTATTACCGGCGGGCTGAGGATTTCTACAAGCGTCATGTGCAGGTCAATAACTCATTAGCTTATAAAGACGGACAATCCATTCCCATACAATTTGACAGCAAAATAGAATCTGAAACGGACGATTATTGTATTATCAGTGTTAAAGGCTATTATGATGTAAACGGCGAAAGACATGAATGCAGAGAACGAAAATTCAAGGTATATAAATCGACTCTTGATTTGGAGGAGGTAAAGTGATCTATGTAAGGACGGCACGAAGCCGTCCTTATTTTTTACCGTCTTGTGGTTTTGGTGCGGGTGGTGGTATGGCTGTCATCCTCACCGTCGAGACCGTCAACGATGTCTCCGGCAGCGTCAGTGATACCCTCGATGATATCGCCGCCAGCCTCACCGGCGCCGTTAATAGCGTCACTGACGTGCTCACCGACGGAGTTGTCGTCCATAGTGGAGGTGATGCTTTCGGGGTTGGAATCGTAGGTCGTATCGTCAGAGCCGCACGATGTGAAGGCTGTACAAACGGTAAAAAATATGGAGCATATTGCTAAAAGCTTTTTCATACAATCATATCCTTTACATTTGTTGACTGTGGAGTGCTTTTCCACAGCGTAAGTTTATTGTTTACGCATTTTTCTTGATTATCCACAAGCTTTCAAAGTTTTTTTCACCATTTGAACGTGAATATACCGTTGTTTTCCACTTTTTCAACAGAGTTTTAAACATATGCGGAGATATCTCCACAGTGGTTTCAACAGCGTGTGGAAAACTTATCCACAGTTCAACAGGCGAAATTAGGATTATATTGCTCAGAAAAAACGTCCCGGACGTTCATATCCCGGGACGGTGTGAAAACTGATTGTATAATCGGAAAATCATGCAAAAATCATTTTCATGCCAATAATGATATTTTGCAGCAGTGATGCCGGAAAGGTGTCCGAAGATAAAAAAGCTCCCGGTGAACCGGGAGCTTCGCTGCCTTACTTTATATCGCCGTGGTGAGCCTGGAGTGACTTAACACCGAAGTGCTTGTTGTCTCTGTGAGCCTTGATGCCCTCAGCGCTTGCCTTAGCGGCAGCCATAGTGGTGATATAGGGAACGCGGTGCTTGATAGCAGCCTTGCGGATATAGCTGTCGTCGTGAACGCTTGTCTTGCCGGCAGGAGTATTGATAATGAGCTGTATCTCGCCGTTTGCGATCTCGTCCGCGATATTGGGACGTCCCTCATACATCTTGAATATCTTCTTGCAGGGAATTCCCTCGTCCTTTATCATCTCATAGCTCTTGCCTGTTGCAAGGATATTGAAGCCGAGGTCGTTGAAAGCGTGAGCGATCTCGAGGAGCTCAGCCTTATCTCTGTCGCAAACGCTGAGGAGAACAGTGCCGCCGTCAGGAAGTCTTGTCTGAGTAGCTTCCTGAGCCTTGTAGTAAGCCTCGCCGAATGTGGGAGCGATACCGAGAACTTCACCGGTTGAACGCATCTCAGGTCCGAGGACAGGATCGACCTCCTGGAACATATTGAACGGGAATACAGCCTCCTTGACGCCGTAGTGGTTGATCTGACGGTCGTGGAGCTCCGGAACAGGCGAGGGTCTGCCTGTGAGCGAGGAGGTGATGATATCGGTAGCGATCTTTACCATGTTGATGTCGCATACCTTTGATACGAGCGGAACGGTACGCGAAGCACGCGGATTAGCCTCAAGAACGTATACCGTATCGCCCTCGATAGCGTACTGCATATTCATAAGACCGCATACGTTCATCTCAACGGCTATCTTCTTGGTGTACTCCTTGATAGTAGCTACCTGCTTCTCGGTGAGGTTCATGGAGGGCAGTATACAAGCGGAGTCGCCCGAGTGAACGCCTGCGAGCTCGATATGCTCCATAACAGCGGGAACGAAGCAGTGTGTGCCGTCGGAGATAGCGTCAGCCTCGCACTCGGTAGCGTGGTTGAGGAAGCGGTCGATGAGGATAGGTCTGTCGGGAGTTACGCCGACTGCTGCGGACATATAAACTCTCATCATATCGTCATCGTGAACTATCTCCATGCCGCGTCCGCCGAGAACGTAGGAAGGACGAACCATTACTGGGTAGCCGATGCGGTTTGCAATCTCAAGAGCCTCGTCAACGTTAACAGCCATGCCAGCCTCGGGCATAGGAATGCCGAGCTTGTCCATCATAGCACGGAAGTGGTCACGGTCCTCAGCGAGGTCAATGGTCTCGGGAGTTGTGCCGAGGATATTGACGCCGTACTTTTTGAGGTCGCTTGCGAGGTTAAGAGGAGTCTGACCGCCGAACTGAGCGATAACGCCGACCGGCTTCTCCTTTTCGTGGATAGAGAGAACGTCCTCGAGGGTAAGAGGCTCGAAATAGAGCTTATCGGAGGTGTCGTAGTCAGTGGAAACGGTCTCCGGGTTGCAGTTTACGATAATGGACTCAAAGCCGAGCTTTTTGAGTGCGAGTGCAGCGTGAACGCAGCAGTAGTCGAATTCGATACCCTGACCGATACGGTTAGGACCGCCGCCGAGTATCATTATCTTGGGCTTGTCGGTATTTACGGGGCTGTTGTCCTTGTCAAGGTGGTAAGTGGAGTAGTAGTAAGCCGCATTCTGAGTACCGCTTACATGAACGCCCTCCCAAGCCTCCTTGATGCCGAAGCCGATGCGGGCATTGCGTATCTCCTCCTCTGTAACTTCGAGGAGAGAGCTGAGGTAGCGGTCTGAGAAGCCGTCGAGCTTAGCCTGTTTGAGGACGTTTTCAGCAGGAACGCTGCCCTTCATTGTGAGGAGAGCCTCCTCCTCGTCAACAAGCTCCTTCATCTGCTCGATGAAGTACTTCTTTATCTTTGTGAGGTCGTGGAGCTCGTCGATAGTAGCGCCCTTGCGGAGAGCCTCATACATAACGAACTGTCTCTCGCTGGTGGGGAAACGGAGCTGATCGAGGAGCTGTTCCTTTGTCATTTCGTGGAAATTCTTAGCGAAGCCGAGACCGTATCTGTCCTTTTCGAGGGAACGGATAGCCTTCTGGAAAGCCTCCTTGTAGGTCTTGCCGATGCTCATTACCTCGCCGACAGCTCTCATCTGAGTGCCGAGCTTGTCCTCAGCGCCCTTGAACTTCTCGAATGCCCAGCGAGCGAACTTGATAACGATGTAATCGCCGTCCGGATAGTACTTATCGAGAGTGCCGTACTTGCCGCAGGGAATTTCCTTGAGTGTGAGACCGCAGGCGAGCATTGCCGATACGAGAGCTATCGGGAAGCCTGTTGCCTTTGAAGCAAGTGCGGAGGAACGAGAGGTTCTGGGGTTGATCTCGATAACAACGATGCGTCCTGTCTCAGGATCGCGGGCAAACTGGCAGTTGCAGCCGCCGATGACCTGAATGGACTCTATAATGCGGTAGGACATCTCCTGGAGCTCCTTCTGAACGTCCTCGGGGATAGTGAGCATAGGTGCAGAGCAGAAGGAATCACCGGTGTGAACGCCGATAGGGTCGATGTTCTCGATGAAGCAAACGGTTATCTTGTTGTTCTCAGCATCGCGGACAACCTCGAGCTCGAGCTCCTCCCAGCCGAAGATGCACTCCTCAACGAGTACCTGTCCTACGAGAGAAGCCTGAAGTCCTCTTGCACAAACGACCTTGAGCTCGTCAACGTTGTAGACCATACCGCCGCCGGCACCGCCCATTGTGTAAGCCGGACGGAGAACTACGGGGTATTTGAGCTTTTCAGCGATCTTAACAGCCTCGTCAACGGAATAAGCAACCTCACTGCGGGGCATACCGATGCCGAGAGCCTTCATAGCGTTCTTGAACTCGATACGGTCCTCGCCGCGCTCGATAGCGTCGACCTGAACGCCGATTACCTGAACGTTGTACTCCTTGAGTACGCCAGCCTTGTCGAGCTCAGAGCAGAGGTTAAGTCCTGACTGACCGCCGAGATTGGGAAGGAGAGCGTCGGGACGTTCCTTCTTGATTATCTGGGTAAGTCTTGAAAGGTTGAGCGGCTCGATATAGGTGATATCCGCAACATCTGGGTCTGTCATGATGGTAGCGGGGTTAGAGTTTACGAGAACGATCTCGTAGCCCAGTTTTTTGAGGGCTTTGCAAGCCTGGGTTCCGGAATAGTCGAATTCACACGCCTGACCGATGATGATAGGACCTGAACCTATTATCATGATCTTGTTGATGTCCTGTCTTTTTGGCATACTTGATCTCCCAACCCGTACAAATAGTACGATAAAATTCAGATGTGCATTTTCGCTTTAAAGCGTCATTGCACAACTTCTTACCTTATATTGTAACACAAAACGATATGAAATGCAAGATAAAATTGAAAAAAGAGTAAGAAATCGAAGTGCATAGCAGTTTGCCGCATCGAAAGTCTCTGATGTGTGCGATGTAAAAAAGCCGTCCGCAAGAACTGAGCGAGCTTGCGAGCGACAGTGTGGAATATGGCGGTATCGCATTTGTTAATTGTTTCCGTTTTATTGTTCTGCCGTGTGCGATGTAAAAAGAAGCCGTCCGCAAGAACTGAGCGAGCTTGCGAGCGGCATTATTGTTCTGCCGTGTGCGATGTAAAAAAAGCCGTCCGCAAGAACTGAGCGAGCTTGCGAGCGGCAACGGTGGGCACCGCTTTTTATCCTGAGCGGTGTACCACTCGGTCTCAGACAGGATCCTACCTCGACCTCGGGCAAAAACGGCGGTATCGCATTTGTTAATTGTTTCCGTTTTATTGTTCTGCCGTGTGCGATGTAAAAAGAAGCCGTCCGCAAGAACTGAGCGAGCTTGCGAGCGGCAGGTATCGCCGCGTTACATATCGTTTCTGTTTTCGAGGGCTTTGTAGAGCGTGACCTCGTCGGCATATTCGAGGATACCTCCGACCGGCAGACCAAAGGCGAGCCTTGTCACCTTTACGCCGAGGGGTTTCAGCAGACCTGCCGCGTACATAGCGGTAGCATCGCCCTCAACGGTGGGATTGGTAGCCATTATGACCTCCTGCACACCGCCCTCGGAAATACGCGCGAGGAGCTCCTTGAAGCGGAGCTTATCCGGGGTAATGCCGTCCATAGGCGAGAGCAGACCGTGGAGCACATGGTAGACGCCGTTGTACTCGCGGGTGCGCTCAAAGGCGGTAACGTCCTTGGGACCCTCGACCACGCAGATGACGCTTTTGTCTCTGTCGTCGTCGCTGCAAATGGGACATATCTCCCTTTCAGTGAGGTTCTGACAGCACTTGCAGCAGCGGACGTTGCGTTTTGCATCGAGGAGGGCGTTTGCGAAGTCCTCGACCGCAGTCTCGTCCATAGACATGACATGGTAGGCGAGTCTTTGTGCGGACTTCATGCCGATACCCGGCAGAGAGGCGAACTTTTCCGCGAGAATTACAAGCGGAAGAGCATTATGGTCAGCCATTATCCTTAAAACAGACCGGGAAGTGCAACTCCTCCGGTGATCTTGCTCATTTCGGTCTCGGTAGTGGTCTCAACGTTGTTGACAGCCTCGTTGACAGCACTGATGATGAGGTCCTGGAGCATCTCGATATCCTCGGGATCAACGACCTCGGGCTTTATAGTGAGGGACTTGATAGTCTTCTTGCCGGTAACAACGACCTCAACAGCGCCGCCGCCAACGACAGCAGAGAACTCTCTGCCCTCGATATCCTCCTGAAGAACAGTGATCTGATCCTGCATCTTCTGAGCCTGCTTTATCATTGAGTTCATATTCTGAGCGCCGCCGCCCATATTCTTGGGTATTCTTGCTTTCATTTCAAATTCTCCTTCGGAATGTTTTTTTATTATTCAAAGCAATGACTTGCTTTTTAACATTATTAAATAAGCCGATAGCTTTGTAGGGTCTGCCTTTGGAAGTCCGCAAAAAACAAACCGCCTCCCGCATTGGACGCCCGAAAGGCGGCTCAACACATCGTTGTTGGTGATATATTCTTTGTCCACGGGCGGATGATATCCGCCCCTACAGATAAGCTAAAGCTTAATTGACGCCCTGTCCGTTTTCAACGGCAGTTTCGATATTATTCGCCTGAGCCTTTTTTATAAGCTCCTCAGCCATATTCCTCTGCTGATCGACCGTTGTGGTGCATCTTGCCTTTATGACGTAACGCTGTCCGAGCACACGGCTGATAGTCTCGCTGAGGTGGATCGCGTTCTCCTTGTTCTTGAACAGCGTTATGAAGAAGCGGTTCTGTGAGGTTATGAAGATGATATTGCCGGCTGTAGCGGCAAAGGAACCGTCAAGGCTTCCGGCAACGGCAGGGTTGACCTTCCGGAATTCCTCCAGCACCTCGTCCCAGCGGTTGCAGGGGATAAGGTCCTCCGGTCTGAGCTTCTTGATGTCCACAGTAGGCTGAGGCTCGGTGTCCGGAGCAGGATTTCTTGCGGTAAGGACCTCCGGCTCGGCAGGTCTCCCTCCGGAGAGGGGAACGTTCTGAACGGAGCTGAGCTTATCCTCCAGCTTTTTTATTTTATCATAAATCTCAGAATTGTCAATAGTTTCGGCGGTTTTATTTACATTTCCGCAAAGTCTGATAAGCGTCATCTCGAATTCGACGCGCTTGTTCATGACCTTCATCATGCGTTCACGGCACTCCTGCAAAGCGGAGAGCCTTGCCATAACGGTATCGAGGTCGGTGCTTTCGGCGAGTTCCCGGAGCTTTTCGAGCTCGTCCGGCATACACACGATGAGGCTCGCGGCATTTTCGGGCGAGACCTTAATGAGCATGATGTTCCGGAGCTGAGCGATGAGCTCCTCGCAGAGCCTTGAAAGATCCTTTGACATATCGTAGAGGCTTCCGGTAATGCCGAGAGCCTTCGCGGTATCGGAGCTGTTTATCGCAGAGAGCATATCGTAGAGGTAGTCCCTTCCGGCGATACCGGCAGTGTCAGAAACCGCCGCTGCGTCAATGGTCTCGGCACAGGCAGAGCACTGGTCGAGGAGGGATACCGCATCACGCATACCGCCGTCGGCAAGCTTCGCTATCATAGCGGCACCGTCGTCGGTGAGGGAGATGTTCTCCTGCTGGGCGATATATTTGAGCCTTGCGGCGATATCCTCCGCCTTGATGCGCCGGAAATCGTATCTCTGGCAGCGTGAGGCGATAGTAGCCGGGACCTTGTGTATCTCGGTCGTCGCAAGAATGAATTTGACGTAAGGAGGGGGCTCCTCCATAATTTTCAGAAGCGCATTGAAAGCGCCCTGCGAGAGCATATGCACCTCGTCGATGATGTAGATCTTGTAAGCGCCGCGTTCGGGGGTATAGACCGCACCGTCACGCAGGTCGCGGATATTGTCAACGCCGTTGTTGGAGGCAGCGTCTATCTCGACAATATCGGTAAGTGCGCCGCTGTCTGCATCACGGCAGATGTCGCATTCAAGGCAGGGGTTGCCGTTTTTCATATTGCGGCAGTTGACAGCCTTGGCGAGGATACGCGCACAGGTGGTCTTACCCGTACCGCGGGAGCCTGTGAACAGGTAGGCGTGGGCAGTTCTGCCGCTGATTATCTGATTTTTCAGCGTATCGGTAGTATGCTGCTGTGAGATGACGTCATCGAAGGTGAGCGGACGCCATTTGCGGTAGAGTGCCTTGTACAAATGCAGCGCCTCCTTTTCAGCTCTTGGAAGAGTCTGACGAGGAACGGTTGCCGAGCATTACGGCAGCCTGTACCTCCTCGAAATAGTTGGTGAAGCCGTGAGGGTCTTCGATATTATTGAGCATGGCAAGGCGGAAATATTCCGAAGCCTTGTCAAAATCCTTCAGAAGGTTATACGCGATGGCAGCTCCTCCGAGTGCAGAGGCATAGCTCTCGCGGCGTTCGATAGCCTCATTGTACCATTTCAGGGCAGTTTCGCCGTCATTGAGCTTGAGGTAGATATTGCCTATTTCGAGCCTTGCACGGCTGCTGTACTGGTGGTCGGAGTCAACGAGCTTCAGGAGTATATCGACAGCCCGCTTCGTATCGCCGCTCTCCGCGAGGCAGCGTGCTCTGAAAACCGGCATTTCCGCAAGAGTGAAGCCGTTTTCCTCAGCCTTGTCGTAATTTATGATAGCATTGGGGTAGATGCCCATTATCTGGTAGCAGCGTCCGCGGTAGAATGAGACGATCGCCTGTTCCTCGCGGCTCCTTGGGAGGTCTGAGGCATCGAGCTCGGTGAAGATATCGAGCGCTCCCCTGAAATCTCCGGAATGGAAGGTGTGGACACCCGCCTCGAAGATACGGGATTTCTTGTCGAGACCTGTAAAAGCGCCGCCGATGATGTCCTCATCGTAGCGGTGGAAGATCTTCAGCCCGTACTTTCTCACTTCAAGGAAGAAGAATATCAGCCACAGTGGGAGAAGTATCGTGAACATTATAATGAGAGCATCGCCGAGCATTATGCTGCGGCAGCCCGATGCGAAGCAGAGTATCGCGAAAGCGGCGGCAGAGAGGACTGCATCGGCGGCAAACGCCTTAACAGCGGCTCTTCCGAGAGAGAGCATGACCCTCTTTGTTCTTCTTGCGGCAAGCGTAAACAGCACGATGATCCCTCCTTTGCGTGAGTTTCGTTTCAGCACAAAAAATTCCGGAACATAGATGTGCGGGCTTGCTGCGGCACACAAAGCGATCCGCTTAATGCTGCTCGGTCTCCCGCCTGACATGGTTCACGGGGCGATGTTGCACAGGGCCCACACATCTATATTTCGGAATTTCTCCTGAATTATGAGCAGACATACGCTCTATTGTTTATTATAACACACCTCCGGAGATTTGTCAAGCATTTATTTTTTGAGAAGGTAACGGCGTCCCCTTGTCCTGCCATGCCCTCTTTCAGCGCAGGGAACATAAATCCGCGCCAGCCGATCTCCTTGAAAAGTCGGGCTTCCAGCCCATATCGCGGAATTTTCCGCCTGCAAAGAGAACTCCGAGCGTGGGCATGAACATAGCCAGTGCGAGCATACGTCCGAAGCTCATATCGCCAGCCGTACTGCCGGGATTTCGGTCATGAATGCCTATTGCCATCAGTATCCACGCTGATATGAACGTGAAAAGAAGATATTTCGCAAATTTCGACATAACACGCCTCACCTCCGCACAACAAAGCCCTTGCCTATAATGTTAACACATATATCATCTTATGTCAATAGCGATATAACTTGTATTATCAGTGCTAAATAGTGTTGACTTTGGAAGGAATATATTGTATAATTATTATGATAACTTCTAAATATATTTTTTTACTATGAGGTGATATCTATGGCTAAATTCAAGGTTATCGAAAGACAGGGTCAGATCGGCATTCGCTGTAAGCTCGGTTCGTCTGAGGCTATAAACAGCAACGAGATACTCTACTTCTCACAGCACTACATCAGAGGTCTCATGCAGCCCACGGTCGAGGACGCCGGAAGACTTTTCTTCATCGGCGCACAGGGAGTTCCGCTGAGCAGATTTCTCCGCACCCCTATCGGCAAGGACCATTTCTTCATGATGGCTGCACAGATAATGGAGACCTATAAATCCGCCGTCAACAACGGTCTCAACCCCAGCAACATCGTTTACGACCCGGACAGCATTATCATCGACAGCTCAAGCGGAGAGCTCTTCTTCGTATATGCCGCAATATACGGCAATCCGCCCCTCAACGGCGGCTGTGCCTATGCTATGAACCTCATAGCCTCCGGCGTTTCCTATGCTTCTCAGGAGGACTACAACGCCGTTGTGAACTTCATGAACTTCGTAAACAGCAATCCCCAGTTCTCCATAACGGCGACCGAGGAATATATAATGAACGTTTCACCGGTAACATACAGCATTATCCCCAGACAGGAATTCAACGAGGCTGCTGCGGCTCCGGCAGCGTTACCTTCGGCTGACCCCTATGCGGCTCCGGCTCCTGATGCTTCCATGGCACCTCCGCCTGCCGCACCTCCCGTATCTGCCGCACCTGCTGAGATGTTCTCTCCCGGCGAGATGTTCTCGCCCGCACCACCGGAAGCTCCTGTTCCTCCCGCAAATAATGCCGACGAGGGACGTCTTAAAATAAATATGGGCACAGCCGCCGCCGCTGTACCGGAAAGTGTCATCAATGCTCCGACTGCTGAGGAGGCACCTGCGCCGGAAGCACCTGCTGAACCTGCTGTGCCGGAAGCACCTGCCGTTGCGGAAGAGCCTCCGCTGAGCGCAGAGACTACAGCCTCCGAAAACGCGCCCACTATTGACCGCGAAGACGAAATGAGCGAGACCATGCCCGCTGCTATGCCTGTTGAACCCGAGGCTGTACTTACACGCCGTTCAACAGGACAGTCCTTTCGCATCGACAAGCCAGTATTCCGCATCGGAAAGGAACGCGCAAAGGTCGATCTCTGCGTCACCGATAACAGGACCGTCAGCCGTGTCCACGCCACAGTATACAAACGCGGCAGCGATTGCTTCATCGCCGATAACAACTCCACAAACCGCACCTTCGTCAACGGTACCCCTATCCCCGTCCAGACCGAGATCAAGCTCAAAAACGGGGACGTTATCAGGTTTTCAAACGAGGAGTTTGATTTCACCTGCTGAGCTGCAAGGAGATCTTATTATGGATTACATCGTCGTAGCCGATACGGATATCGGCATCTCAAAGAAGGTCAATCAGGATAGTCTCTGCGTTAAGCTTGCCGAGAATTCCTTCTGCAAGTCTGCAATGGTCATGGTCTGCGACGGTATGGGAGGTCTCTCAAAGGGCGAGGTCGCAAGCGCTGAGGTAGTCCGCAGCTTCTCCGAATGGTTCGATACAAGCTTCGAGAGTGAGCTGCACAACTGGAGCTGGGACAGGATAGCCCGGATAACCGTTGACCGCCTCAAGGAGCTGAATGCGCGTATCATAGCCTACGGCGACAGTCAGGGAATAAAGCTCGGAACTACTGCTACCGGTATGATAGCCGTGAACAAGCAGTATATGATCTTCCATGTCGGAGATACAAGAGTGTATAAGATAGCAGATGACGTCCAGCAGCTCACGGACGACCATACCTTCGTGAACCGTGAGATCAAGCTCGGAAGAATGACCCGCGAGCAGGCACTCACCGACCCGCGCCGCAATGCCCTGATACAGTGCATAGGCGTTACCGGTGAGGTATCGCCGGAGATAAGCTTCGGTATACTCGAAAACGGAGCACACTACCTGATATGCTCGGACGGCCTCCGCCATGACGTCACTAACGAGGAAATACTCGATATCCTTTCCCCTGATCTCATAACCACAAGGTCTTCGCTCGAAGCAAGACTCCGCATGATGATAGAGCTCGTAAAGATAAGGGACGAAAAGGACAATATTTCAGGCGCAGTTCTCCGCGCCGATTTCTGAGCTTTTCCGCATTCTATAAGGAGGTGAGAGCTTTGCCGTCAGATGTAAAGGGCGTTATCATCGCCGCCATAGGAGTATTCATCGTACTCAATATGATAATGTGGACTGCTATCGGCCTTATCAACCGCAGAAAGCGTAAAAAGCGCAGGATCACAGTCCCGGACGTCAGCCTTCCGGTCTCAACAAAGGGCGACAGAGTTCTGCTCATACAGCCCGGCAGACAGAATGAGCTCCAGCAGGCTTTCAACGTCCACAAGAATATCCCTCCGACCGACCCGAAGCTGCTACAGGCTAAACCGGATAACAGCTTCCGCATTGTCAGAAGCGAGATCATCGTTCATACAAAGGATAAGATCTAAGGGCGCACTGCTGTGCGCCCTTGAGCTTGTTGATAAACCTGCTTTTATTTGTGCATTTTCGGGCGAGCGGAACTCGCCCCTACACAAAACGATGGTATATAGCCGAATTGTAGGGACGCTTTCCGAGCACCCGTGCTGCTGTTTGGATTAAAACTGTCTTTTTGACAAATTGAAGGGCGCACTGCTGTGCGCCCTTTTTTATGCGGTCTGCGAATTGCAAGGGCTGTCCTTGCAGCTCACTAAAAAAGGACGCCGGAGCGTCCTTTTTTCATTATGCCTTTGCGGGTTCGGATTTGCTTCTGCTTTTCCACCATGACCATGTTACAGGTGCAACGAAGAGTGAGGTGAAGGTACCGGAGATGAGACCTGCCATAAGCGGTACAGAGAAGCTGAGGAGTGAAGTATAACCCTTTATCAGAACTACGATAGTGATGATGAGCATAGTGCTGATAGTTGTGATAGATGTTCTTATCGAACGGGTGAGTGACTGTGAGCAGCCGGTATTGATGAGCTCATTGAGAGAAGCCTTCGGCATGAGCTTGCGGTTTTCTCTAATTCTGTCGTAGATAACGATGGTGTTATTGATAGAGTAGCCGAGTATGGTGAGTATAACAGCGACCATATTAGCGCTGAACTCGAAGCCGAAGAGGTAGGATACAGCCATAGCTGTCACAAGATCCTGAACGAGTGCGAGTACCGAGCAGGCACCTGCCGACCAGCCGCCGATCTTGCGGAATCTTATCGCAACATAGATGATGATGATGATAGCTGCGAATACAACTGCGATAACGCACTTGAGGAGGAACTCGTTACCTGTTGAGGAGGTAACGCTCATAGCCTCGCTGCCCTCGATGTTGAGATCGGGGTATTCAGCCTTGATAAGGTCTGTGAGCTTGTTCTGATCCTCGATATTGAAGCTGCCTGTTGCGAGGTTGATAGTGAACTGGGGCTTGCCGGTATTGACGTCCTCGCCCTCTCTTACAGTCACCTTTGAGCTTGTGAGGGTACCTACGAGCTCCTTGATCCTGCCGGTGTCGATGTCGTTGCCCTTGTCGTAGGTGTAGGTCTTCATAGTACCGCCCTTGAACTCGATAGAACGGTTATCGCCGCGGATTATTATACCGATTATAAGTGCGATCAGCACGATGATACCAACAGCAAGTATAATGGGCTTCTTTCCGCAGAAATCGTAAACTTTTCCGGTGTAAGCCGGCGCAGTCTGCTTGATGTTCTTTTTCTTTGCGCTCATTTCACATTACCTCCGTAAAGCTTTCTGTTCTTGAAGCACTTGAACTTCGTAAGTGACGTTACCATAAGTCTTGAAGCGAAAACGCCCATGACGAAGTTGAGGATAACGCCGGCGAGGAGAGTGAAGCCGAAGGAATAAACGAAGCCCTCAGCTGTAGCGCCGAATGCGAAGAAAATGGTCTTGTTGAGGATCTTGGAGAAGAGGCTCGAGGGAACGCCGAATGCGCCCATGAGGATAACGGCGATGATAACGTTTGTAACGTTGCCGTCGAGGATAGCGGAGAAAGCTCTCTTATAGGCTATCCTTACAGCGGAATCAAGGGACTTTCCGGAACGGAGCTCCTCCTTGATACGCTCGCCTGTGATGATGTTGGCGTCAACGCCCATACCGACGGCAAGGATAATACCTGCGATACCGGGGATAGTGAGCGTAGAGCCGCTCATGAAGCCGAACCAGCCTGATACAGCCGCGATGCTTCCTGCGACCTGACCGATAAGGGCGATAACAGCAACCATACCGGGGAGTCTGTAGAGGACTATCATATAGATCGCGATGAAGATGAAAGCGATGATTGCTGCGAGGACCATAGCCTCGAGCGAGCCCTCACCGAGAGTAGAGGATATCCTGTTTACGCTTACGGTATCCATTTTGAAGGGAAGCGCACCGCCGTTGATCTGGTCGGCGAGCTTCTTAGCGCTCTCGTTAGTGAACTGACCTGTGATGATAGCGGAACCGTCAGTGATAACGCTGCTTACGGTAGGAGACGAGATCATAACATCGTCCATCCATATCGAAATGGGGGTATCTGTACCTGCGAGTTCTCTTGTAGCGTTAGCGAACTTGGTAACGCCGCTGTCGTTGAGCTTGAGGTCAACGAGCCATTCCTTGTTTCCGTAATCCTTGGTCTGTCTGTAATCGTAGTCAGCTTTTTCAACGTCCGCACCGGTGAGAACGAGCTTGCTTTCATCGGTATTGTCGGTGCCCTTGTAGAAAGAGAGCTGAGCCATGCTTCCGAGCTCCTCAACGGCGCTCTCAGGGTCGAAGTCCTCGTCCTTCTGAGTGGGGAAGCGAACGATGATCCTGTTGCTCTTGCTGTCGCTGTAAACCTCATTGTCGGTGATACCAAGGTTAGCGAGACGGGTCTTCATTATCTGTACTGCCGCATCGAGCTGGGAGGACGAAACATCTCCGTCATAGTCCTCAGCGGGCTCGAAGGTAGCGTCGATACCGCCCTGAATGTCGATACCCTTCTTGATATCGTCAACGCCCTTGATATAGGTCTTTGTGTTGTCGCCGTACGCATAGTCGAGTCCGACAACAGCCGTAAAAGAAAACAATGCGATTATAGCAACGACAATGAAGAAAGTCGATTTTCCTATTTTTTTCACAGTCATGCCTCCTATTAATTTTGTGTCTCTACGACAATTACTATTATTTTACTATATTTCTGCCAAAAAGTCAATAGCCTGCGCGAAATTTTTAGCATTACGATGAAATAACCTCAAATCGTAGGGGCGGATATTATCCGCCCGCAATATACCGCAAACTCCTGACCTGTAGGGGACGCTGCCCCTACACTCAATTTAATTACGCATTAAAAAAGCGCCCGCAGCGGAGCGCTTTTGTCCTATTTGAAATGCTTCTGCGATACCTTCAGACGGTTCATTGCGCGGTTGAGAGCAGCCTGAGTCTGGTAATACTCCTTGATGCTCTGCTTCTGACGGAGACGTTCCTGAGCGCGTTCACGGGCTTCCTCGGCACGTTTTATGTCGATCTCCTCCGGCAGCTCGCAGTTATCCGCGAGAATTATCGAGGATTCGGGCATTACCTGTATGAAACCGCCTGATATAGCCGCATAGTGCCACTTGCCGTCCACCATGTATTTCAGCTCTCCGGCAGGGAGAGTGGTCACGACAGGCTCATGGCCTGCCATGATGCCGACAAGACCGTCTATAGCCGTAATTACAAGGTGCTCGCAGTCGCCCTTGTAGAAAATGCGGTCTGTAGCGATTATTTCAAGGTGAAATTTCCTCGGCATAGTATCACTCGTCCTTATCTATCTGCTTAGCCTTTGCGATAACGTCGTCGATAGTGCCGGCCATGAGGAAGGCAGCCTCGGGGTACTTGTCCATGTCACCGTCTATGATAGCCTTGAAGCCCTCGATGGTGTCCTTGAGCGGAACGTACTTGCCCTTCAGACCGGTGAAGTTCTCCGCAACGTTGAAGGGCTGAGAGAGGAACTTCTGTATCTTTCGTGCACGGTAGACCGCAAGCTTATCCTGTTCATCAAGCTCCTCCATACCGAGGATAGCGATGATGTCCTGCAATTCCTTGTACTTCTGGAGAAGCTCCTGAGTGCGTCTTGCAACGTTGTAGTGCTCCTCGCCGACTATTTCCGGTTCGAGGATACGCGAATTTGACTCCAGCGGGTCAACGGCAGGATAGATGCCCTGCTCGACTATCTTACGCGAGAGTACCGTCGTAGCATCGAGGTGAGCGAAGGTTATTGCCGGGGCAGGGTCAGTGAGGTCGTCCGCGGGGACGTAAACCGCCTGAACCGAAGTGATAGAGCCGTCCTTGGTCGAAGTGATGCGTTCCTGCAATTCACCTACCTCCGTTGCGAGTGTAGGCTGATAGCCGACCGCTGAGGGCATACGTCCGAGCAGAGCCGATACCTCCGAGCCAGCCTGAACGTAACGGAAGATGTTGTCGATGAAAAGGAGAACGTCCTTGTGTTCGCGGTCACGGAAGTATTCCGCCATAGTAAGCCCCGTCTGTGCGACACGCATACGCGATCCGGGAGGCTCGTTCATCTGACCGAAAACAAGCGCGGTCTTGGAGATAACGCCGGATTCCTGCATCTCGTTCCAGAGGTCGTTTCCCTCTCGGGAACGCTCTCCGACGCCGGTAAATATTGAATATCCGCCGTGCTCGGTAGCGATATTGCGGATAAGCTCCTGAATGAGAACGGTCTTGCCGACGCCTGCGCCTCCGAAAAGACCGATCTTACCGCCCTTAGCGTAGGGGGCGATGAGGTCGATGACCTTGATTCCGGTCTCGAGCACCTCAACTACCGGGCTCTGATCCTGAAAGGTCGGAGCCTTGCGGTGGATCTCCCATTTCTCCTCGGCATCGACATCGCCCTTCCTGTCGATAGGCTCGCCGAGAACATTGAACATACGTCCGAGTGTAGCTTCGCCGACCGGTACTCTGATACAAGAGCCGGTAGCTGTTACCTCCATATTTTTCCGCAGTCCCTCGCTTGCAGCGAGCATGATGCAGCGGACGGTACGGTTTCCCATATGCTGGGCTACCTCCATGACGCGTTCCCTGCCGTCGATCTGAACGGTGAGAGCGTCCTTTATCATCGGGAGCTTTCCCGTCGGGAATTCAACGTCTATAACAGGTCCGATGACCTGAGTAATCCTGCCTTTTTCCATGTTTTTCTCCTTCAAAGCGCAGCTTTTAACAAGCAGTGGCGAGCTGAAAGCTCGCTTCCGTTCAGTGGCAGATCAACCTCCCACTGAGCGGAAATATGGAACCCGCCGCCTTAGAGGCGGGGGACACACGCTGCGGTTATATGAGGCTTTCTCCCTCTCCCATGACCGCGATATCGACCGCCTTGGCGTCCTCAAGGTGGAAGGTCATGAGCTTATTGCCGGTCTTTTCGCCGTATATAGCCTCAAGTCCTGCATTTTTTATAATGGTCTGAGCATATTTCTCATCGGTCTCGAAAACAGCTTTACCGGTGTATCTGAGCCAGTGACCGTCCGGCTTGCAGGCAGCGATCTCAACGAGTGGATTGGCGCAGAGCTGTCTGTAGACCGCCTTGAAATCACCGACGCCGAAGATTATCTTGCCGTCCTCTTCGAGAAAAGCGCCGAGCGGACGGAGCTTTGGCTGATCGCCGTCTGTAGTTGCGAGGAAGAATACACCTGTTTCCTTTAAGAAGTCGCCTATTTTGCTCATAATAACACTCCTTTTGCCGTTCATCTGTAGGGGCGGCGTTCCGCCGCCCGCCCCTACGATTTGGGTTTATTTCATCGTAAAGCGTGGGACGCCGTCCCGACGCATCAATCGTTGACGGAAGCCGCACCTCCGCAGACCTCGGTTATCTCCTGAGTGATAGCCGCCTGTCTTGCGCGGTTGTAGAGAAGTGAAAGGTCCTTTATCATGTCCTTTGCACTGTTGGTGGCAGCGTCCATAGCCGTCATTCGCGACTGCTGCTCACAGCAGAACGCCTCGACCATAGCGCCGTATATAACGCCCTTGGCGTAGTTGGGTATGAGGTTTTCCATTACGACCTCCGGCGAGGGCAGGAACGAAGCCTTCGGGAGCTTCTTAATCGTGCCGTCGGGAGCCTTTCCGAAGTGTCTGCGCTCGAACGGGAGAAGTCTTAGCTTGCGGGGCTCCTGAACGTTAGATGTGACCATGTCGGTATATATGAGGTAGACCTCATCGAGCTCGCCAGCCTCGAACTTATCGAGGACGAGCTGTGCTATCTCCATAGCGCGGTAGAGAGTCGGGTTCTGGGTAGTGTAGAGGAATTCGCTGTCAACGGAGGTCTTTCTGCGGTTCTGGAAGTACATTCTCCCGACCTGTCCCATAACAAAGAGCTGACAGTTATCGAGGTTAGCCTGCTCTGAGAGCTCCTGTTCGGTAAAGCGGAGGACGTTATGGTTATAGCTCCCGCACAGACCCTTATCGGCGGTAATGACGATATATCCCTTTTTGCGGTTCTCCTCAGCGATACCGGAACGGCGGTCGAAGTAGAACTGTCTTGTGTGGGGGGTATGCTCGAGGATACTGTCGATAGTTTCCTGCAATTTATAGAAGTAGGGCTCAGTGTCCTCGAGGGATTTACGCGCTTTTTTGAGCTTTGACGAGGACATGAGGTACATAGCGTTCGTTATCTTGAGTATCTGCTTGATACTGTTGATACGCTCGCGTATTTCTCTTATATTAGCCATGATTTATTCCTCAAAGGCAGTGACGATACGCTCGATACGCTCAGCGAGGTCGTCCGTGAGGACCTTCTTCTCCTCTATCTCCTCGATGATATCCTGACCGTAGGTGCGGATATAGTTCATCAGCTCGGTACGGTATTCGCGCAGCTCCTTGAGCGGAATGCCCTTGAACAGGTCATGCTGAGCGGCATAGAGGAGAATCACCTGCTCATAGTGCGGAAGCGGATTGTAGAGGGGCTGTTTCAGCAGCTCTGTGAGCATATGACCGTGGTCGAGGAGGTCAGTGGTAGCCTGATCGAGCTCGGACGAGAACTGAGTGAATATCTCCATTTCCTTGAACTGTGCAAGGTCGATACGGAGGTTTCCGGCAGCCTTTTTCATAGCCTTTGTCTGAGCGGCACCGCCTACACGCGAAACGGAAAGACCGTAGTTAACGGCAGGTCTGAGACCGGAGTTGAAAAGCTCGCTCTCGAGGAATATCTGACCGTCGGTGATAGATATAACGTTTGTCGGGATATAGGCGGAGATATCTCCGGCGAGAGTCTCTATGATAGGCAGAGCTGTCAGCGAACCGCCGCCGTGCTCATCATCGAGACGGCTCGAACGTTCGAGAAGTCTCGAATGGAGGTAGAAAACATCGCCGGGGTAAGCCTCACGTCCCGGAGGGCGGTGCAGCAGCAGTGACATTGCACGGTAAGCTACAGCGTGTTTGGAGAGGTCGTCGTAAACGATAAGAACGTCCCTGCCCTTAGCCATGAAGTATTCAGCCATAGCCGTACCGGAATAGGGGGCGATGTACTGGAAGGGCGCCGGGTCGCTCGCAGAAGCGCACACAACAATGGAATAGTCCATAGCGCCGTACTTTTTGAGGGTATTGACGACCTGAGCAACGGTCGAGGACTTCTGACCTATGGCAACATAGATGCAGATCATGTCCTTGTCCTTCTGGTTGATGATAGTATCGAGTGCGATAGAGGTCTTACCGGTCTGACGGTCGCCGATGATGAGCTCACGCTGACCGCGTCCTATCGGGAACATTGAGTCTATCGCAAGGATACCTGTCTGTAACGGCACGTTTACGGGCTTACGCTCGATAACGCCGGGAGCCTCACGCTCAATGGGGAAGTAGTCCTCCGCCTTGATAGAGCCGAGACCGTCTATGGGAGCGCCGAGTGCGTCAACGACTCTGCCGAGGAGCTCATCGCTCACGCCTACACCGGCACGTTTGCCTGTTCTGATGACGGAGGAGCCCTCCGTGAGACCGTGGTCGTCACCGAGAAGAACTACGCCTACGGAGTTTTCCTCAAGGTTCTGGACGATGCCTCTGATGCCTGTCTCGAATTCGACAAGCTCGCCGTACATAACAGCGTTCATGCCTCTGACTGTCGCGATACCGTCGCCGATACGGGTTATGAAGCCCGTTTCGGTAGCACCGGAACGCACATCGAAGTCCCTGACCTCTGTTCTGAGGACGGAGATGATGTCGCCGTGAGTATCAGAGGTATCACGCTCTGCAAGCTCGGCAGCCTTTCCGTGGAGTGTCTCCCTGAGAGCGCGGAGGCTTGTACGGTAGCTCTTGTCGTACTCAACATCGCCTGCATTGAGGATAAAACCGCCTATGATATCGGGATCCTGAATGTACTCGATAGAAACGTCGTTCTTACCGAATTTTTCGATTATGAATTTTCTGAGATCAGCCTGCTGGAGCTCGGTAAGGGGCGTAACATAGCGGACTGAAGCTCTGATACTGCCCTCCTGTTCGATGAGGAAGTCAGTGTAGAGCTCCATTATCTCGGGGAGTTTCTCCACGAGACCGCTGCGGACAGCGCTCATCAGTGGCTTCTGCATACTCTCCGGGAAGAGCTTTGCTATAACGGCTTTCTTTTCCTCGTGGGTAACGAGGGGGTTGCCGAGGGTATCGGAAACGTCTCCGCAAGATGCGAGAACAGCGGAGGTCTCATTGATATCAGCCTGCGGTATCTTAGCGCTTTTCAGCTCATCAAGGAGCAGTTTTTCCTTGTCATTCACCTGCCGATCCCCTCCTCTTCCTCGAGGAACTTGTCAACAAGACGGCGGTTCTTTTCATCGTCAACGTTTTCGCCGATTATCCTTGAAGCAGCCTCAACAGCGAGGTCAGCGATCTGGGTCTGAGCCTGTGCGAGAACGCGCTTGCGTTCATTCTCGATAGTTTTTCCGGCGTCGGCAACGATGCGTTCCGCCTCCTCCTGAGACCTCTTGATGATAGCGGCACGTTCGGTCTCAGCGTCCTCATGGGCCTTGTCGATGATCTTCTGAGCCTCGTCCTTAGCGGAGCCGAGCTCATTGTCGTACTGTTCCCTGAGCTGTTCAGCCTCCTCGCGGTTTTTTTTGGCGGAATCGAGCTCGTCCTGCACCATCTGAGTGCGTTTCTCCATCATCTTCCTTATGGGCTTAAAGAGGAAGATCTTCATAAGTATCAGCAGCAGGATAAGGTTTATGCCTGCCCAGATGAAATTCCATATATTAATATCCAGCATAGGTCGTCCTCCTGTTCTTGACTAAAAATAAGAGGGTATGTAACTTTTAGGCGGTCGAGAGGCGGCGGACGTTTGCGTAATTGCCCCACATCACAAACACGCAGTCTGTCAAGACCGCTGTTTGCAGCGCTCGTTTCAGTCTTGACAGACTAAGTGTTTGTGGTAAAATAGGCAATTGCGAACGTCTCCTGTCGGTCAGACCACCTGATATATTATTTACCCAAATAAGAAAGCTCCCGCACACACTTCTCCGCAGAGACGTCCGGGGAGCAATTTCTGCATTATTTGAGGAACAGGATAATGAGGATAGCGATAACGAAGCCGTAGATAGCGGTCGCCTCAGCGAGGGCACAACCGAGAAGGAGCGCCTTGTTGATATCGCCCTTTGCTTCAGGCTGACGGGCGATAGCCTCAGCAGCCTTAGATGTTGCTATACCTATACCTATACCTGCGCCAAGTCCGGTGAGAACAGCCAGACCTGCACCTATTGCCAAAAGTCCCATAATATTGACCTCCAATAATTAGTTCTTAGTTTTTAGTGCTTAGTGCATAGCATAGAAGAAAAAGCCTTTACCGGATACGTCTCCGGAGGAGACACCTCAACTAAGAACTATGCACTTATAACTTGTAACTATTATTCCTCCTCCATAGCCTCGGACATAAAGAGCGAGGTGAGGAATACGAATACATATGCCTGTATCGCGCCGTCAAACACATCGAAGTAGAAGCTGAATGCGAGCGGTACGCCGACCGGTACAAGGAGCTTTATGAACTCCATGATGACGAAAGCACCGAGAACGTTTCCGAAAAGTCGCATACAGAGCGAAAGCGGCTTGATAACGAGCTCCATGAGATTGAGCGGGAGCATGAAAGCCATAGGCTCGCAGAAGCCCTTCAGCCATTTTCTCACGCCCTTCTGCCTGATACCGCTGTACTGTATCAGGAGTATCGCGAATATCGCGAGCGTTGCGGTAACGCCGAGATCCTTTGTCGGGGGTCTTAGACCTACCAGACCTATAAGGTTTGATATACCGATATACAGCAGCAGCGTTTCGAGTATGGGGAGGTATTTTTTCCCCTTGCTGCCGAGTATCTCGAGGAAGAAGTTATCCATCCAGAGCACGAAGCTCTCGACAAGGCACTGGAAGCCCGTCGGCACTACCTTCATTCTCTTTGTGAATATAATGGAGCCGATGACCAGAAGTCCCATGATGAACCATGTCATGACGCAGGACTCCGGAACGGGTATCCCTCCGAATACAGGTATTGTAAAGGACGTCCGGCACTCAAGCTCTTCCATGAGCTTGTCTGCAAGATCACCCATTTTCCCACCTTCTTTCACGAATGTGAATTTGATCCTATATGATAATAATATATCAATTACGCTCCAAAGTCAAGAGCTTTGGGGCAATTTCAACGAATTATGCAATAAATTTTCGTATATATTGCTATTCAGGCTTATGAATTTTCCTCCGCGAGCCTGAGTGCATTACTGAGGCGTTCGATAGTACCGGAATTGAGCTTTTCCGAGAGCCTTACCCTGTCGAGCTCCTTCTTGAAAGCGGAAAGCTCCTTTGCGATAGCCTGCAAAGCCTCCTCACTGCGGTTCTGACGTTCCTCCAGTGAAGCGATGCGGTCTCCGAGAGCCGCGATAGCCTCTGCGAGAAGCTCGTTGGCTTCATTCTGACGTTCGCCGAAGTCCGTGAGCTTGGCGGCAGCTTTCAGAGCGCTTATCTTTTCGTGGCCGTCGAAGGTCACGAGCTTTTTCTTATTCAGCCCTGTATCAGCCATAGTTTACATCCTTTCTCATGTCCGGGAGGCTCATTTCAGGCGCTTGAGCTCCTTGTTATCGCCCTTGTCGTTGGTTATCGTCATAACATCGCCGTCAACAGAATATGTACCGTTCAATGTCTGACCGCCGATCTCTATCCTGAGAGTGTTGTCGGAGGATATCTCGCCGATAGTATAGAGGATATTGATATCGGTATTGTTTTCGGCGATATCGACCAGTATGCTGAGGGCGTCCGTATCCAGCTTTTCGTCCGAACCGCTCTGAGCAGCGCGTTTGTTATAGCCTTTTTCCATTGAATCGTAAACAACTCCGCTGACAAGCTCATATTTTCCGAAAAACTCGGTACCGTCATTGGGCTCGAGCCTTTTCAGCGTCATATTATCGTCATTGTCGATGTGGAGACAGTAGGTCTCGCCGTCGAAATCGAACATACCGGGTTCGATCTCGTGGTTTTCGAGAGTACCGGTACCGTCGTTGTTGAATTTCATCATAGAGGTAACGGGCAGGGTAGCCTCCATTCTGATAGTACCGGATTCGGTTATATTCAGAAAGGAACTGTCGTCCCATTCCCACCTGCCGGCGTAGTCAGCCTTAGCCTGAGAAGCCGGGGTATCAGCGTTTTTGCTGCTGCTGTCACTGCTTCCGCATGAAACGAAAGCACCTGTTATCATTGTGCAGGCGATAAGCGCCGCGATAATTCTTTTCATGGTAGTTCTCCCTTTTGATATTTCTGCCGGGACACTGTCCCTTAAAGTCTCAGATTTTCGCGCCAGTAATTGAGCGTATCAGCGATAGTTTTCTCCATAGATATCTCAGCCTGCCAGCCGGTATCGTTCCTTATGAGTGAGACGTCCGGCTCGATAATGGGGATATCCGAGGCTCTCATACGCGCCGGGTCTCTCACGACCTCTATCGGTGTTTCCGACATTTTCAGCGCAGTATCGAGGATAAACTGTATATCAACAGCTTTTCCGCGTCCGACATTGTAGGTCCTTCCGGAAACGCCCTTCTCGCCGAGCAGCCGGTAGGCTCTGACGACATCGCGGACGTCCGTGAAATCGCGTTTTGCCGAGAGGTTGCCGACCTTCATCAAAGGCTCACGCAGACCCTTTTCCGCCTCGGCTATCTGCTTGCAGAAGTCCGAAATAACGAAGATATCAGCCTGTTTTGGACCGGAATGGTTGAAAGCCCTGACCATTACGATATCCATTTTGTAGGCACGGGCGTATATCTCGCCGATCATGCCCTGACAGGCCTTTGTTGCGGCATAGATATTGCCCGGACGCAGAGGCTCCTCCTCGCTGAGAGGACAGCTGCCCTCCCTGATGAAGCCGTACTCCTCGCCCGAGCCAATGAGGACGGTCCTCACGCCCTCGCCGTACTCTCTGAGCGCCTCGAGGACGTTGATAGTGCCGATGACGTTTATCTCAGCCGTGAGCTGAGGACGCTTCCATGAAACCGCAACAGAGCTCTGTGCGGCAAGATGATAGACGATATCCGGTCTGAAATCACTCAGCACCGCAGAGATATCGTCTTTTTTCAGTATATCGAGCGTAAGCGCGGCACATTCTCCGGAGAGAGTCTCCGACGGGAGACAGGTCGCGCCGACCTCCCAGCCGGCAGAAGCAAGCTCGCTGATGAGATAGCCTCCGACAAAGCCTGCACCGCCAATTATCAAAGCCCGCATAGTTTCACCTCAGAGCCTTCCGGAAAGAACTCCGCAAAGCCTTTCTATAACTATTTTTTCATTGAACACCTTATCCACGCGTTCTGCGGCAGCCTCGCCCATTTCCTCGCGGAGCTCCCTGTCATCGGCGAGCCTGTTTATCGCGAAGGCGAGCGCACCTGCGTCAGAGGGCGGAACGGTCATGCCGGTATCTCCGTGGAGGCTGACATAAGGCACTCCGGAGGGCAGAGCCGTGTTTATGACGGGCTTGCCGTAGACCATAGCCTCAAGCTGGACTATGCCGAAAGCCTCGCTGCGTTCAACGGACGGAAGCACAAAGATATCGCAGTCGGCAAAAGCCCTGCGGAGCTCCTTCTGCGGAAGGAAGCCCAGAAAATGCACTCTGTCCTCGATCTCCGAATGTTTTACTCTTGCTTTCAGCTCAGCCTCGAGCTCGCCGGCGCCTGAAATGAACAGCTCGCAGCCCTTGACGTCCCTGAAAGCCTCAATGAGGACGTCAATGCCCTTGTAGTAGACCAGTCTGCCGCTGAAGAGCACCTTGACGCTGTTCTCGTAGCAGCATTTTTCCTCGAGGAAGCCGTCGCGCACCGTTTTCCGGTAATCCTCCGGCACGATGCCGTAGGGGACGACGACGCACTTGTCCCAGTAGCCGGGGAGGTATTCCGAGCCGATGATGTGACCCTCTGTTGCAACGAGAATGCGGTCGGCTCTTTCGAGGAGCCTGTGCATGAACGGCTTGTAGAGCCTCATGAGTTTTTTCTGCTTGACGACGTCGCTGTGCCATGAGACCACGACCTTGCCCTTAAAGCCGGAAAACAGCAGAGCTGCGTCCGCGAGCGGGAACGGCACATGGATATGGACAACGTCAGCTTTTGCAGCCATTTCGCGGAATTTCCGGATAAACTGCATGGAAAGCGGACAGGAGAAGTAAGTTCCGAGGCTGCCGCAGCGTGTAACGTCAACGCCGTTGATCTTTTCGCGGCGCATATCGCCTCTGTCATCGCGGCAGACGAGGACTTTGACATCGAAGCCGCCGGTCCTGCCGAGCTCCTCGGCGTACTGCCGGATAACGGTCTCGATGCCGCCGATATGGGGATAATAAGCCTTATTAACTTCAAGCACTCTCAGCTTGCCGCTCATACTTTTCCACTCCTTTCCGTAAAAATCGTTTCGTGGGGGACGCAATAGCCCCTGTTTATGGGACGCTTTGCCCTGTAACTGCCGGTTCAGACCAGCGCCGAATAGATATCGTAGAGCATTTCAGCCGAACGCTCCCAAGTGAACTGCTTTGCGCGTTCAAGGCCTCTTGCAGAGAGGTCTCTGCGGAGCTTTTCGTCGGCATATAGCCTGTAAAGTCCCTCCGCAATGCTTTTGGGGGAATACGCATCGCAGATAACGGCACAGTCGCCTGTCACCTCGGGAAGCGATGCCTCACCGGAGGTCAGCACCGGTACTCCGCAGGCCATAGCCTCCAGCGGCGGCATACCGAAGCCCTCGTAGAGCGACGGGAAAACGAATGCCAGAGCCCCGCACATGAGGGGGTTCATGTCCTCAGCCGGAACATATTTCGTGAATATGACCTTATCCTGCAAGCCGAGCCTTTCCACACGGGCGAATATCCCGTCATAGAGCCAGCCCTTTCCGCCGGCGAGCACGAGCTTCGGTGACTTCTCCCCGAGCTTGTTCACAAGCGCCTTGTAGGCAGTAATAAGCCTTTCGAGGTTCTTGCGGGGCTCGATAGTGCCGAGGTAGAGGAAGTAGTCGCCCCCGATGCCGAGCGACTCCTTCACGGCAGGGATACGTTCCGGCTCAGTGCAGGGGTGAAATCTATCGGTATCCACACCGCACGGGACTACTCTTATCTTCGCCTCATGCTGCGGAAAATACCTGATTATCTCGCTTTTTGAGAATTCGGAATCAGTGACGATGACGTCCGCACGTTTCATCGAACGCTTCAGACCCATATTGAGCATGAGCTTTGTGCGTCCGCGGACGGTCTCCGGAAAAGCCTTGTAGACCATGTCGTGTACTGTTACCACGGTCTTTCCGTGAACTCCCGGCGGCACGATGTAGTTGAAGAAATGGGTAACGTCCGCCTTTTTGCCGAAGAAGGAGGAGTAAGGCACAGGCACGAAGGTGCTTGATGCGCGGTACATATAGCCCGAGAACTTCGCCATTTTAACAGCGATGCTGTCGCCGGCAAAGGGCATTATGCGTTCCATTTTCGCGGCATTGTCCTTGCCGGAGAAGAAATTGTAGCGGAAGCTGTCCTCCGGGTGAAGTCTTGCGAGGGCGGTAGTCTGACCAGCCTCGCACCAGCCGATGCCGGTCATTTTCTCGCTCACCAGAGGCAGAGCGTCAAATTCTATCCTCATCTCAGCCTGTTATTTCTTTTACCTTTATCTCGTTCTCAACGAGTGCAAGGTCGTTCTTCACCATGCGCTCAACGAGTTCGGAGAAGTTTATCTCGCGCTTCCAGCCGAGAGCCTTTTCAGCCTTTTCGGGGTTGCCGAGGAGGATATCGACCTCAGCGGGACGGAAGAACTTCTTGTTTACCTTGACGATAGTCTTGCCGTTAGCCTTGTTAATGCCGACCTCGTCAACACCGCTGCCCTTCCACTCTATCTCGATGCCGACATGACCGAAGGCAGTCTCAACGAATTCGCGGACCGTTCTTGTCTCATTGGTAGCGATAACGTAATCATCGGGCTTGTCCTGCTGGAGCATGAGCCACATAGCACGGACGTAGTCCTTGGAATGGCCCCAGTCACGCTTGGAGTCCATATTGCCGAGCTCGACATACTCCTGAACGCCGAGCTTGATGCGAGCAACGGCATTGGTGATCTTTCTTGTAACGAATTCAATGCCTCTCCTCTCGGATTCGTGGTTGAAAAGGATACCGGAGCAGGCGAACATACCGTAGCTCTCGCGGTAGTTCTTGGTTATCCAGTGACCGTAAAGCTTTGCAACGCCGTAGGGACTTCTCGGATAGAAGGGAGTAGTCTCGCACTGGGGGATAGCCTGAACGAGACCGAACATCTCGGAGGTTGAAGCCTGATAGAAGCGGCATTCCGGCTTTACGATGCGGATAGCCTCGAGCATATTGGTAACACCGAGAGCGTCGATGTCAGCAGTACCGAGGGGAGTATCCCAGCTTGTAGCGACGAAGGACTGTGCGGCGAGGTTATATACCTCGTCAGCCTGTGATATTTTCATTGCAGAAATAAGAGAAACGGGGTCAGTCATATCGGCATAGATGAGAGTCACCTTGTCCTTGAGGTGGGCGATATTGCCGTAATCAACGGTAGCCTTTCTTCTCCATATGCCGTAAACGTTATAGCCCTTTTCGAGGAGCAGCTCTGCAAGATATGAGCCGTCCTGACCTGTGATACCTGTGATAAGTGCATTCTTCATAATTATATCTCCTTTTCATGAATTGAGAATTGAGAATTGTGTTAATTTTGATTCGTCTGCCGGTAGGCAGATACAATAAATCTCCATTCTCCATTCTGCATTCTCAATTTATATAAGTTCTGTTCTTCCCTGCTCTTTGAGCTGTGCGATAGCCTTCTTTACGTCCTGAGTGTTGTTCTTGGAGCATACGAGCAGGACATCGTCCGTATCGACGATGATGACATCGCGCGTACCGATAGCGGCAATGAGACGTTTTCCGCCGCATACGGTGGTTCTCTTCGAGTCAACGGCAACGACGTCGCCGGAGAAGTAGTTCTTGAGGTCGTCGGTCTGATTGATGCGTTCGATAGCGAGCCAGCTTCCGACGTCGTCCCAGCCGAAGCTGCCTGGGATAGTGTAGATGTTCTCAGCCTTTTCCATAACGCCGAAGTCTATTGACTCGGACGGGAAAGCTGTGAATTCCTTGACAAGCACCTCGCCGAAGCTTTCCGTACCGAAGCTCTCGCCTATGCGTACCGCGCCCTCATATACCTCAGGCATGAGGGTACGGAGGTTTCCGAGGATAGAGGAGGTCTTCCACACGAACATACCGCTGTTCCAGAGGTAATTTCCGGAGGCGAGATAGCTCTTGGCAGTAGCGAGGTCGGGCTTTTCGACAAAGCGCTCGACTGCAAAGGCACTGCCAGCCTCATCGCCGAAGCAGATGTAGCCGTAGCCGGTCTCGGGGTAGGTGGGAGTTATGCCGATAGTAACGAGGTTCGAGCCCTCCTCCGCAACGGATATCGCTTTCCGGAGGGTGCTGATATAGATTTTCTCATAGCTTATGAGGTGGTCGGAGGGCAGGACGAGCATTACCGCATCGCCGTACTTCTTCTCTATGACCGCTGCCGCAAATGCGATACAGGGAGCCGTGTTTCTTGCACAGGGCTCAGCGAGGATATTCTCCTCGGGTATCTGCGGGAGCTGTTCTTTTACGAGCCCGATATAAGAGCTGTTGGTGACGATGAAGATATCCTCCGCCTCAACGAGGGGGCTGAGCCTTCTGACGGTCTTCTGTATCATGGTTTCGCCGTCTGAGGTGAGGGAGAGGAACTGTTTCGGGCAGGAATTCCTGCTCTTTGGCCAGAAACGCTCGCCGCGTCCGCCGGCCATGATAACTGCTGTAGTTTTCATTTGCCTGTCTCCTTATCGTTTTCTTTCATGGCTTCTCCGAGAAGAATGCCCTCGCCCGTCTGAGCGTTGGTCTTTCCGGGGGCTATCATAGTTTTGAGAGTCATGAGGATTATCTGTATATCCATGAGTATCGAGTAATTCTCGATGTACATGAGATCCATTTTCAGCTTGTCGTAGGGCGAGGTGTCGTAAACGCCGTTCACCTGTGCATAGCCTGTGAGACCCGCCTTTACCTTGAGACGGTACTCAAATTCCGGCATCTGCTTCTTGTATTCCTCGGTGAGCTCGGGACGCTCGGGACGCGGTCCGACAAGGGACATATCGCCTTTGAGGATATTGAAGAGCTGCGGGAGCTCGTCTATGCGGAATTTTCTCAGCACCTTGCCGACGGGAGTAATGCGGTCGTCCTCGTCGGCGGCAAGTCTGGGCTTGCCGTCCTTTTCAGCATCGACTATCATGCTGCGGAACTTGTAGACGTAGAACTCCTTGTGGTCGATAGTGAGACGCTTCTGCTTGTAGAGAACCGGTCCGCGGTCGCAGAGCTTCACCGCGATGGCGGATATCAGCATCACCGGGAGTGCCGGGACAAGCACGATAAGCGTGAATATAAGGTCGAATGCACGTTTCACGAGCCTCTGCTCATAGTCGAGGCCGTAATTCCTGCAAAGCAGGAGAGGTGTGTCGAAAAGGCGGATATCGTCAGCACCTCTTACTATAATATCGGAAATCTTCGGCGCGATATACGCACGAATTGAATTTTCAAAGCAGAATTTGAGATAATCGTTGCGGAGTCCGGCAGGGATATCGCAGATGATGACGCCCTCATAGCGGAGGAGCTGCTCCTTGATGAATTCGGGGTCCTCATTGATGCTGACGGATTCGCATATCATGTATTTATCGACACGCTGGCTCATTTTAAGGACGAGCGAGGCAGCCTGACCGCTTCCGTAGAGGATAACGAGCTTTCGCGGAGGATATATCAGGAAGTATATCTTTCCGGTGGTGAAAGTCCATAGCGTAATGAAAATGAAGTCCGCGAGGGTCATAAGGGCTATCGGGGTAACGCTCATGAAATGTCTGCCGATGAGGCTGACCACGAAATACGCGACGACGTTCACACAAATCATGGATATGACCTGCGAATAGAGCATATCGGTCTTTTTGAGGTAGCCGACCTTGAAGCCGCCGTAGGCCTTGAAGAAAAGGGCAGTCAGGAGGCAGTATATGCCGATGAGCACCCAGTTACCGCGTCGGTAGTAGGGCTCGATGATAGAGCCGCTGTAGTAATTGTACCACACAAAGGCGAACATACCGGTGAGCGCTCCGAGGAGGAGCATCGCCGCACCAAAGGTGATAAAGCGTTTGTATAAGTCTCTTTTACTGTTCATATCTTTTCCCGGGAGGAGGGTGAAGTCCTCTGCGGGTCTCCTTTTTCTGTATATGAGGAAGTCCTGAAAAGGCGTATTTTCCGGCGGAAGATACGTCTCCGCAAACTAACTCAGAATAATTATACCAAATTCCGGAGCATATGTCAAGGAAACGGACGCAGTTTTCAACATATTTTAATTTCGGAATTGAAAACTAAGACTGTAGGGAACGGCGTCCCCGGCGTCCCATGCCTTACGGTGAGTCCTTCCTAAGAAACGTAGGGGCGGATATTATCCGCCCGCGTATCAACGAACTCGATGCCGTTCTCTACATCATGTTCCCGGTGATTTATCCATAATTTGGCGGGCTGCAAATTCTGACAAAGAAAAAATCCCGGCAGCTCTGCCGGGACTCTCTTTATCTGTTAGCATTTTTTCAGTTTACCGGACAGTGCTCCGATCAACTGAAATGGTTCTGGTAGCCATCGCCCCAGAAGTAGAAGTAGCCGTGATTGAACTGGCTGGGATCGCTGAAGTAAAGTCTTACAGCGTTCTTGACGGACTCGGTGCAGTAGGGCACATAAGTACCGTTGAAAGCGTAGCTCGGTGCTCCTGTGAACTGATAGGGCTGCGAAAGAACAGCGGTTATCGTATTCGGGAACAGGGGGCTGTAAACGCGGTTCATGATGACCTCAACGACCTTAGCTTTGTCGTACTCAGTTATCCATGAGCAGCCTGCTTCGTGTGCGACCACGTTGCAGAGGATAACGAACTCGCTGTCTGTTATCGGGAGTGAACTCTTGACAGTCGTTGTGACCGGAGCTGTCGTGGTAACAGAAGTTGTCGTTGTCGCGGAAGTCGTTGTGGTGGTAGTAGTTGTGGTCTCTGACGTCGTAGTAGTTGTAGTCTCCTCAGACGTCGTAGTCACAGGGATTGTAGTAGTTGCAGTCGTGGTGGAAGCAGCATCGAGTCTAACGCCGTAGTAAACGTTGAGCTCCTTGCTGATCTTCTCCTCGAGGACTAATTCCTCCTCCTCAGACTTAGCAGCAGCCGATGTGACCGGTGCCGCCGCAGCCTTTGTTGTCGGTGCAGCAGTAGTTGTTGTAACAGTAATATTCTTAGTAGTTTTGGGTGCGGTTGTAACGATTGCGGTTGTTGTTGTGCTAACAGAAGTTTCATTTGCAGCAACAGTCGACTCAGTGCTTGCGGGCTCTGCGATTTCCACGTTATTACCTGAAGTCATTTGGGGTGTCGATTTGTAAGCGATACCCAACCCGCCGAACAGACAAACAGCAACAGCGCCGAGGACAGTCACTACGTTTTTGGCTTCTCTCATCAACTCATCCTTTCGTATAGAATAAATGTTTTTTTTGGCTCTCTTTTTCTGAACCGTGCTAATGATACCATATTTAGCTGGAAATGGCAATAGTTTTGAAGATTTTTCCATTTTGCCACCAAAAATGATTGATGAAAACCGGGACATTAGTGTAAAACAGCACATATTATATGTACAAACTGTGTCCTAATTGTTAATTCAATATTAAGCCGACAAAATAAATAACGGTTAAAAATTACAAAATCGTAACAAAATCTACAGTTTCATTAAAACTCTCGGTATAATTTGAGCCTTTTCAGGCAGGCATTTATGGCTGACTTTTCAGAAAAAAAGTCTCCGGAAAACTATTTTTCTGACCTTTCAGGTGTTTTACCTCCCTGTAAAATATTATTCAGAAGCGCTTCAAAAAATGACAATGCGGTTAAATTTTATCCTGACAGGCATATTCATTTTTTCGTCAAAATGCCCACCGCAATAAATGGTCAGTGACATAAAAAACAGGTCCGGATAAAAGTCGGCAGGCGTCGGAACGGCGTCCCTGCATATCTTGCGTAACATCAAATCTGTAGGGGCTGATGCCCACATCAGCCCCCTTTTTTAATTGAATATGACTTCTCCAGAAAATAAAACGGCAGAACCGAGGTTCTGCCGTTATTTTTATGATGTGACCCTGTTATCAGAGCTGGATCTTTGCCTCGATGAAAGCAATGAGGTCGTCTATTGCGACTCTTTCCTGCTGCATGGTATCGCGGTCACGGACAGTCACGCAGTTATCCTTTTCGAGGGTATCGAAGTCGTAGGTGATGCAGAAGGGGGTACCGATCTCGTCCTGACGGCGGTATCTCTTACCGATAGTACCGGCCTCGTCGAAGTCCACCATGAACCTCTTGGAGAGCATATCGTAAACCTCCTCAGCCTTGGGGGAAAGCTTCTTCACGAGGGGCAGAACAGCGCACTTATAGGGAGCGAGAGCCGGGTGGAAGTGCATAACTGTGCGGACCTCCTTCTTCTCCTTGCCGTCCTTGTCAGTAGAAACGAGCTCCTCCTCGTCGTAAGCCTCGGTAACAACGGAGAGGAACAGTCTCTCAACGCCGAGCGAGGGCTCGATAACGTAGGGAATGTACTTCTCGTTTGTCTCGGGATCGAAGTATTCGAGTGATTTTCCGCTGGTCTTGATGTGCTGGGTGAGGTCGTAGTCGGTTCTGTCGGCAACGCCCCAGAGCTCGCCCCAGCCGAACGGGAAGAGGTACTCGAAGTCTGTGGTAGCCTTTGAGTAGAAGCAGAGCTCCTCCTGATCGTGGTCACGGAGACGGAGGTTTTCCTCCTTGAGACCGAGTGTGAGGAGGAAGTTCTTGCAGTAGCTTCTCCAGTAGTCGAACCACTCGAGGTCTGTGCCGGGCTTGCAGAAGAATTCGAGCTCCATCTGCTCGAACTCACGAACGCGGAAGATGAAGTTTCCGGGAGTTATCTCGTTACGGAAGGACTTGCCCACCTGAGCAACGCCGAAGGGTACCTTTTTGCGGGTAGTTCTCTGGATATTTGCGAAGTTTACGAAGATGCCCTGTGCGGTCTCGGGACGGAGATAGAGCTCGGACTTGCTGTCCTCAGTAACGCCCTGGAATGTCTTGAACATGAGGTTGAACTGGCGGATATCGGTGAAATTGTGCTTGCCGCAGTTCGGACAGGGGATATTTTTCTCCTTGATATAGTCCATCATCTTCTCGTTTGACCAGCCGGCAACGTTAGTACCGTCGAAGTCCTCGATGAGGTTGTCGGCACGGTGACGGGTCTTGCACTCCTTGCAGTCCATGAGAGGGTCGGAGAAGCCGCCGATATGACCGGAAGCGACCCAAGTCTGGGGATTCATGAGGATAGCGGAATCAAGACCGACGTTGTACTTGTTTTCCTGAACGAATTTCTTGAGCCAAGCCTTCTTGATGTTGTTTTTGAGCTCAACACCGAGAGGACCGTAGTCCCATGTATTAGCGAGACCTCCGTAGATCTCAGAGCCGGGGTAAACAAAGCCCTTAGATTTGCAGAGATCAACGATCTTATCCATTACCTTTTCACTGTTTTTCAGCATAAATAGACCTCATTTCTGATTATTTCCGGAATATCCGTATCTATTATATTGTAAGACAAAATCTCCGGATTGTCAAGTAGTTACACGACATAACTTGGGGCACAGATCCCCGGACCTGCATTTGAGCGCGTATGCAGAAAGAGTGCCGGCTGTCTTTTGTTCAAAAATCATACCGGATACGAGCCTCCCTATATTATAATAGTATACCTCCGGAACGGCTTATGACGAGAGGATATAATGCACTATAGCGCGTGGTTTCAAGAGGTAAAAACTGTTAAAAACGCCGAAAATGTATAAATCCCTTGACAAAGTGCCATAATAGTGATAAATTATAGTTAGCACTCAGAGAGTTAGAGTGCTAACACTCAGCAGCTTAAAGTGCTTGCTCCAGAGAAAGGTGGGAACGCCATGGACGACAGGAAGCTGAAAATACTCGCCGCCGTTGTCGATGAGTACGTCAGAACAGGCGAACCGGTCGGCTCAAAGGCGATCTCCAAGCTCGAAAATATAAATGTCTCGTCCGCTACTATCAGGAACGATATGGCTGCCCTCGAACAGATGGGCTACCTCGAACAGCCCCATACCTCAGCCGGAAGGATTCCTACCTTCGCCGGCTACAGGCTGTATATCGACGAGCTGATGACTCCCCCTGACCTCCCGGACGAGGAAAAATCCCGGCTCGACGAAATGCTCGGCGGAAAGGATACCCCCGAGGAACTGCTCGTTCAGAACGTTGCCGCTGCCCTCACTGAGATAACCCAGTGCGCCGCGGTAGTAACAAACGCAGTCCCGAGATTTTCAGTCATCTCGAAGGTCGAGGTCATACCGACAGGAAAAAGACTCTACGTCATTCTCCTGATAACCTCGAACGGAAGCATCAAAAACAAGGCTTGCAGGCTTGAATTTGACCTCAGCCACGAACAGCTCGACTTCTTCACGAGGTATGTCGAGGAAAACCTCAGCGGTGTTTCCGTTGATGAGCTCTCCGACGATATGTTCGACAAAATGGTCGCGGCAGTGAGCGCCTATATGGTATCGCTCTCACCGCTCGTCAAGGGCATCTGTGAGCTCTCCGAGGACCTCCGCCAGCAGGAATTGACGATAAGCGGCGGCGAAAAGCTGCTCTCCTGCGAGGACCTCGATAAAATGGAGGTCGTCCGTTTCATCGAGCACAAGCACGAACTCTCAGAACTGCTCGAAGGCACATTCAGCGGAATACAGGTCAAATTCGGTTCGGAAAGCGAAAGCTTTGCGATAGGCAATTCGAGCCTGATAGTCTCCAAGTACCGCAAGGACGGCAAGGAGGCGGGCTCTCTCGGAGTTATCGGTCCGATGAGAATTGACTATAAAAAGATAATCCCCTACGTCGATTATCTGACAAAGAAGATATCGTATCTCATGTCAGAGGGCGAAGGCGACATAATTTCCGGCAAAGTCGATGACCTCGACCCTAAGCCGTAGGAAAGGAGAATGACAGATGGAAGATAATATCCCGAATGAGGAGCTTGATGAAACTGCGGAAAATATAGAATCCGTGGATATCGACAGCGACCTCATCGAAAAGGCTCTTGAGGCTGAGGCTTCCACCGATGAGGACGACGAGGTCAGCGAGTATAACGATACCGCTACCAAGTTCGCAGAGCTCGAAGAGCAGGTGGAAAAGCTCGAAGCTCAGAACGAGGAGTGGAGCGACAAGTTCACACGCCTCTACGCCGAATACGACAACTACCGCAAGCGTACTGCAAAGGAAAAGACAGAGACCTATCAGAACGCCTCGGTCAAGTGCATCGAGGACCTTCTCCCCGTTGTTGACAGCTTTGAAAGAGCTCTCGGGGCGGAATGTGCCGATGAGAATTTCAAGAACGGTATGCAGATGATCTTCGGACAGCTGAAGGGCTTCCTCGATAAGATGAACGTCTCCGAGATAGAAGCGCTCGGTGCGGAGTTCGACCCGAATTTCCACAACGCGATACAGCAGCAGGAGGGTACGGATTACGCCGAAAACCATGTGTGTGCTGTGTTCCAGAAGGGCTATATGCTGGGCGATAAGCTCATCAGACCCGCTATGGTGGCAGTTGCAGTTTAGCGCGAGGCGCCAAACAATTGAGAATGTAGAATGTAGAATTGAGAATTAAGGTGTCTGCCTGACGGCAGACAGAGCTTAAATAATATCGCCGTAAGGCGATACCGCCATTCTCAGTTCTCAATTTTCAATTCTTCACAAGTCAGTAATACAAATAATATAAAGATTTCAGGAGGAAATAATTATGAGCAAGATTATAGGTATCGACCTTGGTACAACCAACTCCTGCGTAGCCGTTATGGAAGGCGGCAACGCTGTAGTAATCCCCAACAGCGAGGGTGCAAGAACCACTCCGTCTGTTGTAGCTTTCACAAATAACGGTGAGCGTCTCGTAGGTCAGGTGGCTAAGAGACAGGCTATCACCAACCACGACAGGACCGTTTCCTCGATCAAGAGACACATGGGCTCTGATTACAAGGTAAACATCGACGGCAAGAACTACACTCCTCAGGAGATCTCCGCTATGATTCTCCAGAAGCTCAAGGCTGACGCTGAGGCTTACCTCGGTGAGCCCGTAACTGAGGCTGTTATCACTGTTCCTGCTTACTTCACAGACTCTCAGAGACAGGCTACTAAGGACGCAGGTCAGATCGCAGGTCTCACAGTTAAGCGTATCATCAACGAGCCTACCGCAGCCGCTCTCTCCTACGGCATCGACAAGGAAGAGGAACAGACCGTTATGGTTTACGACCTCGGCGGCGGTACATTCGATGTATCTATCATCGAAATGGGTGAGGACGTTCAGCAGGTTCTCGCTACAGCCGGTAACAACCGTCTCGGCGGCGACGACTTCGACCAGCGTATCATCAACTGGATAGTTGAGGAGTTCAAGAAGGCTGAGGGCATCGACCTTTCACAGGACAAGATGGCTGCTCAGAGACTCAAGGACGCTGCTGAAAAGTCCAAGATAGAGCTCTCCTCGACAACTACTTCCAATATCAATATCCCGTTCATCACTGTTGATGCAAACGGCACTCCGAAGCACCTCGACCTCACTCTCACACAGGCTAAGTTCAATGAGCTCACAGCCGACCTCGTAGAGTCCACAATGGGACCTGTACGTCAGGCTCTCAGCGACAGCGGACTCAATATCTCCGAGATCAGCAAGGTGCTCATGGTCGGCGGTTCTTCAAGAATACCCGCTGTTCAGGAGGCTGTAAAGAAGCTCATCGGCAAGGATCCCTTCAAGGGCATCAACCCTGATGAGTGCGTAGCTCTCGGTGCTGCATACCAGGGCGGCGTTCTCGGCGGCGACGTCAAGAACGGTCTGCTTCTCCTTGATGTAACTCCGCTTTCACTCGGTATCGAGACAGCAGGCGGCGTATGCACAAAAATGATCGAGAGAAACACAACTATCCCGACAAAGAAGTCTCAGGTATTCTCCACCTACTCCGACAATCAGCCTGCCGTTGATATCAACGTCCTCCAGGGTGAGCGTGAGTTCGCAAGAGACAACAAGCAGCTCGGTACATTCCGTCTCGACGGCATCGCTCCCGCTCCGAGAGGAGTCCCTCAGATCGAGGTAACATTCGATATCGACCAGAACGGTATCGTTCATGTTTCCGCTAAGGACCTCGGCACAGGCAAGGAGCAGAACATCACTATCACTTCTTCCACAAATATGTCCAAGGAAGACATCGAGAAGGCTGTCAAGGAGGCAGAGCAGTACGCTGCCGAGGATAAGAAGCGCCGTGAGGCTGTTGACAACAAGAACGAGGCTGAGAACCTTGTATTCCAGTGCGAGAAGGCTCTCACAGACTTCGGCGACAAGGTTTCCGCTGACGAAAAGGCTAATATCGAGGCTAAGTGTACAGCTCTCAAGTCCGCTATCGCAGCCGACAACAACGACGAGATCAGCAAGCTCAAGGAGGAGCTCCAGAAGGCGTTCTACGACCTCTCTGCCAAGATCTACCAGCAGGCTAATCCCAACGGCGGCGGCATTGATCCTTCACAGTTCGCTAATATGGGCGGAGCTGCTGCACAGGACAGCGGCAATAACGACGACGGAGTAGTTGACGCAGACTTCACCGAGGTCTGATAAATGAGCCGCGATACTAAAAAGAAGCTGTTCACTGTCATAGTCATAGCACTGCTTGCTGTGGCAGTATGGTACGGTCTGAAATGGTTCGGTGTGACGTCCGGAGACAATTCGGATAACACCGGACACCAGCAGTACGAGCAGCAGGTAGGCGATACAGCAAAATAAAATTTTTAGGGCGAAACTTGTTTCGCCCTAAAGGTGTATCTTTTAGAAATTTGAGATTAGAGGTTGGAAAAGCCCTTTCGGATATACTGCCGTGTGCGAACGAAGACTTCCGTTTTGCAGATAGCAAGCGAGCTTGCGAGCGGCATCGTGGAAGGGCGCGGCACCTCGCCGCTCCGCCCCTACAACATCTTCATTGCCCGCAGCAATGAAAGAACGGAGAAAAATATGGCTGAAAACAAAAGAGATTACTACGAAGTGCTTGGCATAGAAAAAGGCGCTTCCGAGGAAGAGATCAAAAAGGCTTACAGAAAAAAGGCAAGGGAATGCCACCCCGATCTTCACCCCGATGACCCCTCCTATGTCGAGAAATTCCAGGAGGTCAACGAGGCGAACGAGGTGCTTTCCGACCCCGAAAAACGTGCCCGCTACGACCAGTACGGTCATGCAGGCGTTGACCCCAATTACGGCGGAGGCGAGGGCTTCGGCGGTATGGGCGGCTTCGGCGATATCGGAGATATCCTCGAGAATATCTTCGGCGGCGGCTTCGGCTTCGGCGGAGGTTCGAGCCGTTCAAATTCAGCTAACGCTCCACGCCGCGGCAACGACCTCCAGGAGAGCGTTACCCTCGAATTCATGGAGGCTTGCACAGGCAAAAAGGTCGAGATAAAGGTGAACCGTATGTGTACCTGCGATTCCTGTAAGGGTTCAGGTGCAGATGCCGGTACTACTGCTGAGATATGTCCCGACTGTCAGGGCAGAGGTACCGTTAAATCCACACAGCGTACTCCTTTCGGCGCAATTTCCTCGACCAAGCCCTGTCCGCACTGTTCAGGCAAGGGCAAGATAATCAAGAATCCCTGTCCGAAATGCCGCGGTCTCGGCAGAGTAAGGGCTCAGAAGATAGTTCCGATAGATATTCCCGGCGGTGTTCAGGACGGTCAGACGCTCAGAAGCTCGGGCAACGGCGACTGCGGCATCAACGGAGGACCTTCCGGCGACCTCCTCATCAGCGTAAATGTCAGGCCGCATCCCGTTTTCAGACGCGAGGGCTATGACGTATACTGCGATGTCCCGATAACATACACCGAGGCTGTTCTCGGCGGCGAGATAACCATACCTACCATTGACGGCGACGAAAAGTACACTCTCAGCGAGGGTACTCAGACCGGAACCGTTTTCCGCTTCAAGGGCAAGGGCGTCAAGAAGCTCAACCGCAATGAGCGCGGAAACCAGTACGTCAAGGTCTATGTCGAAGTGCCGAAGAACCTCTCAAAGAAGCAGAAGGACCTCCTCAAGCAGTTCGAGTCCTCGCTCACCGAGAAGAACTATACCAAGCGCGAGAGCTTCTTCGAGAAGCTGAGATCAAAGCTTAGCTGATTTAGCTGTACTATTTATACAGAGATATATGAGATTTATCGGGGAAAACCTTTCTGAGGAAAAGTTCTTCCCCGAACCCCTTTCCAAAGACTTTATTCTGGTTTTTTCCACAATGGTATAATCTTCACGCCAAAAAAACAATCCGGAAGCCGTTATGCTTCCGGATATTTTTATACCATTGTGGAAAAAACTAAAGACAAGCCTCAGAATAGAAATCGAAAGCACTTTCATCAAAGGGGGTTGCTCAATAATTCTCAAAATGTTCTATATGAATAGCAAACTGCATCAACCTAAGTGAATAACACCTCCTGAAACGGGCATAATACCTGTATCAGGAGGTGTTTTTATGATCGAAAACGATACGATAAAGCTGCTCCGGGAGTGCGATTCCGGCGCAAAAATGGGCGTTACCGCCATTGACGACGTCCTCGGCAGCGTGAAGAACGCCCAGCTCCGCGAAAGTCTCATGAAGAGCCGCGAGGAGAACATGAGCATCGCAAAGGATATCCAGTCGCTTCTCGGGGACTACCACGATGACGGCAAGGGCCCTTCCGCTATGCTGAAAAGCATGGCTTGGCTGAAAACTAAGTCCAAGCTCGCGGTAAACGGCTCCGACAGCACGGTCGCCGACCTCATGACGGACGGCTGCAACATGGGCATAAAGTCGATAAACAAGTATTTCAACCAGTACAAGGCGGCTGACGAGAAGTCGAAGGATATCGCAAAGCGTCTCATCGGCGCGGAGGAACGTCTCGCGTATGAGATGAGGACGTTCCTGTGATTCGGACAGGGGCGGCGTTACACCGGACAAGCTCCGCTTCAAGGAGCTGCTTGCGAGGATATCCGAGGGCGGTGTGGAGGAGGTCATAATGGCTACCAATCCCACTGTCGAGGGTGATGCTACCGCGATGTATGCGGCAGGGCTCCTCAAGCCGCTCGGTGTCAAGGTGACGAGGCTCGCCTTTGGCCTGCCGGTCGGAGGAATTCTCGAATATGCCGATGAGGTGACGCTCTATAAGGCTCTCGAAAACAGAAACGATATGTGAAAAAGCTGTCCGTAAGGACGGCTTTTTTGTGTCGGTATTGACAAATTTTCCGGAAAGAGCTATAATAAAATTGCGACGCAACTTAATATTTATCCGATAACAGGTGTACACTTTTTTCGTATGCCTGTTTATTGGAAAACGAAGTTGTGTCGTAGCAATTGGAGTTATGCATTTTTCGGTGCGTAGCTTTGGCTGCGCACTTTTTTTTGTGGAGGAGGTGAAAAAATGATATTTGTAAGTCATGAGAAATATCCCTATTCTCCTATGGCAACACTTCTCTCTCAGCTCAATCTCATTGCTGTTGCGATACTCTTTATAGCAACATTTGTTTCAGGAATTATGGTGATATCGCATTTTTCGGTAAAGGTTCTGGTGATCTTCCTTGTAATTCTTGCAATTACTCTTGCCGACGTATTTGTCTATAACGATAAGATCCTTCCGAAACTCGCTGCAAGGGAAATGGAAAAGTGCCTGAGAAAAAAGCAGAACATCGCCCTGAAATACTGCCAGAACCATCCGGAGGAATTCAACAGGATAATCGGGATAAATCCAAATTTCGCAAGCAGATACGAAATGGACGGAAACGGAAATATCGTTAAAAAAAATAAGTAAAGGTGGAATCAACATGAAAAAATCATTGGCATTAGCCTTGTCAGCCGCGATTCTCTGCGGCAGTATGGCAGGCTGTGCAGACAGCTCTGACAGTTCTTCATCTGCTCCAGTCACAACTGCCGCACCCACTACAACTGAGACAACGACAGCAGAACCAACTACTGCTGAACCGACTACGGAGCCGCTGGTCGCAAAGACACCTCCTACGGGCGTTGTTCACGTCATTGATGATGATAACTGCAATGTTATGGATTTCAAGCCCGGCGATACGGTCTCAGGAAAAGTGAACAGAGGCTATGGTGCCTTTGCTTACATCGCAGATTTTTATGGTGATATTCCTATGGGTGTTCGTATAAGCGATGAACAAGGGAATGAAGTGGAAAGTCATGAATTAAACTTCTGTCCCATAAGGATAGGTAACTGCTTTGTTGTTTACGGTAATATAGATCCATTAAAAGTTGAAGTTAATGAAAATGGCTGGGAAACATACAATAAGAAAGAAGCCGAAGGTCTCAGCGAAGAGGAGCTTGAGCAGTACCGACCGAAGCCTTTTGATGTTGAAGGCAGGATAGAACCGATGCCTGAAGATGTTGAGGGCTGGTTCAAGGAATGGTTCTTAAATCATTTTTCTGATGCCACTGAGGAAAATTACACCGAATACTGCCAGAATACAGTCTGCATCATTGATAAAAATTATGATTCGTAAACGAAAAAACCGGAAGTCCAGATGACTTCCGGTTTCGTTTTATGAAAGATTATCGAAGCATTCAGGTCACTGCTTGTTTGCCTGCTGCTTGAGAAGGTCTCTGATCTCTGTGAGGAGAACTTCTTCCTTCGGAGGCTCAGCGGGCTTTTCCTCTTCCTTCTTCTTGCCCATGTTCATGAGAGCGTTCATACCCTTGAGCATGAGGAATACACAGAATGCCATGATGAGGAAGTTGATAACGGCTGTGATGAAGTGGCCCCACTCTATGTAAGAGCCGGTATTGCCGATCTGGGTCCTTCCGGCAACCTCAGCGCCGCCGATAGCTGCGATGATAGGATTGATGAAGTCGTCGGTGAACGCTGTTACGATAGCGCCGAACGCTGCACCGATGATAACACCGATAGCCATGTCCATAACGTTGCCTTTGAGTGCGAATGCCTTGAATTCTGCGAGGAATTTCTTCATTTTCGATTACTCCTTTTCCTTCATATACGTTATATTAAATTTCCGGCAAGCCGGGAATTTCCGGTTGATCTTCCCTGACCGTCTTACGCGCCTGCATATAGTCCGGGAGCTCGATAGCGTCGATCTCGTCGTTATAGGTGGAACGCTTTTTGGGAAGGGCTTCTACTGCTTTGACATCGCCCGACATAAGGGCTTCGCGGCGTTCAGGGACATAGGCTTCGAGCTCGCTTGCATCAGCCTCACCGGCTGCGCCCATAGTGACTCTTGACCTGATAGGTTCATAGGCATTGAGCCTGCTTACGTCAACTTCTCTTGTCGGTCTCATGATGTCGCGGGTGTGGGTCTCTTCTTTTGCAGCGAGGTCGTCAGCGTTGACGGCCGCGGTCTGCTTCATGTAGAGCTTGTTGTATTTTGCGGCGGTATTGGGGTTGAGCTTTTCGGCATCAACAATGGGGGTATCGCCCATATAATCCACGCGCTTCTTCTCAAATTTCTTCAGTCTGCCGAAATCACCGTTATCCTGCGAAGCACCGCCCATATCATTGCTGTGCTTGCCGAAGAAGTCGTCCATAGCATCGGGAGCGTGCTTGGTAGACTTTCCGCCGTCGAAGAACTCCCAGAAATCATCGGGGACGTCAACGCGGCTTTCCTCCTGCTTGGGAGGCTTTGGCTGCTGCGGCTGCGGGGTACCGTAAACTGGCATACCGCCGGCCATTTGCGGGGGCATACCGCCGAACATCATCGGCTGCGGGAAGGGCTGCTGTACAGGCTCGCCGTTCTCGTTTTTCATTTGCGGCTGTGCATACATCATCGGCTGAGGCTGACCGTAAACGGGCATACCGTTCTGATCGTAGCCGATAAGCTGGGGCTGAGCGAACATCATCGGCTGAGCCTGACCGTATATCGGCATACCGTTCTGATCGTAGCCGATGAGCTGAGGCTGAGCGTACATCATCGGCTGAGGCTGACCGTAAACCGGCATACCGTTCTGATCGTAGCCGATTATCTGAGGCTGACCGTACATCATAGGCTGGGGCATACCGTTCATCTGAGGCATACCGCCCGGCTGGGGCATACCGTTCATCTGAGGCATACCGCCCGGCTGGGACATACCGTTCATCTGAGGCATACCACCCGGCTGGGACATACCGTTCATCTGAGGCATACCGCCCGGCTGAGGCATACCGCCCATCTGAGGCATACCGCCCATCTGTGGCATACCGCCCATCTGTGGCATACCGCCCGGCTGAGGCATACCGCCCGGCTGTCTGTGGGGCAATGCGACTCGTTCTGTATCGAGCTTCGGGATAAAGGGTTCATCGAAGCTGCTGAAATCGAACTCCTCCTCATCGGCGTTGAGTTCATCGGCAGTATAGAGGTCTGACGATGAAGAAGCTGTAGGAGGTCTGTCGCTGATAGTGAATGTACCGCTGCCGAATTTGAAGCCTCCGGCATTAGGTTCTTCTTCTGTATGATAGCCGCCCATATCGACCGCTTCGTAATTGACTTCCTCAGGGTTATCCAGATTAGTACCGCAGCTGACGCAGAATTTGAGTTTCGGCGGATTTTCGTTTCCACACTTAGGACAAATCATTGAAAATCACTCCTTAACCGTAAATTATCCAGCCGCGAAAAACGGCTGGAAGCTGCTTATTATTATTATATTCCAATTCAGAACATACCTTTACATTATTATTATAACATTAAAAACAGCGTATTTCAAGGGTTTTTTTAAATATTGTGCAATAAGTTCTAAACTGCCGGTCATTTTTTTACACTCTTGACGGGGTGAACAATCCGGCAGGTCATAATGTGTGGAAGTTGTACAATTTCAAGCCGTTTGGAGCATTTTTGGATTAAGCAAAAATGACCGCGATTATAAATTGTACAAAAAGTACAGATATGCCTGTGCAATTTACAGCATATCAACAAATATTTTACAGAGAGACTATATTTTTACGCGGATATGTGCTATAATATAATGAGCTGTACAATGCAGCAGAATATCGAAAAAAGAGAACAAAAGTTGATCGAACAGGAGTTAATATGTCACAGAAAAAACTAAGCAAAGCCAAGAGCATCAGGCGTACAAAGCGGCTTACCGAGCTTGCAGTATGCGCTGTACTGCTCGTTACAGGCGCCTACCTCGTGAAAGGCGCTTTTGACAATAGCAAGAAGATCGGCGAGACCGATACCGCGATCCAGACCGAAACGGTCCCGGATATCACAGAGCCCGTTACCGAGCCCGCTGACCCTAACCGCATCATCTATTCGAGCAGTCAGGTCAGGACAAAGGACAAGTTCCGCGGCGACCTTATCCTCGTCAACAGCGACCACCAGTACTATACCAGCGGCGAGGAAGACCTCGTCAGCATTCTCGAACAGAACTACGCAAGCGATATTTCCTATTTCGGCACGGTGGATATGACCTATACTATCCTCCGTCCGGTCTATGAAAATATGGTGAAGATGATAGGCGATTTCTACGAGAAATACCACAACGACAGCCTTATAATCTACGGCTCCTACCGTACCACCGATTTCCAGAGACAGCTCTATGAGGCCGACCTTGCTGCTACAGGCAATGAGGAGTCCACAAGGGTCGCAAAGCCCGGCTTCAGCGAGCACGAATCCGGCTACGCCTTCGATTTCTCGACGGTTCCGGACTATGACTACGACGGAACGGGCGATTATGCGTGGTTCACGGAAAACAGCTACAAATACGGCTTTATCCTCCGCTATCCCGAGAGCAAGGAGAGCATAACCAAGATACAGTATGAGCCGTGGCATTTCCGGTATGTCGGCTATCCCCACGCCTACTACATGACCAAGAACAGCCTTTGCATGGAGGAATACATGAAGCTCATCGAGGAGCACCCCTATTCGGGCGAGCACCTCGAATTCACAGCCGATGACGGTCAGACCTACGAGGTATACTTTGTAGCGTCGGACGACAGTGCCGAGAACACGGACGTTCCTGTTCCGAGCGGACTGGAGTATACCGTTTCGGGCAATAACTACAGCGGATTTGTGGTAACAGCGAAGAAGAACGCAGCCGGAAATCAGCCTGCGGCAACCACCACTAACACAACGGCTGCCCCGACTGAAACGACCACAGAAGCACAGCCAGCGGAATAAAAAATAATGGGATTTTCAAGGGATATCAGTTATTGTCCGGACTCCGCTAAAAGGAGGACCTCCCTTTAGAATCCCATTCATGATTGCCGCCCGTTTATTACGGAACGGCAGCAGTGCGGCTGCCCTTTCCGAATACATTGCCGGTTCTGCTCCGGCTAAAGACATCTCGTCCGTATACGCGGACATATTTATCATTCTCTGAGGTGAAAAAATGGCAAGTAAACTCTCACTCGGCATTGACGTTGGCTCGACTACCGTCAAGACCGTCATTACCGATACCGACGGAAATATCCTTTATTCCAAATACCAGCGCCACCTTTCAAAGGTCAAGGAGACCGTTACCGACCAGCTCAAACTCATTCGCGCCGATTACCCCAATGAGACCTTCAATGCCTGTATAACCGGCTCGGCAGGTCTCGGCCTTGCGAATTCCTCCGGCGTTTCGTTCGTTCAGGAGGTACACGCGGCTTTTCTTGCGGTAAAGAAGTCCTATCCGGACGCCGATGCTGTTATCGAGCTCGGCGGTGAGGACGCAAAGATAATCTTCCTCACAGGCGGAGTTGAGCAGCGTATGAACGGCTCATGTGCCGGAGGTACGGGCGCTTTCATCGACCAGATGGCTACACTTCTCGGCATTACCGCCGATGAGCTCGATGAGCTCTCACTCCGCGCACAGAAGGTCTACCCTATCGCATCACGCTGCGGAGTTTTTGCCAAGTCCGATATCCAGCCCCTCCTCAATCAGGGCGCAAGGCGTGAGGACATTGCCGCGAGCATCTTTCAGGCTGTTGTAGACCAGACCGTTTCCGGTCTTGCTCAGGGACGCTCTATCGAGGGAAAGGTACTCTTTCTCGGCGGACCGCTGTTCTTCCTGAAGGGTCTGAGAAAGGCTTTCGTGAACACCCTCGGTCTCGATGATGAACACGCACTGTTCCCGGACGCAGCTCCGGTTTTCGTGTCATACGGCTGCTCTCTCTATGCGGCGACCTCCGCGGACAGCTATGACATCGACGACCTTATCGAAAAAATATCCAAGGCTAAGGCATCCGACAATATCGTTACCGGCGAGCCTCTTTTCCGTTCACAGGCTGAGTACGACGAATTCATCAGCCGCCACAAGAAATTCGACCTCGGATATGCCGATATCCGTACATATGAGGGCGATGCCTACCTCGGCATAGACGCCGGCTCGACGACCACGAAGCTGGTCCTCATAACGGACGACGGACGCATTCTCTACCACTACTACTCGTCAAATCAGGGTCAGCCCCTCGACAAGATATCCGAACAGCTCAGGCAGATATACTCCGTTATGAATCCCGGCATCACCATAAGGGGCTCGGCTGTAACAGGCTACGGCGAGGACCTCATAAAAGCCGGTCTTTCCGTGGATCACGGCATCGTCGAGACCGTTGCACACTTCAAGGCAGCCGCTTATTTCTGTCCGGACGTTGACTTCATCATCGACATCGGCGGTCAGGATATCAAGTGCTTCAAGATAAAGAACAAGAGCATCGACAGCATCATGCTCAACGAGGCTTGTTCCTCGGGCTGCGGCTCGTTCATACAGACCTTCGCAATGGCACTCGGCTACGATATCGCGGAATTCTCCCAGCTCGGACTTTTCGCGGAGCACCCGGTCGACCTCGGCTCGCGCTGCACCGTTTTCATGAACAGCTCCGTCAAGCAGGCTCAGAAGGACGGCGCTACCGTTGAGGACATTTCCGCCGGTCTTTCGAGCTCTATCATCAAGAACGCCATATACAAGGTAATACGCGCAAAATCGCCTGACGAGCTCGGAAAGAACATCGTCGTTCAGGGCGGTACCTTCCTCAATGACGCAGTTCTCCGTTCATTCGAGAAGGAAATGGGCAGAGACGTTATCCGTCCGGCTATTTCCGGACTTATGGGCGCATTCGGCTGTGCTCTCTACGCAAAGGAGAAGGCTTCCGGCGAGGCTTCATCGCTTATTTCCGCGGACGAGCTCGCCAACTTCAATTACACCTCCCGTTCGGCTAACTGCGGAGGCTGTACTGCACACTGTCAGCTCAACATCATCAACTTCGGAAAGGGCAGACGCTTCATCTCAGGAAACCGCTGCGAAAAGGGCGGCGGAGCTTCCGTAAAGAACAAGATACCCAACCTCTATGAGTACAAATATGACAGCATAATCAACACCGTCAAGGAGCATCAGCCGAAGAAATACCGCGCTACAGTAGGGCTTCCGCTCGCACTGAGCTTCTATGAGCAGCTTCCGTTCTGGCATACGCTGTTCACCTCGCTCGGCTTCAGGACGATAGTTTCCGACGAGAGCTCAAGGGGAATGTACTATCTCGGTCAGCACACTATCCCCTCCGATACGGTCTGTTATCCGGCAAAGCTCACCCACGGTCATATCGAGAACCTCCTCGACAAGGGTGCGGACTTCATATTCTACCCCTGCATGAGCTACAATATCGACGAGGGCGGCAGCGATAACCACTTCAACTGTCCGATAGTCGCGTATTATCCGGAGCTTCTGCTTGCGAACAATCCGCGTCTCAACGCGGGCAACTTCATTCACCCCTACATGGACCTGAATATCCGCAAGAACGTGATAAACGTCATGACGAGGGTACTCTCAAAGTACAACGTCAAGGGCAGGATACCGGAGGCTGTTGAAAGGGCTTATGAGGCTATGGAACGCTTCCGCACTGAGATCGCGAACAAGGCGAGGGACATCATAGATCAGGCCCGTGCCGAAAAGCGGAACATCATCGTGCTTGCGGGACGTCCCTACCACATCGACAAGGAGATAAACCACGGCATACACAAGCTCGTTACCAGTCTCGGAATGGCTGTTATCACGGAGGACAGCGTTGCACAGCTCGCCCGTACTCCCAAGCTCGGGGTACTGAACCAGTGGACGTACCATTCGAGGCTCTACCGTGCGGCTCAGTACGTCACCACACAGCCTGATATGCAGCTGATACAGCTCGTATCGTTCGGCTGCGGCATTGATGCCGTCACCAGCGACGAGGTGAGAAATATCCTCGAAAGCAACGGAAAGCTCTACACACAGCTGAAAATTGACGAGATAAACAATCTCGGTGCTGCAAGGATAAGACTTCGCAGTCTTGTTGCCGCCATGGAGCAGCCGAAGGCTGCGCCCTCCACGGGTCGCCCCTGAGGGGCTTGCGTTCGTGTGTAAGGGTACGTCTGCTTTCGCACACGGCAGTTCACCTTGAACGTTAGTTTACTTTTTGAATAGCCGAAGGCTGCAAGTAGTGATTAGTTCTTAGTGATTAGTTATTAGTTGTGGTGTCCGCTGACGCGGACGGATTTGAATAATATCGCCGTCAGGCGATACATTAACTCTCAACTCTCCGCTTTCAACTCTCAACTATGCACTATGAACTATGAACTTCTGAACTCTCGATTGGAGGAAAAAAATGTCTGAATACGTTAAATTCACAGAGGAAATGAAAAAGACTCATACTATCCTTGTTCCGGATATGCTTCCGATCCATTTCCGTATGCTGTGCAAGATATTCTTAGCGGAGGGCTTCCGCATGGAGCTCCTCCAGAACGATTCCCGTGCCGTAGTTGACGAGGGACTGAAAAACGTCCACAATGACGCCTGCTATCCGGCTCTGCTCGTTATCGGACAGTTCATGGACGCCCTCAACAGCGGCAAGTACGACATCGACAAGACCGCACTCCTCATCACCCAGACCGGCGGCGGCTGCCGTGCCTCGAATTATATCCACCTTCTCAGAAAGGCTCTCGACAAAAAATATCCGCAGGTGCCTGTTGTATCGCTGAATTTCAGCGGTCTCGAAAAGGACAGCGCATTCCGCATAACACCTGCGATCTTCATAAAGCTGCTCCATGCCGTTCTCTACGGCGACCTCCTCATGACCTGCTATAACAAGTGCCGTGCCTACGAGGTCAACAAGGGCGACTCAAAGAAGATGCTCGACAAGTGGGAGAACCGTCTCGGCAATATTTTCCGCAAAAAGGAGAGGAAGTATCTCCGCACAAAGAAGATATACCGTGATATCCTCAATGATTTCGCCACTATCGAGCTCAGCAGTGAGAAGAAGATAAAGGTCGGCATCGTGGGTGAGATCTACGTCAAGTATTCCCCGCTTGCCAACAATCACCTTGAGGACTTCCTCATCTCCGAGGGCTGCGAGCCGGTAGTTCCCTCGCTGCTCGAATTCGTCATGTACTGCGCTGCCGGTACCTTCAATGACGCCGTTATCTACGACAACCGCACAAAGGCTTCCGCCCTGTATAAGCTCGGTTACAAGGTCATATACTCAAAGCAGAAGGAGCTCATCAAGGTCATGAAGGAGCAGGGAAGCTTCGAGCCTCTCCACGATTTCGAGCACCTCAGAAAGCTTGCCGACAAGTACATCAATCAGGGCGTAGTCATGGGCGAGGGCTGGCTCATTCCTGCTGAAATGGCAGCTCTTGCACAGTCCGGTGTTGAGAATATCATCTGCGCCCAGCCCTTTGGCTGTCTGCCGAACCATATCGTTGCAAAGGGAATGTCCCGTGCTATCAAGGAGGACAATCCCAATGCGAACATCGTCGCTATCGACTACGATCCCGGCGCTACAAGAGTTAATCAGGAAAACCGCATAAAGCTCATGCTTGCGAACGCGAGACTATGATACGAAACAGAAAAGGCGAGGTCATCGTCACGAACGAGGGTCAGAACCGGCTGCTGAAACGCCTCTACGGAACGTCCTGCGGACGCTTTCTACTGAAGCTGCTGACAGCTCCGTTCCTTTCAAGAACTGCCGGCGCATTCATGGACAGCCGTCCCTCAAAGCTCCTGATAAAGCCGTTTATCAGGCGCAGCGGCATTGATATGTCGCAGTTTGAGCAGAGGGATTTCCGGTCGTACAACGACTTCTTCACAAGAAAAGTCCTCCCGGGGAAGCGTCCCGTGGACATGACGCCGGAACATCTGATAAGTCCCTGCGATTCAAAGCTGACCGTTTACCCTATCGACAGAAAGAGCATCTTCCGGATAAAGGGCTCGCGCTACCGGATTTCCGACCTTCTCGGCAGCAGGGAACTCGCGGAGGGCTTCTGCGGAGGGCTCTGCCTGATATTCCGCCTCGAGGTCGATGATTACCACCGCTACTGCTACTTCGACAGCGGTACGAAAACGGATAACGTCTTTATTCCCGGCGAGCTCCACACGGTCAACCCTATCGCACTCGAAAAATACAATATCTATAAGCGGAACAGCCGCGAATATACCCTCATGGACACCGATAATTTCGGAAGAGCCGCACAGATAGAGGTCGGCGCAATGATGGTCGGACGCATCTGCAACCGTGACGGTGCAGGCAGCATCGTCCGCGGCAGGGAAAAGGGAAAATTCGAGTTCGGCGGTTCAACGGTCGTCGTCCTCCTCGAAAAGGGGAGAGCGTCCATAGACGGCGATATACTGAGAAATTCCTCAGAGGGCATAGAAACTGCCGTGAAATACGGCGAGAAAATAGGCGAAGCCCTGAAATGAAATTACAGGAGGTATATGTATGATATGTCCACACTGCGGAGCCTTGCTCCTTGATAACGCGAAATACTGCGAATCCTGCGGAGGCTTGCAGCCCGACTACGAGCAGAGGATTAGAAATGCCGCGGAGAGAAACGCAGAGGCAGAGAGCGTCCAGCCCGCCGCAGAGCGTCCTCTTTTTGATGCTGCTGCCCAGGACAGCCCCTCCTATACCGGCTTCAAGAGCTCGGTAACGCTTTTTTTCAGAAATATCACGAATTTCAGCGGACGTTCAACGATACTCGAATTCTGGTACGGAGCACTGTTCTATCTGCTTGCGTCACTCGGTCTCAACCTCATCATTGATCCGATGGTACCGCTGCTTTCAAGCCTGCTTTCGTGGGTGCTGCTGATACCGTTCATCGCACTGTCAGTACGCAGGCTCCACGACGTCGGCAGAGCCGGCTGGTGGGTACTTCTCATGCTCACCGGCATAGGCATGATACCGCTGCTTTGCTGGTACATGAAGCTCGGCGAACCCCAAACAAACCAGTGGGGCGAATCGGCTGAAACAATCGTCCGTCCTGCATAAAAGCACTATCCGCACTGCTCTTGACCTTTGCGGATAGTTGTTTTGTCCACTTTAGCTGTGCTTTTGGGGTTGACACGGGGGTGGTCGGCCGTGTATAATTAATTTGGGATATTATTCGGTGAAATAAGCTGCTCCCCCTCTCACGGGAGCAGTTGATCGGAGGAATTGCTATGCAAATTTTAAAGAAGATCGCAGCAGTCTGCGTATCGCTGAGCTGTATCTGCACAGGTATAAGCTTCCCGGAAAAGGAGCTCCACGCTGATGCTGCGGCTGTCGTTACCATTTCCCCTATGGACACCTACGCCATAAACAACGGCGTTTTTGAGGGCTGGGGAACCTCTCTCTGCTGGTGGGCGAACCGTATAGGCTATTCGGATTCCCTCGCACAGCAGGCTGCGGACGCCTTCTACGGCGAGAACGGTCTCCGCATGAACATCGCCCGCTTCAACATCGGCGGCGGCGATGACCCTTCCCATACCCACATAACCCGTACAGATTCCGATATGCCGGGATATACCAAGTATCAGAACGGCAATGTTACCTACGACTGGACCGCCGATGCTGAACAGCGGAATGTTCTCAAGCGCTGCGTTGAGGCTGCCGGGGACGACGCTATCGTGGAGATGTTCTCGAACTCACCGCCGTATTATATGACAAATTCCGGTTGTTCCTCAGGTAACCGTGACGGTGGAAAGAATAACCTCAAGGATGACTATTACGATGATTTTGCTGAGTACCTCGCTGAGGTCTGCAAGCATTATCAGGACGAATGGGGAATAAAGGTGCAGTCCGTTGAAGCCCTCAACGAACCTGCAACCAACTTCTGGTATGCCGGAAGTCCTAAGCAGGAGGGCTGCCACTTTGATACCGGTGCATCTGAGAGCAAGATCATCACAGAACTGAAAAAATCAATGGATAAGCGCGGTATGAGCGACGTTATCGTGTGCGGAACTGATGAAACAAACATCGACCTCCAGATAACCGCCTTCAATGCGCTTTCAAGCGAGGCAAAGAATGCTATCTCCCGTATCGATACCCATACTTACAGCGGCGCAAATCGTGTCGGACTCAGAAATACGGCAATTGCTGCTGGAAAAAATCTCTGGATGAGCGAAGTTGACGGCAACGGCACTGCCGGTACGAATGCCGGTGAAATGGCTGCCGGTCTATGGCTCGCAGGCCGCATCACTGACGACTGCAACGGGCTCAACCCCACAGCATGGGTACTCTGGCAGGTAATAGACAAGCATATCTGTGCTGCCGGATACAAGGGCAGAAAAGACTCGGGTATGCCCGATATTTCCACCGGATTCTGGGGAACAGCTGTTGCTGACCACGACAAGAACACCATTATCCTCACGAAAAAGTATTACTGCTTCGGTCAGTACACGAGATATATCCGTCCCGGCATGACCATGCTCAATTCCGGCTCTAATACTATGGCTGCATATGACAAGGAAAACGGCCGGCTCGTTCTTGTTGCATATAATACTTCCGGAAACGCTTCAGATATGACTTTCGACCTTACACAGTTCGATGAAGTCGGAACAAGCGCAAAGGCTATAAGAACAAGCAACAGCGAGAACTGGAAAGAAGTTGGTTCACCCGCTATAAACAACGGAAAACTCAATGTTTCACTCGCTCCTAACTCAGTAACAACTTTCATCATCGATGGCTGCAAGGGCACAACTACACTCGGTGAAAAGCTTATCCCTGTTTCCGTAAAGGGTTCTGATTCATGGAAGAGCGACAGCAAGACAAACTATGAGAAGGCTTTCGACGGCAGCACATCCACATATTTTGACGGATTAAGCGCTGGCTGGGTAGAGGCAGACCTCGGTGCAAGCTTTGAGATCTCAAGACTCGGCTATTGTCCGCGTTCAGGCTATGAGGCACGCTGTGCAGATGCTATGTTTATGGTTTCAAATGACGGTGAGAACTGGACAAAGGTTTATACCATTAACGGCAAGCCAAGCTACGGAATGCACTATGTCAAGCCGGATGGCGGCTCAGTCAAGGCAAGATATGTCCGCTACTGTGTACCGGATGGCAAGCCGAATAACGGTGTGAACACAGACAGCACATATTGCTGTAATGTTGCTGAGATCGCTATTTACGGCGCTGAGTCAGCACCTTCAGATCTTACAGAGATAAAGCCTGTTGAAACATCAGGCAGTGATCCCTGGAATCAGACATCAAATGACTATAAGAAGGCTTTCGACGGCGACAACAACACCTTCTTTGACGGCGTCGGCGAGGGCTGGGTAAAGGCTGACCTCGGCGGTATGTACAAGCTCGACGCTATCAGCTATTGTCCGCGCAAGGGCTACGAATACCGCAGCACGGACAGCTTCTTCGAGGTCTCCGCGGACGGCGAGAACTGGACCAAGGTCTATACTATCGAGGGAAAGCCCTCGTTCGGCATTCACTATACCCCTGCATTTGACGGCGTAAAGGCACGTTATGTGCGCTACAGCGTTCCCGGGGGGGCGCCGGTCAACCCGGACAATCCCGACAGCGTTTACTGCTGCAATATCGCGGAGATACACATTTACGGAACGGCTGCACAGGCTGTTGTCGGCGATGTCAACGGCGACGGCGAGCTTAGTATCGCGGACGTTGTAGTCCTCCAGAGGTGGCTGCTCTCCAAGCCGGACGCGGTCCTCGCGGACTGGCAGGCGGCTGATATGAACTCCGACGGCAGGCTCAGTGTTCTCGACCTCTGTATGCTGAGGAGAGCGTTATTTGCGTAAATAGGTCGTTTTTGCGGGACGCCGGATACGGCGTCCCTTTGCAATTAATGAATAGTGAATAATTGTTGTGTCTGCCTTTCGGCGGACGGATTTATATTTAATTATACCGTGGGACGTCGAGGGTGCGGGTGTCCGGTGGACACCTCTGCGAAGCAGAAGCACCGACCGAGGCGACAGCCGAGACTCGCCGTCCCCTACTAAAACAACCCCCGGACGTCCTCGAAGCTCAGGGAAGGGTGCAGCGCAAGGTTGATGCCGAACGCTATGAGCTGGGAAGCCCTCTCGGTCAGACGGTCGATATCACGCGGCGTGACTATCATATTCGGCGTATCTTCGGGGATATCCGCGTCCGTGAGGCTCCTCACTATCGTGTGCATATCCACCACTGTCGGAACTCCGACCGCTATGACCGGAACGCCTAAATTCCGGGAGGAAAGCTCCTTCCGCGCGTTGGAAACACCGCTTCCCGGCGATATACCGGTATCTGTGAGCTGTATGGTCGTTCCGAGACGGCTGACGTCCGAGCAGGCGAGAGCGTCCACCGCGATAACAGCCGCAGGTCTGAGCTGTCCGGCGAGAGCGCGGACTATCTCGGCTGTTTCGATGCCGGTCTGTCCGAGAACACCTCCGGCAATGGTGCTGACCCTCCGCAGGGAAAGGAGAAAGTCCTCGTCCTCGCCGAGCTCATCGCGGAGGTGCCGGGTAGCAAGAACCCTCGCGGCAGTTTGTGGACCAAGCGCATCTGGCGTTATATCGTTGTTTCCAAGCCCTACCACAAGCACATCGCCCTCCGGGACGAGCCGCGAAAGCTCACCGGAAAACTCCTCGGTCATAGCCTCATAATCGTCCGAAAAACGGCTGAGATGACCGGTCTCGAGAGTGATGTAGCGACCGCGTCCCTTGCCGATAGTCTCCGCGCAGGTATCATCGTCGATGACGATCTCGGTAATATCGAAGCATCTGCCTCTTTTGTGCCTGTGAACGCCGTCCGGAAGCCCCTCTCCGCCGAAGCTTTCGACCGCAAGATCAGTCCTTATATACATAAGCCCTCCAATTATTTGTACAATATGCCGGTTTTCAACCTTAAATTATCGCTTAAAATCTTAGGTTCTGCCTATTGAAAATCCTTGTGCAAAATGTTATAATTAATAATGTCTCAGTAGGATAAGTGTGCGTTGCACTTATCGGGATATTCGTATCCTATTATCTGTAAAATGCGGAGAGATATACATTCCGCTGAATTTCAAGGAGGTGTAACACAAAATGCCGAATATCAAATCTGCAAAGAAGAGAGTTAAGGTTAACGCTACCAAGGCTGCTGCCAACAAGGCAAGAAAGTCCAATCTCAAGACAGTTCTCAAGAAGGCTGACGCTGCTGTTGCAAACGGTGCTGCTGATAAGGCAGAGGCAATCAAGGTTGCTATCAAGAGAGTAGATCAGGCTTGCGCTAAGGGTCTTATGCACAAGAATAAGGCTGCAAGAAAGAAGTCTCAGCTCGCTAAGAAGCTCAACGCTGCTGACTAATAGCTCTTTTAACAATACAAAACAAACCCCTGTGTATCTCACAACACAGGGGTTTTTGTTTTATCCGGAGAATGCTGCGGGAGCGCCCTTTTCATCCGTCACATCATCTCCATCATCATCATGGAGGTTACGCCTATCATTCCACCTATAATGAGCATAGCAGCGCCTATGTAAAGGTAAATGCTGCCCGAGCGCTTCTTTCCGCCGGAAAGGTTTACAATGCCAAGTATTATCCCCACAAAAGGTACCAGCACTGATAAAACGATCAATCCGGGATTTACTGTATCATTGGGATCAGCCGGAGCTCCGGCGGCTCTATTTGTCGGCACTCCGCAATGCACACACATGATCGCCTCGTCGTCAATTTCCTTGCCGCATTTTCTGCAAAAAGCCATAATATCACCTCATCTGAATATTCTCAGGACAATTTGACCACAGTTTAATTATAGGACGCATTACTATGTTTGTCAAGTAGGACTGACGAAAAGCTCCCATACAAAAAATGAACCCCTTGTCCGGTACAAGGGGCGATTTTTGTCAATAAATATCCCCCTGTATGGACAGGGGGACTTTTTTTACTGATACTGTGTTTCTTCAGCAGCGCTTTCCATTGCTGCCTCAACAGCCTTGACGGTCTTTTCCTTTACCTTTATGCCGCGCTTGATACGCTTGAACATGAAAGCGAGGAGAAGCTCAACGAAGCCTGTTCCGATAGCGATGATGCCGAATTTCAGGAGCACATGGAAGATAAGGTAAGCGATAACATTGCCTGTAACAGCGTAAACGATAGGTGCTGCTGCGAGTACCGCTGCGCCGATGATGAACATGAGGAATCCGCTTATACCGAATATCTTTCCGTAGAAGCCGCAAAGGTGCTTGCCTCTGCGGTCAACGATGAGAGCGATCCAGATGAGGAACACAAGGATAAGTGCGAGCACGATGCCGAGGGTTATGTAGGAGAAAGCGTAGTTTGCATTCTTTAGGTCGAAGCCGGTGTGCTTGTTCCACTCCTTGATGGAGAGGTTCTTGTCAACATCGTTCTTAGCGAGGTTTTTCTTTATGGTCTTGAGCTCGCTCGAACCGAACTTCATATCGAGTTCCTGCTTAGCGACCTTGTTGTTATCCTTGCTGCCGAAGAAATCGTTTGCGATGTCATTTGAGCCGATAGAGGGGTCATCGCCCTTGCCGTCGATGATGTACTTTGCGTAGTTCTCAACGTTTTCGCCGATATATTCAAGGATATTGGTTCCCTTGAGGTAATCCTTGAAGTCGTCCTTTGTAGCCTCGCCGTCGGAAAGCTTTCTTATGCCGAGAGTCTTGTACATACCGTCGGAAAGCGTATCGCCGTCGAACTCAGCGCTGAGAAGAACATCCTTGTCGAGCTTCTTGATGCTCTTTTTGAGGGACTTGCCGTTTGCGCCGAACTTGAATGAAGCGCAAAGGCTCAGTGCAAAGAGACAAGCGATCGTTATGATAGAGAGGAAGGTGGCGAAGAATATTCTCACGCCGCCGATCTTTGCACGGCGCTTTTCCTCACGCGGAGGAGCAGCGTATGCAGCGGGATCTTCATAGTAGGGCGGGATATTGCCTTCACCCTGGGGCTGCTGGAAGTTCTGCGGAGGCGCATAGGGATCGAACTGCTGCGGCTGGTTATTCTGAGGATAGAGAGGCGGGATATTCATTGTATTGCTGTTGTCATCGAAGCTGCCCGCCGGAGCGTTTCCGCTGAACGGGTCAGTGTTTCCGAAAACATCGCTGCTCTGCTGGATATTATTCTCAACTGCGGCTCCGATACCGGCAGGAACAGCAGCCGCGGCTGCCTCCTCGATCGAATGCTCTTTCAGACCCGGCTGTGAGGGGACTATATCCTCGCTGAGAGGCGTTGTGTTTCCGCCGCCGTTAAAGCTGCCGTGTACAGGTTCATCTGAGAGGAGCATGGTATTCTCGCCGCCGTTGAAGCTGTCGTTGAGGGGAGCATCGTCTCCCGGCAGGAGCATTGTGTCCTCACCGCCGTCGAAGTTCTCGTTGAGGGGAGTATCTTCTCCCGGCAGGAGCATTGTGTCCTCACCGCCGTCGAAGTTCTCGTTGAGGGAGGCGCTGTCCTCGGTCAGGAGCATGGTGTCCTCGCCGCCGTCGAAGTTCTCGTTGAGGGGAGTATCTTCTCCCGGCAGGAGCATAGTGTCCTCACCGCCGTCGAAGTTCTCGTTGAGGGGAGTGCTGTCCTCGGTCAGAAGCATAGTGTCCTCACCGCCGTCGAAGTTCTCGTTGAGGGAGGCACTGTCCTCAGTCAGGAGCATAGTGTCCTCACCGCCGTCGAAGTTCTCGTTGAGGGAGGTACTGTCCTCGGTCAGGAGCATAGTGTCCTCACCGCCGTCGAAGTTCTCGTTGAGGGAAGCCCCCTGTATCTGGTCGTCAAGCCTTGTGCCGCAATCGGGACAGAACTTTGCCCCATCGTTCACCTGCTTTCCGCATTGTTTGCAAAACATAATCTTTCCTCCTTTAAGCTATTGGAAGTTACATAATATTATTATACATCTGTTTGCTCATATTGTCAATAAATATTTAATAGTTTTTCGCCGGTATTTACGGGTATTGACATTTTTCGATATATACGCTATAATAATAGCTGCGACACAACTGAATATTTTCACTGAATTAGTATATACTTTTACTTTGGTAAAAGTGCATACTCTTTTTTTCGTATGCTAATTTAGTGAAACGAAGTTGTGCCGCAGCAATCAGAGCTATGCATTTTTCGGTGCGCAGCTCCGGCTGCGCACTTTTTTATTATGGAGGAAATCAAAATGAAAAGGAATTCTATCATCGCTATGACAGCGGCGCTTTGTATCTGCGGAAGCCTCGCAGGCTGCGGAGGAAGCAGCTCAAGCTCCGGAAATACGTCCAAGTCCACCGAGGCTAAGACCGCTGCGGCTTCTTCAGAGGCTGAAAGCACCTCCCCTGCTGAGGCGAGCACAGAGCCCGAGAGTGAGGCTGCCGAAAGTACATCTATGCCTACAGAGCTGACCGATAATATAATGGATTATCGCTTTTCTATCGGCGGAAATATCGTTGGACTGCCTGCGACATTTAAAGATTTAAAAGATGCAGGTTGGGAAATAAAGGGAGATAAATCTGCTATTACAAATAATTATGGTTATTACTTTGATCTGAAAAAAGATGATTGCATGATTACGGTATGGCTTCAAAACGACACAGATGAAAAAGCTGATCTTAAAACCGATGAAGGAGCAGCTATTGTAAAGGTTTCAAGTGTAATGGCTACGACAATGTGGAATAAATCTAATATCGAGATCCCAAAAAACATTGTTGCAGGCGTAGCCACTCCGGAAGACGTTGCAAATGCGTATGGTCAGCCGACAGAGATTATTAATAATACCGAACAAGGTTCAATAACCTATTACTACTATGAAGGCGAAAAGGTGGAAGATCACAAAAACTTAGATAGATTTATTGCGGTACTCTTTACAAGAAAAGACAAAGATGATAATAATTCTCCGGTAGTTATGGAAAGAATATCCATGCAGTGGGAGAATTATTAAAGATTTGCCCGCATTGATGTGAAACAACTATAATTTGAACAGCGGCTGTTGATTGACGGCTGCTGTTTTTTTCTCATTAGGTCTTGACATTATCACCTTTTTGAGATATAATAAATATATGCTTGTGCAGTACAGCTTCTCCGTGCCGCGATTTTCTTAGCGGACGGCCGCTGTCTGTGCCAGATGTGCAGCACCTCATAAATCCCCAATTTAATATGCTTGTGTAGCACAGTTGGTAGTGCAGCTCATTCGTAATGAGCAGGTCGCAGGTTCGAGTCCCGTCACAAGCTCCAATGACAAACCGCTTAGAATAGACTTCTAAGCGGTTTATGTTTTTAAATAATGTTATGATGAAGCATCAGCTTTCTGGATGTTCTCCGCCACCTTGCCATTCGCCAGTAGTAAGCCATATTTCGTAATAGAATAACCATTCAATTGCCCAAGGAATAACTGTATTACTTAGTAACATACTATTTGTGAATTCCTTGTATCGAAATAAGCAAATCTCTACTTTCTTTTTTGCGACATCCACACCATAATTATGCGGGAAGTTTGGATCATCCAGCTTTTTCAACGCATCTCCAAGTATATATATTCGTGGAAGGCTATTGATTGAATACTGTAATTCAATATTATACTTCCTCGATAAATGTGTAGGTTGAACCTGAGATTTCCATATCAATTTGTTATTAATTATTTTACACTTGCTATTTGCAAATGTTTGACACAGAGCTGCTTTCTGTTGTGCTAAAGACAGCCGTTTGGCTTTAAAAAAGCTCTTATATACCAAAGAAAGTATGCCCCTTTACCTTAAGTAATGAAGATGCAGCGGTAGTGTTAACAAGCCCGTTTTTACCTCCGTCAACATAAAGTCTGTTATTTTCGCGAGCTGTTCGCATTTCTTCTCCGTATTTATTCAGCGCTCTGTTTATCGGCTTTTCTCCCAAACACTGTTTGAGAGCCTCTCCTATTTCGTCAATGCCAGAAAGTTTAAGAGGAGACTCGAGAATATCCTTCTTTACGGTAGTCAGCCAGCGGAAGAAATTATCTGCCTTTTGAGGTTTTTCGTTCCATTTATCTGCAAAATTTTCTTCCTGCATTACAGGATTCGATATTTTGTATTCTCCGTTATTGTATTCAATATGATTTTGCATATTATCAAGTATTGACATAAGTGCATCATATATATTTGATTCGCCTTTATATGAATAAGCGGCTAAGGTTGTTATTATTATTGATATTGGTGCATCATCAGAATTGCCAAGGAACATGATATCACGATGTCGCTTCAATAACTGTATTGCTTTTTGAAGCGTAGTCCTCCTCTTATATGTCGGCACTTTTTCAATTTTTGTTGTACGCTCTGAAAAAACACCGCTTTTGTTAATAGGGTGATCATTTGTCATTCTGTCAACAAACCAATCATGATAAGCTTCTGGATCGCTGTATTTATTGATATATTCGCCATTTTCAAGCTTGTGAGTTAACCGAATTGATGTAGAACCAAAAGGTTGAGCTTTTGTATATTGTGGTGAACTTGGCAATATATCCATATGAAAGCCGTCATAACTCATTGTCCAGCAGCGTTTTCCCTCTTTTTCAAGTTTCTGTTTATAGATTTCATGCTCCTTTAAGCGATTGCCTACAAGTCCTTTTAGTGATTTAGGGAGAAGGTTCTGACCGCCTTCTAACAAGCATACCAAATCCATATCATAGTCATCATCCTCGTCAATAGGACGTACAACTGTTCCCAAATTCATAGAGCCTTGTGGCTTTATGATTACTTTATAATCAATGCCTTCTCCTAACCATTTTCCTACAGCTTCGTAGCTGCTAACAGCCTTATCCATCATAGTTGGCGTAATATTAAGCTCATCAGCAATATACTCTAAAATTTTACTTAATTCTTGCTCTTTACATTCCATTAGTCCGCACCTCCTATAGTAAGTGTCTCAGAAAAGCCATTATTATCATCATAAACACGCAGTCGAGGATAGATACCTGGCATATATCTATGACCTATTTCAAATGCAGCTGATACAGGTATTGCCGGAAATACGGATACTTCAGTAGCACTTTCTGTATTTTTTATTTCATCACAGACAGATTGATATATATGCCAAAAATCAGACAAATCATCGATACTGCAGATAGCATCAACACCTATTCTTTCAGCATTTATAGTATATATTACATCAGCATCAACTACATCAGTAACTCTTTGGGGATTAATATCCGCAGTTAGTGATAAAATAAGTGCGATATTATTACCATCCCTTACGACTCTTTTATTTACGGAAAAAGAATTCGTTTTTTTGGTTTCTATCCATTTCCAAGTATCTGGCACACGTTTCTTTTGGTAGATATCAACGTTGGTTTTGTCCATAAACAAATAGCCGAGCTTGATAATCAAAGGAATAGGTGCAAGTGGAAATACCGAAAAGATAGTGTTAGGATCAGTATTAAGTTCGTTGCCTATTTTACGTTCAAACTCTTTTACTAATTGCTTATCAAGATCAGCCCAGTACTCCGTAGTGTTATAATCAAAAGATGACTTTATTGACATTGTTATTCCACAAGTTGATGCAGGCCTTTTGTGGGGTAACAATGCTTGCGCAGCTAACTGGTTATCAATGTGAGTTATGCTTGAATTTTTTATTGGTGAGAAGAACAGTACTCTTTCTGATTTAGGAATGGATATTAAATCGCACATTTCTCGGATGCTATCTTCGTGCTTTTTCTTCATTTCTAAAAGCAATTCTTCTGGATACTTCTCAACTTGACTGTCAATCAAAGTATGATGTTTTTTACATAGAAGCATCAAGTTCTCAATTTTATCTGACAATTCATACGATCTTTCCTTGTCTCCTCGTGGACCATTAGGGCTTGATGCGACAATATGTGCGACATTAGAATTATTCATTTCACTAAGAGTAAGTGTGTCTAGAAAAATATTTTCGGGGCAACCATCAAATTTGCATATCCCTGCGGATTTGGCGCATAACATGCGTACAGTTAGCTCAGATGGATCTTTACCCCTATTGCTTTTATTCTTTTTCTGATTTTTCGCCATTATAAGTATCCTTTCTTCATAATAAATTATAAAATGTACTTGAAAAATCAGAGCAGGCGTGCTATAATGTTATTGCGATTTATATTATATGGTCACGTCTGCTCAGCATTTTCAAGTTTCTCCTATTTAGTTAGGAGTTGAACGACGATGACCCTTGACTTTTGTTCCGTCTGCCTTTTTATAGGGCTTGACTGGAACTATTTTTTTGTCTTGGACACCGCGTGTGCTAGACTTTGTTTTTGCCATTTTCACACCTCCTCAGGAATTTTTAGCACTCTCTGCACTTTAGTGCTAATTATATTATATCACTTCGTAGACAACATGTCAAGTGTTTTTATTACGTTTTTTTCACTTTAAAAGCATTTTGCGCTAAGATTTTCTTGAAAGTATGAATGTATCAGAGAAATTTAAGAAAAAACTTGACTTTTGCTGATGAATGGTTTATAATGTATTTGGTGATTATTATGCTAATAAGTTTTTCAGTTAATAATTTTCTATCATTTTACGATACTCAAGAATTGAGCATGGAAGCAGGAAAATATAGAAATAATTCTAATCGACTAAAGAAATATGGTAAGCACAAATTGCTAAAGTTTCTGTCCATTTACGGAGCTAACGCTTCTGGTAAATCGAATTTAGTTACTGCACTTGGTTTTTTTCAGTCTATAGTAGTGGAATCATTTAGAACAGGGTCTTACCCATTATATTGTAGAGTTAATGAAGAAAACAAAGAAAAGACATCTTTATTTGAAGTCAAACTGCTCTTAGATGGAAAAATTTTTGTATATGGTTTTAAATCAGTTTTATCCAAAAGCATATTTACAGAAGAATGGCTTTATGAAGAATTACAAAACGGAAGCAGAAGAAGTATATTTACAAGAGATATTCAAAACAGCGCATTTTTGCTTGGTGAATATATAACTTCGAGTAAGCACATGGAAAGACTTAAGATTTATGGCGAAGATATTAAATCTGACGAAACGGTATTATTCTTAAAATTAATGAACCAAAATAAATCATCCTTGTATGATAAAAGTTCAAAATTAGACGTATTCAAAAGAGTTTTTTCTTGGATTAAATATGATCTTGATGTTAATTCACCCGAAAACCCTATTACAAACTATTCTATTTTAAACGATTCGGAAAGTATCGAAGAGATTACAAAAAAACTATCTGATTTTTCAACTGGTATTGTTAAATTTGAAATTGTTCCTGTAACTGAAGATAAGATTTCTGCAAATATACCTAATGATATGATAAAAGAAATACAGCAACGGTTACTTGATCAAAAAAATCAACATCCTGAAATACCTGATACATTTAAACCAGCTGTCTTGATTAGAATGCCTGAAAGACACAATATGTATATAATCGAATTAAATAATGAATTGCAATTTGAATTTAAAACAATGAGTTTCAAGCATGAAAATTCAGAAGCTACTTTTGCGCTTTCAGATGAATCAGATGGTACGGTTCGCTTATTAGATATTATAGAAGTGTTATTAAAAAGTAATGAAAACAGAACATATGTGATAGATGAAATAAATCGTAAATTTCATCCATTACTTACATTGAAGTTCATTGAAGAATTTTTAATGATGGCCGAAAAAAGAAATGTTCAATTGATTGTTACAACTCACGAATCACAATTAATGGATTTAAAACTTCTCCGACGTGATGAAATTAGTTTTGTAAATAAGGATAATCAAGGATATTCATCAATTTATTCTTTAGATAGCTATGATGTTAGATTCGATAAAAAAATAGTAACAGAATATTTAAAAGGGCACTATAATGCAGTTCCTAATTGGGTGAATAACAAAGAATAAAATCAAAAGCTGTTATACATTTATCTATGCATAACAGCTTTTTTGTTAAACTAAATCAAGAAATCCCTTAGTAAATGCATCAGGCAGCAAGAACTGTTTCTCGCCGTCTTTGAAGTGAACTATAACATACTTATTGGACTTATACTTTTTGACAACAGTACCGACACCGAACATCTTATGTGACACCTTAACTCCGACTTTAACTTTTGAAACATCGAAGGATTCGGCTTCAGGTTTTGCAGGAGCAGAAGTTTTTTTAGGCTTATTGTCAGGAGTATGTATGCCGTACCGTGCGGTAACAAGTTCCTGTTTGGGAACAGTTGTTGTAACGGCAGCGGCAATAGTGTCTGCTGGAGACTCATTGCTTTCAGGAGTGTCCATAGTAGCCTGCTGATTATAGAACAGTTTCTCGTATTCCTCTCGGCGGATAACAGTATCCCAGCCACCGATCTCGTCACTTTCGTGCTTGTCGATGCCCGTATAAACAAGGCTTGCGTCCTCATAACGCTTGAACTTAAATATAGCGTCATTCATAAGACTTGCATTGAATACGCCTATGGAGCACAGCAGCTCGAAGTCCTTGACGTCAAGACCTGTGACTTTCTTGAAAAGTCCCGGTTCAAGCTGAGTGATAACATCTTTCAGTGAACGCTCACGATAGTCGGTGAGATACATGAATACAGGTACACGGGTAGCAAACTTGATGAGCTTCTCCTGTATCTGCTTGCGAAGTGACTTGTATTCCTTTTCCTCGTCGGTAAGCTCTTTTTGCTCCTTGGGAGTGAGCTTGTCTGCACCTTCCTTTTTAGCTTTCTTGACAGTTTCGGATTTGTTTATGATCGTTTCGATATCCTGATTAAGACTTCTGAATCCCTCGATACGCATAAGTGCGTCAAGGGCGTCTTTATTATTGATAAGTCTTTGCAGCGTATCATTATCAACATTT
>CACYSQ010000007.1 GCA_902777125.1 Ruminococcus flavefaciens
ACCTATGGAGATCGAACCGAAAGGCAGTCCTTCTTTTCAGGCGTTATTGTACACAAGAGTTATCGCATTCGGCAACAATCCGATCTCTGCACTTTATGATCGCAGTGAAGGCTTCTTCCGCAGGCAGATGATACTTGTAGCAAAGCCCGTTCCGAAAGACCGTACAGCAGACAAACATCTGACCGAAAAACTGCTTGCTGAAAAGGAAGGAATATTCCTCTGGTGTATTGAAGGATTGGAGCGTTTGATAGCGAATGATTTTGAGTTTACCATAAGCGATCAGGCGAAAGAAAACCTCAAACGCAGCGAGCGTGAGTGCAACAATATCATTCCCTTTATGGAGAGTGAGCATGACTTCAAGTTTGACGCTTCGGGACAGATACATTCTCAGGAATTATACTGGGCATATCAGAGCTGGTGCAGGCTCAATAATCTTGATGAACTTTCAAGGCGAACCTTCTCCGGCTATCTGAAATCTCATGCAGATGATTACGGTATTACTTACTCCGAAAACGCTGTCAATGAACAGGGTAAACGTGCGAGAGGTTTCATCGGAATCAGTTACACATACCGACCACCGACTATCATGTACTAAAACACATTTTACACGGTACGCTACACGCTTCACAACACACCTTAAAAGAAGAAATATCAGGACTTACACGCTTACACATTTCTTTTCCTATTATAGATATGGAAAGCATCACAGTTATTTTTTCTTTTTTGATGATGAAAACTTCGGTCAGGTATATTCATGTGTGTGAAGTGTGTAACCGTGTAGATCGAATAGCTGTCTGAAAAGAAAAATGACATGACAGACAGGCACTGAAATGCCTGGAATTCTCTTCTGAAAAGAGAAAAATGAAACTACGCCCATAGGGGCGTTGGGAAGAGTAGCAAGCACGGTATTGTGTGGGTACAAAAACTGAAAACCACACAATACAAAGCTTGTGAGAGGGACACCCCTCAGACCCCGAATCTGAATAAAAGAAAGAGAGATTTTTATGAGAAGAAAAACGAATAAACAGCAGAAAAATAAGCGTGACATTTTCCTGAAAATCAGGGTCACCGAGGAAGAGCTTGAAGCGTTCAAGCGTAAGTATAAAAACAGCGGGATGCGAACTTTTTCAGGTTTTGTAAGAGCTATGTTGTTGGACGGTTATATCGTTCATTTCAATGAAGATAAACTTCATGAAATATACCGTCTTGCAACTTCCATTTCCAACAATATCAATCAGATCATTGTTCAGGTTAGCCGCAACGATAATTCTTTCGATAGCGACTTTGCTGAGATCAAAGAGAAGATGGCACAGATATGGCAGCCGCTGAACTTTTTTACGTGTAAAGTTTTGCAGCTGAGGCACTGACAGAATACAATGCGCATTGCACTGGATTTTATCTTCTTTTTGCTGCGCTCTTCACAAAAATAATTACAATCATTCCGCATAGCTGGACTCTTGAATATCTGTCCGCTATAATAGATTCACAACAATAATTTATGGAGGCGATTTTATGTTTAGAATACCCGAACTCGCAATGCCGAGAACACGCACAGTCACTACCATCTGCAACGGCAAGAAAGAAGTCTGGAACGATTACGAAGAAGCGAAGGATTTCTTTCTCAGGCAGATGATGACTACCGAGGGTGAGGAACGTGACCGAGCTGAGTGTGTTTATATTCAGCTCATACATGGGCTGGATGAGTGTTCGGACGAGGATGAATAAAAGGAAAAATGGAGCATTGCCGATCGGTAATGCTCCATTATATTTATTGTTGTTCACTAAGCAGTATAGATACACGGTTCTGTATCATCTCAGCGCATTGCTTGGCAGAATGTTCTCCTGCAAAATAGTATTCAGTTTCCTCGGAGATTATAGAGCTAATAGCGAGTTCTGTATTTCCCGAGGATATCCTCCGGACGCTGCGGACAAACTGCTCGTATCTCTTCTGCTCATCATCAGTCATAGGAGTTATCTTTATTTGTTCATTTGAGTATGAATCCATACCTGTTTCGTCCATATATACCTTTTTATTGCCGTTCAGCTCGTCGTAATAAAATGGCGGTTCAAGAGCGGATTCCATAACCTTTTTTAATCCGTTTTCGGTAACAGGGATACCATTCGGATTCCCATTGTAGCATTCATCGGCAAGAAATAGCTTGATAAACTCCCACGCGCCTTCTTTATTATCTGAAGTCTCCATAATTGCAAACTGATTTGACGGCAGCATGACAGAGCCTTTTCCGTCAGCGGACGGAGCTCCTACAAATGTCATATCCTCGCCAAATACAGACTGCTTCTGCACATTTATATCTCTGAAAGAAGAAAAGTACATATCGCTCAGCAGAGCCGTATTATTTCTGCATGAGCACTGTTCCCATGCATATTCGTCCACACCCGGAAACTGTCCTGCAAATTCAAGCATATCAATAAACTCCTGCGAATCAAATGAACAGGTATGTGTAGTCAGGTCAATGAAGTCAGCTCCGGAGTTTGATAGCCTATCAAAAACTGCGTTCCTGTTATTGGCTGTTTCAAACAACTCCATACCGTCAGGACGTGACTCATAAGCAGCCTTGAATTCATCAAAAGTCCAGTTCTCCTTATCAACAAATTTCGACTTTGCAGCCATAGTCCTTATCATGAATGTGGGAGTTATAGAATAAAGATGACCGTTAGTTTCAGCGGCTTCCAGATAATTCGGCAGAAAAGCATCCCTTGTAAACCTTGTGTCGCTCTCCATAAGCTCATATAAGTTCGTAAATGCCCCCTTTGAAGCCAGTTTTTCCGTCTCATTTGTATCGAGCCAGACCATATCAGGAGCATTTCCTGAAATTATATCCATTTCAAGATCGTGAGCAGCACTTTCAAAACCTTCAATAGTGTGCTCGTGTCCGTCGGAATAGTTTTTGACATTTACCCTGTAAAGATTGCTGCCCGAGTTGAAATCTGCTATCATTGGCTGTATGCTGTCGATATTGAGAGCAACAGCCAGTGTTATTTCTTTGACATCTGCCAATTCAGCGTTATCTCTCTCGGAGAGCCTGTACAGCTTGCCGCCAATAGTACACACGAATTCGTCGTCAGCTAAAGGAGCAATGCTTCTGACGTCGCTAAGTCCCGAATTTGCAAAGTCGACGAGCTTTTCTCTGCTTTTATCGGACTTCACGCCATAGAACGCTGTATTATCGCGGTAATAATACGAATATTTCCACGTATCGGCTATCATATCGGCGATACCAAGCTCGTCATTCTTTTCACGCTGTACTGCGCTTGTTATTCTGCCGTCGGGAGCTATAGTTACATACTGCGAACCTATTTCAGCAACAAGCCCGCTATCCTTAGCCATGTACAGACCCGAAGCCTGTCCCAAATCGTTTTCATCGGTATTCTCTATATTGACAGACGATAGCAAACTGAAGCTGTCATCGTAAATGTTCAGCTTATAGGTATATTCAGCGTTGGCGATATCGTCATCCGCATAATTGGTCAGCGTTAGGAGAGCATAGAGCTTTCCGTCGGACAGAAGATATGCTGCACTGCACTCGTTTTCGCTTCTTATGCCGAGGTCAGCATACCTGTACATCGAAAAGCTGCTGTCAGTGAAACAGCATAACGTTTCACCGCTCTCATCCTGTCCGATAATGCAGACTTTCCCCGATTTTTCATCATACAGAATATCTGTTATGGTATTAAGTTTATCGGGAAACGGAAACTCTGACCTCTTAAAAATACGGGACTTATCAGTTATTACATTTGCCGCTTTATTTGATGTACTGTTGCTTTTTTCACTGGCAGAGCTGCAAGAAACTGCCGAAAAAAGCGTGATAGCTGCAAGTGTAAATGAAATTATCTTTTTCATTTATTCAGCCTCACTTTCCAAGAAATCGAACCCACGGACTACGTCAGCTTCATCATCGAATGCAATGCTCTGAACGCAGATATATCCGCTTATCTCGCCCTTTTCATCGTAAGAAACATATTTCAGAAGCACTCCTGTCTTAGCGTCGATAAGTGCTGAAAAAATGCCGTCCTTGCCGCTCACGGCTGTACATTCTCTGCCGATGTAAGTCTGACTGCCGTCTATCTGCCATGTATCCTGATCTTCCAGTGAGATACTGACTATCAGCTGCGGAAACAGACTGTGCGAAGCGTATTCGCAGTTCAGCGGATCTGTTCGCCATTTCCACCATAAGTTTTTGCTACTCCCCTCACGGCGCTCATCATCTGGTATCTTCTCAGACTCTGTACGCTTGACCGCAGGAGAAATGTATTCTTTTTTCTTTGATGACAGATTGTAGGTATATACGCTGTTTCCGTCGCTGTACCTGATGAAATCATAGGTCTCATTTTCATCTTTGATAAGTTCAGCGCTGGAAATATTGCCGTTTATAACTGATTCGTGAGAGTCTGACCAGCACTGCCTGATATGGCTGTAGGAGCGTGCAGTCGTCAGGTCAACTTCAAACCCGACATCGTTGAAGCTGTTGCCGTTTCCTTTTTCAACAAGCGTTCCTGAGACCTTGTCATAATAGTCAATGCTGTTAAGCATTTTCAGGACGAGCTCAGTCTGTGCATCTGTTTTATCATTTGAAGTCGTTTCAGTTACCGCGGTAGTTGTTATCTCAACGGACGGAGAGACTGAAATATTCGGAGCATTGAGCTTTTTCAGACCAAATATGCCGCCTGTGATAATAAGAATGATCGCCGCACACATAGCCACCATACCAAAACGATGAACAGCGGAACGCTTGTAGGTATCAACTCCCTGCACAGAATATGCGTAGCTGTTGTCTTTGCAGCGGCTTTCAAGCCGTCGCCACAGTTTTTTTCGCTCTTTTTCACCTGCCGACGGACACAACTCAGCAAGCCGTTCAACCGTTTGTCTGTCGGCGTTTTTGAGTATTTTCAGATCAAGCCTTTTCATACTGACCTCCATTCATATCGTGATATCCTTGTCCGCAAGCAGCTTTTTCAGCTTTTTCAGTGCTCTGCTGCTGCGGACTCTTACTGTTATCGGCGATAAATGTACGATTTTTGCAATGTCAAGAGTGCTGCTACCGTAGAAGTATTTTTCAAGGATTATCGTAGAATCGGGCTTTCCAAGGCTTTCTATCAAATCGAGTAACATCGTTCTGAGTTCGTCTGTTTCGGTGGCTTCAGGTATATTCTCGTCAGAAGGTATGACTTCTGCGTATCCGTCATCCAATGAAATGCCCAAACTGTTTTTGCTCAGTCTGCGATAGTAATTAGCTGCCTTTCTAAAAGCGACAGTGCCGATAAAGCCTTTGATATCGCCATCTATATCATATTTGTGGTCGTATGAGGAGAAAACGTCCATAAACACGTCAATAACGCAATCGCCAATATCCTCACGACTGCCGCAGCCTCGCAGACGGTTAAAAACTATCACATAAACGTAATTCAGGTACTCATTGAACAGCGTCTGCTGCGCTCTTGCTTTGTCAGTCGCCCAAAGCAGACGATACTCGCTGTGAGTCATCGGTTCACTCCTCTCCGATATGAATGCATTCACTTATATATTCAACGAAAAAGCGGATGTGTTTCATAGCTGAATATATTTTTATTATTTAATTATATATCGCACCTTCGTGATTGTCAATAAGCATGAAATGGCTTTTATTAGTTGAGTTACATTCTTACGGCTTTCTTTTTTGGTGGAATGAAGGCTGATTACTAAAATGAAATAAAAAAGCTTGTTTTGTATAGTAAATCACGCTATAATATAGTTATAGCTATAAAACTAAACATACTACTTATTGAGGTGATTATCTATGAATAAACCAAGCAATTTATTTGATTTACTTGACAAAAGCGCAGAGTGGCACAACTTTTTTATTGACATGAACAATGACAGTATTGCTCAAGAAATAAAGTGGTTAAATGACAATTACAATAACATTCGTTTATTGAAATCCTACTTCCTTCGTTTTGTCGATCCACGTAATTTTACTTATTATATAAAATATGTGGATTATCTTAATTCGCTTTCTGATGACGAAATAAAGTCTGCTGTACAAGATAGAGCTAATGCACTATATGCCTATATGCAATATAATGAACAGCGAAAAATCAATAATAAGCCTTTAAAACTGATTGTTGAAGAAATGAAAAGACACGAGAGTTAATTCTTAACTTAAACTAATAGGGGGAGCTTTATGAAAAACAACGGGGACATTATCGAGTTTTTGAAAAAGAAAGAATATGTTATGCTAAATAATAACTTAGGCGAAGGCTCTTTCGGAAAAACAGTATTATTGAACGATCCTTTTATTGACGAAGTGTTCGTTGCGAAAAAATACGAACCAGACGTTGATAGTGAAGATGAAAAGAAACGTTTTTTCAAAAGTTTTCTTGATGAAATTAAAATTATGTATAAGCTTAATCATCATAATATCGTAAGAATATACAATTACTATGCATATGAAAATATACTTACGGGTTTTATTCTCATGGAATATATTGACGGTGATAGAATTGATGATTGGATTGAAGAGTGTTCTAAGGGATTGAAAACTACTACCTCAAATGATATTTTTATTCAGCTTATAGATGCTTTCGATTATCTTCAACAACATGGCATCATTCATCGAGATATCAGAGAAGGAAATATTCTTATTGACAAAAATGATGTTGTAAAAGTGATTGACTTTGGTATTGGAAAAATTATTCAACCTGGAGAAAACTCAGATGATAGTTTATATGATGAAATAAATAGAGCTAATTCAGATACTCTCCCCATAGAATATTACAACGGAACGTATACTTCTATAACAGATATGTTTTATTTAGCAGAATTAATGAATAGACTGCTAAATACATCCCCTTGCCCAGAGTTTAAGTTTCAACATATTATAGATAAAATGATGGCAAAAAAGCCTGAAGACAGATACGCTTCATTTGGAGATATAAAAAAAGCTATTGATCAAAATGCATTTAGTTCTTTATCTGTTACTGATGAAGAAAAAAGGATATATACTAATTTTGCAAATGCCATTTATTCAATAATCGGAGAGTATACCGATTCACCCACATTCAATAACGACTGTAACAATATAATATCAAAGCTTAATACAGTCCTGAGTAACAACATATTCGAAACATATATTAGCAATACTACTGAGGTAGTTAGTGCATTTGTAAATGCAGGTTACACTTATAATCATTCTAACATTTTAGTTGAGGATGTAGCTAATTTTTGTGAGTGGCTAACTAATTCTAATGATAATAAAAAGAATATTATCATCAGAAATTTAATAAATAAAATTTCTAACAAACCTGTTGAAAAGTATGATTTGCCTTTCTAAATTAATTTTGGATTGTAATAAAACGGACAAGGTAACAAACGTGTAACTAACAAAGCGACATACAAATGGCAATATTACGGTGATGCACTTTATCGAAGAGATAATTTTATCCCAACTGGGACTATACGAAAAATCGCCTCGCAGGGCTATCCTGCGAGGCTTTTTGTTTTTCTGAGGCAAGGGGTTACGCATCAGATGTTATTGAAATACTTATCAATAGCATCAATGTCAGCATTTTGGGTTCTGGTTTTGTCACAGCTCTTTCTGAGCTCTTGCCTGAGCTCGCTGAGCTTATTGCCGGCTAAAAATTCTAACCAAAAATCGGTCTTATTCCCGTTAAAGTCATGGGGGACGCTTCTGATGAATTTGGATTTGATCGAAGGTTCTGTTAAGCCGGTTTTACCCGCATAATCCCTGACCGCTTCGTTATAGGCTCCTCTGACCTTATCAATGTTGTTTATCGCCTTGCCGTTAAGTTTTTCCCTTATAGCTCTGATGATATCGAGCATATACTGCACACGGTTCGAGACCGGTGAGTCGTTTTTAGGGACAGTTTTCGCACGAGGTGCAGTGTCAGTATTTTCGGAGGCGAATGCTTCATAGCTGCCGTCTTCATACTTTATAACGATCCTGCTGACTGTAGAGAGGTCAATATTTGACTCGACCTCATAGCATTTTCCGCACTGGTCGTAGAGTTCGATTCGTTTGAGCATTATTCAGTCCTCCTCTTATATCACTTGCGGTAAATTATTAACGAAATTTTTGTCTTTGATGAGATTTTCTGTTTTAACGATGCTAACAAATTTCTTTGCGATTTCTTTCTCAAGCCGATGCAGGTATGAGCCCTGATGTATGGTACCACCTTTCTGAAAAGCAGAAGGTGTACCCTCAACACCAGGTATATAATGTTGGTCTATAAAATTTTTCATATTGTTATTGTTAAGGTCAATAGGCTTAATCAGTTTATGGAAATCGACTTTTCGTTCTGCACCTTTCATATTTTTATATGTTGCGTTTGTTACATAAGGGCAAGGAACACCGGTCTTTAAGGGATCTTCTGTAACGCGGCTTACTCCGAAAATGCCAGTACCATCAACATGGAAAACAATATCTCCAGTCTTTAGGAATTTAATATTCTTGTAACGCCAAGCATCTATATCAGGTGACCATATATACATTGAATAATGGGAATCCGATTCGAGACGCGATTTCAGGTCGATTTCGACTTCGTCAGCGCTATTAGGCTGAACGAGGATCCAGTAATTCTGCGAGAACTGCGAGAAAACTTGAGCCTGAGACTGAGCCGGTTTTACTTTCGCAGGCTGAGGCTGAGGCAGAGCAGCTCTTGCGTTGTCCCAATCAGGGTCCGGTGTTACCGGCTCGATCTCATATGCTCCCCAAGGGAAGGTCGCGTGCCGTGAACCACCGTCATAAACAACAGTAACAGTCTTACGACCCTCGTTCACTCCCTCGACGATGCCGTCGAATTCCTTTTTTACTATAACCTTATCGTTTTGTTTTAACATAAAGATTACCTCCTTATAAAAATAATAATTGATTTTTTGAATTGAGCAACCACATTGTGAAACCGTTGCTCTTTATGTTTACAGTATACACCCAATTTGCGGATTTGTCAAGAGAAATCCATTTTTTGAGAAAATCTTCGAGAAAATCAGCACTTTGCATAAATCGCGAGCTGAAAATATGTGCTTTTCCACCAAGTATGCGGCGAAGAAGATATTGTTGCGCAATGATTGATGAAACTAAAAAGCAACCCTCGCAGTTATATATATGGGTATATGAATAATATATAGAAATCTCGAAAATTCGTGACGTTCATCAGGACATCATACGTTTTTGCATCGACATATGCAAAATGATCTGCCTACATCTCCGTTTTTTTTCGTGATCAGACATTTGACAGCGCTTGCGCAATATTATATAATTACATCACAACAAGGAGCTCCTGAGTTTTTACCGCGGCTGACGAGCCGTTAAAACAGAAAGGAAAATAATTATGAATAACAATTATGACTTCGGCAGGGCGTTTTCTGATTTTGATGAGGACTTCGATCCTTTTGCTATCCCTTATGAAAGAGCGGTCAATTGCTTTGACGTCAACGACGAGTTTCTGGATATGAATACCTTCGTGCTGGCGGCAGTCGCCGGCATCTGCCTTGAAAACAGCGGCGAGGCAGGGAATGATTACTGCCTCTTCTCGCAGCTCAGCATTCTGCTGCACCCTGACAGGCCTGCTGCATATTACGCTCTTCACTATGCAAGAATGTTCGTAAACAGGCTTCCGGGCAAGGACGACCTGGAGCCCGATATCCGTGAAACGGTTTATCAGGATATTGAAGCGGCTCTCCGCGAAATTCTGGCTAAGGTCTGCGGTTCGGAGAAGGCGCTCGAAAAGCTGTTTGACCGTCGTGACTACGACGAGATCCTGTACAATATCGACGAGTTCCTGGGCGAGGAATGCGTAACGGATTATCTTAACGACCCGTTTTTCGCCCTTGCAGTCGCACTTTATACCTCTCTCAGTCTGAATGCCAAGCGCATTGACGCGGTCTCGTTAATGTATGAGCATCTGCCGTACACGGATTTCGCTCCGCAAAACTGCTTCGACGTGATCGGCGACGCTATACTTCTGGTGGATAAGATCGGCGTTCGTCCCTTACAGAGCAAGTATTCTTTTACGGTACTGCTCTGGTACATCTTCAAAGCTCTCAATGAATACTACGAGAAAATGCTTGAGAACGAGTGGGAGTTTGAAAATAGCAGCGATGACGAGACCGATTTTGAGGACGATGAGGAAACGGACGAGTACGACGCCGGGTTCGATGAGGTATTCGATTTCAGCGGCGATGATGAGGAAGAGGAGGACGCTTTGGCATTCGAGGACGTCTTCGAGCTCAGCGATGAGGAAGAAACAGCATGAGCGAGTACGCCTTTTTTCATCAGCCTGACTTCAACATTGTTCCCGATACAGCGCCGGTATTCGATAAAGCAGCGCTTGAACGGCTGCTCCGGTCCGCTGAAAGCTTCTCCAAAGACTTCGGCGATGCAGACAGGTTCTTTGATACCGTCCTTGAGACCGCGGCCTATCTCTGCCTTTTCCCCATGAGGAAGCGCGACAGCCTGTTTATGTGCAGGCTCAGGCACAGCGAGGATAAGGACTTCTGGAACGCCGCCCATAACGCTAAGGGATTTGTTCTCGGCGAGTTGACGCCTTTCGCTCACCTGAATGGCAGCGTTCTCGATGACCTTGACGCTGTGCTGGGAAGCCTTATCTCCGCGTTCACTGACCAATTCTATTCCTATAATGAAAATATGCTCGCAAACCCTGTTCTGCTGGCTGCAAAGGCAATGGGATTTCCGGACTGCAAGCTCCTCCGCCGTGCCCGTCTGACTGCACAGTCGGTCTTCACGCATTGGGACGACCGCGGCGAGGCGATATATGCGGATAATGTATTCGTGCTGCTGGTATGTCTGTATGTGAAATACCGCTGCAAGCTGGGCAGGGAAAGCGCCGTCAACTGGCTCTACAGGCTGTCGTATGAGCTTTTCGGTGCTAAGAACGCTAAGTTCCTCGATATGGCGTACAAGGCTGTGGCACTGGTGGACGGAGTTTACAGCGAGCCGGCAGCAAAGATGTACCGTCCGTCAGTCGTGCTATGGCATATCTTTCGCGTGCTGCGACGTTTGAGCGAGCGCTTCTCCTGCGACGAGTGGATGAAATGCGGCTGCGAAAAGGAATGCGAGGTCTGCGATTGCATGATTACACAGTAGCGCTGCGAGGGTAAAAAATACCGGAAGCTTCACAGCTTCCGGTTTTGTTTTTTCTTTAATTACGGTTATACCATTACGGAAAATAGGTTCACTTATTCTTTTTGAGAGTTTTTCTCACGACGGCACGAAGTCTTTCGCAGGTATCCTGCGGAAACTCGGTTATGAACCTTATCGCCTGCGAATGCGCCTCGTCCTGTGACAGTCTGAGGAACCTGTGGAAGAAGGTATAGACTTCGCTGAAAGTGGAGAATATCTCCGCGACGGCAGCTTTTCCCTCGGGGGTGAGCACGACGCTGTTTCCGAAGTCCTCATAGACATAGCCGCAGTTTGCGAGACATCTCAGCATTTTGCTTACGCTTGGTCTTGAAACGCCGAGGTGCCGGGATATATCCACGCATTTCACATAATCGTCCGTATCGGAGAGCTCTTTTATCGCTATCAGATACTTGATCTGACCTGCACAGTGAGTCATGGCTTCCTCCTTACTTATCCGAGTCTATCAGGTGCCAGTAGCCTTTGAGGTAGACCGCACCGGAGATAACGGTGAGGGCGGTCGATATCCATATCAGTACCGGGATAGCGATATCGTTTACGGCATCGACAAAACTGCAAGGGAAGTCGATGCTGAAGTCATAAATGAGGCTGAGCCAGAAGAGAATGGCGATGATAGTCACCATAGTGAAAGCGGTCTTGAGCTTGCCCCATATGCCTGCCGCGACCACAACGCCGCCGCCGGCTGCAAGGAGCCTGAGTCCGGACACCATAAATTCTCTTGCGGTTATGATGATGAGGGGTATCGCGCTCATTCTGACCTCGTCCATTTCGACGAAAACGGTCAGGGCGGCGATGACGAGGACCTTATCCGCAAGCGGATCGAGGAATTTTCCGAAATTGGTGACAAGTCCGCGTTTGCGGGCGATCTTTCCGTCGAGTGCATCTGTTACCGAGGCTGCCGAGAACACCACAAGCGCGATGAGGTATTTGCAAGGCACATCAATATACATGAAAAGCAGGAAAAAGGGTATCAGGAATACTCTCAGGAGAGTGAGTTTATTTGGCAGATTCATGTAGTTATCACCTCTCCTATCAGGTCATAGTCCAGCGTATCGGTAATCTTTATCCTTGTGAATTCGCCCACGCTGAGGGGCTTATCGGAGGTGAAGAACACCTTTCCGTCAATATCGGGAGCGTCATTTGCGGTGCGTCCGAACCAGCATTCGCCGAAGCGGTCGAAGCCCTCGGTAACCGCGTCGAACTCTTTTCCGATGAGCTTCTGGTTATTATCGGCGCTTATGAGCATCTGCTGTTCCATGATGATATCGGCACGTCTTGCGGCAGTTTCCTCGTCTATCTGGTCGGGGAATTCGGAAGCCTTTGTGCCCTCCTCCTGTGAATAGGCGAAGCAGCCGAGCCTGTCGAAGCGCACTCTCTGCACGAATTCCGCGAGCTCTGTGAACTGCTCCTCGGTCTCGCCGGGGAAGCCTGTTATGAGGGTGGTACGGAGGATAACTCCGGGTATCTTCTCGCGGATATGTCTGAACAGCGCCTCCAGCTCTTCGGGACTGCCCCAGCGTCCCATTCGGCTGAGGATATCCTTATCGCAGTGCTGTATCGGTATTTCTAGGTATTTCACGAGCTTTTCCTCAGAGGCAATGGTATCGAGGAGCTCGTCAGTAATGCGTTCGGGGTAGCAGTAGAGGGTGCGTATCCACCTGAGACCGTCAATTTTGCAGAGCTCCTTCAGAAGCTCGGGAAGCTTTGACTTGCCGTAGAGGTCCTCGCCGTAGCGGGAGGTATCCTGTGCTATGACGACCAGCTCGGTAACGCCGTTTTCAGCCATTTCACGGGCTTCTGCGATGACTTCCTCCATTGGCACGCTGCGGAATTTTCCCCTTATCAGAGGTATTGCACAGTAGGTGCAGCAGTTTGAGCAGCCCTCTGCGACCTTCAGGTAGGAGAAGAAGGGGAGGGTCGATATGATACGCTCACCGGTCAGCTCGGCATCGAGCTTCGGCGGGAACAAAAGGTATCTTTCGCCGGCGAGAACATGGTCGAGAACGTCAACTATGTCCTTGTTAGCGCCTATTCCGACAACAGCATCGGCCTCCGGGAAAAGCTCGGCAGCCTCCTCCTTATAGCGTTCGATGAGGCAGCCTGTGAGGACTATCTTTTTGAGAGTACCTTCCGCCTTGAGCTTGCCGAGTTCGAGGATAGTCTCGATAGCCTCCTCCTTAGCCGATTTTATGAAGCCGCAGGTATTCACTACCGCGATATCGGCGAGACCGGGCTCTGTCACCAGTGTATAGCCGTGTTTTTTTAGCTTGTATAGCATACGCTCGGAATCAACGAGGTTTTTTGAGCAGCCGAGCGATACCATTCCGACCTTGACGGGCATTATTGTTCCTCCATACTGAAAAATTCATCTATTGCGCGGTTCACTTCCGTGAAGCTGTATCCGAGGCGCACCAGCGAGCTTTTCACCCGTTCAACTGCGCTGCGGTCTTCCCTGTCGGTGAGGAAACGCGCGTATTTCTTTTCGAGCAGCACTGCGAGATTATCCTGAGTGCTCCCGGAATACCGGCTCAGAGCCTCATCGGCAGCCGGTCTTTCTATGCCGTGCAGCATGAGCTCACGCCTTGCACGGTGGACGCCGAACCTTTTTACCATGATATATTTATATGCAAGGCGATCGGCATATCTTTCATCATTTATTATGTCCTCCTCAGCGAGCCTTCCGACTATCTCACGGATAACGGCTGTGCTGCGGAAGTCCTCCGAAAGCTTTTTTGTCAGCTCAGCGGAGGAATAGTCCCTGTAGGAGAGCTTTTTCAGTGCCGCAGCGCGTATCTTCGCCCTCACGGCAGCCCTCATCAGCTCGGCGAAGCGTTTGTCATCGAGCTCAGTGCCCTCCTGCAAATTGAAGTCCCAGACCGTATCGCAGGCGAGCATGAGAGTTCTTCCGTCATCGAAGGTCACTGCATAGCGCTTCTTTTTCTGCGGCTTTAAGGCGACTATCCTGAGCATCAGTCAGCGGGAGTGAACTCCTCGAAGTCCTCCTCGATATCGGCGAGGATATCATCGTTCTCGGACTGTTCCTGCGGCTTTGCGGAAGCCTCACCGCTCTTGGCGGCAGCCTCATCGTCATCGCCCTTTGGAGTGATAACGCCCTCGAGCTCGCTTCTTCTTGCGAGTATCTGGTCCTCTATCTCCTTCATGAGAGCCTCGTCGTTCTTGAGGACCTCCTTGACGTTATCGCGTCCCTGACCGAGCTTCTGACCGTTATAGCTGAACCATGAGCCGCCCTTCTTGATGATGTCGAGCTCTGTTGCGAGGTCGAGCACCTCGCCTGTACGCGATATACCGGTGCCGTACATGAGGTCGAAGGTACACTCCTTGAAGGGAGGCGCTACCTTGTTCTTTACGACCTTGCACTTGGTGGACGAGCCGATAATGGTGGAGCCGGATTTTATAGCCTCGCCCTTTCTTACCTCGATGCGGACTGAGGCGTAGAATTTGAGTGCGCGTCCGCCGGGAGTAGTCTCGGGGTTGCCGTACATAACGCCTATCTTTTCGCGCACCTGATTTATGAATACAGCAACGCAGCTCGATTTCGAGATAGCTGCTGTGAGCTTTCGCATAGCCTGTGACATGAGCCTTGCGAGCTGACCGACGTGCAGATCGCCCATTTCGCCGTCAATTTCGGCGCGTGTGGTCATAGCTGCGATCGAATCGAGGACGATAACGTCGATAGCGCCGGAACGTATCAGGGCTTCGGCTATTTCAAGAGCCTGTTCACCGCTGTCCGGCTGGGAAACGAGAAGGTCGTTGATGTTCACGCCGAGTGCCTGCGCGTAGACCGGGTCGAGAGCGTGTTCAACGTCGATGAAAGCGACCTCTCCGCCAAGCTTCTGAGCCTGAGCGAGGATAGAGAGCGCAACGGTGGTCTTACCGGAGCTCTCGGGACCGTATATCTCGACTATCCTTCCGCGGGGGACTCCGCCTATTCCGAGAGCCATATCGAGCGTCATGGAGCCCGTGGGTATAGCTGCTACGTCGAGCTTCTTTGTCTCACCGAGACGCATGATAGAGCCTGTTCCGTACTTCTTCTCGATCTGCTTCAGAGCAGTTGCGAGGGCGTTCTTTTTATCCTCCTCGGTCGCCGCCTTTGTGACGGGAGCCTTCTTTGCAAGTTCCTTTTTAGCCATTGTCATTCCTCCGTTTTCTGAGCAGCGACAGTCCGGACGATCCCCGAAAAATCGCGGCAGAAAGTAATATTATCAAAGCCGTTCCCGGCGAGTATCGTTCCGACCTGTTCGTGCTGGGCGTCGCCGAACTCATAGCAGAGCCAGCCGCCCTTTTTCAGGTGTTTTTTCCATATCTTTGTGATGTCCCTGATGATGTCGAGACCGTCACTTCCGCCGTCGAGGGCAAGTGCGGGCTCATGGGCGACCTCCGTTTGAAGGGAAGCCATTTCCTCCGCCGTGAGATAGGGCGGATTGCTTACGATTATATCGAAGCTCCCGGCATTTCCGGCAGCCTTTTCGTCCGTGACGTCACACTTTACGAGCCTTATATCGGCATTGTTGAGAGCCGCGTTCCTTTCGAGGTAGCCGAAAGCCTTGTCCGAGACCTCATAGGCGCTCACCTCAGCGGAGGGCAGCTCCTTTTTCAGCGTGACCGCGATGCAGCCGGTCCCTGAGCAAAGGTCGGCTATCACAGGGGCGGAAATGCCGTTATCCCTGCAAATTCCGAGCACGTTCTCAACGAGCAGCTCTGTTTCGGGACGGGGTATGAGAACTCCCTCTCCGACGCAGAAGGGATAGCCGTAGAACTCCCATTTTCCGAGGAGATACTGCAAGGGCTCGCCCTCTGCACGGGCTTTCGCGAGTGTCCGGATACGGTTTTCAGCCTCACGCGGAACAGCCTCGTCCGGCAGGAAAAGGGGGTTTTTGTCGCCGAGCATATCCTGAAAGATGCAGAGCGTGTCGAAATCAGGGGAGTCCTTCCCGGCGGCTTCAAGGAGCTTCACGCACTCGCTGAAAAGCTGGCGGCGGGAAACGACTTCGGTTTTATCCATAATGGCACCCCTTTTTAATGCTTAATTAGTAATGCGTAATTAAATTGAGAATTGAACTGCCGTGAGCGAAAGCAGACTTACGTTCTATAAGAAGTGAGCGAGCTTGCGAGCGACAACGTGGAAGCCAGCGCGGGCTCCGCGCTTACCATTTGTCCTCGGTCTTGTCCTGCGGTATGCAGGGGGTGAGGGCGGCTATCGCTATCTCTATCATGCTGTCGTCCGGCTCACGGGTGGTTATGCGCTGCATTGCGAGTCCGGGTGCGGAAAGTATCTTCGTGAAAAGGTTATCGTGGTTTCCGGCAAGTCGTATGAACTCATAGGAGATGCCGACTATCAGCGGAAGCATCGCGAGTCCTACCAGTATGCGCTTCCATGCCTCCATTACCGGTATGAAGCACATCGCGAGTATTCCCACTATCAGCACGATGAATATGAAGCTCGTTCCGCAGCGCTTGTGGAAGCGTGTCTGCCTGCGGACGTTCTCGACCGTCAGCGGAAGCTCAGCCTCGTGGCAGGCAATGGTCTTGTGCTCTGCACCGTGGTACATATACTGTCTGCGGATATCCTTCATAAGGCTTACCAGAGCCATATACGCTACGAATATCGCTATCTTTATAACGCCCTCGACTACAGAGCGGAGTATGCGGTTATCCCTGACCTCCGGTATTTTTTCGGCAATGAGCTTGGGGAGGACTGCGAAAAGTCCGACTGCCATTACTATGCCGACTATCATGCCGATGTACATCATGACCGTGAAGAATGCCGAGGATTCCTCCTCCTCCTTCTTTTCCTCGTCGGTGAGCTGCTTCTCAGCCGACCTCATCATGTACTTATAGCCCTTTTTCAGCGATATGACGAAGCTCGTGCAGCCCCGGACAAGCGGTATCTTCCTGTACCACGGGGCGTTTTTGCCGTTGCGTTCCTCCCATGTTTCGAGGTCTATCGTTCCGTCCGGGAGGCGGCACGCCATTGCGCCGGTATTCGGACCGAGCATCATTATGCCCTCGATAAGCGCCTGACCGCCTATCTTCGAGCGGAATTTTTCTCCTGCTTTCTGTTCTTTGCTCATATATTCTCCTTATGCGGTTCAGCTGCTCTGGATTATCGGCAGCTTTATAGTAACGGTAGTTCCCTTGCCCTCGCCGGGGCTTGTGATATCGAGCGTACCGCCGTGCATCGAGACTATCTCGTCGGCAACGGCAAGACCTATGCCTGAGCCGCGCCGTGTGTGGTTAGCCTTGTAGAATTTCGTCTTGACCTTTGCGAGGTCGGATCTCTTTATGCCGCAGCCGGTATCGGTAACTGATATCGAGACCATATCTCCGGCACGTTCAGCCTTTACCGTGACCGTTCCGCCGCTTGCGGAATACTTCACAGCGTTGTCGATGATATTTATGAATACCTGACGTATGCGGTTCTTGTCGCCGAATACGAAGGGAAGCATCTCGGGCTCATTGTAGATTATCTCTATGCCGTCGCGTTTTGCCTTGTCGCTGTAGATCAGCACGGCGTCGCCGAGCTCGGCAAGGATATCCATAGCTGCGCTGCGGAGGGTGAAGTGACCGCTCTGCATACGCGAGAAATCGAGCAGCTCCTCGACCATCTGCGAGAGACGCTCTGTCTCGTTCACGATTACGCCAACGCCTTTTTTCATGGTATCGGGGTTCTCGCCGCCGTCCACCATGAGCGTTTCAGCCCAGCCCTTGATAGCGGTGAGAGGCGTTCGCAGCTCATGCGATACCGAGGAAATGAACTCGTTCTTCATCGCCTCAGCGGTGGAGAGCTCGTCCGCCATGTGGTTGATAGCGGTGCAGAGGTCGCCTATCTCGTCGTTGGAGCTGTTGTCTATGCGGACGGAGAAATCGCCCATTGCGAATTTGCTCGCGATACCGCTTATCTGACGTATCGGCTTTACGATAGAGCCTGCGAAGAACAGACCTGTCGTGATGATTATGAGGAGTATTATCAGGCTGACTATCGTGATAGCGATGATGTAGGTCTTTATGGTGGCGTCAATGTCCGTCAGGGAAGTTACCATGCGGACGGACGAATACTCGCTGCTGAGCGAGGATATCGGAACTGACACCGCGAGCACCTTTTCGCCGCTCCCGAGCTTGCCGATATAGGAGCCTTCGCCTTTTTCCATAGCCTCCTCATAGTCCGGCATAGGAGCATCGGCGTCCGGTGAGAAGCCCGATGAGGTCAGGACGACTCTGCCCTTGGAGTTTATCGCCATGAGCTCTATCTTGTCCTTGTCGCTGAAGGTCTCGAGGAGGTTCCTCATCTCGGCTGAGAAATTCGCGGCGCTGTCCTGCGAGTGAATGCTCAGAACGCTCGTAACAGCGTTTATCTTGGAAAAGAGGTACTGCTTCGCGGAGTTGTAGTAATAGCTCTGTAAGGCGTAGATTATCGCCATTTCGATCACGAGCAGGGCGAGCGTTATGACGCCGAGGTTGTTTATCGCCCAGCGCTTGGTTATGCTTTTACGCGCCATTACTGAGGATCATTCCACTTATAGCCGTAGCCCCATATGGTTATGATGAACTTGGGGTTTGAGGGCTCATCTTCTATCTTCATGCGGATACGTCTGATATTTACGTCAACTATCTTGTCATCGCCGTAGTAGCTCTCGCCCCATATATGGCTGAGGATACTTGCGCGGTCGAGGGCAGTGTTCTTGTTGTTCATGAAGAATTCGAGTATCTGGTATTCCACCTGAGTGAGCTCGATAGGCTCATTGTTCTTGGTGACTGTACGGCTCTTGAGGTTGAGCACGAAGGGCCCCGATTCGATGAGGGACTGCTTCTCGTTCTTGATGAAGCTCATGCACACTCTGCGGTATATCGCGTCAACACGGGCTGTCAGCTCGGAGGGCGAAAAAGGCTTTGTGATATAGTCATCGGCACCTATCATGAGACCGCTGACCTTATCCATTTCCTGAGTGCGGGCTGTGAGCATGATAATGCCTATGGTAGAGCTTTTCTCGCGTATCTTCTTGCAGACCTGAAAGCCGTCGATGCCGGGCATCATTATATCGAGGAGGACGATATCGAAGTTGCCGTGCTCCGACTCGAAGGTCTTGAGCGCAGCCTCGCCGCAGTTTACGTCAACGACGTCATAGCCGGCGCGTTTGAGGTTTATCACGACGAATTCGCGGATAGTGTCCTCGTCCTCACAGATGAGTATTCTTTTCAATACTGTTCACTCCCTTAGAGGTAGAAATTAGAGGTTAGAGTGCGGGATATGCGGCAGCTCACAGGCTTCATTCGCTGAACATAAAGCCGACCGCAACATCTCCTGCGGCTGCGGAAAGACCGTCGCTGTTATTCCCGGTATCTGCCGGGATATAGGCAAGATAAGAGGTCTCGCCCCTTGTTCTCAGCAGCATATATCCGCTGAGGAGCCTGTCCTCGCGGGAGGGGGTATCCTCGGCGCAGTATATCCTCAGCAGCTCGCGTCCGACCTTGCCGTTTTCGTAGGCACAGAACACGACCTCGCCGCCGTTTATGACATCGCGCTTGACGGTGACCCTGTCCTTCCAGCGTTCGGGGAAAACGAAGATATAGCCCTCGCCGACGCTGTAGTAGGAGCAGCACTTTTCCTCAAGGCGGTTATCCTTGTCGATATACTGCCATTTCGTGAGCTTCATCTGCTCGCTTTCGGGAGCCTCCTCATAGCCGGGGGAAATGGTCTGGACGGGTATTTCGAGAATGCCGTCGCCGTCAACGTCGAGCGAGAGGCAGCCGGAGGGTCTTATCGTCGAGAGCGATTCCTCGGGTGTCTCGAAGACCTTTTTCAGACCGGAAGCGCTCATGTAGATGACGTCGGTCTGTACCGAGCCTGTTCCCGAAACGGCGTCGATGTAGAGTCCCTGACGGTCGCCGCCTATCTTTCCGTAGCGGAGGCTGTCGAACTCGGTGAAGCTTCCGCTGAGCTCGCAGGGGTACTGGTGGTACTTTCCCTCCTCATCGAGCTGGTAAGCCTCCGCGACGGCATTCGAGCCTGTGGCGGAGCTTGTGAGCAGCAGGAATTCGTTTGTTCCGTCGCTGTCGAGGTCGGTGACGTCGATGAACGAGCAGGCGGACGAGAAATCGGAGAGCATGACACGCTCTTCCGGGGAGTAATTGTAGACCGTAACGTTCTTTTCAGAGCGGTTTATCAGGCTGCACCCGATGATGATGTTAACTCTGCCGTTGGTGCCGAGCTTGGAGATTATGACCTTTTCTATCTCCGCGCCCTTGATAGGGTCGTCACAGACAGAACGCCATTTTCCGCCGTCCTGGTCGAGAACGTTCATGCGGAGGGTATTCTCCTCCATAGTGAGACCGGTCTTCTCGTAGAAGACAATAGCCTCGTTTCCGCCGTCCGAGTCGATATCCTCGACTATGAAGGCGGAGAGGTATTTGCCCGAACGCGGGTATTTCAGGCTTATGGAGGAGCCTGCCGCGTCCGTAAGGGCACTGTATATCTGCTCCTGCTCAACACTGAGCTTGGGCGGAGACATGAGATTGTCGATGTTTGTGCCGAAGGTACAGCCGGAGGCTGTCAGCAGCAGCGGAAGTGCTGCAAGTGACCTGAGAGCCTTCATTTTCAGCGGTCAGCGAGCTTGACGTAGTCGCGTTCCTTGGCAATGGACTTGTATGCGGGACGGATTATCCTTCCGCCGGTGAGTATCTCCTCCATACGGTGAGCAGCCCAGCCTGACATACGCGCAACTGCGAACAGGGGAGTGAAAAGCTCATCGGGAATGCCGAGCATACGGTAAACGAGACCGGAATACATATCGACATTCGCACACATTACCTTTGTGCTGCCCTTGACCTCGAGGAATACCTCGGGAGTAAGGCGCTCGATAGTTTCGAGGAGACGGAATTCCGCCTCGATCTCCTTGCCCTTTGCGAGCTCGAATGCCTTCTTTTTGAGGATAACGGCACGGGGATCGGATATAGTGTAAACGGCGTGGCCCATACCGTAGATAAGTCCTGAGCCGTCGTTGGTCTCCTTTCGGATAGTACGGCGCATATAGTCAGCGACCTCGCCCTCGTTGTCCCAGTGCTTGATATTTGCCTTGAAATCGTCGAGCATATGAATGACCTGAAGGTTCGCACCGCCGTGACGGGGTCCCTTGAGGGAGCATATAGCCGATGAATAAGCCGAATATGGGTCTGTACCCGATGATGTGAGTACGCGGCAGGTGAATGAGGAGTTGTTTCCGCCGCCGTGCTCAGCCTGGAGCATGAGCAGTCTGTCGAGCATCTGAGCCTCGTCCTTGGTGTACTGTCTGTCGGGACGGAGAAGCGAGAGAATGCACTGTGCGGTATTTTCCTCGTAGTTTATGGGGTGCATTATCATGCTGGAATTGTCGTAGACGCGGCGCTTTACCTGATAGGCGTTCGCCATGATGACGGGGAGCTTTGCGATAAGGCTTATGGCAGTCCTCATCTCGTTTTCGAGCTCCTTGTTCTCGCATTCGTCGTCATAGGAGTAGAGTGCGAGGACGGAACGCGCGAGCTTGTTCATGATATTCTTGGAGGGAGCCTTGAGTATCATATCCTCGACAAAGCCGTTGGGGAGGTCTCTCTTGAGCGAGAGGTAGGTCGAGAATGTATCGAGCTCCTTTTTTGTCGGAAGATGTCCGAAAAGGAGGAGGAAGGAGGTCTCCTCATAGCCATAGCGGTCCTCAGCCTCAACATTTTCAACAAGGTCGTTGATATTGTATCCGCGGTAAATGAGCTGACCGGGGATAGGCTCGACCTCGCCCTCGTTGAGTATATAGCCGTGAACGTTGCATATATTCGTAATACCGGCAACGACACCGGTACCGTCGCTTTTTCGCAGACCGCGCTTTACATGGTATTTCTCATAGAGCTTCGGGTCAAAGGCGGAATATTCACTGAGCTGCTTGCATAATTCTGTAATGTTAGAACCTGAAATATAAGACGGCATTTAGTCACGCTCCTCTAATAATTATTCAAATACTATTATACACCATTTCAAGCGCAATGTCAAATACTTTTCTCAGCATATCGCTGTGGATAACAGAGCCAAGAGGGAGCGGCAGCCTGAGGTTTGGAGGCAGACATGAAGAGTTATTTTGCGGCGGCACTGTTCCTTGCCGCTTCGATAGCAGCAGCGCCGGCAGTTCCGGCGTACATAGCAAACGGCGGAAAAGCTCCGGCATCTGAGAGCACAGATGACGGTATAGAGGCAGAAACGGCTTCTGCTCCGGAGGAAGTCCCCGAGGTCAGCGATGAGCCCTACAGGGTGCTGGACATGGCTTCCGGCGAGGTGCTGGAGGTCCCGGTGAGGGATTACGTTATCGGTGCGGTGTGCGCGGAAATGCCGGCTTCCTTTGAAGCGGAGGCTCTGAAAGCACAGGCTGTTGCGGCTCACACCTACGCTGAACGTCAGCGCATACGCGAGAGAGAATGTCCCACTCCCGAGCTCTGCGGTGCGGACTTTTCCAACGATGTTTCGCACTATCAGGGCTATTTCACGCGCGAACAGGCGGAGAAGTTCTTCGGCGGCAGGTTCGGGGAGAGCTACTCGAAGATAAGCGCTGCGGTCGATGAGGTCCTGCCGTATATCCTCACCTACGGCGGCGAACCGATAATCCCGGCTTTCCATTCGATGTCGTCCGGAAAGACCGAGAGCGCCGAGAATATGTGGGGAACTGCGGTCGATTACCTCGTCCCGGTGGACAGTCCGAGCGACCTCTCGGCACCCAAGTTCATTCAGCAGGAACGCTTCTCCGAGGAGGCGCTCAGAGCCGCTCTGGAGGCGGCTTTCCCCGGGATAAAGCTCGAAGGGGAGATGTCCGGCTGGGTCAGCGTGGGGGAGGTCTCGCCCTCGGGAACGGTCCTCTCCGTCAGGGTCGGCGACAGGACGGTCTGCGGCAGCGATATCCGCACGGCTCTTGCGCTGAGGTCGGCTTGCTTTGAGGTGCGGTTCGACGGCGGCGAGGCGGTCTTTACCACGCGCGGCTACGGTCACGGTGTCGGAATGAGCCAGTACGGCGCAAATTCAATGGCTGAGGCGGGCAGCACATGGCGCGATATCCTCTCGCATTACTACCCGGGAAGCGAGATAATTGAGAGTTGAGAATTGTGAATGATTTGATCGCGGACACCGAAAGCTAACAGCTTTTGCCGTGAATGAAAAAGCGGACGTTATGCGTCCGCTTTTGGCTATATTTCTGATGTGAACGGCGGTACAGGCAGTCCGTTCGTGCCGTAGAGCTCGACCTCCGCGTAGTTCGTCCACTTGTACCGGACGGCGGTTATCGGCGATATACCGGCGGTCAGGACGATCTCGTCCCCGTTTGCCTCTGCCTCTGCCGGGAGGAATTCTCCGTCCGTTCCGGCAGCCTCGAAGCCGTTCAGACTGCCTCTCGCCTCGAAGCCGGAACAGTTGCCGAACCGCAGAACAGCGCGGTTTCCGGACGCTGTGAAGTCCCTGAACACGGGCGGCAGTGTTCCACTGCGGTCAGCCAGCCCGTAGACCTCCGAAAGCGCTTGCAAATAAAGCCTGTGTCCCACCTGCGATTTGTCGGTCGGGTGGATATTGTTGAATTCGCCGCAGTCGAGGCAGACTGCCAGACCGGTGTTCCTGACTGTCCGAAACACCTTCATCTGGGCTTCGCGAACAACTGCCCATTTCTTGCTGTCAGGGTCGTCCCGGTAGCGGAACATGGGGAGCTGCACTATCAGGAACGGCAGGCTCTCGTCTTGCCATTCTGTGCGCCATTCTCCGATAAGCGAGCTGAGCAGCACGTCGTAGACGTCCGCACGGTGGTCGTCCGACTCGCCCTGATACCACAGAACTCCGGCAAGTGTGTACGGACACACGAAGTCCGCCATGGTTTCATGCAGTCCGCATGGACGCATAGGGTTGCTTATCCCCATAGGACCAGGATAACGGTTCTTTCCGCAGAGCTTTTCGACCTCGTCCCATTTTATGTCCGGATCGTCCGCATATGCCTTTTCGACACGCTTTTCCCATGCGGCATGATAGGTGAGGTAATCCTCATATTCGGTCAGCATTTTCTCGTCCGATTTACCGGAAATTGCGTTATCGTACTCGTCAATATAGGAACGCAGACGTTCGTCCCGGGTGAGGACCTCCCTCTTTACCCACGCAGAAGCCGATGTTCCGCCCCAGTTGCAGCCGATAAGTCCCACGGTAACGCCGAGCTTCCGGCTCAGCTCCTTTGCGAAGTACCAGCCGACCGCGGACCATGCCCGGGAATTCTCCTCCGAGGGCATATCCCAGCGGCTCGCTTCAAACGAACGGCGGTGTTCCTCGTCTATGACCGCACATTTCGGCGTGTAGAAGAAGCGGACGTTCTCGCGGGCGGCACTTTTCAGCTCTGCTGCGCCGTTTTTGTCGTTGTGGAGCTCGTATTCCATGTTGGACTGTCCGCCGCAGAGCCAGACCTCGCCGACTGCGACGTTCCGGAATATCTTCTTTACCGCACCGCAGACTATCTCAACGGTGCAGTCCGGACAAGCCTCCATAGGGGGCAGAACAGCCTCCCAGCGACCGTTCCGGCATATCGCCTCCGCGCTCACGCAAAGCTCCGGTATGCGGACGGCTATCGTCCTCGTGCTGCCGGAATATGTGCCGAAAATACGCACCGGCTTGTGCCTTTGGAGCACCATATTATCGCTGAATATCGCTGCTGGTCTCATGTCCGTCCTCCTTTGTCTGTGTTCAGGACGGAAAATGTCCGCCCATGATAACGGAAATCAGGTGAATTTCATTGCGCCGGTGTTCTCCATTGCTTTCAGGAGGAAGAATCGCGCTTCATCGCGGCATTCCGGCTTCGCCATATAGTACATATAGGTCTCGGCGACGTTCAGCGGACTTGCGGTCCTGCCCTCGATCTTGAACTGCTCATAGCCCATGGGAATGTACTTCTCCCAGATGTCGTCCGGTGAGATGTGGGTCTTGAGCTTGCGTATCTCGAAGGTTCCTCTTGCCGCATACGGGCAGGCTGCGAAGTGCTGGGTGTCGTACTTTGAGACGTCGAACGGCAGGTTCGGGTACTTTTTGATATGCTCGCAGAAGGCTATCTGCTGCTCTCCGATGGACTTGTAATGCTCCAGTCTGCGCGGACATTCCGGCTCACAGCAGGCGTTTACGAGGAGCTCGATGTCCTTCTTTCTCGGGAGCTTTTCCAGTACCTCGAAATTGTTGTTGAAATCGTAGTCGAGAACGACGATGTGGTAGTCTTTTTCCAGCTCGGCAAGGAGAGCTTCCTCGGTATTGAGGCGCTTGCAGGTCGAGCTTGTGAGCTTGAACTTCGGGTAATTGCGGCGGAGGTAGTCCTCCAGCACCGGTGAAGCCACGATAGCCTCGTTCAGACCGTTGTTCGAGAGGTTCAGGACCATGTTGCAGCGCTCGTCCGAGAGGTGCTTTTTCTCGAGCATGAGGTTGGTGAAGGTGTAGCGGAGGGGTATACCGCGGTCGTTGAAGGTCTTGATGACTGCCTTGATGAAGTTCTTGTCAGTCATACCGCCCTGCGGTCTGCCGCCGTTCCACAGACAGGGAGGGAATACGCCGTAGAATGAGGCTATCTCCACGCCCTCGCGGAAGAAGTCCGGACGTTTCTCCAGCATATCCGCAAAAAGCAGGTTGAGCTTGAAATTTCCCGAAAAATCGGGCAGATGAAAACGTGCTTTCATAATTTGCTCCATTCGATTTTTTATTTAGAGTTGAGAGTAGGGGCGCATTCCGTGCGCCCGTGAATTGAGAATTATAATGCAGGGGACGCCGTCCCGGCGCCCGATCACGATAACCGCACGTGAATTGTACTCGCGGGCGGCGGAACGCCGCCCCTACACGGGATATTTGAACCGGACACCACAATTATGGATCATGAATTTAGCGGACGCACGGAATGCGTCCCTACGGTTCTGTACAGCGTCACGCTGGGTCGCCGCGTTCGCTGGCAACGGTATATCCGGCGGATTCGATTCGCCTTTGCAGGCAGCCCCGGCATTCCGCCGCCTCCTCGCCGGTACATATCTTGTTGTCGTAGAGGTCGTACTTCTTCCGCACCATGACCGGCGAAAGATTGGGCATAACAACGTTGCAGCCGGTCATCAGTCCCAGCTCGCGTCCGTTGGGAGCGATAGTTCCGAGGGCGGTAGTTGCAGGCAGCAGCACCGTCGGGAACATCAGCCTTATAATGCCGAGAAGTCTCAGCGTAAGCGCGAGAGTTCCGCCTTTTTCGTCCGCAAAGGGTGTGCTGTGATGCGGTATGAACGGTCCTATGCCTATCATCTGAGGCTGGAGCTCCTGCAAAAATCTCAGGTCGCAGACGAGGTCGTCCACGGTCTGAAAGGGTGCTCCCACCATAAAGCCTGCGCCGACCTGATAGCCGAGCTCCCGGAGGGTGAACAGACACTTTTTCCGGTTTTCAAGGCTCAGCTCAGCCGGGTGGAGCTTCCGGTAAAGCTTCTCGCTCGCTGCCTCATGCCGCAGGAGATACCTGTCGGCACCGGCTTCCTTCATGCGGCGGTAGCTCTCGCGTGAGCGTTCGCCGAGAGAGAGCGTTATCGCACAGTCAGGGTACCTCCGGCGTATCTCCGAGATGATGTCCACCATGATATCATCGGTGAAATAAGCGTCCTCGCCGCCCTGCATGACGAACGTCCGGAAGCCCAGAGAATAGCCGTTTTCACAGCAGGCGAGTATCTGCTCCTTAGTGAGCCGGTAACGTTCCGCGTCCCTGCTGCTGCGGCGTATACCGCAGTACAGGCAGTCGTTTTTGCAGTAGGAGGATATCTCGATAAGTCCGCGGAGAAAGACCTTCGTGCCGTAGTATTTCCGGCGGACCTCGTCCGCGCGGCTTTTCAGAAGCTCTGCGGCTTCATCGTCCTCAGCGGTGATAAGTGCGGAAAGCTCCGCATCTGTGAGGTCGCCTGTCCGGTAAAGCTTTTCGACAAGCTCTGTCATATCAGCCTCCAAGCCTTATCATCTCGTCGATGCACTTTCTTGCCTTTGAGATGAGTTCGCCGTCCATTTCTATCTCGAAAGCCTCGCCGCCCTGTCCGCTTATCGCAAGGAGGGTGTTGTAAATGTCCGGCAGCGTCGTGAGCTTCATGTTGTGGCAGACGATGTCCTTTGTCACAGGGTAGAATTTCTTGTCCGGACAGTCATACTGCAAATGCTCTGCGATAGAAGTCTCCGTTCCGATGATGAATTCCTTCGCTTCCGACTTCTTTGCAAAGTCCATGATACCGGTAGTAGAGCCGACGTAATCAGCAAGTGCTACCACGGCAGGCTGACATTCGGGGTGTACGAGGAAAAGAGCCTCCGGGTGCTCAGCCTTTGCAGCCTCGACCTCCTTCACAGTTACCCTTGCATGAGTGGGACAGCCGCCGTTCAGCAGCTTTATGTCCTTCTCGGGACACTGACGCTTTACATAGTCGCCGAGGTTGCAGTCCGGTATGAACAGCAGCTTGTCGCTGTCAAGGGCACGGACTATCTTCAGTGCGCTCGATGAGGTGACGCATACGTCACAGACCGTTTTGAGGCTTGCGGTGGTGTTTATATAGGCGACTACCGTTCTGTCCGGCTCGGAAGCCTTTACCGCGCTGATGAGTTCGGCGTCCATCTGTTCAGCCATGGGACAGCCGGCGTGTCTGTTTGAGAGGTAGACGTGCTTCTGCGGCGAGAGCATTTTTGCGGTCTCAGCCATGAAGTGTACTCCGCAGAAGATGATGTTTTCCTGCGGAACGCTCTTTGCGTCCACGCTGAGCTTGTAGCTGTCGCCGGTAAAGTCTGCGATCTCAACTATCTCACGCGCCTGGTAGCAGTGGGCGAGGATAGCAGTATTGGTCTCCTTTTTGAGCCTGAGTATATTGTCCTGTAATTCACGAACAGTCATAGTTGACCTCCATTCAGAGATTAGAAATTTGAGATTAGAGATGAAGCGTTCCGGAAATCGCTTTGTATTGCGGATCCTGCCTGTGCTGTCAACGCCGGGGACTTGACAAATCGTTCTTGCAGTGGTATAATGTAAGAAAGAGAGCATCGCATAAGCCTTATGGCTCAGCGGTTCTCCTCCACGGACAAACTAATTGAAATAGCCGTCACTTTTGGAAGGGTGGGCGGCTATTTCTTTTTATTGTTAAGATCAATAATTGCAACTATCAACATAGGTAAGTATAGTAATTCCGTTATTGTCATCTTAACCACCCCCGTTTCCGGAGGAAGAATAGAACCGCCTTGCCGCTTTTGCAGACTATATGCAACGCTCTCCATGCTGATTATAGCACAGAGGGCGTTTTTTGTCAATTGCCGTCCCAGCTATGCACTGAGCACCGACAGCTCTGAACTTACCTCAAAGCCTTGTCTCCGCGATGACCTCAACCTCGACGAGTACGCCCTTGGGGAGAGTTTTCACGGCAACGCAGCTCCTTGCCGGCAGACCTGTGAAGTATTTGCCGTATATCTCGTTGAAGGCGGCAAAATCGTTCATGTCCGCGAGGAAGCAGGTGGTCTTGACTGCCATTTCAAACGAAGAACCGGCAGTTCTCAGCACCTCGCCGAGATTACGCATGACCTGTTCGGTCTGTCCCTCGATGTCTTTGGCATCGACCGTGTTGGTTCTCGGGTCAATGGCTATCTGACCGCTTGTGTAGACCATGCCGTTTGAGATGACAGCCTGCGAGTAGGGGCCGACTGCTGCCGGAGCCTTTTCTGTGGAAATCTTTATCATAGTATTACCTCCGATAATATCTCAGCGGGTGTGTTCACTGAGAAGATGATATACGAACTGCTTTGCTGTACGGGGAGAACGTCCGTTGCCTGATGAAAGCGCGAACTGTTCAGCTTTTTCGGCAAGGTCGCTCTTGTTCATGATGACGCCGTTGAGCTTTGCGAGCTTGGCTGCAATAGCGATATACTCGTCCTTGTCAGGTCTGCCGAAGCTTACCCGGAGACCGAACCTTGCGGAGAGCGAAAGGGTCTCCTGCATGGTGTCATTTGCGTGGATATCATCGCCCTCGCGGTCGGAGAAGCTCTCCTTTACGAGGTGACAGCGGTTGCTTGTGGCGTAGATGACCATGTTCTGCGAACGCGAGGCGGCAGAGCCCTCAAGGGTAGCTTTGAGAGAGCTGAAGCAGTCCTCACCGGAATTGAACGAGAGGTCGTCGATGAAAATGATGAATTTAAGCGGATTTGTGCTTATCTCGCCGATTATCTCGGGGATAAAGCGGAGCTGGTCCTTGGTTATCTCGATGAGACGGAGACCCTGCGGCGCGAGCTCGTTGACTATCGCCTTTACCGTGGAGGATTTGCCTGTTCCGGCGTCACCGTAGAGGAGAACGTTGAGGGCAGGCTTGCCTGCGATGAGGGCGCGGGTGTTTTCGAGAACAGCCTTGCGCTGTTCCTCATAGCCGAACAGGTCGCTGAGCCTCTGCGGGTCGGGACTGTCGAGGGGAACTATCTCGCCCTCGCGGAAGATGAACATATCCGACCTTGCCCATTTGCCGTAGCCGAACTTCGCAACGCCGGCGAGCCTTTTCTGATAGGTCTTGATGAAATCAGCAGGGGAGGTGGTCCAGCGCGGGAGGTGTCCGGTATAGTCGATAGAGCCTGCGAAATCCTCCGGCTTGAGCTGGGAGACCTCCTGAAGGAAGTTCAGCTCGTGGATAAGGCATTCCTGCATCTCCTTCGGCGGCTTTTCGCCGGAAGCGATAGTTTTTATGTAGATATTCTCGTCCTCGAGGGCGAGACGGAGCAGGTAGCTGCTCAGGTCTACCGTTCCCTTGTTGTAGAGTGCGGAGACGAAATCGGAATAGTCAGCAAGGAAGCTCGAGAGCCGGCGGCTGTCAGAGCCTACGAGTATCATGAGCCTGTGGAAGACCTCGTCCTGTGCGAGACCTCTGAATATCGCAACAAGATCGCGGCTGCGGCATAATTTGATAAGCTTATCGTTCATAATATTACCTCGATTATTTTATTTGTCATTTCAGTGCAGGTGAGAGGAACTCCATCGTCTGCGCCCATGAGATCGGCAGTCCGGAAGCCTGCCTCCAGTACCCTGTCAACGGCAGCTTCGATAGCCTGAGCCTCCGTTTCAAGGGAGAATGAATAGCGCAGCATCATTGCCGCGGAGAGTATAGCCGCTATCGGGTCAGCCTTGCCTGTGCCTGCGATATCCGGTGCAGAGCCGTGGATAGGCTCGTACATACCGCGCTTCGTGCTCCCGAGAGAGGCGGACGGCAGCATTCCTATCGAACCGGTCACCTGCGAAGCCTCGTCCGAGAGGATATCCCCGAACATATTCGATGTCACGATAACGTCAAACTGCGAGGGATCGCGGATAAGCTGCATCGCGGCGTTATCAACGAACATATCCGTGAGCGTGACCTCCGGGTATTCCTCAGCGAGACCGTGCATGGTGCTTCGCCAGAGCCGCGAGGTCTCGAGGACGTTCGCCTTATCCACGCTGTAAAGACGTTTCCGGCGCTTCATAGCCGTTTCAAAGGCAGCTCTGCCGATGCGTTCTATCTCGGTCAAGCTGTAAGCCTCGGTGTCGAAAGCCTCACGGCCGTACCTGCCCTCGCGGAAGCCTCTCTCGCCGAAGTAGATGCCGCCTGTGAGTTCGCGGACTATCATGATATCGAAGCCTCTGCCGATGATATCGTCCTTCAGCGGCGAGGCGGACTTCAACGCCGGGTAGAGCCTTGCGGGACGCAGATTTGTATACAGTCCGAGTGCCTCGCGTATGCCGAGCAGGGCTTTCTCCGGACGGCTGCTTCCGGGCAGACCGTCCCACTTAGGTCCGCCGACTGCTCCGAGGAGGACGCTGTCGCTTTCAAGGCATCCCTTTACGGTCTCCTCCGGGAGAGGGACGCCGGTTTCGTCAATGGCACAGCCGCCTATCAGGTATGGTGTGAATGTGAATTTATGTCCGTACTTAGCTGCGATCTTTTCGAGGACGAGGACGGCGCTGTCCACTATCTCGGGACCTATGCCGTCGCCTCTGAGCAATGCGATGCTGTATTCCATAAGACCTCTCCTGACTTTTAGAATTGAGAGCTGAGAGCTGAGAGTTGAGAGTTGTGGTATCGCTGCGCGATATTATAAAAAATAATGCTGCCGGAACTGTTTTTTAGATCCGTCCGCGTCAGCGGACACAATAATTCTTCATTCTCAATTCTCCATTCTCAATTCATATAGTGCCGTTTGCGGCAGCGTTCATAAGTCCGCCGCTTTCGATTATCCTCTGTATGAATTCCGGGAAAGGCTCTGTGCGGAACTCCTGACTTGTCGTAATATCGCGGATAATGCCGTTATCGAGGTCAGCCTCGACTGCATCGCCCTCCGCAAGAGCCTCCGCCGCTTCGGGACATTCCACGATAGCAAGCCCGATGTTGATAGCGTTGCGGTAGAATATCCTCGCGAAGCTCTTGGCTATGACAAGAGAGATGCCGCTCGCCTTTATCGCTATGGGAGCGTGTTCGCGTGACGAGCCGCAGCCGAAATTATAGCCTGCCGCGATGATATCGCCGGGCTTGACGCGGCTCACGAAGGTGGTATCGAGGTCCTCCATGCAGTGTGCGGCGAGTTCCCTGTGGTCGCTGGTGTTGAGGTAGCGGGCAGGGATAATAACGTCCGTGTCAACGTTGTCGCCGTATTTTATGATGTTTCCGGTGTACTTCATGTTCCCATTACCTCCCAAGGACTTGTTATCCTGCCGGTTACAGCGCTTGCTGCGGCAGTTGCGGGGCTTGCGAGGTAGACCTCGGAGGTCGGGTGTCCCATACGTCCGACGAAGTTGCGGTTGGTGGTGGTGACAGCGCGTTCGCCCTCGGCAAGAATGCCCATATGTCCGCCTAAACACGGTCCGCAGGTCGGGGTGGAGACAACAGCTCCCGCCTCGATGAATATTTTCAGCAGACCCATTTCCATAGCCTCAAGGTATACCCTCTGGGTCGCCGGGATAATAATGGTACGCACGCCCTTTGCGACCTTTCTGCCCTTCATTATCTCGGCGGCAGCGATGAGGTCCTCGAGCCTGCCGTTGGTGCATGAACCGATAACAGCCTGATCTATCCTTATATCGCCGATCTCACCGAAGGTACGGGCGTTTTCCGGGAGGTGGGGGAATGCCACGGTCGGCTCGATTTCGGAGAGGTCGATGTCGATGACCTCGTCGTATTCCGCGTCCTCATCGGCGGAATAGATACGCGGCTCAGCACCGCCGTGAGCCCTGATATAATCGAGCGTTATGCCGTCCACTGCAAATATACCGTTCTTTGCGCCAGCCTCTATCACCATGTTCGCGATACAGAGACGGTCCGCCATGCCGAGGGAGGAAAGTCCCTCGCCGGAAAATTCCATAGAGCGGTAGAGTGCGCCGTCAACGCCGGTTTTTCCGATGATATGGAGGATAACGTCCTTGCCGGAGACGTATTTCCGGAGGCTTCCCGTGATATTGAGCTTCATCGCGGAGGGCACCTTGAACCATGCCTTGCCGGAAGCCATGCCGAAAGCCATATCGGTCGAGCCGACGCCTGTGGAGAAAGCTCCGAGAGCACCGTAGGTGCAGGTGTGGGAGTCGGCACCGATAACGAGATCGCCGGCTGTGACAAGACCCTTTTCGGGGAGGAGGGCGTGTTCTATGCCCATCTCACCGACGTCGTAGAAATGGGTAATGCCCATATCACCGCAGAAATCCCGGCACTGTCTGCACTGCTGTGCAGCCTTGATGTCCTTGTTCGGGGCGAAGTGGTCCATGACCATTGTGATCTTTTCTCTGTCGAACACGCTGTCCCTGCCGAGCTTTGCGAACTCGTTGATAGCGACCGGCGACGTGATATCGTTGCCGAGGACGAGGTCGAGGTCTGAGAGGACGAGCTGTCCCGTCCTGACCTCATCAAGTCCCGAATGAGCCGCAAGGATCTTCTGAGTCATTGTCATACCCATAATTAACGACCTCTTTCGTGTGCCAACACAATTCATAATGAGAAATTATAGTTGAGAGTTGAGAGTGCATAGTTGAGAGTTGTGGTGTCCGCCTGTCGGCGGACGGATTTGAAATCACTGCAGGGGCGGATATTATCTGCCCGCGTCATAACGATGCAGCAAACCCGAACCAAACTGTAGGGGCGCCATTTGGGCGTCCACTGCCAAAGACAGCCCCTGCATGGTTTTATTGTTTCCGGATATATTATTTGTTGATTATCGCACCCTTGTCAGCGGAGGATACCTGCTGTGCGTAACGCTTCAGATAGCCGGTAATGCCTTCCTTGCGCTTTATCGGCATAGTCCTTCTGCGCTCCTCGAGCTCCTCGTCCGGGACCTCGAGATTTATGCTGTAATTCGGGATATCAATGGAGATGATATCGCCGTCCTTGACATAGGCGATAGTACCGCCGTTCACAGCCTCCGGGGAAACGTGTCCGATAGCCGCACCTCTTGTTGCGCCGGAGAAGCGTCCGTCCGTGATGAGGGCGACTGTTGAGCCGAGACCTGCGCCCTGTATTGCCGATGTGGGCGAGAGCATCTCTCTCATTCCGGGGCCGCCGGCAGGTCCCTCATAGCGGATAACTACGACATCGCCGGGGTTGATGCCGCCTGCGTAGATGACCTTGATAGCCTCCTCCTCGCTGTCGAAAACACGGGCAGGTCCCTTGTGGACGAGCATTTCCGGAGCGACTGCGCTTCTCTTTACAACGCAGCGGTCGGGAGCGAGATTTCCCTTCAATACGGCAATTCCGCCTGTCTCGCTGTACGGATCGTCAATGGGACGGATAGTGTTGGTGTCCTTGTTGACGCAGCCCTTGATGTTCTCGCCGACCGTCTTGCCTGTGCAGGTCATGCAGTCGGTATTGATGAGGTTTTTCTTGGCGAGCTCGTTGAGAACGGCATAAACGCCGCCGGCTTCGTTGAGGTCCTCCATGTAGGTGTGACCGGCAGGTGCGAGGTGGCAGAGATTGGGCGTTCTTGCACTTATCTCGTTAGCCATGTCGAGGTCGATGCTGATTCCGCATTCGTTCGCGATAGCCGGGAGGTGGAGCATACTGTTCGTTGAGCAGCCGAGAGCCATATCTGCGGTGAGGGCGTTGCAGAAAGCCTCCTTCGTCATGATGTCGAGGGGACGGATATTCTTCCTGTAGAGCTCCATTACCTGCATACCCGCCTGCTTGGCGAGCTTCAGACGTTCGGAGTAAACAGCCGGGATAGTGCCGTTGCCCTTGAGACCCATGCCGAGGACTTCGGTGAGACAGTTCATGGAGTTTGCGGTGTACATACCCGAGCATGAGCCGCAGGTCGGACATACCTTGTTCTCGAATTCCTCGACGTCCTCAGCGGACATCTTTCCGGCAGTGTAAGCGCCGACGGCCTCGAACATACTCGAAAGGCTCCTCTTGCTGCCCTTGACATGGCCTGCGAGCATAGGTCCGCCGCTCACGAACACGGTCGGAACGTTTATACGGGCGGCAGCCATGAGCAGTCCCGGAACGTTCTTGTCGCAGTTCGGCACCATTACGAGGGCATCGAAATGGTGGGCGAGAGCCATACATTCAGTGGAATCTGCAATGAGATCGCGTGTCACGAGGGAGTATTTCATGCCCTTGTGTCCCATTGCGATGCCGTCACAGACCGCGATAGCAGGGAATACAACAGGAGTACCGCCGCCCATAGCAACACCCAGTTTAACGGCTTCAACCAGCTTGTCGATGTTCATATGACCTGGAACTATCTCATTGTAGGAAGAAACGATACCAACGAGTGGACGCTTCATTTCCTCTTTAGTCATGCCAAGTGCATTGAAAAGTGAACGCTGAGGGGCTTTATCCGCACCCTCGCAGAAAAAATTATCGCTCATAATGTAAATACCTCTTTATTAATTCGTAATGCGTAATGCGTAATGCGTAATTATTGTGTTCGCATTCGCTCACGGATATGAATAATATTTCATAAATTGGTGGGCTGTCGAGGACGCCAGCCCCTACAATACAGATGTTTGTTAGTTTATATGTAGGGGACGGCGTCCTCGACGTCCCAACAATGAAGATGTTATTTTTCTTCTGGGAAATAGAAGAACGGTGAACCGCCGATTATCAGCAGTATCAGGCCGACTATCAGAAAGGGCAGACACCACAGGAAGCTGTGAAGTTCCTTGTCACGGTCAACTACAATCAGTCCAAGGTCTGAGCATTCATCAGGCGAAATAACTGTATCCGCCTCGAAATACTGTCCCATTTTCGCAATGCGGTCACGGAACATATCGCTGTATTTGTAGGAATAGTATGCCGTAACAGGCTGACCGTCAAGGAACATATCATATTCGTCCGTACCTGTTTTCACCGCAGCAAAACGGTATTTTGCGCCGTCTTTGATAACAAAGACATCATAGCCGTTTATATTACCGCAGACAAGCTCAGAATCCTGTACTGCTTCTTTCATTCTGACAAGTACAGGCTGACAGCTTATCAGTATGCTGTCATTTTTGTGGACATCACCCTTAAAGGTAAGTTCCGTCGGGTCAAGCCTTCCCATGACACGGAAAGCCCTGTGTGCGCCGTTTACGAGCATTGCCAGCGCAAGCAGAAAGAATACCGCTGCAATGATATGGTATTTATTAGGTGAGAATTTTCTGATGTAACTGTCTGCCATATATTTTTACCTCCGTGAAAAACTGTCTATACATTTTTCCCCACTCTGAAACGGGCGGGGAAATTCATGTATAATTATATCGATCTGAGCCGTTATCAGTTATTGATGAGCTTGTCCTCATCGCTCCAGCTGTACAGCTTTCTGATCTCCTCACCGATCTTCTCAGCAGGATGCTCAGCAGCCAGCTTTCTCATAGCCTTGAAGTGTACCTGACCGCCTGCAGGTGACATATCAAGGAGGAAGTCCTTAGCAAATGTACCGTCCTGGATGTTCTTGAGGACCTGCTTCATAGCCTTCTTTGTATCCTCAGTGATGATCTTGGGACCTGTTGTGTAGTCGCCGTATTCAGCAGTATTGGAAATGGAGTATCTCATACCTGCGAAGCCGCTCTGGTAGATGAGGTCAACGATGAGCTTCATCTCGTGGATACACTCAAAGTAAGCGTTTCTGGGATCGTAGCCAGCCTCAACGAGTGTCTCGAAGCCTGCCTGCATGAGGGCACATACGCCGCCGCAGAGAACAGCCTGCTCACCGAAGAGGTCAGTCTCGGTCTCAGTTCTGAATGTTGTTTCGAGAACGCCTGCACGGGCACCGCCGATAGCGAGGCCGTAAGCGAGTGCGAGCTCCTTAGCCTTGCCTGTAGCGTCCTGATGAACGGCAACGAGACAGGGAACGCCCTTGCCTGCCTGATACTCACTTCTTACAGTGTGTCCGGGTCCCTTGGGAGCGATCATTGTAACGTCAACGTCAGCGGGAGGTACGATGCAGCCGAAGTGGATATTGAAGCCGTGAGCGAACATGAGCATATTGCCGGGCTTGAGGTTGGGCTCGATGTCCTGCTTGTAGAGGGCAGCCTGCTTCTCGTCGTTGATGAGGATCATGATGATGTCAGCCTGCTTTGCAGCCTCGGCAGCAGTGAATACCTCGAAGCCCTGCTTAACAGCCTTGTCCCATGACTTTGAGCCTTCGTAGAGACCGATGATTACTCTGCCCTTGTCGCCGAGGGACTCCTTAGCGTTGAGAGCGTGTGCGTGACCCTGGCTGCCGTAGCCGATAACGGCGATGGTCTTGCCGTAGAGGAGCGAAAGATCGCAGTCCTGTTCATAGAATACCTTTGCAGTATTTTCCATAGTGAATTACTCCTTTGAAATTATTATATTTAAGCTGTTAGCCATTAGCCTTTAGCCATTAGCTGTCAGTCCGTTCCGGGGCAAAAAGCTAATAGCTGATAGCTCACGGCTAAGGGCTATTTAACGGTTTTGAGGCAGTTTTCGCCTCTTTCGATAGCTACGAGACCCGTTCTGCACATCTCCATGATGCCGCAGGGCTTCAGCAGCTCGATGAAAGCGTCTATCTTCGTGGATTCGCCTGTCAGCTCGCAAACAAGAGCTGTCGGGGAATAGTCAACTATCTTTGAGCGGAATATCTCAACAGCGGTCATGATGTCCTGACGGGATTCCGATTTGTTCCGCACCTTTATGAGCAGCAGCTCGCGGATAACGGTCTCGTTCGCGTTGAGTACCTCGACCTCGCGGACGTCGTGGAGCTTCTGGAGCTGCTGGAGAATGCGCTCCTTGATGTCCCTGTCACCGTGGAAGGATATGGTTATGCGCGAAAAGCCGCTCGATTCGGTCTCGCCCACGGTAAGGCTGTCGATATTGAAGCCGCGGCGCGTGAACATTCCCGATACCCTCGAAAGAACGCCGGAGATGTTCGCAACGAGCACGGCGATTATGTATTTATTGTCTTCCATGCCCCTCACCTCACTTTACATCTGTGATGATATTGTCGATAGAGCCGCCGGGAGGCAGCATTGGCAGAACAAGCTCATTGCAGTCCACAGCGCAGTCGATAACGAAGGTACCGCTGCCCGAGAAAGCCTTTGCACAGGCAGCCTTGAGCTCCTCGGCGGTAGTGCAGCGTATGCCCTGTGCGCCGAAAGCCTCCGCGAGCTTGACGAAATCAGTCTTGCGGGAGAGCGTTGTGTTGGAATAGTGCTTGTCGAAGAAGAGCGACTGCCACTGGCGGACCATTCCGAGAACGCCGTTGTTCATGATGACAACTACGAGCGGGATATCGTTCGTTACCGCAGTTGCGAGCTCGTTGAGGTTCATGCCGAAGCTTCCGTCGCCGGTAAAGAGAACGGTCTGCTTTCCGCTTGCAACAGCCGCACCGATAGCTGCGCCCATGCCGAAGCCCATAGTTCCGAGTCCGCCGCTGGTCAGGAATGTCCGCGGCTTTTTCAGGGGATAGCGCTGGGCAGTCCACATCTGGTGCTGACCAACATCGGTCGCAACTACAGTATCCTCGGGTGCTCTTGCACTTACGATGTCGATGATATCATACGGGGTGAGCTTCTGCGAAGCCGGTACGCCGGGCTTTGCACAGGGAACAGAGCAGCTTTCGCAGGACTTGTCCGCAGTATGGCTGAGGGAAGCCTCGGTACGGCGCTTTTCCTCCTCGCGGAGCTCGGTGATACGCGCCTGCCATTCGGGATTGTTCCTCTGCTCGACCATTGCGGTCAGACGCTCGATGGCATCGAGGATATCGCCTTTTACCGCGAGGTCAGCCGGAATATTCTTGTGCAGCTCTGCACCGTCTATATCAATGTGGATTATCTTGAAATTCTGTGCGAAACGCTTCTTGTTGCCGGTCGCCCTGTCGGAGAACCTTGCACCGAGAGCGATAACGAGGTCAGCCTCGTCCTCAGCGATCGAGGAGGCATAGTGACCGTGCATACCCTGCATACCGAGGAATTTCGGGTGATCGGAGGGCACTGCGGAAAGTCCCATGAGGGAGCAGCCCATAGGCGCGTCGATCTTTTCAGCGAGGGCGATGAGTGCCTCGGAAGCCTTTCCTGTGATGATGCCGCCGCCGAAGTAGATGTAGGGACGCTCGCAGGTATCTATCATCTCCGCAGCCTTATTGAGCTTGTTCTCGGCAGCGTAAACGATAGGATAGGGGATAACAGGCTGAGTTTTCGGCTCAAATTCGCACTTTGCGGTCTGAACGTCCTTGGGGATATCCACAAGGACAGGACCGGGTCTGCCTGATTTTGCTATTTTGAAAGCCATGCGGAGGGTGTCCGCAAGCTCGTTAATGTCCTTGACGATGAAATTGTGCTTGGTTATCGGCATTGTAACGCCTACGATATCGACCTCCTGGAAGCTGTCGCGTCCGATGAGGTCGCAGGGGACATTTCCCGTGATAGCGACCATAGGCACTGAATCGAGGAAGGCTGTGGCGATACCTGTTACGAGGTTCGTGGCACCGGGACCCGAGGTCGCGAGGACAACGCCGACCTTTCCGGTGGTTCTTGCGTAGCCGTCGGCAGCATGAGCCGCGCCCTGTTCATGGGCGGTGAGTATATGGGTAAGACGGTCGCTTGCGAGGTAGAGCTCATCGAAGATATTGATGACCTGACCGCCGGGATAACCGAAGATAGTGTCGCAGCCCTGTTCGATAAGGGTCTCTACGACGATCCTTGCACCTGAGATCAACATGGAAGATCTATCCTTTCTGGAAGCCTGTAATAAACAAAAGACCCCCGGTCAAAAACTGCCGGAGGCTGCACTTACAGTGATATAGTAAAACATCAAGCAAGGGAGCAATTCTGGCAGAATGAAGCGAGACTGCGGACGGAGCTTCTCACGACCGCGCCTGTAATAATGACTGTACCGGAAGAAATAATGACCGATCTCATCATACACTGCTCCTTACTGATTTATATAATAACATTCTACCACTTTCCTGATACAAAATCAATAAGGTTCAGAGCTTTTTATAATAATTTGGGCGATATGCATGTTTTCAACAGCCTATATTGTGGAATATGACGGTCAGGCTGTGGCTTTCAGGAGGTTATTCACCGCGCTGACAAGTGCCTTTATCGAGGAGGTGATGATATCGTTGTCGATACCCGTTCCCCAGAAGCTCTTTCCGCCGCTGACTATCTCGACGTAGGAAACCGCCTGCGATGCCGAGCCGACCTCAAGGGCGTGTTCTGTATAGGTGTTGATGCTGTAATCAAGTCCCGTGTAGGAGCGTATCGCGTTGCTCACAGCGTCAAGACGTCCGTTTCCGGTATTGGTCGCGGAGGCCGACCTGCCGCTGCAAACAAGGTGAACAGTCGCCTCTATGCCGTTCTGCTGGACGTAGTGAACCTCCGTTATGCGGACAGGCTCCTCGATATCCACATAGCTCTCCTTGAATATCGCAAAGACCTCGTCCGGGAGAAGCTCTTTGTGCTGGCGGTCGGAAATGCTCTTGACGAGATAGCCGAAGCTCTCGCGCATTTTCTTGGGGAGGTCGTAGCCGAAGCGTGTCTCGAGGATATAGCCGATGCCGCCCTTTCCGGACTGGCTGTTGATGCGGATAACGTCCGCTTCGTACTCTCTGCCGATGTCGGTCGGGTCGATAGGGAGGTACGGCACGTTCCAGAGCTTTCCGCCGTTCTCCTCGCGCCATTTCAGTCCCTTTGCGATAGCGTCCTGATGCGAGCCGCTGAATGCCGCAAAGACGAGCTTTCCGGAATAGGGCTGGCGTTCGTATATGTCCATCTGCGTCACCCTTGTGTAGAGCTCGGCTATCGACGGTATATCGCTGAGATCAAGCTCAGGCTCAACTCCCTGCGAGTACATATTCATCGCAAGGGTGATTATGTCAACATTGCCAGTGCGCTCACCGTTTCCGAAGAGCGTTCCCTCAACACGGTCGGCACCGGCAAGCAGTCCCATTTCGGTATCCGCGACCGCACAGCCGCGGTCGTTGTGGGGGTGGAGGGAGACTATCACGTTTTCGCGGTATTTCAGGTTCTCGCACATATACTCCACCTGATCGGCGTAGATATGCGGCATGGAGAGCTGGACCGTTACCGGCAGATTGATTATTACCTTGTCGTCAGGCGTGGGCTTCCATACATCGAGGACCGCGTTGCATATCTCCAGTGCGAATTCAGGCTCGGTACCCGTGAAGCTCTCGGGAGAATACTCGAACCGGAAGTTCCCCTCGTACCTCTCGCGGTACTCCTTGCAGAGCCTTGCACCCTCGACGGCAACAGCGATTATCTCATCTTTGCTCTTGCGGAATACCTGCTCTCTCTGTGCGAGGGAGGTCGAATTGTAGAGGTGGACGATAGCGTTCCTGCACCCTTTTATAGCCTCAAACGTCTTTTCGATGATGTGCTCGCGGGACTGCGTGAGTACCTGTATCGTGACGTCGTCCGGGATAAGTCCCTGCTCGATGAGCGTCCGGCAGAAAACGTACTCGGTCTCCGAGGCAGCCGGGAAGCCTATCTCTATCTCCTTGAAGCCGATGCGGACCAGTTCCGCGAAGAATTCGAGCTTTTCGCCGAGGGACATAGGGGTTATGAGCGCCTGATTGCCGTCTCTGAGGTCAACGCTGCACCATACCGGAGCTTTGTCAACATAGGTGCGCTCGGTCCATTTTCTCTTGTGGGGCGGGGCAGGGAAGAACTGCCTTGTGTACTTTTCAACATTTTTCATGGGATTACCTCCGTTCCGATCCGTTTTCAGCCGTATCGAGGGCAATAAAAAATCTCCTCCATACGTTTGTATGGAAGAGACGAAGCAGCTTATCAACTCCGTGGTACCACTCTTCTTGATGTGCTTTGCACACCCACTCGTCTGCGTCGGATCAACGCATATCTCTGTAACGGGAGAGCCCGGTGGAGCCTATTCTGCGGACAGGGATACCCGCAGGCGCCCCGTTGCGCGTTTTCAGCCGACTGCTCAGGGAGGAGCTATGACCTGTTTCCGGATGCTGCCTTTCACCCTCCGGCAGCTCTCTGTGAAGCATCTACAGGCTTTGTTTCCCTTCACCGCATTTACTATCTGTATTATACACGGTATTTCCGGGTTTGTCAAGGGCTTTCCGGAATTTATTTGTCAGAAAGCAGTGTAGGGGCGGCGCTCCGCTGCCCGCCAGATTACAGGCAAACCACCGGCAACGAAATAAAACGACAAGGAACGGCGAGGGCGCCGTTCCCTACATCATGTTCCCGGTAATTTATCCGTTGACCTGCGGGCGCACGGAATATATCCCTGCGTTTTTTAATCCGTCCGTGTCAGCGGACACCACAACTTTCAACTCTCCACTCTCCACTCTCAACTATAATTACGAATTAAAAAGGGCGGTTTCCCGCCCTTTTTTCACTGACCGTATTTTTCCTCGAAGAAAGCCGTGATGTACGGGTCTAACTTCATGAATTCTTCCTGCAAATATTTTACGATATCAAGTTCGCAGCCGAATGTATCAACAAGACGCTTTACAGTGCCGTCCTTGTCCTTGAAATAATAGATGCCTAAGTTTCCGAAGAACTCGTATTCGCACGATGAACCGTCATTGTAAATGACCTTTAAGGTAAAGCCTCCGCCTTCAAAGCCAATGTCCTCGACAATTTCTGAAGGCTTTAAGAAATGCAGCATAGAAAGGATACGATCCGCCTGTTCGTATGAGCAGTTGACCCACACTCCGCGGTCACGCAGTACCGCCGTTCCGAACTGTACGTTTACGATGCCAGCCTCCCATTGGAAGTCCTTCATCGGTGCAAAGAACTCGTTGTTGCTGAATGTGAAAGGTCTGTCCTCCGTCCACGGAACATCTGTCGTTACCGTTGACACCGTGGTCTCAGGCATGGTTATCTTCTTCGTTGAGGTCATTACTGCGGTAACGGTCGCCGCGCCCTTTTTGGTGGTAGTCTCCGCAAGTGTAGCGTATTCATAGCCCGAACCGGCTCTTGCGGTCTCGGTAACGATTTCAGCGGCGGTACCCTCCTCCGGGGAAGGCTCTGTGCTCTCGGCAGCAATTTCGGTGTTAGCCTCGACCCTGCCGGAGTCCTCGGTCACTATCGCGGCTGCCTTGTCATCTGATTTGGGCGCTTTTCCGAGACTTGCCTTCAGCAGGAAGCCGGTCCCGACCATTGCGGCAACGGCAGCAGCTCCCGTCAGGAAGCGGAGAAGCCGCACCTTTGTCTTGTACTTCATTTTTGGCTCTCTGCCTGCGGCTTCGGCGATAAGCTCGTCGTCCACAGCGTCGATGCCCTTTATAAGATCGTCTTTTTTCATTCTACAGCCCTTCTTTCTCTAAGTATTCCTTTAGCTGTCCGCGCATACGGAACAGCAGCTGCTTCACAGCGTTCTCGCTCATGCCGAAGCTCTCCGCGAGCTTCGACTGGGAATCGAAATACCAGTACCTTCTCAGGAATATCATGCGGTTGCGTTTCGGCTGCTGACGGAGGAATGAGCTTATTATCCTGCCGAGCTCCTCGGCATCGCAGGCAGCCTCAACGTCCTCGGTCGAGGGTATACATTCGTCCAGCTCGTCGAGAGACAGCAGCACCTCGGGACGGCGCTTCCTCGCATTTTCGTGCTCGCAGCGTTTCAGGGCGATATTACGCATAACCCTGCATATGAAAGCCGGAAGATAGCGCGGCCTTTTCGAGGGGATAGCGTTCCAGACGGCGAGGTAGGTGTCGTTGAGACATTCCTCCGCATCGGAATCGTTGTGAAGGATATTATTTGCAACGTGCATACACAGACCCTTGTACTTCGCATCTGTTTCGGCAATGGCATTTTCTGAGCGTTCCCAGTAGAGGTCGATTATATCCGGATCTTCCAAAGCTTATCCTCCTTTCTGAGGTCCTCATACATAAAGTACGGAAATGCGGGGCAGAGGTTACGGCGTCCTACGGAATTAGAGAATAGTGAAGAAAGAATAATGAATAATGAATAATTGTGGTATCGCTGACGCGATATTATTTAAAAATGTCCGCCGTGACTCTCAACTCTAAACTATAAAAGGGGACGCATATCGTCCCCTTTTATCTGTATTCGGCAAATGCCGATTCATTGCGTACCGCATAGAGCTTGTTCACAAGCTCGAGCTCCTTTTCCGAGAGCTTATGTCCGGTGGAGTATATCAGAACGTCCTTGAAGCTGTTGTCGCAGAAGGCGCACTTTCTCTGCACAAGGCCGTACTTGCCGCAGAGGCTTTCCGGAACAGGTGAATCGAGCATGAAGGACTGCGGAACAGTCAGCAGGAAGTCGAGAGCACTGCCGCGGTCGTACATACATACCCTTCTCACCGGAACGTCCTCAGGACGGTTCTCGGCGAACAGCTTCTCGACAGCTCCGCCTACATAAGGTACTGCGTCATCGCCCTGACAGAGCTCGGTATAGTTAGCCGAAAGGTCGGCATAGCTGAGGGTTTCGGCGTTTGCGGCAGGGTGCTCAGCGGACATCACCGCGAGCATCTCGTATTCCCAGAGGAGCTTGCTTTCGAGGTTTTTTTCGCTGAGGAAGTCCTCGAAATACTTCTCATGGGCTGTATTGAAGCGGATAATACCGAAATTATAGCCGTTTTCGCGGACATTCTCGATAGTTCTTATGGAGTTGGTCTCGCAGAAATAGATCTCCATATCCTCGGGGTATTCCATTTCCGCGACGTATTCGGAGAAAGCCTTTGATATGTAGCCGGCACGGGGAACTGATATCCTGAGCTTGCGGTTTACGGGCTTGTCCGGGGAGTGAATGGCCTCCATGTTGTCTATCTGCATGAGTATCTGCTTGGCGTATTCAAGGAATTTCACGCCCTGATCGGTCGGGATAACGCCCTTTGAGGTACGGCGGAATATGGTTATGCCGAGGGTATTCTCGAGCTCCTTGATAGCCTTGCTGAGGTTTGGCTGCGCCATGTAGAGGTTCTCGGCAGCCTGTGTTATAGAGCGTGTCTTTTCGATCTCGACCGCATATTTGAAATGCAGCGTATTCATTGTGAACCTCCTGACTGTAGAGTTGATAGTTTAGAGTGGAGAGTTGAGAGTGTAGGTGCGGATATTATCCGCCCGTGCCGTCCTGCACGACAAACAGGGCTCCATACGGAATTAGTGAATAGTGAAAAATGAATAATGAATAGTGAATAATTGTGGTATCGCCTGTCGGCTATATTATTTTGAGCCGTCTGCGTCAGCAGACATATTCATTCTCAATTCTCAATTCTCCATTCTCAATTTATGGGACGTCGTGGGTGCGGGTGTCCGGTGGACACCTCTGCCGTAGGCAGAAGCACCGACCGAGGCGACAGCCGAGACCCGCCGTCCCCTGCTCAGCTCTTATTTCTTGATTTCCTCGATGCCGATAACGCGGCGCTTCTTCTTGGGCTTGACGGTCTCGGACTTTTCAGTCTCGGCCTTCTGTACCTTCAGAGGCTTCTGAGAGGCGATAGCCTCGGGAATATCCTCTGCTTTCTTTTCGGCAGCCTCGAGCTCGTCCTTTTCTATTTCCGGGATATCCTCCTTGGGAAGCTCCTTGACGGGCTTGCAGGGATTTCCTGCCGCGAGCACTCCGGAGGGTATATCCTCCGTAACAACGCTTCCGCCTGCGATAACGACGTTGTCACCGATAGTAACGCCGGGCATAACGCAGACATTTCCGCCTATCCAGACGTTGCTGCCGACCTTTATGGGCTTTGCATATTCGAGCCCCTGATTTCTTATGCGGTAGTCAAGAGGGTGCCCCGCGGTATAGAAGCCGCAGTTCGGACCAACATAGACGTTATCGCCGAAAACTACCTCGGCGCAGTCGAGGATAACGAGGTTGTGGTTGGAGTAGAAGTTATCGCCCATGACGATATTGTAGCCGTAATCGCAGAAGAAATTGGCTTCTATCCACGTATTTTCGCCTCTGAGGGCAACGAGCCTGTTGAGCAGACGCTCCTTCTTCTGATAGTCGTTGTACTCGATGGCGTTGAACTCAAAGCAGAGCTTTTTTGCCTTTACCCTTTCGGCGACAAGCTCCTTGTCGTTCGCGTTATAAAGCTCGCCAGCCTGCTGTTTTTCCTTTTCGGTCATTTTTTAACCCTCCTTTTAGATGTTAGAGATCAGTTATTTTGCAGGGAACATCGTTCCCGATAAGAAGCATGATTCGGGAATGTACTGTGTTATTTCCACTTTATTGTCAGATATATCGCAAGGGCAAGTGAAGCTAACGAAAATAATCCGAATATGACTCTCGAAAGCGTTGACACTTTTTCCTTTGCGCCGGTCTTTTGATTGGTTTGTACGTCTGTGAGAGCGAACATCAGCAAAAACAAGGCAATATAATAGAAGACTGTGAATATCTTCTGAAGGATAATAACTGCGGCGATAGAGATAAGGAATGCTATCAGTACCGGCGTAAAAAGCTTATTCGACAGGCTGTTTGCCGGCGGCTCATAGTCCTCAACGCCGTTATTTTCACGGCGCTTTGCCATGAGCTGCTCCTTTGTCACGGTTATGGGCGCATCAACGTCCTCCTTGTCGAGGAAGCGTTCCGTTTTTATATCGTCAACTACCTCGTCGAGCTCCTTGTTGTAGTTGTACTTTTTTCGCCTTTGTATCTCGTTATGGAGGCTCATCTCTTGCTGCCCTTGGAGCCGAAGCTTCCTCCCATAGAGAGGATATTCGTATCAAAGGTGTAGTTTATCTTCTCGCCCTGTCTGTAGCGCTTGAGAGAGAGCTGGATAAGACGCTCGAGAAGCTCCTTGTACTTGACGCCCTTGGGCTCCCAGAGGTAGAATGCGAGTGAGCCGGGGATAGTGTTTATCTCGTTGATGTAAATTTTATCAGATGCCATATCTATCATGAAGTCGATACGGGTAACGCCGTTGCAGCCGAGATAGCGGAATGCTTCAACGGCAGTCTTTCTGATGAAGTCCTCCTGCTGGGGAGTAATGTCAGCGGGTATTTTTCTTGAAAGGCTTGCCATACCCTTGCTTCCGCCGGAGGATTTAGCGCTTTTTCCGCCCTTTTCGTATTTCTGGTGGAAGCTGAGGATATCCTCGTCGCTTGCCTGAACAGGCTCCTCGCATACTGAAGCCTCTGCGGATTCGCTGTCGCCGACAACGGAGCAGTTTATCTCCTTCAGCTTGACAACGCAGGGTTCAACGAGTATGCGGTCTGAGAACTGGAAAGCCTCCTCCATAGAGGTGATGAGGCTGTCGTGGTCCTTAGCCTTTGAGATTCCCACGCTCGAACCGAGGTTGATAGGCTTTACGATGACAGGGTAGCCGAATTTCTCCTCGACCTGCTTTGCACAGTCCTCGATGCGGTCTATCTCGAATGCCGAGAAACGGCAGCAGTCCAGCACGGGGAAGCCTGCGTCCTTGAGGAGTATCTTCATGACGAATTTGTCCATGCCGACAGCCGAAGCAAGCACGTCGCAGCCCACATAGGGGAGGTCAAGTGTCTGGAGGTAGCCCTGTAAAGCGCCGTCCTCAACGTTGGTGCCGTGAACTATCGGGAATGCGATATCTATGTCGGAGATGAGGTTCGAGCCGAACTTCTTCATCTTCTGACGGATAAGCTGTACCTTGCCCTCGCTGCGGACGAAAACGCACTCCGTACACTCGCTGAGAAGTGCGGGAATGTTCTTGAAATTGTTGATGTCCATGAGCTTTTCGCCTGTCCAGAATTCGCTTTTCTTGGTCATGTAAACAGGGATAATGTTGTATTTCTCCTTGTTGATGCTTGCCATAGCCTGAACTGCTGAGATCACCGAAACTTCGTGCTCAACGCTTCTTCCGCCGAATAATACTGCAAGATTTATCTTCATTGTGATTTCTCCTTTATTGTGTATCTGATGTAGGGGACGCCGCCCTCGGCGCCCCGGCAATTCGTATTTTCTCATGGGACGCCGAGGGCGGCGTCCCCTACAAATATCGCTTTTAATAGTTGTCGGGAAGGTCGTTTTCGAGAAGTACGATCTTCTTTTTATCCGTCTGGCAGGACTGTACCTTCGCCAGAGCTTCATTGAGACCGTCGGCTACGAATACCTTTTCCATATCGAAGCCGGCGTCCTTGATGCCGTTATATATCGGGACGGTCTGTGCCTTGCCCACAAGTATGATGTAGTCACACGCCTTAGCCGCTTCCTGACCGAACTCGAAGTTGAGCTCCTCCTGCTTGGCACCGAGCTCGACCATACCCGGTGTTACGAGTATGCGGAAAGCGTCGAACAGTCCGAGGACATTCAGCGCAGCACGGCAGCCTTTTGGATTGGAGTTGTAGGCATCGTCGATTATCGTGAGACCGTTGCCCTTATCGAGGAGCTGGAGCCTGTGCGGTACGGGAGCTATGCGCTTTACCGGCAGGACGAGCTTTTCAAGCGGGATTCCTGTTCCGTGGGCGTAGGCTATAGCGCCGAGCATATTCTGTACATGATGCTCGCCGAGGAGCTTCATGGAATAGCGGCAGGTCTCTCCGGAGGGCGCTATCGCAGTGAATTCCGTGCCCCTTTCGGAGACCGATATATCCACGGCACGGTAGTCGTTATGCTCGCCGAGACCGTAGAGGACGGCGTTCTTGTACTGCGGAGCTTTTTCGCGGATATACTCATTGTCACCGCTGAGGTATATCTTTCCGCCCTTAGCCTGAACGTGGTCTGCGAGCTCGAACTTGGTGTTGATTATGTTCTCGATAGAGCGGAAGGTCTCGAGGTGCTGCTCACCTATGGAGGTGATGATTCCGTCATGCGGGTCTGCGATGCCGCAGAGCTCCTTTATCTCGTGGACACGCCTTGCGCCCATTTCGCAGATGAAATACTGGTGCGTGGGACGGAGGTCGCGGCGTATGGTTATCGTAACGCCCATCGGAGTGTTGAAGCTCTCGGGAGTTTTCAGCGTTTCGTACTGTGATGAGAGCAGCTCGCTGAGGTAGAACTTCATGCTGGTCTTGCCGTAGCTTCCGGTGATGCCGACCTTGTGGAGGTCGGGCATATCCGCGAGCTTTTTCTTTGCATCGTTGATGTACCACTTCTGCACCGACTTCTCGACCGGCTTGTTTATGAGGTTCGAGAGGGGGACGAGTATGGGTGTGAGGTAGAGAGCCGTACCGGGGAGGATATATGCCCACGGCGAGGAGAAGCAGAGGCCTTTCATGAGGAGCCCTGTCAGCCATAAAGCGGCGGTGAGTATCCAGAAGGTCGTCATCATGCGCTTTACGCGGGCAGTGTAGACGAGGGGCTTTTTGAATTTTTTGCCGGGTTTGTTTGCGAATATGAAGCAGGCGTTGAAGCAGACGAGAGAAATGACCATCGGCAGTGTGACACCGGTGAAAAGCACGGTGAACTGCACTCCGAGGAGGCCGAGCGGGAATATGTACCGCTTGAAGTTCTTCTTCATCCACCACGAATGCTCCGGCGTTTTGTAGCCGTTGAGCTGGAGCATATGGAACTCTCTGAGACTTAAAAATACTATTGCGGCAAGGGTGACAGCTGCATATATTATCCATAAAATCAAATTCATATTTAAATTTATCTCCTTGGATTCCGGATTAAAATTATTCTTCTATCTTCATAAAGCTGCACATTACGCGGTTGAAAGTGAACTGCTGCTCCAGGAAGGAATAATGTCCGGCATTTTCCAGCTTTACAAGACCGGCATCGGGAATGAGCTTCTCCATTTTTTCACCGTCAGAAAGCGGAGTTGCGGTGTCGTTCACGCCCCATACAAGCAGGGCAGGGCATTTAATAAGCGGCAGATAGGGCTCTAAGTCCTCGTTTACGACCTTTACCATGACCTGCCTCATCATCGGTGAGGCGGCGGCGTAGTCGGCGCTTCCCATTTTCTTGCGGAAATTCTCCAGCGCATCGGGACGCAGCTTCTTCATCAGCTTTGTGGACAGAAAAGCCTTTCCGAGCTTGTAATAGCGTGTGCGCCAGCTCTTTTTATTGGATTTTGGCGGCATGATACCGGCGCTGTCCACGAGTATGACCTTTGTCACCCTGAACGGCAGGCTCTCACGCGAGTGCATCTTGATTATGACTCTGCCGCCGAAGGAATGTCCGAGGAGCATTACCTCCTTCGCATCGTAGTCCGCGAGGAAGTCTATGACGAACTGGACGTAATCGTCCACGCACCACGGCGTTTTGGGCTCGTCGCTCTCGCCGAAGCCGGGCATATCCATTGCAACGACGGTATATTTCTTAGCGAGCAGGTCGATGAGGTTGGCAAAGAGCTTGATGTTGCTTCCCCAGCCGTGAAGGAGGACGATGAGCTCGCCGCTGCCCTTCTGCTCGTAGTTGATGCTGAGACCGTTAACTGTTTTTCTCAATTTGATTATCTCCTATCCGGGAAAAACCTCCCGTGAAATACACATACACAATTTATTATACCACGATACCGGGATTATGTCAATGCTCAGAGCTGAGAAATCAGAAAGTAGCAGGGGACGGATATTATCCGCCCGCGCCGTTCGGCACAACTGTAAGGGCGTCCTTGTTCTGCAAACGGACTGCCGGCAACGAAAACAGGGCGGACTGCCAAAGGCAGCTCCTACACCATGTTTCCAGTATTTTTTGCGTTTTCACAGTAAATCACAAAATGTTTACAATTCGGAGGTTGTTTTTTGTTGCAAACATCTTGAAAAAACTTTTCATACATGATATAATATTAATGTATAAACAGAAAAAGACATGAACAATATGATGACCGTGATAAATAATCAGATGATCCGTAAACACAACAAACGGAGGACAGATATGAACGAAGAAAGAACTTCCCAGTATTTCGCCTTTTTAGAGGAATTGCTGGGCGAACTTACTAAACAGGATGACTATGATGTAGATGTCATATGCGGTATTCTTGCAAAAATATGCAAGCTTTTCAGGATATGCAAGGGACAGACTGAGTTCTACCAGACCATTGCCCGTGAGCAGATGGGCCACGGCGAGGTGCGCGTATGCTACGATTCCGGCGAGGAATGCGAGCCTGCCCTCATACACAGGATAGTTACGCCCTCAAAGGCCGTCGTTAAGGCTGCCGTATATATGCGCCCCGATTCAGAGCCGCTCAACGAGCTCGAGAAAAAGCGCGTCCTGAGCGTTATGCTCATCATCGTCAGCTTCCTGAGCCGCGTGAGGCTCCAGAACGTTGTCGAGAGATTTGCTTATTACGATGAGGCCGGATATCCCAACGCAAGAGCCTATATGCGCCACCTTGAATACCGCGCACAGAACAATAAGCTTTCCGGCTGTGCTGCCGTTCACTTCAATCTCCGCCATTTTACGCTGATAAACCAGGAGATCGGCAGAGATGCGGGCGATGTCGCCATGCGCGGATACTTCACGGCGATCGAGAATATCATCGGAGATACAGGCTTGGTGTGCCGTCTTGGCGGTGACAATTTCGTTGCGATATTTGCCAGCGAGCTGCTCGATCAGATACTTGAGGTGCTGAGAGGCATTCCGGTCGTTTACGACAAGGCTTCCGGAAAGAGAGTGAAGGTCTCAGCGAGCGCAGGAGTTTTCTGCATTCCCGACGGCTATCACCCCTCCCACCCCGGCGATGTTATGGGCGTTATCACCTATACCTCGAATATCGCGAAAAACGGAGGAAATGACAGCATTGTCTTCTTCAACGACAAGTATGTCGCCGAAAAAGAAAAGCTCATGCACATTCAGCAGATCTTCCCGGACGCCCTTAGAAATGAGGAGTTCAAGGTATTCTACCAGCCCAAGGTTGACATTTCAACAGGCGAGCTCGCCGGTGCAGAGGCTCTCTGCCGCTGGCTCCGGGACGGAAAGATCGTTCCGCCGATGGAGTTCATACCGATACTCGAGCAGAAAACGGATATCTGCAAGCTCGATTTCTATATGCTCGATCATGTCTGCGCCGATATAAGACGCTGGCTCGACGAGAACGTAAAAGCGGTGCGCGTTTCCGTTAACCTCTCGAGAAAACACATGATGGACGTTGACCTTCTCGAGCACATCATCAGCATAATCGACAGCCACAATGTTCCGCATGAATACATTGAGATAGAGCTCACCGAAACTGCGGCGGACGTTGAGTTCCGCGACCTCAAGAGGGTTGTAAGCGGCTTGCAGCAGGCAGGTGTCTTCACCTCGGTCGATGACTTCGGACTTGGCTATTCTTCGCTCAATCTCCTGCGTGAGATGCCGTGGAACGTCCTGAAGGTGGACCGCAGCTTCCTCCCGGTGGACCGGGAAGACAAGCAAAGGCTCGTCATGTTCCGGTATGTCGTTGCTATGGCGAACGAGCTCGGACTTGAATGTATCGCGGAGGGCGTTGAGACCAAAAATCAGGTCGAGCTTCTGCGGGAGAACAACTGTCCGCTTGCTCAGGGCTACTTCTTTGACAGACCGCTGCCGGTTGCGGAATTCGAGACGAGGCTCAGCAATCACAAATACGATATTGAAAAAAAGGCGGACTGAGTCCGCCTTTTGATTTGCCGCAAAAAAAGAGGGACTTTTCGTCCCTCTTTCATTTTGTCTTTGTTTTGTAGAGCATCCATGCGAGCTCGACTACGCCGATGCCGATGAACGCGAGCATTGTCCTCATGCTGGGCTTCTTCACCTTGAAGCGTGTGATGAACGCGAGCGCGATGATGAACAGCGCACAGCCGTAAACCGTGGGGAAGCAGCTTATGCCGATGTCCTTGTGGAAGCTGTATATCAGCGGAAGTATCAGCGCAACGCTTGTAACGGGAAGTCCCTCATAGACCTTGCGGACGTCCTCGGTCTGCTTCTGACGCTCCTCCTCGGCGACGTTGAAGTAGGCGAGGCGTATCACCGCGCAAAGCGGGAACATGATGAGGACTGGCATATCGATCCAGTCCGTCATGCCTACAGAGTAGCCGATGACAGCGGGGAGCACTCCGAAGCATATCGCATCGCAGAGTGAATCTATCTGTATACCGAATTTCTTTTCGCTTTCGGTGCGGTTCTTTTTGGTCCTTGCGACCTTTCCGTCGAACATATCGCAAAGCCCCGACACCATGAGACAGATTATCGCGTATTCCGGGTGGGAGCTGCATTCGCCTATGCCAAGGGCGAAGAACATTCCGAGCACAGAGGAGACAAGGCTCATGTACGTCAGAATGACTGTATAGCTGTAATATCCGATCATAAGTATTCCTCGAAAAATATATGATGACCCCTGCGGTCAGTGAAAGAGCCGAAAACAGGGTGTAATAGACTTTATACTATAATATTATAGCACAAAGCGCTGTGGATTTCAATACCTTTTCGCGGATAATTTTGAATTGTCAGGATTTTTTCTTTGACCTGCCGCGCTTGGGGACGGCTTTTTCCGCAGTATCAGCGGACTTTCCGCGCTTGGCGGAAGGCTTTTCGGAGGCTTTGCCGCGGTTCTGTCGGAGGGTCTCCTGCTTTATTTTTTTGTCCTCGAGGCGTTTATAGGCGAGCTCGTAGAAATATTCCTGAGAGTTGAATTTCGTATCACCCTCGCGGCGCAGCTCGATATGGGAGTATGTACCGTCGCTGTGGAGTATCCTTGCCTTGACGTTATCCCTCATGAGTGCGGCGAAAAGCTCGCGTATGCGCTTGCGGAGGCGCTCGTCCTCAACGGGAGCTGCGACCTCAACACGGCGCACGGTGTTCCTTGCCATATAGTCAGCAGAACCGATGTAGATCTTCTGAGCCTTTCCGTCAGTGCCGAATATGAAAATTCGGCTGTGTTCGAGGAAGCGTCCGACGATGCTGCGGACGGTGATATTCTCGGTATATCCGGGAACGCCGGGGATAAGGCAGCAGAGACCGCGGACAACGAGCTCGACCTTTACGCCTGCCTGTGAAGCCTCAGCGAGCTTAGCCATGATGACCTTGTCGCAGAGGGAATTGACCTTTGCCGCGATATAGCCCTTTTTGCCGGACTTTGCAAGCTCTATCTGTTCGTCCATCATTGCGAGGAGCTGCGGACGCATCGCGTGGGGCGAAACGAGCAGCTTGTTGGCATTTTCGATGAAGGTGCCGTTTTCAAGGGAGCGGAAAACGTTCTCCGCGTCCTCCGCGATGGCACGGTCGGCAGTGAGGAGCATGAGGTCGGTGTAGATAGCGGAGGTCTTTTCGTTGTAGTTTCCGGTGCCTATCTGGGTGACGTAGTCAAGGCCGCCGCCCTGACCCTTCCGGGTTATGAGCAGGAGCTTGGAGTGCGCTTTGAAATCGCGCGGACCGTATATCACGCGGACGCCTGCCTTTTGCAGGTGCTTCGACCACTCGATATTGTTCGCCTCGTCAAATCTCGCCCTCAGCTCTATCATGACGAGGACGTCCTTGCCCTGTTCTGCGGCAGTGCAGAGCGCTTCGATTATCTTGCTGCTGCGGGCAAGGCGGTAGAGGGTTATCTTTATGGAAACGACCTTCGGGTCGTTGGCACATTCCTGCAAGAGCCTGATGAACGAGAGGTTCATCGACTCAAATGGGTAGCTGAGGAGTATATCCTTCGCCTTGACTTGTGCAAAAACGGGCTTGGTGTCCGAGAGTGCGGCAGGCTTTCTGGGCGTTCTGCGGACGAAATGGAGCTCCGGGCTCTCATCGAGGTCCTGAAGCTGGTAGACGTAGGAGAGGTCGAGCGGTATCCTCGATGTGAAAACGCAGGAGTTTTTCACTTTCAGCTTCCTGCAAATGTAATCGAGGGCATCGCGGGAGAAATCGTCGCCTATTTCGAGCCTTACGGGTTCGAGCTTGGTGCGCTGGAGGACGAGCTCCTCCATGCGGTCACGGAACTCCGCACCGCGTCCGGAAGCAATGATATCGGCACTTCTCGTCACTCTGATGAGTGCGCGGTCGAGGACCTTGTAGCTCTTGAACATGAGGTGTGCGAAACGGAGAACGACCTCCTCCTCGAGAATGAAGCGTTTTCCGCCGTTCCCGAGCGGTATCATTCTCTCGGAACGGTCGTGCGAGACCGGGATTATGCCGATAGAAACGCCCTTTTTCGCGGCAAGCTGTACCGCAGCGTATATCTCCTTGTTCTTGAGGAAGGGGAAGGGCATTGCGTCATTGACCACGATGCCCGAAATAAAGGGCTTTATCTCGCGTTTGAAGTAAAGCTCGAGGAAGGTCTGCTCCTCCGGGGTAGCCATATCGAAGCTGACATGGCAGAAGCCGTTTGCGGAGAGCTCCTTCATCGTCTTGCGGTAAGCCTCCTCGACCTGCGGCTGGAGCCTTCTTACGGCTGTAAAAACCGCGTCGAGCTGCTGGGCGGCGGTCATGCCGCTGTTCGGGTCTGTACGCTTCGGCGAGGACTTTGCCTTGTCGGTGAGCTTGCCTACCCTTACCATGAAGAATTCATCGAGGTTGCTCTGATATATCGCGGAAAATGAGAGCCTTTCGAGCAGGGGATTTTCCGGTGCAGTCGCTTCCTCGAGGACTCTTTTGTTGAATTTAAGCCACGATAGCTCGCGGTTTTCAAGGTATTCCATAGCTGAGATTTACTCCGATCTTTAGTATTTGAAGGCGCCGTTTCCGATGAATTCGCATATCAGCGATTCCGGCGGCACGAGTGAATTATCGAGCGGTTCGAGGGCTTCGAGCACCTTTACCACGTCTTCAAGCTCGGGAACGTCTGTCATTTCGCTGAGCTGGCGGAGAAGGTGGCTGCGGTAGGCGCTGAGCTCATAGGCGATGAAGGTGTCAACGTCGTAGTCCGAGCGGTGCTTGTAGGGCATGATGTACTTGTTCTCGCCGGCTTCGACGCTGTGGAACATATTCATGGTCTCACGGAATGAGCGCTGGCGGAAATTCTTGTCCCTTATCATGCGGCGCATGAGCCTTATGCGCGAGGGGTGGAGGATTATATCGCCGCAGGTTATCCTTGTGCGGACGCTGACGTATATCTTGCAGAGACGGCTGTCGGGAACGAATATAACGTCCGGGTTGAGGGCGTGGATACCCTCGAAGATGACGAGCTCGCCCTTTTTGCGCTGGAATTTCCTGCCGGTATATTTACGGGTCGAGGTCTTGAAGTCATACTGGGGTATCTCGAATTCCTCGCAGAGGTTGATAGCGAGGATATGCTCGTTGAGGAGGTCGGCATCTACCCGTTTCGGGGATTCGAGATCGACTTTTCCGAGAGCGGCGAGAGCCTTTTCCTCCTCGGTGAGCGGACAGAAATAGTTGTCCATCGAGAGGGTGTGGGTCTCATGACCCATATCATCGAGGAATTTTTCGAGAATGAGGGCGGTAGTGGTCTTGCCCGAGCCGGAGGGGCCAGAGAGCAGTATTACCGGTTTCTCATCACGGTTTTTGGCAATATTCTCGGCAATTTTTTTTATCCTGTATATGTAGTCCTCGTTCACTGCGTCGATGTAGGCAGCAGGGTCGAGGGAAAGACCTTCGTTTATGCGGGTAACTTCAATGTTCATAGATGTCTCCTTAGCAAGCCGGAGCATTCCGGGGGTTATTATACTATTGTAACATATATTTCCACATATTTCAACTCGCATATTTATTGAAAATACACTGCGTATTTTATGCAACTTTGCCCTTTAGAGCTGAAAGCTGTCAGTGCATAGTAATGCGGAGGTTCCTTTTAACTTTCAAGGCAACACCGCACAGAACTTGTGCTGAAGATGCGCCGACAGATTTTTCGTCAGATTGTATAGAAATTCCGCAGGCATACTGACGTATGTCAAGGGATTTCTGTGCAAGATGACGGAAAATATGCAAGCAGATTCAGTACAAAGCCATCAGGCGGGTTTTGTGCGGTGTTGCCTCAACTCTCAGCTCATCAGGAGTGCTGCCGGTATGAGCACCGCGAGCATTGCGAGGCTCACTGCGGTAAAGGTCAGCGTGTAGCAGAGAGGTCTTGCGCCATCTGCCTTGCGGTATATCTGGAATGAGATGAGGCTTGCGAGCGAGGCTATCATCGTACCGAGACCGCCGAGGTCAACGCCGAGAAGCAGGAGCTTGCCGTTATCGGTGAAGTCCGAGAGCATGACCGCTGCCGGAACATTGCTTATAACCTGCGAAAGTCCGAGGGCAACGAAAAGCTCCCTTCCGCTGAGGATATCCCGGAAGAATTCGCTCACCTCACCGATACGCGCGATATTTCCCACGAAAACGAAGAAGCACACGAACGTTGCAAGGAGGGCGTAGTCCACCTTTCTGAGCAGGGAGGTATCAAATATGACTGCGGCGAGAAAGGCTGCAATGAGGCAGACCCAGTCCGGGACAAGCCGCAGTACACAGGCGAGACACAGCGCGAATACTGCTGAATACGCCGCAGCTTTTCCGCGTGATATGGTGACTTCGGAGGTCTCAGGGGCAGCGCAGGAGGTTTTCGGCAGGAGGAAGCACAGTGCCATGAGGCAGACGAGGCTTGCTGCACCTGCGGGGAGGGTAGCCGACATGAATTCCCCGACCGACATATTGTACTTGTCGTAGAGAAAGAGGTTCTGAGGGTTGCCGATAGGCGTGAGCATACTGCCCATGTTCGCGGCGGCAGTTTCGAGGACGATAGTCATGATGCGGCTCTTTTCGTCGGAGGTCTTCCCGAATATCATGAGGGTGAGCGGTACGAACGTCAGCAGGGCGACGTCGTTCGTCACGAGCATCGAGGTGAAGAAGCATATCAGGACGAGAACTCTCCCGAGGGAGCGGATACTGCCTGTTTTACGCAGGATAAGGCTCGTTGCACGGTCAAAAACGCCGATGCTCCGGAAGCCCGAGACTGCGAGCATGAGCGAGAAGAGCTGTATGAGGACGGTGCGGCTGCAATAGTCCTTGTACTCCGCATCGGGAGGAATGATGAAAACGGTCGCAAGTGCCGCGATGAAGGCGATAACGAGGACAGGCTGTGCGCGGAAGAAAGCCGCGGCTCTGGTCTTAATGTTGGTCATGTTGAAGCTCCGTTTATGTAGATTGATAACATTATAACACACTATGCCGAAGATTTCAATTATTTTTTGGGAAACAACGATTTTTGCGGTCGGAGGCGGGGCGGACGTTTGCACAATATCAAAAAGCGGACCGTTAAAAGGTCCGCTTGGCATCAGAGCTTTTTCTTTTCGTTTTCGATTATCCTGAGAAGGTCGTCAACGGACATATCCGATACGGACTTCTTCTTTGTTGCGGTGGTATCGGTCTTTCTGAGGATATCGGTGATATCGGGCGAGCTGCTCTTTCTGGGAGCTGTGGGAGCTGCCGACTGGCTTCTGAGGGGAGTTGTTCTGGGGATATCGTTCCTGGACATCTCAGCGAGCTGAGCCTTTGAGAGAACGCCGGTATTGTCGATAGGAGCTGCGGGAGCTTCCTCACCGGAGGCTGTTCTGATACTGAACTGACCTGTGCGCTCAGCCTCAGCGGTCTTGCGGAGCATTTCCTCGCGGAGGGCATCGGCAGTGGGAGCTGTTGAGGACGAGCCGCCCTGATTTCTTGCGGCAAAGCTCGACTCAGCGGAACGCTGTGAGCGGAACTGCATGGTGCGCTCTCTTTCCATCTGAGCAGTGGACTCTGCGCTCACCTTCTTCTGACCGAAATTCTCGGCAATGGACATCTTCTTGCGCTCGAGCTCCTCGCTGGGCTGAATTTCCTGAGAAGCCTCGAAGAGGGGATTGCCGGACTTGACGTGTGAACGCTTCTGTTCGCTGTCAGCGGCATTGGCATCGTACTCATAGAAGTCGAAGTCCTCGTCATCGTCATCGCTTGTGGAGACGATCTTTGTGATGAGGAAGATGACGAGTATCACGCAGGGGAGGATAAGGAGGAGGAGTATGCCCTTTATTGCGGTTGTAAATCTAATGAAAGCGCCGAGCTCCTTGCTCTCGGTGCAGTCGGAGCAGACCGCGAGGATATCGGACTTGGAGATAGCGCCGGCTTTGTCGATGTGGTCGGCGTCCTTTGTACCGTAGGTATCCTTGAGGGTATCGGCATTGATTATCTCGCGTATGCGGAGGTTCTCGGGATCATCTGCGGGATAGCAGAGGACGATCTGACCGTTCTTGATGGTCTGGTTCTTGGCGTCCTTGGCTATGATAGCGGCACCCTCGTTGACGAAATCACCCATATTGTCCTTTTTGTCTACTATATAAATGTATTTGCCGAGGACATGGGGGATCTTGCCGTTTGAGAATGCGATGTTTACAACGACGGAAACAGCTATCATGAGAATGCAGATCACGATAACGAAAACTTTAAGTATTGAGAAATCTTTTGATTTTTCCATAATAATTCTTCCTTTTCTTTTTTGTTCGTATTTTCTAAGCTCTGGCATTGAGCTCTCTTTCTCCCGCCTTCTGACGGCACTGATACTATTATAACACATATTAAGACAGATTTCAAACATTTTTGATGTTTTATTTTTTAAAAATATACAAAACTTTTCTTTCCTCGTCATCGCCTGACAATTTCCACTAAAACGTGACCGGAAATTTTTGCATTTTGTCACAATGCACAAAAATTGGTCGTACAATTTTCACTTCGAACACCCTCTTTTTGATTGATTTTCGCAATATGCTGATTTCGTGGATAAAACTTTGTTGAAATATACAATTGAAAAACAAACGAAAACATAGTATAATTTTAATATACCGTGTGTAATCGCAATGCCTTTGCTCATGGTATATTGTGTGTAGATACAGGCAAGTATTCTACAGTCTGTAATACAGCCGCTCCTGCGGCAGAACGGAGTTTTTATATGGCAAATAAAAATGTTAATGCACTTATGGAGACTATAAGGAATGAGTTCCCCAGAAAGCTTCAGCTCCTCTACAGCGTTTCTCCCGAGGACGCATCTGACAAGCAGATATATCAGGTGCTCTCGTCGATCATAGTTGAGATCCTCGCTGCAAAAAGACAGAGTTTCATAAATCACACCCATTCCGTGGGCGGAAAGCAGGTCTACTACCTCTCGATGGAGTTCCTCATGGGACGCTCCCTCAAGACAAGTTTATATAACCTCGGCATCGCTGATGAAGTCAAGAAGCTGCTCAAGGAGCATGACATAAACCTCGATAAGATATATGAGTATGAGCCCGATGCAGGTCTCGGAAACGGCGGTCTCGGAAGACTTGCTGCCTGCTATCTCGACGGTCTCGCTACTACCGGCTTCCCCGCTATGGGTCACTCTATCTGCTATGAGTACGGCATCTTCCAGCAGAAGCTCGAGGACGGCTGGCAGACTGAGCTCCCCGATAACTGGCTTCCCGGCGGAAGCGTCTGGCTCGTTCCCAAGCCCGAGCTTGCAATTGATATCCACTTCGAGGGCGACCTTCAGGAATACTGGGACAACCAGTACCACTACATCTCCCATGTGAACTACAATACCGTTGTGGCTACTCCCTACGATATGTACGTTTCCGGCTACGGCGGTGAGGGCGTTTCCGTGCTCCGTCTCTGGTCAGCAAAGGCTCCGAGCTTCAACATGGAGATGTTCAACAAGGGCAACTACGAGAAGGCTCTCGCACAGAATTCCATTGCGAACGCTATCTCCAAGATACTCTACCCCAACGACAACCACCTCGAGGGCAAGAGCCTCCGTCTCCGCCAGCAGTACTTCCTCTGTGCAGCTTCCGTGGGCGATATCGTAAACACCCACATGAACGTTTACGGTACTCTTGAAAACCTCGCTGACAAGGTCGCTATCCACATCAACGACACCCACCCCACTCTCGCTATCCCCGAGCTCATGAGGATACTCCTCGATGACTGCGGCTATACATGGGAGAAATCATGGGATATCGTTACCCGTACCTTCGCCTACACCAACCATACCGTTATGGCTGAGGCTCTCGAGAAATGGGACGTTAACCTCGTAAAGACCGTTATCCCGCGTATCTTCTCTATCATCGTTGAGATAAACAACCGCTACTGCCAGTCCCTCATGGAGAGAAACGGCTACGACAGCGCAAAGACTACCCGTATGTCCATTATCAAGGACAATACTATCCATATGGCTACCCTCTGCGTTGCTGCATCACACAGTGTAAACGGCGTATCCAAGCTCCATTCCGAGATCATCAAGCAGTCCGTATTCCACGATGAGTATGAGAATACTCCCGAGAAGTTCAAGAACGTTACCAACGGTATCGCTTACAGAAGATGGCTCTATCAGTCCAATCCCGGACTCACAAAGCTCCTCTCCGACACTATCGGCTCCAAGTTCATCAAGGACGCCGAGGAGCTCGAGAAGTTCCGCGCTTATCAGGACGACGAACAGGTGCTCGAAAAGCTCCTCGCCGTAAAGAAGCAGAGCAAGGACGAATTCGCCAAGTACGTCAAGAGAGAGAGAGGCATTATCCTCAATACCGACAGCATCTTCGACGTTCAGGTAAAGCGCCTCCACGAATACAAGCGCCAGCACCTCAACGTCATGAATATCCTCACGGATTACGCTTACCTCCTCAACGATCCGGACGCTCCCTTCACTCCCAAGACCTATATCTTCGCAGCTAAGGCGGCTCCGGGCTACTACCTCGCAAAGCAGATCATCAAGATGATATGGGCTATATCCGAGGAGATAAGGAAAAATCCCCGCATCAGCCAGAAGCTCCAGGTCGTATTCCTCGAGAATTACTGCGTAACTCTCTCAGAGCACCTCATGCCTGCCGCTGATATCTCCGAGCAGATATCCCTCGCCGGAACAGAGGCTTCCGGTACAGGCTGCATGAAGCTCATGCTCAACGGCGCCGTTACCCTCGGTACTCTCGACGGTGCCAATATCGAGATAAGAGAGGCTTGCGGCGAGGATAACATCATCATCTTCGGTATGACTACTCCGCAGGTCAACGAGCTCAGAGCAAGAGGCTACAGACCTATCGACTACTACAACAGCGACAACCGCCTCCGCGACGGCATCGAGCGTATGTACCGCGGCATCAACGGCTGCACCTTCAACGACGTTGCAAACTCCCTCAAGGAGAAGGACCCCTACATGGTGCTCGCAGACTTCGACAGCTACCGCAAGGCTCAGCAGTACGCTACAGAATGCTACAACGACAAGATGAAGTGGGCTAAGATGTCCCTCAACAATATCGCCGGCTCGGGAATATTCTCTGCCGACCGCGCTGTTACAGAATACGCTGACAATATCTGGCATCTGCGCTGAATATGATGAACGGGGGCGCGAAAAGCGTCCCCGCTTTTTATTAATGGAGAATTGAGAATGGAAGTATTGCTTGCGGCGATAAAATCTGAATCCGTCCGCGTAAGCGGACACATTAATTCTCAATTCTAAATTCTCAATTCAAAGTTTCTGCCCCGGACGTCAGTCCATGCTTTTTTGAAATAATACGAAAGGTGCAACGACGATGAAACCTATCTACGATACATGGAATTTAGGCTATAAATCTATATTCGGCGCTGTAAAGCAGTTCGAGACCGTTAAGTTCTCCATAAGGCTCGCAAAGGATATCGTTCCGGATTTTCCGCCTGTTATGGTGCTTTTCCGCACAGGCTTCAAGGAGCGCTTCCTCACTATGCACTGCTCCGGCGAGGAGGAGGACTGCTTCGTTTATTCCGCTGAGTACAATGCCCGCTACAGCGATGTCCACTACTACTACTTCTCCTATACACAGGGCGGTATCCGTCACTACATTAAAAAGGTGGACTGCCATAATGCCGCTATCGACAACGGCGAGCTCTTCCAGCTCACGGTATACCAGAGCGACTATGAGACGCCGGACTTCCTCAAGGGCGGAGTTATGTACCAGATCTTCCCCGACCGCTTCTGCAAGAGCGGAAAGCCCCACGATAATATCCCGGACGGCCGTGTTCTCCGCGATGACTGGGGCGGAACTCCCTACTACAAGCCCGACCATAACGGTCATGTGTGGAACAACGACTACTTCGGCGGAGATTTTGCCGGTATACAGTCGAAGCTGGGCTATCTCCACGACCTCGGCGTCACCTGCATCTACCTCAACCCGATATTCGAGTCCCATGAGAACCACCGCTACAATACCGCTGACTACATGAAGGCTGACCCTCTCCTCGGCACGAACGAGGAGTTCGCGGAGCTCTGTCAGGAGGCTGAAAAGTACGGTATATCCATAATTCTCGACGGCGTTTTCTCGCATACAGGTGCGGACAGCGTCTACTTCAACAAGTTCGGAAGATACCCCGAGCTCGGCGCTTACCAGTCCAAGGACAGCAAGTATTACGAATGGTACAGCTTCATAAATTACCCCACGGTCTATGAGTCGTGGTGGGGCATCGACACCCTCCCCAACGTATGTGAGAACAACGAGGACTACACCGAGTTCATCTGCGGTGAAGACGGCGTTCTGCAATACTGGCTCGGTAAGGGCGCGGCAGGCTTCCGTCTTGACGTTGCCGACGAGCTCCCCGACCAGTTCCTCAATAACCTCCGAAAGAGCGTGAAGTCCTACGACAAGGATAAGATCATCATCGGCGAGGTATGGGAGGACGCCTCCAACAAGGAGAGCTACGGCATAAAGCGCCGCTATCTCCTCGGAAATCAGCTCGATTCCGTCATGAACTACCCGTTCCGCGAGGCGATAATCAACTACGTCAAGGGAGGTCCCGCAAGAGACTTCATCTACTCCATTATGACGATACTGGAGCACTACCCCAAGCCCACCATTGATGTGCTCATGAACTTCGTCTCAACACACGATATCGAAAGGGCGATAAACCGTCTCGGCGGTGATTACTGCGATGACAAGCCGAAGGAGTGGATGGCGGAGCGCTGGCTCACTCCCGATCAGTACAACCACGGCAAGAACCTCCTGAAAGCCGCAATGGCGCTGCAATTCTTCCTCCCGGGCGTACCGAGCATCTACTACGGCGACGAAGCCGGTCTCCAGGGCTACAAGGACCCCTTCAACCGCCGCTGCTACCCGTGGGGCAATGAGGATCAGGAGCTCATCGCCTATGTAACCGAGCTCAGCCGCGTAAGGAAGTCCATTCCCAATATGAAGGACGGTAAGACCTATTTTGTCCTCAACGACAACCAGACCATCGACGAGAGGATAATCGCTTTCACCCGTGAGGGCAAGCCGATCGACTACATCATTTTCGTCAACAGGACAGGTGATAACGTCCGTCTCGGAGGCATACCGATAATCCTTTCGAGATTTACCGATTTTGAGCCATTCTACGGCGAATTCAGCGACAATGCAGTTACCGTTCCGCCCTACGGCTATACGATAATCAAGGCAAAATTCGTGAAGTGAAGCATATCCTGTATCAAGAACTAAGGGACGCTGAATGCGTCCCTTGTATTTTTTCTTCTTTCTACTTTCTGCTTTCAGATTTCTTTTCTGATTTAAGATTATTTTAAGAAATACCGGGTATATTATAGGTGGATCAAGTGATCCCCCAATTCCCCCTTTTTACTAATTTACTATTTTTCTCCGCGCCTGCGTTCAACGCAGGCATTTTTGTTTTTACGGCATATGCCTAAGAAACAGGCGCACTGAACGTTCCGGAAAAGCTGTGGTCTGTGAACGGAGACGGCACCTTCCCTGCGGACGCAAGCCCCTCCGGCTTGTTGACATTTTTCTCCGGAAATGTTATAATCATAATGAAATAATGTGCGCTATGCGCTGATAAGGAGAAATTTAATATGAGCGGTAACAAAAACAGCTACGAAAGCCCATTCTGTACACGATATGCCAGCGAGGAAATGCAGTATATCTTCTCGGCTGACAAGAAATTCACCACATGGAGAAGACTCTGGGTCGCACTCGCAAGAGCTGAGATGAAGCTCGGTCTGCCCATTACAGAGGCACAGGTCAAGCAGCTCGAGGAGCATATCAACGACATCGACTACGAGGCTGCCGAGGCGAGAGAGCGTATCACCCGCCACGATGTTATGGCTCACGTTTTCACATACGGACAGGCTTGTCCCGATGCTGCCGGCATTATCCACCTCGGCGCTACGTCCTGTTACGTCGGCGATAACACCGACGTTATCATCATGCGTGATGCTTTGCAGGTAGTCCGCAGAAAGCTCCTCAACGTCATGAACAACCTCGCGAAATTCGCAGACCAGTACAAGTCAATGCCCTGCCTCGCATATACCCACCTCCAGCCTGCACAGCTCACAACGGTCGGCAAGAGGGCAACTCTCTGGCTCAACGAGCTCCTCATGGACTTCGAGGACCTTGAGTACCGCATCTCTACACTCAAGCTTCTCGGCTCAAAGGGCACTACCGGTACTCAGGCTTCATTCATGGAGCTTTTCGAGGGCGATACCGACAAGATAAAGCAGCTCGAAAAGATGATAGCGGAGGAAATGGGCTTCGATGCAGTAGTACCCGTTTCCGGACAGACCTACTCCCGCAAGGTGGACTCAAAGGTGCTTGAAGTCCTCAGCGATATTGCACAGTCCGCAAGCAAATTCTCCAATGATATGAGAATACTCCAGTCCTTCAAGGAAATGGAGGAGCCGCGTGAGAAGAAGCAGATAGGCTCGTCCGCAATGGCTTACAAGCGCAATCCTATGCGCTGCGAGAGAATAACCTCCCTTGCACGTTATGTGATGATAGACAGCCTCAACCCGGCATTCACAGCAGGAACGCAGTGGTTCGAGAGAACGCTCGACGACTCCGCAAACAAGAGAATTTCCGTTGCGGAGGCTTTCCTCGGAGTTGACGCTATCCTCAATATCATGATGAACGTTACCGACGGTCTTGTGGTATACCCCGAAATGATAAGACGCCGCGTTATGGCGGAGCTTCCCTTCATGGCGAGCGAGAATATCATGATGGACGCCGTAAAGAAGGGCGGAAACCGTCAGGAGCTCCACGACCGCATCATGGACTACTCTATGGAAGCCGGCAGACAGGTCAAGGAGTTCGGCAAGGATAATAACCTCTGCGAGCTTATCGAGGCAGACCCGCTGTTCATGGTAACTAAGGAGGAGATCGACGCCGTTCTCAAGCCGGAGAACTATACCGGAAGAAGCTCACAGCAGGTGGACGAGTTCCTTTCCGAGTGCATCAGGCCTATCCTCGAAGCAAACAAGGATATCCTCGGCGAGAACTTCGAGATGAAGAACTGATATGAAAAGGGTATTTGCAGTATTCGCGGCTGTGGTCATGCTGTTTTCAGCCACAGCCTGCGGATATAGTGACAGCGAAAGTGAGACGGCTAAAGGCAGCTCAGCCGGCGGTCCTGACGGGACTTATCGTTATGCTGACATTGACGGATTCGGTTATCTTGAAGACGGACCTATTAGAAATTATGCGGTTTTCGATGACGGCAGATTTGAATGGTTTGTATGCGGTGATCAATATAGCGATAAGGACTACTATAAGGAATACGGTTATGCTTGTAAAGAAACCGGCAGCTATGAAGTTTCGGACGGTGTAATATCTTTAAAGTACGATGATATCAATACCAAGGAAGAGCTGTTTGAGCAGTTCCCTTCAATCATAGATATGTATAACCGCAAGGACGATTCAGAAAAAGAAGCATACATTAAAGAAAGAATAGAATACCAAAGTAAAATTCGTAAAGATAATGAAAATAACATAAGGCTGGCTGTTGACGAAGATAAAAAGGTGATATATGAAATCAATGATCCTCATCTTTTTAGAAAGGCTGCATATAGTACAAGTTCAAGTGATGCTATTGAAGCTATCAATAATTATAAACCATATGAAACAATACTTAAAATAACAAGTAATACCGATAAGTATTGTATGTTCAGCTCTGAAGATGAGTTTAACGAAAATGTCAGCAAAGAAGACAGAGATTTCATTGAAAGAATATTTAATGAAGCAGCCAAAACAGGTTTTAAAAGCAGTAGTAAACCGGGGTTAGAAAGATATACAGCAGAGGAAGGTTTTACAAGAAACCTTGATTTAAGCAAGCATAGCTGGCTTTGGGTGACAAAAGGCTCATCAAATTGCACATTAGTTGTTGGCGAGAGTGCTGACAGTGATGTGTTTAATTCTTTTCATTATTACACTTATGACAGAGTTGGTGATTCAACAAGCTTTGAAGAAGTAGACAAGGAAATAAGCAACAATTTCCACTCTATCAGAGACGTTTACAACTACTATCACTCTCTCAATCAGTCCTGAACGGCGGAATGCCGCACGGCACAGCAGACAAAACATTCTGTAGGGGCGCCCTTTGGGAGTCCGCATATTAAAAGCCGGAAGCGTATAAAACGGGCGTGGACTGCCGAAGACAGCCCCTACAATACTATTTTGTAAGAAGGGAACGTTATGAACAAAGCCATAAAAACAGGCGGTATCGTGCTGGGAATTATCCTCGCTGCCGCCCTTATCATTTTCATATTTTTCCCGGGACTTCCGGTATACGTCACCGCCAAAAGCAAGTATAAGGACGTAAACCGCACTGTTCCGGATTTTGAGACCGCGGAAGTCCCTGCGGATTTCAAGTCCTATTCGCTGAAAGGCGTGAGCTTCAAGGTCCCTGCGGACTGGGAGGGCAATTCGCCGTTTGTGGACGGAACAGTCACCTCCTACCGTTCCCCGGACGAAAAGGGCAGGATATCCGTCATTAAGAACGACCGCGCGAGCTATGACCTTATCCAAAACAGCGAATATAAGCAGGAATTCGGCTACTGGGAGGGATATAGATACTCCGAGGACGACTACCGCCATTTCTTCGACAAGCTCGGCTGCGAGTATCCTGACCTGTGGTTCGAGGAGTGGTTCGTCTGGCTGCACAGGGACGGTTTTACCGCAAAGGACTGCCTTAAACTCCGCGGAAAGGACATGAAGGTCTTCAAGGAGCTTGCCGCTGGCAAGAGCAGCTGCTTCAAGCTGGAGGAGCCGTGGAGGCTGGACGGGGACGATTTCTACGGATATGTGGGCATTTCGAGCATGGGAAAGGGCAGCAGGCTCTGGAATTTCTGCATCGTTCCCAATGGCTGCGGGGACACCTACTACAATGTCATGGTCAAATGTGAGGACGAAACAACTGCCCGGCAGATAATAAGCTCTGTCAGGCTGAAATGAGGATATATCTATGAAAAAGGAATTTCTTGAAGCCGGAAAGATAGTCACTGCCCACGGAATACGCGGTGAGGTCAAGGTAATGCCCTACACGGACACACCGGAGCTTCTCTGCGAGTTCGACCGGCTGTTCATCGGCAAGAACCGTGACGAGATAGGCGTGGAGCGTTCGCGCGTTTTCAAGAGCACGGTCATAATGAAGCTGGAGGGCATCGACACGCCCGAGGCTGCGGAAAAGCTCCGCAATAAGCTGCTCTATATGCACCGCGATGACCTTGAGCTCGACGAGGACACCTACTTCATTCAGGACCTTATCGGTCTGGAGGTGCGCGATGCTGACAGCGGTGAGGTATACGGAAAGATCGACGATGTAATGCAGACCGGTGCGAACGATGTTTACGTCATAAAGGGGACGGAGAGGGAATACCTCGTTCCGGCTATCGCGGACGTTGTGGTCTCCACGGACGTTGACGGCGGCGTTATGACGATACGTCCGCTTGAAGGACTGTTTGATTAATGCGTAATTAGTTGTTAGTTCTTAGTGCATAGTGCATAGTTCCACGATTATATATTCGCTGCCTTTCGGCAGCCGGGCTGTCAGGGACGCCAGCCTCTGCATTGGATCCTTCCGCGTCAGCGGACACCACAACACTCCACTTGAGGAACGCCGAGGCGGCGTTCCCTGCTATTTTCTGATTTCTGATCTCTAAAACCGGAGGTTTTTATGAATATTGAAATTGCAACGCTTTTCCCGGAAATGTGCGAGACCGTGCTCGGTGAAAGCATAGTCGGCAGAGCCAGAAAAGCCGGGAAGATCAACGTTCACTGCCGTCAGATCCGCGAATATACGCAGGACAAGCACCGCCGCGTGGACGATACTCCCTACGGCGGCGGCATGGGCATGGTGATGCAGTGCGAGCCGATATACAACTGCTACAGGGCAGTCTGTGACGAAATGGGCTGCAAGCCGCATACTATATATATGTCCCCGAAGGGAAAGGTCTTCACGCAGCAGAGGGCTGTTGAGCTCTCGCAGATGGACAATATCCTGATAATCTGCGGTCACTACGAGGGCGTTGACCAGCGTGTGCTCGACAAGATAGTCGATGAGGAGATATCGGTAGGGGACTACGTCCTGACGGGAGGCGAGCTTCCGGCGCTGGTCGTTGCGGACGCTGTTGCGAGAATGTGTCCCGGTGTTTTGTCGGACGAGGTCTGCTTCACCGACGAGAGCATCTACAGCGGACTGCTCGAATATCCGCAGTATACCCGTCCCGAGGTGTGGGAGGGCGAGGCTGTTCCGGAGGTCCTTCTCTCGGGACATCACAAGAATATCGCGGCATGGCGGCTTGAACAGAGCCTTGCCGTTACGAAGGAACGCCGTCCCGACCTTTATGAAAAGTATACAAGCGAGCACGAACCGGGCGATCAGAAAGTAAAGAGAAAAAAGTAGGGGCGGATATTATCCGTCCCTAACATTATTGCCGGAGGTGCGTTTATTGTCCGCGGACGCACGGAATGTGCCCTGCGATCTTAGCCCTCAGCGGTCTGAAACGGGAAATCTTAATAAATTGTTACCAAATTTTTACGATTTATATATATATTAATTTTATGACCTCGTATATACCGCGATAACAACCTGTATACTGCGAATTTTAAATTACCTTTAGAAGATTTCCATATATATCCACGTTGAATAATGTGCAACTTGACGAAGCGAAATTTCGGTTTTTTGTGGTTATAATAAACAAGCTGAACAGGGTTTTGCCTCTCACATTTTATCTAAATGTAGAATTTGGGGCAAAGTCGTAAGATATACACAAAAATCCGTTGACTATGCAAAAAAATGAATGTATAATGATTACAGCAACTGAAAAAATTGCAACCGCATGGCTCACATATAGAGAGCCCACTACAGAGAATAGGAGAGTTGTATATGTTTGTCAGAGAAGTAATGGTTAAAAATCAGGTAGGTCTCCATGCAAGACCGGCTACTTTCTTTATTCAGAAGGCCAATGAATTCAAGTCCTCTATCTGGATAGAGAAGGAGGAGCGCAGGGTAAACGCTAAGAGCCTTCTTGGTATTCTTTCACTCGGTATCGTTGGCGGCACTAACGTTAAGGTGATTGCAGACGGAGCTGACGAAAAGGCAGCTGTTGACGCACTTGTTGAGCTTGTAGACAGCGGCTTCAGCGAGGAAAACAGATAATCATTTATGTATGGGGCGTTACAGCTGTAACGCCCGTTTTGTTTTTTAGTCAAGACCCTCCGCCATGTTCTCCGCAAATATTGCGTAGCCGCGCGTAGGGTCGGCGACGAATACATGAGTTACCGCACCTATCAGCTTGCCGTCCTGTACTATCGGACTGCCGCTCATGCCCTGGACGATGCCGCCCGAGGCTGAAATGAGCCTGCTGTCGGTTATGCGTATGACCATATTCTTCGTGCTGTCAGAGCTGCCGAAGTCTATGCTCTCGATCTCGACGGTATAATGCTCCGGCTTGCTGCCTGAGACCGTCGATATCAGCTCTGCACTGCCTGTCCGGATATCCTGACTGTAGCCGAGAGGGTATTCCTCACAGTCCGCGGTGAGCTCCTCGAGTGAAGCCTCGCTGAGACTGCCGTAAATTCCGCAGTCAGTATTCCTGTCAAGCGAACCGTATGCGCCTCCGCGGAGGAATATCCCGCGCAGCTCGCCCGGGAGTCCCTTTTCGCCGCGCTTAGTTCCCGAAATTTCCACGGGTACAGCCTCGCCGCTGCTTACCGGGACGAGCTCGCCTGTGTCAGAATCGCATATCGGGTGTCCGAGACCGGCAAAGCGTCCGGTCTTTGTGTCGATGAAGGTCACAGTGCCTATGCCCGCAACGCTGTCGCGCACCCACATACCGCCCTGCCATGTCCCGTTTTCAGGAGAATAAACAGGGGAGAGCGCCGCTGTGAACTCGGTACCGCCGCGGTTCACCGTCAGCCTGACGTCGTGTCCGCCGCTTTCGGCTATTATTCGCCGGAGCTGACCGTTCGAGGTGAGCTCCTCGCCGTTTGCAAGGCAGATTATATCGCCCTTTTCGATGCCGCATTCCTCGGCAGGACAGACCTTGCTGCCGTTTTCACCGGTAACATCGCCTGTTCCGGTGACCATGACGCCTTTCATCAGCAGTTTTATGCCGAAGGGCATTCCTCCTGCGGCAAGCACGGGAGCTTCAGCCTCGCGGACCTCAACGCATTTTACGGGTATCGCACCGTATAATGAAAGCGTGACCCTTCCGCCGTCGCTGCCGGGTACAGGATAGCCGCAGCAGCTTATTTCGGGGTATTCCGCGATACGGACGGGACTTCCCGCTTCGGCGGTCATATGCTCGGGCAGTCTGCCGGAGTAGTATTCAGCCATTCCGAACGCTCCTATGAGCGCCGCCGACAGAGCAGCCGCAGTAAGCCTTGAAATACTTCTTCTGAGCCGCATTCTGACCTCCTTTCATTGCTGCAAATACGCAGCACGGTTAGTATTCCGCAGCCGGCAGAGAATATGCGTCCTTATCCAATGTAAAATTAGTTGTTAGTTCTTAGTGCACAGTGCATAGTCAGCGTATCGGCAGACAGCGCAATTATGCGTTAACTACGCACTATGCACTAAAAACTCAGAACTGATAAAAACGGGGGTATTTATGAAGACAAAGCAAAGGCTTCCGCGGAGGAAGCACCCCTATCTCAATACCGCAAAGATCATCGCGGTCATACTCACGCTCATATACCCGATGTTCATGGTCATGATGACCGGCGCAGGGATAATCCTCCACAGGGACGTTCACGGTGCCGCATTCGGACGCTGCGGAGTTTTCCTGATAGTTTCGGGTATACTAATGACCGCCGGGACCGTTCTCTGTCTCTTCCGGAAAAGCCTCCCGAACCTCATCGCGCCGTTTCTCTCAGGCGGAGGCTTCGTGCTGTGTATGTACCTGCTGGGAAAGCTTGTCGCCCGTGCGGACGCGAACGGCTGGCACGGTCCGGGGATATACGAGGGCGTGACCATGAGCTACCTGTTCAGGACGAGGCTGATACCGTGCATCGCGCCTGCCGCACTGACGGTCATCATCGCGCTGTGTCAGTATTTTTCGTATGACCTCGGCGAGGAAAGGCGTGAACGCCGCCGTCAGCGTCTTGAAAAGGAAAACGCTCCCGCCCCGAAAATAGTGGACTGAGCCGTTTTTAATTCGGAATTAGTTGTTAGTTCAAAGTGCATAGTGCATAGTTAACGCTGCGGCAGCTTTCTTTGATCCGTCCGCCGAAATGCGGACACCATAACTACGCACTAACAACTAAGAACTCCTTTCTGATCTCTTAGCCCTTAAACATTATAACCTGAATAAACTGAAAAATTCGTCGAATGAAGGAAGTGATAGCTACGTCAGCAAAAAATAATTCCGGAAATATGTGCTTTGCCGATTTTGAATTTACCTGCGGAGTTGCCGGGAGGAACACCTCCGAGCTGCTCTCGGTCGGGATAGTGATATGCTCGCCGGCTTACGATGTCCTCGAAAGCTTCTACAGCACGGTGCGTCCGGTCAAATACCCGCGCATGACCAAGCAGTGCCGTGAGCTCACGGGTCTGACGCAGGAGGAGATAAACGCCTCACCGGACAGCGAGGAGGTTTTCGGCATCATTGCCGGTCTTATAGAAAAATACTCCATAAAAAGGGTCTGTGTCTGGGGAAATTTCGACCGCACAGGTGTGGAGGGCGATATCGTCCAGCACCGCCGTGCAGGACTTTCCTTTGCCAATCTGAAGTCGGTCTACCGTAAAATCACCGACATTCAGGCGGAGACTACCGCGAAAATGGAGCTCCCGCAGGCTGTGAACATCAGTGGGCTGTCGGCGGCATTCGGCTATATTCCGGAGAACGGCGGCTTTCACAATGCCCTCAACGACGCACAGGCACTCTGCGAGATACATAAGGCGGCTTACACCACCGACCTCAGTGAAAATGAGAAATTCTGCCGGCTTAAACAGGAACGCATCGAAAAGCTTGCCGCGATAAAGGCTGAGCAGGAGGAAAAACGCCGTCAGGAGGCTCTTTCGCTGCCGCTTTCGCCGGACGAGGAAGTCTACTGTTCAGGGCTCAGTGAGGACAGTATGCGGCGGTTTATCGGGCTTAGGTACAGGTTCGTCCGCGCACTTGTGAAGTATCCGGAGGCGGAACGCCTTGCGGTCGTGCAGTTCAGGGATACCGGCAAGATAAAGCTTTTCCCGTCGTATAAGCTCAGCCCTTCCATACGCGGAATGCTCACACGATGTGAATGCTTCCCGCGTGACGAATGGCAGCAGGCGCTTCTCGATGAACTCGGCCGCTGAACGTCTCCCGGAATAACGATATCCTCGCAGGGACGCATATCTTGCGTCCCTGCTGCTTTTTGCGCCGGGAAGTGAGAGTTTTCGCCGTGTGCTGCGACTAATATACGGTGTGATGTGAAAAAAATATGCCGGAAACGGTATTCTCTGCAATTTCAAGCCCGAAGTTGCAAAAAAATGCTTGCAATATCGTTCGATATGTAGTATAATGATAAAGTATATTATAATAGGGTAGTATGGCGTTTTTCATGCCGTGCTCCCCAGAACAGATCACAAGGAGGTACAGCTTTGGCTAAGTCAAATTCTTCTGCCGCTGTCAGACAATCGGCTTCAACAGGCGGCAAAAAGAAGTATTCCAACTACAAGCCCCGGAATCCGGGCAAGAAGCCTTCCGAGCAGACAGGTCCCGCAGACTTCATAAAGGCGCTGAATGCTCCGAAATTCAATCCGTGGGTGGTCATTGCAGCTTTCATTATACCCCTGCTGCTCACCCTCATAGCCTACTACAACTTCGATATCTACCCGCTCGGACCCGGCAAGCACCGCTCCGTCCTCACCCTTGACCTCAACGGTCAGTACATCTACTACTTCGAGGCGATACGCGACGCCTTCTGGGGCGACGGAAGCTTGTTCTACAACTGGAGCAGAAACCTCTCCGGAGGCTTCATGGGCATAATCGGCTATTATCTCGCAAGCCCCTTCACGCTGATACCGATCCTCATGCCGAGACAGTATATGCTTCAGGCGATAATGATAATGCAGATATGCAAGGTCGGTGCCTGCGGTGCGACATTCTGCATCTACGCACAGAAATCGAAAAAGCTCTCCGCCTATCCGGCGCTGATATTCTCGATCATGTATTCGATGATGGCATTCGTTGTTATCCAGCTCATCAACCCCATGTGGATAGACGGACCTATACTCCTCCCGCTGATAATCCTCGGCGTTGAGTACCTCATCGACGACGGCAGAAAGATAAACTACATTATCCCGACTGCTCTCATGTTCGTTGCGAATTTCTACATCGGCTTCATGGTGGCGATATTCGTTGCGATTTACTTCGTTTACTACCTCTTCTTCGGAACACAGAGGAAATTCAAGGGTATTAAGGATTACGCAAAGACCTGCGGAATTATGGCTGGCTCGACCGTTGTCGTGCTGATGTGCAGCCTCTTCATGATACTGCCTGTCTACAATGCCCTCGCACTCGGTAAGTTCGATTTCTCCGAGCCGGTCTACAACTGGAGCGAGCACCTCTTCAAGATACCCGAGCTTATCCCGACTCTCCTCCCGAACCAGTATTACTCCGTAAACGTTGACACAGGCACACGCTTCTACGGACGTCCGGAGATATACTGCGGCGTTCTCACGGTAGTCCTCTTCCCGCTCTATTTCTTCAACAAGGACATAAAGTGGAACAGAAAGCTCGGCGCAGGCTTCCTGCTGCTCGTGATGTTCATGAGTATGTATGTAAAGCCTATCAATATGTACTGGCACGGTGGTCAGGACCCGAACTGGCTCCCTTACCGTTATTCCTTCCTCATATCGTTCATACTCGTTTCAATGGCTGCGGAGGTCTTCGCGAACCTTGACGGTCTCCGTCTGAAGCCAAAGAACATCATGTTCGACGTAGCCGGAAAACACGCCTCACCGATAACCTACGGCGCAGGTATTTTCCTCGCTATCGCGCTTGCGGTATTCTACTTCGAGTCAAAGATGAAGTCCTACAACTACAACGAATCCAAGTACAAGTATGTTGCAAAGGGACTCTACTACAAGGCTGAGATGAACTACGGCGCTGACCGCTGGCAGGAGATATGGCTGGGAACTCTCGGCTTCGGACTTCTCCTTGCGGCAGTATATATAGTGCTGGTATTCATCTACAGTGCAACAAAGAACAAGAACGCAAGAATGCTTCTCCTCACGGCTACAGCCTGCCTCGTCTGCTTCGAGGGCGGCTATAACTGCTACGATTCCTTCCGCAAGATATACAAGGAGGTCGGCAACAGCTGCCACGACTCCTACGCTGAGATAACCAGCGCACCGGACGATATCGTAAAGCCTCTCGAGGATTACGATGGAAGCTTCTACCGTGCCGAAAAGACCTTCAACCGTATGGTAAACGACGATATGGCTTACGGTCTCAAGGGCATCTCCCACTCCAGCTCGGTAATGAACGCAAGAGCTATCAAGGTCATCGAGTACCTCGGCTACTTCACACAGAGCTACGAGACAAAGTATGAGGGCAGCAACCCTGTTGCGGACTCCCTCCTCGGCATAAAGTACGTCGTTGACGCACCTGACCGCCGCTACAACAACAAGAAAATGCTCGATGCCTCCTATACAAAGGTGCCCGAGCTCGAGGGTCTCACATACAAGCGCTATGACGAGCCCAATCTCAAGGTCATCACCGATACCGTTGACGTTTACCAGAACCCCAACGCTCTTTCTATCGGCTGGATGGCTGACAGGTCTATCCTCGATATCCCTTACCTCGATGAGACAAACCCCTTCAACAACCTCAACAACATGGTAGCCTCCATGACCGGCAACCCCGGAAAGGAATACTACAAGTCCGTTGAAAGCACAGTTGACTACGACCCCAATCAGGTAAGGCTCCACGACTATATCCACACTGACGCAAAGACAGGCATAAAGACCGTTCACAACTGCTACGAGTCCTACGACACCTCTACCGATGCCGTTGTAAACGTCCGCTTCACCTCACCTGTTGACGGCGATATCTATATGCACCTCAGCTCAAAGGTCAAGAAGGCCTGCAACGTATGGGTCGGCCTGAAGAAGGAGGACGGCACATACGCCGGTTCGACATCAACTCAGTATGACGGCTACGGCACCTATTTCGATACCAACTCCTCGCCTATAGTAAGGCTCGGCCCGTTCAAGAAGGGTCAGGAGATCGAGGTGCGCTTCACCATTCAGGCTTCCGGTTCAGGCGGCAAGTACGTCGGCTCCAACGAGTACCTCATGGTAAGAAAGGGCGACAGCAACGGTAACGGCGACGGCTTCCACTTCTGCTACCTCGATATGGACGAGTTCGAGAAGGATATCGCTACTCTCCGCGAGGGTCAGTGGAATATCGACATGAGCAAGTCCAATGACCGTCACCTCGAGGGTACCGTCAATGTTAAGTCCGGACAGGTATTCGTTACCTCTATCCCCTATGAGCCCGGCTGGACTATCGAGATCGACGGCAAAAAGGTCAAGGATCTCGTCTATACAAAGGACGACGATCAGGGCATCTCCCGCCTTGTCAACAAGGATAAGGACGAGGGCGAGGTCGCTATAGTTGACGGCTTCATCGGAATAAAAATGGACGGCATTTCCGACGGTGAGCACAAGATATCCATGACATACACTCCGCCCGGATTCAAGACCGGCGTTGTTACGCTGATAATCGGCGTTATCGTCATCATCGTTCTCGCTGTCTACGACCACAAGCGCAATCCCGTACTCATAGCCCGCCGCGAGGCAAAGCAGCGCAGAAAGGCGGGTCTCCCTGAGGAGACCTCCGAGGAGCAGGAAACTGTGAAGGAGAGCGCAGAAAAGTCTTCCGGCAAGACCGAGAAGAAGGACGACGTTCAGGAGCCGCTGAAAAAGAAGAAGGAAGCGAAAAAGCTTCCGACATCGCAGACTCCTACAAAGAGCGGCGTACAGATAATCAAGTCCAAGGGCGAGGTCGCTGGAAACGTCGAGGAAAAGGCTCGCGAGGCTGATGAAAAGGCTAAGGCCGAGGCTGCCGAGCTCCAGAAGAAGACCGACGAGCTCATAAAGAACTTCAACGAAAACGCTGAGGAGGCTTCCGAAAAGGCGGAGGATACCGCTGAAAAGGTGGCTGAGACAGTGGAAGAGACCGTTGAGGAGACTGCCGAGGAGGTAAAGGAGGCTGCCGCTGAAGCAGCGGAAAAGCCCTCCGCACCCAAGTCCGGAAACGGCGGCAATAAGAACAAGAAGAAAAAGAAGAAGAAATGACCCTGAACGGCGCGGCAGTTGACTCTGCTGCGCCGTTTTTTTGCCGGCGGATAAAATCCGTCCCTACAGCCGTTTTCAGGTTGCCGCACCGTAAAACGCGGACGCCGGAACGGTGAGGACACCGTTCCCTGCACTGCTTTCTGCTCTCTTAGTTCACGAAGACTTGCATTTTCCGGAGATTGGTGGTATAATGTTAATGTTATTTTTATCAGGAGGGTAAATATGAAGGATCTACAGGAACTCCGGAATGAGATAGATGTTACGGATAAGGAGATACTCCGCCTCTTTCTGAGCCGTATGGAGCTTTGCAGAGGCGTTGCAGAATACAAGAAGGCTCACAGTATGCCCGTCTTTCAGGGCGGCAGAGAGCAGCAGGTCATCGACCGGATAAAGCAGCTCACAGCGGACAAGTCCCTCGAAGCCGGTACTGCCGCACTCTTTACCACGATAATGGACATCAGCAAGATACTCCAGAACCGTTCTATACTAAAGGACGGCGGCATGAAGTTCACTGCCCCGGATTTTGCCGGCGCAAAGCGTATAGGCTGTCAGGGTACCTCCGGTGCCAACTCCGAGACCGCCGCAAGAATGATCTTCGGCGATAGGGAGCTCATCTTCTACCACACCTTCGAGGACGTCTTCAAGGCGGTACAGTCCGGCGAGATAGACTACGGCATTCTTCCGGTACATAATTCGACCGCCGGCTCGGTGGACAGCACCTACGACCTGCTCGCAAAGTACGACGTTTTCACGGTGCGTCAGGTCTGCGTCGAGATAAACCACTGCCTCGCTGCAAAAAAAGGCACGACCCTCGGAACGGTAAGCTGCGTTTATTCCCACCCGCAGGCGCTTGCACAGTGCAGCGACTTCCTCACCGTGAATTCATACCGCAATGCTGAGTATGCGAACACGGCTCTCGCGGCGGAAATGGTCGCGGGAAGCTCCGATGAGGAAAGACTTGCCGCGATATGCTCTCCCGAATGCGCTGAGCGTCTCGGACTTGACATAATCGCCCGTGATATCGCGGACTGCTCCGTGAACAAGACCCTTTTCGTCTGCATCTCACGCGAATTGCAGGTCGAGCCCGAAGCCGATGCTATCAGCGTTATGCTCACGATACCGCATACCGAGGGTAGTCTTTACCGACTGCTCACGAAGTTCTATGTCAACGGCATGAACCTCCTGAAAATCGAGAACCGTCCCATAAAGGACGGCAGCTTTGACGTTCGGTTCTACCTTGATTTCAGCGGAAAGCTCGCTGACGGGACGGTTCAGGCTGTTCTCCGCGACCTCGGCGAGAACCTTGAATATTTCCGGCTTCTCGGAACGTTCCGGAGTGCGGAATGAGCCGCGGAGGAATTGCTTTTCCGGCAGATTATCTGCAAAATTGCCTATTTTTTAGTCCGGCTCAATGAAAAATTCAAGAAATAGCCGAAATTTCCGCATATCCTTAAAAAATCTATTTACAAACACGGGAAAGTGTGCTATAATAGCCTCACCGGTGGATAGTCGGCTAATTTTGAAGGAGATGATACTTATGAAGAAGATCATTTGTTTAGCTGCGGCTTCTATGCTCGCAGTAACAGCTTTCGTAAGCTGCGGTAAGGATAAGGACAGCGATAAGGGCAGCGGCAGCGGTCTTGAGGGCAAGTGGGCTTGCTGCGAAATGACAGATGACGGTCAGACATTGACCTCACTTAATGCTTTTGTAGTTAATATCCCGCTCGAGGCTTTTGCTCAGCTTACAGCTAAAAGCGACGGTACTTTCGAGATCGGTTCCGGTATTGTCGGCATGGACGATGCTGCCGGTGAGGACGAGTCACAGAAGGGTACTTGGGAGAAGGTAGACGATACGACCTTCAAGCTCAAGTCTGACAATGTTGATTCCGATTCTCTCGTTCCCGCTGAGATTGAGATAAAGATGGACGGCGATGTATTCACATTCGAGGGCGAAGAGGACGGCAAGGCTGTTGCGCTCAAGTTCAAGCGTGTAACTGAATTCACAACCTACGATGTTACAAGCGCACTTGGCGGACTTGCAGACTCCTTTGGCGCACTCGGCGGCAACGAATAATGATCCCATAACAAAAAGGACAGCTTAGGCTGTCCTTTTTTATTTTGCAATATGCCGTATAGTAAGACAGGGACGCACATTGTGCGTCCCTGTTGGTATCTTATTTCTCCTCTGGTCCGATGATATGCTGTGCGATGATAGTGCGGATATTCTTGTAGAGGTAAGGCTTCAGCTCCGCGAGGGTGCAGGGCTCGCTGTAGAGTATCGCGGAATAGCAGGTCGAGGAGACGAGCTCGATTATCATGAATATCATGACCTCCGGATCGCGGAACTTGTAGTTCGATTCCCTGAGCATGGTGTAGTATACCTCGGAGAAGTTGACATCGCCCTCGGAGGACTTTGTTGTCAGCGCATTCTTGAATATGCCCCAGCTCAGATTTTTCGAGATGAACATGAGGAGAGCCTGATTTTCCTCGAATTTGGTGAGTATACTGTCGATAATGGCTATCATCTTGTCCTCGAAGGACATGGAATCAAGGCTTTTCCCGAGGCCTGTGATAGCGCTTGTGAATATCTGGCTCGACTTGTGGGATATGAGCCTGTTGCGGATATCGTATTTGTCCTTGAAATAGAGGTAGAAGGTACCCTTGCCGACGCCGGCTTTCCCGACGATATCGGCTATCGAGGTCTTGCTGAAGCCCTTTGTGGTGAAGAACTCGAACGCTGTTTTGAGCAGCGAATTCTCCTTCTGCTGTTTATTTTTTTCGATCTTTTCCATATTGCTCAGCCTTTCGTAGCGTACCCGGTTCAGACCGGGGACAAAGATTTCACTACTTCTATTATAAACCAAGGCTAACTGGATTGTCAAGGACTAATAATGACCAACGGTCACAAATTTTGGAGTCGGCTTTTGTGCAGATATACGAAAATTTCGACTAAACTGTGAACAGAGCCGAAAAGTTGTTGACTATCGGTCATTTTTGTAATATACTATCTATAGTTGATAGTTGTCAGTTCCTGGTGCATAGCTCCGCTGTGGACCGCGAACCGGTAACTGCGGACAATATTTACAGAAAGGGTGGTTTCATGCTGAAATTCGGCAATTGGGTCGCGAAGCACCGCATCATCATTCTAATAATCGGCGTCCTCCTGATGATACCGGCTGCGTTCGGCTACCTGAACACAAGAGTAAACTACGACCTTCTCTCCTATCTCCCCAAGGACATCGACACGATGAAGGGTCAGGAGATACTCGAGGAGGAATTCGGTCAGGGCGGCTTCTCCCTCGTCATTGTGGAGGGTATGCCAGACAGGAAGGTCGCTGAGCTCGCACGGAAATTCGAGAAGATTGACCACGTTTCCGGCGTTGTGTGCTACCAGTCGCTCACGGACTGCCGCATACCGACAGAGCTTATCCCCGAAAAATTCTACCACTATTTCAATAACGACGAAGATGACGCTACCATGATGGCGGTATTCTTCGACGGCGGAACCTCCGATGACGGTACTCTTGCCGCTGTCGAGGAGATGCGCGATATCGCCGACAAGCACTGCTTCATAAGCGGTATGTCCGCGATAATCCTCGATATGAAGAACCTCTCACAGAGCGAATCGCTGATATACGCTGTAATAGGCGTTATCCTCACGAGCCTTGTGCTCATTCTCACGATGGATTCGTTCCTCATACCGGTATTCTTCATGCTCAGCATCGGCTTTGCTATCGTCTGGAACTTCGGTACGAACATATTCCTCGGCGAGATATCCTTCCTCACAAAGGCGCTCGCACTCGTCCTCCAGCTCGGCGTTACCATGGACTACTCCATATTCCTGTGGCACAGCTACAAGGAACAGCAGGCGCTCTACAAGAGCAAAGAGGAGGCTATGGCTCACGCTATCGCGAATACTATCGTTGCCGTTGTCAGCAGCTCGTTCACGACGGTAGCAGGCTTCCTTTCGATGTGCTTCATGAGCTTCACGCTCGGTCTTGACCTCGGCATCGTAATGGCAAAGGGCGTTGTATGCGGCGTTATCGCCTGCGTAACGGTGCTCCCGGCTATGATACTCATTTTCGAGAAGGCTATCACAAAGACCTCCCACCGAGATTTCCTCCCGAAATTCACAAAGGTCTCCAGCTTTATCGTAAAGCGTTCGCCGATATTCTTCACATTGGGACTTCTCCTCATCATACCGGCTACCTACGGCAACAGCCGCTATGATGTGTACTACAAGCTCGACAGTACTCTGCCCTCCTATCTCGGAAGCGTTCAGGGCAACGAGAAGCTATCGGAAGCCTTCAATATGAACAGCACCCACATTCTCCTTGTCGATTCCAAGCTCTCTGCCCAGACCGCTACAAAGATGATGCAGGAAATGGATAAGGTGGACGGTATACAGTTCACCCTCGGCTACAACACCATATCCGGTCCCGCTATCCCGGAGGAGATAATCCCCGAGCATATCAGGAGCAAGCTCAAGAGCGGCAAATACCAGCTCATACTCATCGGCTCGGAGTACGGCGTTGCCTCCGACGAGGTCAACCAGCAGGTCGCTGACCTCAACAAGATAGTCGAAAAGTACGACCCGAACGCTATGCTCATAGGTGAAGCTCCCGCTACAAAGGACCTCGTCGATATCACCGACAAGGACTTCAAGACCGTAAGCATACTCTCTATCGCAGTAATATTCCTCATAATCGCAATTACCTTCAATTCGGTATCGCTGCCTGTACTGCTTGTTGCAGTCATTGAGCTCGCGATAATGATAAATATGAGCCTCGCTTACTACCTCAATACTGAGCTCCCGTTCGTAGCCTCCGTCGTTATCGGAACGATACAGCTCGGTGCTACCGTTGACTATGCGATACTCATGACGACGAGATACCGTGCCGAGAGATACAACGGCAAGCCCAAGAAGGAAGCCGTTGAAGCAGCTCTCAGCATCTCCATAAAGTCTATCATAACCTCCGGTCTCGGCTTCTTCGCCGCAACTATCGGCGTTGCACTCTATTCCGATATCGGAATGGTATCCTCGCTCTGTATGCTCCTTGCAAGAGGTGCGCTCATCTCAATGGCAGTTGTTATCACAGTTCTTCCTTCACTGTTCATGCTGTTTGACGGTGTTATAATCCGTACCAGCAAGGGCTTCAGACCAAAGAAGAAAACAGCGGCAGCCAAGTGAAAAGCCCCCTGATACGGGAACAAACCACAAGTTCTTATCTCTAATCTGAAAGGAGTAGTATATATGAAAAACTATAAGAAGGTCATCGCCGGTATCGCCGCGGCCGTTGTTTCGGCAGGCGCTACCACTTCAATAGCATTCGCAATGAACAGGGAAAATGACGATAAGGAGACCACTGCCGTTTCTCAGGAGGCTCCCGCCGATACCCTCACGACCGGAACAGGTGAGCGCAAGGACAACGGTTCACCTGCATTCAAGGACGAGACAGTCTATGTCGTTTGCAATGCGGATTCGGACATAAAGCATATCATCGTGAGCGACTGGCTGAAAAACGCACCGGCTTACGAGTCGATAAAGGACGTTTCCTCGCTCACCAATATCGAGAACGTCAAGGGCGATGAGGAATTCACCCTTGACGGCACCGACCTCACATGGAATGCCGGCGGCCACGATATCTACTACAAGGGAAACTGCGACAAGGAGCTCCCTGTTGACGTAAAGATGAAGTATTTCCTCGACGGCAAAGAGGTCTCGCCCTCGGAGATAACCGGTAAAAGCGGTCATCTCGTTATCCGCTGGGAGTACACGGTCAACGCTAAGATAAAGAAGACTATCGACGGCAAGGAACATGAGATGAACGTTCCCTTCATCGCCGCAAGCACTGCCATACTCAACAGCGAGAAGTTCGTGAATGCGAGCATTTCAAGCGGAAAGGTCCTCTCTGACGGCAACCGTCTCATCGTTGCAGGCGTTGCGCTTCCGGGTCTCAATGAGAGCCTCGGTCTCGACAAGATAGAGACCCTCGACCTTGACCTCCCGGAATACATCGAGTTTTCCGCAGACGTTATTGATTTCGAGCCGGGTCTTTCCGTTACGGCAGTCAGCAACGAGATATTCTCAAACCTCGATATGACAGATCAGTTCTCATTCGGCAACATCAAGGGGCAGTTCGATGAGCTCATAAACGGCGCGAACGAGCTCACTGCCGGTACAGTCACCCTCAGCGACGGTCTCAGCGAGCTTTCCAAGAAGTCCGGCGACCTTACAGACGGCGCCAAGAAGCTCAGGGACGGTGCAGATGATCTCAGCAAGGGCGCAAAGCAGCTCTCAGAGGGCACCTCCGCACTCTCGGACGGCGCCAAGAAGCTCTCGGATTCGACCGGTTCATTCAAGTCCGGACTCCAGTCCGCAAAGGACGGTGCCAAGAAGATAGCTGACGGCTCGGAAAAGCTTGCCGCAGGTTCTTCCAACCTCAAGACCGGTGCGGACAACCTCAGCAAGGGCGCACAGGAGCTCTCCGCAGGTCTCGGAACTGCCGGCAGCTCGCTCAATACCACTATCGCTGCAAACGAGCAGGTCCTCGCTGCTATGGAGGCCCTCTATGCACAGTCACCCTCGCCCGAGCTCGCAAAGGTAATCGAGACCCTCAAGACCACTATCGCGGGTCAGAAGCAGATATCAGCCTCCCTCAACAGCGGCGGTACTCTCAACAACGGTGCGGCTGCCCTCCAGAAGGGCGCTGCTCAGATCTCGTCAGGTGCAGTTGACCTCAACAAGGGCCTCGGCGACGTCAAGGCAGGCGCAGGCTCTCTCGATTCGGGTCTGGGACAGCTCCTCACAGGCAGCACTCAGCTCAGCGAGGGTACGCTGAAGATCTACCAGTCCTCGGCTGAACTCAGCAAGGGCGCTGCAAAGGTCGCAGACGGCGCAGCTTCGCTGTTCACAGGCGCTTCCTCCCTCTATGACGGCATCGTGACATATACAAGCTATGTTGCACAGCTCAGTGACGGTGCGCTCAAGATCAAGGCTGGCATGAGCAAGTTCAACGACGAGGGCATCGCGAAGATATCGGCTGCGGTCGATGAGAAGCTCCCGACTATCATTGAGAATTTCAAGACCGTCCGCGAGATCTCGAAGGAGTACAAGAGCTATTCCGGCATCTCCGACGATATGAACGGCAGCGTGAAGTTCATATATATGTTTGACGGCACAAGCTTCCGCGAAAAGTGATAGCCCGGTTTTCAAAGTGCTTATAAACCGCGCAGAACAGGCGTTTTCTACCATATAATTATTATATGGCAATCGAAATAATATATTTGCTTTTTTGTAGAAACAGTGCTATAATATACTCGAAGGACAAAGTTCGCTGCTTGTCTTTTATAATGATTTTTTCAATTCCATCCTTTAAGGAAAGAAGAGTAGTCGTGAGGCTGCTCTTTTTTCCTTTTATGCCCATTTATAAAACGGCATAAAAAAACGCCCGAAGGCGTTCTGATATTCCCGGTAAAAGGCAGGGGAAGCTTCCGTGCGTCCGAGGGCAAAAAATAACAGCCTTCACTGACACCCTCTCAAAAAGCCAGTGAAGACCGCTATTCTTACGCGGAAACGCACCCTCTATACGTTCTCGCTCTCGGCGGCGCAATTCCGAAGCGCCGATAACTCATGTGCTGTAGTGAATCCGGTAACAGGTCATATGAAATGAAAAAGGCTGTTTTAGGCGATCAAACATATTATAGGCATTAATGTTCAATAACAGCCGTCTGCAACGAAGTCTGGTGCGATCAGTTGAACGGATATCCGGCGGAGTTTATAACCGGATGAGCATTGATGAGCTATCTGCCGATTTACAGGACACAAAAATGTATCTGAAAGTGATTTTGCTGCGGGAGCGGGGGACATAGGCGGTCCGACGTTCCAACAATTGTATTATAAATGATAGTACAAAAATAATCAATTGATAATATTGCTCATTTTTAGAACTATATTGCTCTATCAAGTTTACATATTTATATTTCGTAAATATGAATATATTTCTATATATAACCAATATACCGCTTGCGGGACATATCGGCATTTGCACTGGAAGCTCTTTCGCCTCCGGGGGCTGTTTACGCTGAATATCCCTGTAACACGCCAAAACTTGGGCGAAAGTACAGTCCGGCGGAGGCTGTGCGGGGATTTCCGGGAACGTTCTTACGTCCCCGCTGAAAAGGGCAGAACCAATAGATAATAACGTTTAATCAATTACCGCGAGTGAACTTTTTGAAAAATGTGAACTTTTTTTGAAGATTATTCGCAGTATCACTTTTGTGCTGCTATATTTGCACATCTTGCATCAGCCGGTTTGCGGACAAAATAATACCGTAAAGAGCATGACGCCCTTTACGGCTTTAAAGCTTAGAGTATTCCCTGTGCGGCTTCCTCGATCCGCTGCTCGTAGTAGCTCTTGCTCCATGGGAATTCGTACTCGCTGAACAGCTTCAGGCAGCTGTGGGTGTTGGTGACGGCATCCTGAAGACCGTCCTGATCACCCGAGCGGGCACAGATATAAACGCCTGTGATGAGCATTTCGAGCAGGGTAGAATCGTTTCTGCCGAGCGGTTTATAGCCAAATCTGAGCAGCTTGAACGCATCGTTATAGTGCTTTCCGGCAACGTCCACAAGTGCGAGCGCCATATACATTTCCGCAAGCTCCTGACTGCTGCGCTTTTTGCTGTGGTTCTGGAGGAAGTTGATATTCTCTGTGCGGAAGTCCTCAGCTGCGCGGAAGTGGCCGAGCTTGCTCTCGGTCTTGAGCATTTCGAGGCAATAGGCGAACCTTTCCTCGCCGGAGAGTTTTTTATCCTGCAAGGTCTCGAGATAGTAAGCGGCGTCGGTATTGGCGTGGATACGGTCATAGAGAGCCGCAAGCTGGATAATATCCTCCGGTGCAGGCTTTTTGATATCGTTAACAAAGGCGTCGGCATAGCGTTCGCAAAGCTCCTTTGAGTAGCCGTTAACGGCGAAATCAGCATAGAGCTCCTCGTATTTTTTCATTTCCGCGCTGAATGCGGGAAGCAGTGATTTGGCAAATCCACTGTATTTTTTTCTTATTGCAGGCGAAAGCATACGATCCCCTCCCAAAGATAGAATTATTACTGATCCTCAAAAACCCCTTTATCTATATCTGTTTGCGGTTCAGTATAAAATTCGGTTCACTGTAATTCTATCACATATTCTTCACATAGTCAATATTTGTTAAGACCAAACGCAAAAAACTGTTGAAATGCACAAAAAACAAGTTCGATTTTTGCTTAATTAAATCAGTTTATCTTTGCCCGATTTCCCCTCATTATTCAAGCTAACAGTTTTTGCGCTGCGGTTTTGGTGATATCGCCAAAAATCTTCCGAACGCGATTTTTTTCGCCGGAATTTAAGCCTATTTCAAGAAAATCTGCTATAATAAAAAGAAATAGTTCATAGTTTATAGTTTAGAGATTTCGTACCGCTTATGCGGACACCACAACTATCAACTCATTATAAAGGGGGTTTTTATATGAGACTGCTCGTAGTTGAAGACGAGACCCAGCTCGCCGATGCTCTCAGCGAGATACTAAGACGCAACCGCTACAACGTTGACACCTCTTACAACGGTATCGACGGGCTCGATAACGCTCTCACCGGCGTTTACGACTGCGTGATCCTCGATATCATGCTGCCCGGTATGAACGGCATCGAGGTGCTGAGAAACCTCCGCCGTGAAAAAATAAACACTCCCGTGCTGCTCCTCACCGCAAGAAGTGAGGTCGAGGACAAGATAAACGGTCTCGACTGCGGCGCGGACGATTACCTCACAAAGCCCTTCGTTACCGGCGAGCTCCTCGCAAGAGTACGCGCTCTCACCCGCCGGAAGGGTGAGCTCGTCGATGAGAACCGCCTCGATTACAACGGTCTTGAGCTCAACAAGAACACAAGCTCCGTCATCTGGCAGGGCAGCGATGTAAAGCTCAGCCTGAAAGAGTATCAGATAATGGAGCTGCTCATATCCAATCCGCGTCAGATACTCCCGAAAGAACGCATTATCGAGAAAATTTGGGGCTATGAGAGCGATGTTGAATACAACAACATCGAGGTCTACATATCCTTCCTCAGAAAGAAGCTCGCGGTAATCTCTGCACCCGTGCAGATCAAGACTGCCCGCGGCATAGGCTATTCGCTCGAATAGGAGGAACTGGGCTATGTTCAGAAAGGCGCAGCTAAGACTTTTTGCGATGATCACGGCGATCCTCATCGCCATATTCATCGCAGTTCTCGGCTCGATAAACATAATCATGCAGACCGTCATGCAGAGACAGTCCAAGGACGTTCTCAAAAAGATAGCGGCAGGCGTGGAGTATGACGAGAAGATATCGAGTTTCGTCATCACAAAGCCTGAGGACTTCGGTCAGAAGCCACTGGACCGCTTCGATGAGCCGCCCTCAAAGCCTGCGGACGAGCCTGTTACTACCGTTACGCGGACCACTTCCCGGTCACAGACCACCACGACCGCTCAGGAGACCGTTTCTGCTGAAACATCGCAGTATACTGCGACAACTGCGGCTGTTCAGACGCTTCCGCCGCAGACCCAGCCTCAGCAGACCACGGCAGCTGTGACTACAGCTTTGCAGACCGAAGCCTTTCAGCCTCCGCCGCCAACCGAGCCTGTGACCTCGCTCCCGCAGAATGTCACCGAGCCTACCGAAGAAAATAAACCTACCGAACCGCCGCAGCCTCCGTCGCACGAGCACCAAGGCGGTGACCAGCCGGTCTATCCGCCTCCGTGGTGGGAATGGTGGAACAACGGCGGCAATAACGGCGGCGATAATCAGTTCCCGCCCCCATACTGGAACTGGCAGCCCTATTGGAACTGGCAGCCCTTCACTCAGGAGAGCCATTCGGACGCTCCCGATAAGAACAACGGCGACTGGAACTGGGACTTGAACAAGCAGACTGCCGCCTCTCCCGAGGAATTGTACGGCTCTCCCACAGCTCTCGGGCTCCTCAATGACAACGACAACGCTTCTGCCTTCGAGAACCGGCGCAGGGAGGGCGGTGACCCGGACGATCAGCGCCGCAGGGACGACCAGATACCCAAGTCGATCGGCTCGATCGATTTCTTCATCATCATGGCTGACGAGGAGGGCAATTACCTCGCAAAGCTCAATAACGACGACATTGATGAACCGTCCGCACAGAGCTACATAAACGCTATCCTCAAGGAGGACGTCAGCAGCGGCATGATCGACAAGAAGTACCAGTTCTACCAGATGGAAAAGGACAACGGCACTATCATGGTCTTTACCGATAAAAGCGCTGAGCTCAACGTCCTCAGCAAGCTCATTCGCACAACTATCATTATCGGTATCATAAGCCTGACGTTCCTCGCAGCGGCAGCCTTTTTCCTCAGCCGACAGGTCATGAAGCCCCTCAAATCGGCATTTGAGAAGCAGAAGCAGTTCATCTCCGATGCGAGCCACGAGCTGAAAACTCCCCTCACGGTCATCTCCGCGAACGCCGATGTTCTCTCCGGTGAGATAGGCGAGAACCGCTGGCTGACCTACATAAAGTCGCAGACCGACCGCATGAACGTCCTCGTCAACGACCTGCTCAACCTCACCCGCCTCGAAAACAACAGCTCCGACTTCATACGGACGGATTTCGACCTCAGCAAGGCGGTCACAAATACCGCGCTGCCCTTTGAGTGTCAGGCTTTCGAGAGCAGCAAGGACTTCGAGGTAGATGTAGAGGAGGGACTCACCGTAAACGGCAGCGAGAAGCACATAAAGCAGATGACTGCGATATTCATTGACAATGCCCTGAAATACTCCAATGCAGGCGGAACCGTCCGTGTTTCACTCCGGAAGCAGGGCGAGAGAAAGGTGCTGACGGTGTTCAACACCGGCGCAGGCGTCAAGGAGGGCGAGGAGGACAAGATCTTCGAGCGCTTCTACCGCAGCGATGAATCGCGAAACCGTTCGACCGGCGGCTACGGTCTCGGACTTGCGATCGCCAAATCCATTATCGACAAGCACAAATTCAAGGTACACGTTGAAAACTGCGAGGGCAAGAGCATTTCCTTCGTTGTTACCATGTAAAAAAGGACGCACGAAAGTGCGTCCCTTTTTGATCAAACTGCTTCTTTTTTGTCGGTCTTAGCCGTTGCCTTGTCGGGAACGCTGACCTTTTCGATATCGGCGCCGAGTCCGCGGAGCTTGCCCTCCATGCAGTCGTAACCTCTCTCGATATGGAAGATATCCTCTATCTCGGTTATGCCCTGTGCTGCGAGACCTGCGATGATAAGTGCAGCGCCGGCTCTGAGGTCGCAGGCCTTTACGGGTGCGCCCATGAGCTTGCCGGTGCCCTCGATGAGAGCGACCTTACCGTTAACGGTGATATCAGCGCCCATACGTCTGAGCTCGTCCACATAGCGGAAGCGCTGTTCCCAAACGCCCTCGGTAACGATGCTGGTACCCTCGGCAAGAGTGAGGAGGGTAGCGATCTGAGGCTGCATATCGGTCGGGAAGCCGGGGTGGGGAGTGGTCTTGACGTTAGCCTTAGTGAGCTTGCCGTCAGCCCAAACTCTCACGCTGTCATCGAACTGTTCGATGTTCACGCCTATCTTTTCGAGCTTTTTGGTTATGGATTCGAGGTGCTTGGGAATAACGTTCTTGATGAGAACGTCACCCTTTGTAGCAGCGGCAGCTATCATAAAGGTGCCTGCCTCGATCTGGTCGGGAATGACCGCATAGGTAGTACCGTGGAGGTGTTCAACGCCTCTGATCTTGATTACATCGGTACCTGCACCCATGATGTTTGCGCCCATTGAGTTGAGGAAGTTTGCGAGATCGACGATATGCGGCTCCTTGGCGGCATTTTCGATCACAGTGAGACCCTCCGCCTTTACAGCGGCGAGCATAGCATTCATAGTAGCTCCGACAGTAACAACGTCGAAGAAGATCTGGCTGCCTCTGAGGGTATCGGCTTTGAGGTCGATCATGCCCTGGCTGAGGGAATACTCAGCTCCGAGTGCAGAGAAAGCCTTGAGGTGCTGATCTATGGGACGGTCGCCGAGAGGACAGCCGCCGGGCATAGAAACTCTCGCCTTCCTGAATTTGCCCAGCAGAGCGCCGAGGAAATAATAGGAAGCGCGCATTTTTCTTGCCGTTTCATAGGGAACGCAGCATCTGTCGATGCCGGTAGGGTCGATACGGTAAGCATCAGTTCCCGCGCTCTCGACCTTTGCGCCCATTTCCCGGAGGATCCGGAGGCACATGCTCACATCGCTTATGGAAGGAACATTCTCGATAACGCACGGTTCATCTGACAATATTACTGCCGGAAGGATAGCGACAGCAGCGTTTTTCGCGCCGCTTATGGTAACTTCGCCGCACAGACGTCTTCCGCCCTTGATAACAAACTTATCCAAATTTTTTCTCTCCTTAATTATCAGGATATATATATCTGTTCCTGAATTACTTTCTTTTGTCTTTCATAGTGCCCTTCACTGGGCATCAGTCGGGGTCTCAGCGGAAGCTGCCCCGGTGGTAGTGACCTCAGAGGTGCTCTCAGGCGCCTGGGAGGTAGTTGTCTCGTTTTCGGAAGCAGGCTGTTCTGCTTCGGTGGAAGCGGCGGTATCGGAAACGTCCTCGGAGGAAGCTTCGCTTGCAGCAGCTTCTGAAGTTGTCTCCGCAGAGGAGACGGGGTAATCTGTTATGTGCCATTTGAGCTCGCTGCCGTCGTACTTTGCGACCTTCATCGACTCGATGACAACGTTTGTGACGGGCTTGTCGCTCGCACCGGTAGGCACCTGCTGGAGCTTGAACACAATGTCAAGGCCGTCGTATACCTGACCGAAAACGGTATATTTACCGTCGAGCCACGGCGCACCGCCGTCCTCGATGTAATATTTCTTGGCTTCTTCGGGGTAATCCGGGGAGAACTGCTCCTCGGCGTATTTCTGACCGGTGACTATAAAGAACTGGCTTCCGTCCGTAGCGGTAGAGCCGCTGTTGGCGTAAGCGACAGCACCGGCAGTATGAATGAGGTAGGGGCTTGCACCGCCGTCGAACCTTGAGCCCCATATGGACTCGCCGCCTGTACCGTTGCCGAGCGGATCGCCGCCCTGTATCATGAAATGATTGATGATCCTGTGGAAAATGAGCCCGTTGTAGTAGCCGCGCTCAGCGAGTGTCTTGAAGTTCTGGACGCCCTTGCTGGCGTATTCCGGGAAGAGCTTTATCTTGATATCGCCGTAGCCCTTGACCGTGAGAATTATCACTTCTTCGCCGTCCTGCGGGGCAGTGAAGTTCATGACCTTGCTGCCGAAGACTATTTGTTCTGTGGGTTCTGTAGCAGAAGCGGACTGAGTTGCATCTTCAACGCTGATATTTTTCTCGCCGCCGCATGAGGCGAGGGCAGTCACCGCGATGAGACTGCAAAGACCGGCCGCTAAAGCCTTTTTAAGCATAAATTTCACTCCTTGGAATTTTTAGTGAAATCAAGTTTCCTGAAATTTCCCCGTTCCAACTTTACTATTATACACCTGAAAGCCTGATTTGTAAATAGCCGCGGGCTTTTTTTGTGACAAACAGGCAAACCTGCTGACCTTAATGGCAATATTTATGGAAATGCACTATTTTTTCTCTGAGGCAGCTTCCGTATTCTCCGCGTGGTAGGTGTCTATTTTCACCGAGATGACCTTTACTTCCTCGATGGGGATATTGTATTCGCCGTTGCTTTTGGATTCGAGGGAGGCGAGAGCGTCAACGACGTCCAGTCCCTCGTAGGTCTGACCGATTATGGTGAACTGCTGGGAATAGTTAGGTATTCCGCCGTTTATGATGAAAGCCTCCGCAAGGCCCTGACTTGCCGAGCTCTCTCTCACTTCCTCCGCGAATTCGTCGGTGAACTCGACGGAATTGAGCAGGGTGAAGCGGCTTCCGCAGTAGTAGGTGCCGCCGCCGAAGATGTACTGCTTCCAGGTTCTCTTGAAGCTGTTGTTGAAAAGGCAGACTGTTCCGCGGAAGGGCCAGAGATCCTGATGGAGCTCACGCTTTATTTTTTCCTGATCGCTGGAGCTGCTGACGTTGAGCGAGCCGTCGCGGTTGGGAGCACCCATGCTGGAATATGCGCCGTTCATGGACTCGAAGACGTAGGTATCGTCGTAGTAACCGCTTTTTGCGAGGGAGACGAAATTTTCCACCGCATTCGGACTGTATTCGGGATAGAGCCTGAATTTCACGGTCCCCAGCGTGGTCTCAACGATCGCGATAGGGTCGCCCTCTGCGGGAGGATCGAGCTGAACGAGCTCGATAGTAGCTGGATTTATGGTTATCGAACGGTTATTGTGTTCTCTTGTTTTGGTCAGGAGCATCAGCGAAAGTGAAAGCGAGCCCATGATGAAGGCGATGAGCACGATGTTCCTGATTAAGTGATTGTTCCGGGTCATCAGAAGTACCTTTTCGGCTGTTCCGTTTTCGGACAGCACATATATATCCTTTACATATTTACCTGCATATATACTCATTATATAACAGGAATATGGATTTGTCAATACTTTTTTTGCCAGTTTTCAGCCGTTTTGTATGCCGGAGGGGTGAGAGTTTCCGCTTTCTCATACGACTAATAAAATGAACACTTGTGAAAGGCTGTGAACTGCCGGGATAAGTTCCTATTAAAGTATTGACAAAAGCACAGCCTTGTTATATAATAAATGTGTTCGTTCATTTTTAAAAATACGAAAGGAAACACAAAAACTATGAGTAAAAAGTCCTCGCAGCGCAAGGCTGCGGCTGCCGCACAGGCGGCTTCCGGACAGACACAGGCTCCGGTAAAGCCCGCTGCTCCGGCAAAGCCTTACTTCGCCGGCATTGATATTGTCAAGATACTGGCGGCATTCTTCGTTGTCGGCATTCACACCTTCCTCTATAACGGCTTCTACAGCGCGGAGATAAGAGACGGCGATACCAAGTACCTCGTACCTATCGCGATGCGCTGGATAACCTATACCTGCGTACCTCTGTTCATGATAACCACAGGCTACCTCATGAAGAACAAGAAGTTCAGTCCTTCATATTATAAAGGGCTGATAAGGATAATTGTCATCTACCTCTTCATCGGTATCCTCTGTCTCAGGGTCAACCATGTCGTCTTCCACACGGAGTACACCAAATGGATGATATTCAAGAAGTACATGGAGTTCAATGCGGCTGACTACGGCTGGTACGTCAACTACTACATAGCCCTCTTCTGCATGATACCCTTCCTCAACCTCGCGTTCAACGGGCTTGAGACCAGAAACCAGCGTCTCATTCTCCTCATCACTATTTCCGCATTTTCCGTATTCGCAAGAAGTATGTTCCTCGGCTTCGAGAAGGATAATCAGGCGAAGCTCTTCCCGGATTACCTCAACGGTATGTGGCCGCTCGCCTACTACTACGCCGGCGCTTATATCCGCGAATATCCCCCGAAACGCTGCTTCCGCAACAAGCTTCTCATACTTACGGTCTTTGCTGCGGCAGTCGCTTTCATCACGGAAAGCTCCTACAAGCACACTATCGCGGACACCAACGAGAGCAATTTCTACCACTTCACATCGTGGCACTTCAATGACTACAGCACCTATCCGGTGTTCATCATGGCGATCTGCATATTCCTGCTGCTTTTCGATATCACCACTTCCAACAAGCGCGTGAAGTTCGTCCTCCAGCAGCTCTCCGGTGCGACCTTTGCGACCTACCTTATTTCCTATATCTTCGACAGAAAGGTATACGGTCTCTTCGGCGGGAAATATCCCCCGAACCCCGACGGCTCCTGGAATTTCGACCGCTGGACGCACGTTTACAAGCCGTGGCTCTATGTATTCCTCCACGCTCTGTTCTGGGGTATGCTCATAACCTACGCCTACAAGATCATCGCCTCGCTTTGTGCAAAGGGCGTTGAGTACCTCCGCACGAAGCCTGAAAAGCTCCCGAAAAAAGGCAAAAAAACTGCGTGAGCACGAATGCTCCGCAGTAAGAGAAGAATTTGCCTGAAACTCAGGCATATTTAAGGTTATTTTAAGGGTAGGGGAGTATTATATATACAAGATCAAAACGATCTTCCCAATTCCCTTCTATATTTATCTGTTCTAATTTCGTATAGCTATGCTTTTCCGGCATAGCTTTTTTATTTGGGTCAACAACAATTTTGGCGGCCGAAAGCGATGCGGACGTTTGCGTAATTGCCCGGAACTACACTCACGAAGTCTGTCAAGACCGCCGTTTTACGGCGCTTGTCTTGGTCTTGACAGACTGAGCGAGTATGGTATAATTGGCAATTGCGAACGCCGCTTGCCATTAAATCCGCCTAAAAAGTTATATACCCTTTTATTTCTCGAACATCAGCACAGGATAGCCTTCGTAATACGGCTTGACGATTTCGGGGTGAGCGTCCGCATAGCGGAATATCTCGTCCGCAAGCCCGTCCCTGAGCAGTCCGACGAGCTGGGAAAGCGGACGGCTGAACATCTCCTCACAGATAGAGGCTAAGGTTATCGCACGTCTGTCTCCGACGGTCATTATGCGGTAGGGCCATATCCGGCAGTCAAAGGGCTTGTCGTCGCCGAGCATACAGCCCTGCAGTGTGAGTGCGGGACATGAAAAGAGCTGCTCGTCGTTCAGCTCGCCGACAGCTGAGATAAAGCCGCCGTCTTTGTGTATGAACTGAGCCTCGGGACGGGAAAGCTTTATGCGCTCGACAGTCTCCGCGGTAAAAACCGGGGTCTCCCAGATGTCGTAGCGGTCGAAAACGCAGCAGAGCCGGCATTCGGCGCAGCTCTGCGGACTGAGTATCTTTTTGAGCATGATAGCCTCCATGTAGCGATAGTTCATAATGGGATTTAAAGGAGAGTTCTTGTGCAGGGGGGCGTTACTGCCAAACCGTTTGTGAAATGAACGCTTTTTTGTCCGGACTTAGTCCGGAGGCGTTGTTATTACATACTGCAAGAAGGGGACACACTCTCTTGCAGGGCGTCCCCTCTGCGAAAACGGTCCGCCGGACTGTTTTCTGCATTCACCCCTTGCGGAGCACTTTGCTTTATTTCGCTTCCCTTAAAAGCTGAAAGGAAGCGACCAGAGGGGACGGGCTCGTTGAGCCTGCCTCTGGACTCCGCTCAAGGGAGGACCTCCCTTGAGAATCCCATTATAAAAGCTTTGATCTTATTTCTCGGAATTGATGAACATATCGTAAATGCGTCTGATTGCCTCGGGGAGGTCGTTCTCGCTCACGCCGACGATTACGTTCAGCTCACTCGAACCCTGATCTATGAGCTTTACGTTTATCCTTGCATGGGCAAGTGCAGCGAAGATACGCGCAACAGTACCGCGGGTGTTCTTCATTCTGCGTCCAACGACAGCGAGCATAGCGATACCGTCCTCAACGTCGATGTGGTCGGGCTCAACAGCCTTGCGGAGCTCGGAAATGACCTTGTCGCGAACAGGTGCGAACTTGTCGGTGCTGAGCGTGATGCTCATGGTGTCGATACCGGAGGGCATATGCTCGAATGAAAGACCGTTGTCGAAGAGGACCTTCAGAACCTTCATGCCGAAGCCGGTCTCATTGTTCATCATAGCCTTTTCGATGTTGATAGTGCTGAATCCCTTTTTGCCTGCGATACCGGTAATGGTGTGCTTGAGGCTCTCCTTGCTGAAATCAAAATCGTTGGAAACGATCATCGTTCCGGCGTCCTGCGGACGGTTGGTGTTGCGGATATTTATGGGTATTCCGGCTGAACGGACAGGGAAGATAGCGTCCTCGTGGAGAACAGAAGCGCCCATGTAGGCAAGCTCACGAAGCTCACGGTAGGTTATCGTTCCGATAACGTCAGGGTTTTCAACTATTCTCGGGTCGGCAACGAGGAAGCCGGAAACGTCCGTCCAGTTTTCGTAGATGTCAGCTCTTACAGCGTTTGCAACGATAGAACCTGTAACGTCCGAGCCGCCGCGTGAAAAGGTCTTGATGTAGCCCTCGGTAGTCTTTCCGTAGAAGCCGGGGATAACGGCATTGTCCAGACCTTTCAGTCTGTCGCGGATAGCCTTTACGGTGTCGCTGAGGAGAAGGCTGCCCTTTGTATCGAAGATTATAACGTCAGCGGCGTCAACGAAATTGAAGCCGAGGTAGTTTGCGAGGACCTTGCCGTTGAGGAACTCGCCGCGACTTGCAGCGTAGTCCTTTGCGGGACGGGCTTTGAGCTCCTTCTCGATAGTCTCAAACTCTGCGTCGAGGGACATATCCATGCCAAGTCCGGCAATGATACCGTTATAGCGTTCCTTTATCTGTGCGAGGTCAGCCGAGAAATCAACTCCGCTTCCTGCGAGCTCACAGCACTTGTAAAGCATATCCGTTACCTTGACGTCCGCGGAGAAGCGTTTTCCGGGCGCGGAGGGTACGACATATTTTCTTGTGTTGTCGCTCTTTATAATGTCGGCGACCTTTCTGAACTGGTCAGCGTCAGCGAGGGAGCTTCCGCCGAATTTTACGACTTTATTTGCCATTGCGATCATTCCTTTATTACAGCCTTCCGGCTTGATATTTGTGTGACAAATACAATTATATACGATATTTCCCATAAAATCAATACATGAAAAAACAGAAAAAACCGCAGCATAAAACTGTATTTTTGGTGAATACGCTTGTACGCGAGCGGCGGACATTTTCACTGACCGGCTGAAAATGTGCGTTTGTCCGTCATTTTGACCTCCACCTGATATCAAGCGGAATTGTTTTTGTGCATTACGACTTTTTTTGAGACTGAGTATTGACATTCGGGGAACACTGTGGTATAATATCATCTGTTGAAACTCCATGCGGGTGTAGTTCAATGGTAGAATGTCAGCCTTCCAAGCTGAACACGTGGGTTCGATTCCCATCACCCGCTCCAGCACAGAGCCTGTGCTCCCGACCACGGGGCAGCTTTGCAAAGACCGGAAGTCTGCTTTCGCACACGGTAGATATGGTGAACGGTAGTTCAGCTTTTGCGTGACGCTGGACCTTCTACGTTGCCGCTTGTAAACTTGCTCAGTTTTTGCAAACCGGAAGTTGTACATCGCACACGGCAGTTGTGGAAATTTGATAGTTTCAAAAGTAATGCGCCTTTAACTCAGCTGGATAGAGTAACTGCCTTCTAAGCAGTAAGCCGCTGGTTCGAATCCAGCAAGGCGCGCCATTCCGAAACTCTCCGTTATTTGTTCCCATTTAATGGGGAGCTTCGTTTTTATTTATTGAATATTTATGGTGGGTGTAGCTTAGCTGGTTAAAGCGTCGGATTGTGGTCCCGAAGACCGTGGGTTCGAATCCCATCTCCCACCCCAGAAGAATAGGCACTTTCGAGAGATCGGAAGTGCCTTTTTCGTTGTTTTCCTACATTTTTCCTACGCTATTTTGCGATACCTGCAAAATCAAGGACGAATAAAGATGATAAAAAATCAGCAGAATAGTTCTTTCGTCCATCGGGATAACAGTTCTTCTGTTAAAGCGTCTTGACTAATATTTTATAGCTTGTTATAATATTATAAAAGATAAGGAGGTTCCTTATGTCAGATACAAGAGAACTACTGCCTGTTCTGCTTTCTGAGAAGAGCAGAAAGATCAAGGGCAGCATATATAACAGGATGCAGGTTGATTTTGCTTACAACTCCAACCACATCGAAGGCAGCAGACTTACACATGACCAGACCAGATATATCTATGAGACACGCACTATCGACGGTACTGTTCCGGTGAATGATGTATTTGAGGCTGCAAATCACTTCAGATGCTTCGACTACATCCTCGACACCGTCAATGAGCCTATAACTGAGGACTATATAAAGCAGCTCCACCGTATGCTGAAGAACGGCGTTATGGAGGATGATACAGATTACGCTGTTATAGGCGATTATAAAAAGTACCCTAATGAGGTCGGCGAGATAGAGACCGCCTTGCCGGAAGATGTATCCGGTCTTGTACAGAACCTGCTCCGCAAATACGAAAGCAAGCCTTCTCTCGACCTGTATGACGTCGCTGAGTTCCATGCCGCTTTTGAAAAGATACACCCCTTCTACGACGGAAACGGCCGTATAGGCAGGCTTCTGATGTTGAAACAGTGCCTTGCTAATAGCATTGTCCCTTTCTTCATCAATGAGGATATCAAGCACTTCTACTACGTCGGACTGAAAGAGTGGCAGCTTGAAGAAAAAAAGAACCGCCTGCTGGACGTATGTTTGACTATGCAGGACGATATGAAAGCTATCCTTGACTACTTCCGTATCAGCTACGATAAAACCGAGTTTACAGCAAGAGAACTCATAAACAAGCATATATAAAGCTTTGTCCCCGCAACTGCGGGGACTCTTATAGCGATAAATTACTCTTTATTCTTTAATGGCAAAGCTTCGCGCCTTTCTGTAGCGATGCGTTTTGCATATTCTTTGGTAGTTTTCATAAAAGCAATAGATATTTCTGTATTTTGAAGCAAAACCTTATCCTTGCTTTCGATTAATCCTGATATAATAATATTTTGCCTGTTTAATGCTTCGTCAATCTGTTTTTCATAATACTTTTTCTGGCTGTCCATGTCATCATTAATACGCTTTTCATAAAGCTTATGTGAAGACGAGCTAGGTTCATATTTTTCAAGTTGTTCAAGAAGCTTAGGGAGTTTGTTATTGTTATAATCGTCGTTTTTTGATTCAATATTATTCTGAATCTCTTTATAGAAATTCTCGATATCCTTGATTATGCTGAGAGAACCATTTTCGATTATTTCAAGACGCTTTTGAGCTATAACATTCAGCTTTTCCTGCATATCTATGAGAGCTTGCATAAGCAGGAGATTACCTTCTGTTCTCGCTCTTTCGATATCAAGTTGACTCTGTGTCTCAAATTGAAGGATATCTATCTTAGCCTGCTTAGCGAGTTCTATCCTTTCGCGTTCCTTGTTAGCGAGTGCACGCTCGGTCTCGGCTTCGATTTCAGCTATTCTCACTTTATCCGGCTCATAAACATATCTGCCTTTAGGAGTCGTAGAGACGCCTGAATTATTTGACGTTCCTTTAACTCCACCGACGAAGCCTGCTACGGCTCCTTTTATTCCACTCCATGCTCGTGATAATAGTCCCATTTTTTTATTCTCCTTTTTTCCTGAGATAAAATCGTTGACTTGCATACTGCGATGCAATCCTAACGTACACTTGTTTGCAAAATGCTCGCAGTTGTTAAAAACCAGATTGTAGCCTTTATCTCCCACGCAAGCTCTCGCGTATTTTACAATTTCCTCGGGAGGATAAAGGTAGTCCAGTTCGTTGTCGGTATATTCCTTTACTTCAAGTACGCCGCCCCTTAAAAAAACTTCAAGGTCAGTGACTATCACCTCGGGCTTTGACCAATCAAATATGCTGTCATTTTCTTGTCCAGCAAAATGTATAACTTCATCGTCGGAGACGTATACCCCGTGATGTGCGTATATTCCCCATACTCGTTTAACGCGTATATGGTCACCCATTTTAGGAGGCCCTGCACCCCAGATCTCCGTGTTTTTTTCGAGATTTATTATGCTTTCGTATTCGCTCATTTTCTAACGCCTCCGCTTACTTCCTTTTGCATTTTAAATAGTAAAGAATTAAATTCTTTATCACGTTTCATTTGTTCTTCGGCGAAGTATTTAGCATCTTTCTTCATAGCGTCAAAGTTGCTTTTACGCAATTCTTCGAGCATAGCAATCGTCTCGGCTGAGATCTTTCCTCCATTTTCGACTCCTGTCAAGGCGATGAGATGAGTCAAAGGTGCATCGCAGAGCTCATCTGTGCAATCAATTATTAGCTTAGCTTCTTCTTCTGAAGAGTCACATACGAGTTCGCATAGCTTTTTACGGAAATCGCTTGTCGCTTCATAAAGCCCTCTTTCTGTTTCGATACGGTCTAATAGTTCTCCTCCGGAAGCGAAGGCGAATTTCTGATAAACGCCTATCCTTGAATTCACGTAAAAATCCCATATTTTCTCTCCGTGTTCGGCAAGAAGACCGCATAACCCCTTGCACGCCTTATCGGAGCCCGTATAAGCGTCGGCGAAAAGGTACCGTTTAAGAACGAAAACAAAAACTTCAAGTCTTAATATAGAGAGCCGAAGTATTTCGTCACACCATTTTTCAGCGATTTCCTTATCTATGTATTCTTTTTCGCAATTTGTAATATAATCTCCGCGTTTCATTGAAGCGAAATCTATCCGTTCTTGTAGTTCTTTTTCATAAGTCTCCGCAAGGTAAACAATTCGCTCCTCAGATATCGCAAAGGAGTTTATCTTATTGAGATTATCATTGATTGCCCTTATTGAAGATTCCGCCAGAAGAACAAAGCTTGCGTGTGGTTCTGATTCTATTCTTCCAAGCTCAGCTACTGCGTCGAAACGGCAAGCCGCCTCGTCGAGACGTTCTCTGAGCTTGTCCGCCTCGGCGGCGATTGCTTTAAGAGAAAGCTTATTGTTTTCAAGATCGGCGGCGCAGTAGGACGATATTATTTCTCTTCCCTTGGCAAATTCGGCGTTTTCTTCGTCGCTAAGCAGATCGTTGCGGATATATTCGCCCGAAAAATGTTCCGAGATCTTTTTTATATTTTCCAACAACTCCGCGTTATTCTTTTCATAATCCTCTATAGTTTCGGTCAGAGAGGAGCAAAGCTTTCCAACGTTATCGCAGTATTCGTACAGAGAGGAGCTTATCTTGCCGAGATCGTACTGAGAGAGTATCTCCCGAGCGTCGATACTGAACGCGACGGGCTTAGGAGGCTCGGCGGACTGGCTTTTTTTATCTCTCTTGATTGCTTCCAGCTCTTTTTCCAAAGCTGGCTTTTCTATGTAATATAGCTTACACAACTCGTCGAGTTCCTCGTCGCCGAAGACGGGGACTATCCCGTTTTCGTTTAGAAGGACGTAAGCTAATTCAAAGTATTCTTCTTTTCCACTACTGATTTTTGCGTATTGCTTTTGAGCGAATTCAACCTTTTTAAAAAGAATATCGGAGCACGGGAACAAATATCCGTCTGTTCTTGAGGTCGTTTTATAAACGCCGGTTAGTCTTTCCAGCCTATAACTATCTAAAATCTTTGGTCCAGAAGAAGTGAGGACCCTTGCAGTTTTATTAGCTTTATATTGATTGTCGAGATATCCGGATGCGTAAAGAAGTTTCAATTCGCTTTCTTCCGGTAGCCTCATTCCTTCAAATCCAAGGTTGAGTTTGACAAGCGTATACTTGGCATCGGATTTATCGATGTATTCGTTAGTGACGTCTTTAAAATCTTGCCACAATAGTCCTGTGTTTCTGTCCCATATAACTTTATTGTTACCTTGTATAGAATAGATTCGCTTGTTGGTCAGAGCATCTATTATCTTAAATTTTAGATCCCAGCATTTTTTCTCTATCTCGCTAATGCTATTCAAGATCTGTTCTTTTCTATCTTTGTGATCTATCCCCATCGGAATTTGGCAGTTGGAAACTGTCTTCTCCTTCTTTAAGAACTCATAAGCTTTTACAATTGAAGGGAAATCAGAGAAAGGTGTAAGATCGTTTTCTAAAAGCATTGAAAGCAATGACTCAGGAGAACCTTTCAAGTATTTTTGGGAGAGGTAGTCCGAGCAGGGAAAGAAATAGCCGTGAGTATAAGCAGGTGTAATTCTTTTGTTACTAACAATATCTCCTATTGTTTTGAAAGAACCATCAGTAGCTACTTTTCTAAGCGTCCCAAGTTGTAAGGGGTTACCGCCTTTATATAATGCACATATTTCTTCCTTATTCGGTATTCTGAAACTTTGGAATCCAAAATCGTATTTTCTTAGCTGTTCCTTTGCTTGTTCCATATCTATTTCGTTGCTTCTGAACTTAGGAATATCAGCCCATAACAGACCCGTATCTTTATCAAAAATAACGTTATTTATATTTTTAAAATGGAAAAAGCGTTTGGAGTTCAAAAACTCAATTACTTGATAATAGTTTGCCGATGTGTCAGACATAGTCGTTCTCCTTCCGTATTGTAATTATCACCGTTTCCGTATGTATAATTTTAACACATTTCGCAAGATGATACAACAGTAATTAATAGATATTAACAAGGTACAATATAAATTCGGCATTATTAACAACGAATAGAGCGTATGGTTGTAAGAAACAACGATATCCGGATTTGTTTCAATGAAATTTGAATTACGCAAGCTACAGTGTAACACCCACACATAAACTATTTTTTGTTCATCAAGGATCATCAGACAGAGACGATAGTTATTGCAGCGTTAAAATCGAATGTCCCCGCAATTTGATATTATCCCCCTAGAGTGGACACACGAAAAAACAAAAGTGTGAAAACTCTAAGGGGGATTATATCATCGTGAGGACGTTCTGTATCATTCTTCAAATATCTTATCCACTTCTTCAAGATTCAGAAGGTAATACTTCCTGCCTTTCTGCCTGTTCTCAATAAGCATTGCAGCAGGAACGAGCTTCAGCCTGCTCCGCACTGTGTTTTCGGATAAGTCCATATGTTTGATAAGCTCATCACGTCCTATGCCTATATTTGAGAAAAGTGCCGCCTGTATCAGCAGATCATATAGTCTGAACATATCAGCCTTTTCAGCGTTGGGCAGCTTCTTAACATTTTTGCTGTAGTAGTCCCACTTCTGCTTTTTCTCTTCAAGCGTCTCTGCGAGCTGCTGCATAGAGAGCTCAACTATTCCGAGGAACATATCCACAAACGGCGTAAGCTCACCTTTGTTGTGCGGATCGTTGCATACGTCAAATGCCTTATAATATTTTGAGATATTCTCTTTTATGGTGTAGGACAGCCTGAACCCTATCAGCGGAGTAAGCTGCCTCGAAAGAAGATAGCTGCTGATAAAACGGCTCGTTCTGCCGTTACCATCATAGAAGGGGTGAATATATCCGAACAGGTAATGGAATACAGCTATCCTTATGAATATATCTATATCGTCATCATTAAGCACCGAAAGGCTCTGTTCAAATGTCTCTATTATCTTACTCTCAGGCAATAATCCCTTGTGAATGACCTTTTGAGTTGCGGACTGGACTTCAACACCGGACCTGCGGAATATTTCTCCGTCAGGCAGATTATCGGGATCATTTGCCTTTATCTCCTCATAGAAGATATCGTCATATACCTTCCTTATGTCCTGACAGGTCCTGAACGCCATTGGCTGACGGCGCTCAAGCATGACATATTTCGTTATAAGACCGACAAAGCGATTTCGTTTGTTATGTGAGGATAAGTCTTGTAATATCTCTCCGATCTCCTTGCGAGTGCTGTGAACACCCTCAATGTCATTGGTAAGGAGTATCTCATCTATCAGGCAGCGGTTAGTGAACTGCTCTATCGCTATTTGGGGGAGCGCATAGTAAAGGTCAGCAACCGCTTTATCAAGACGCTCTATAGCGATAATACGCTTGTAGATCTCAGGCGTCTGGCATATAAAAGCCGGATTGTTCCCTACGCTTACAGGTAAATGAATAGTATCCCCACTATTGAAGCGGCTCTCATATTCTTCCTTGTACTCTTTTGCACCCATGTGAAAAAGTGCTTTCAACGTTTTTCTTGACATATATCTCATCTCCGTCCATTACATATATTATGAGAAACTCAAATAAGTATATACATTGCGTAGGCGTACTTATATTCCGTATTTCAAAGCGCAAAATCATATATATTTTGCGTTTCTATACAAGATTATATCACTACTCCACGCAGATGTCAACAGATTTGAGTTTGACAAAGCAGGCGCTCCCTAATTAGGAACGCCTGCTCTTCGTTTATTCATCATTGCTGCTGCCGAACAGATCCGTGAAACAGCTTGTGATATAGTCCATTTCAGTCTTTTTATCCGAATCGTCAGTATGGCTGTACACGTTGAACGTCGTGAGGAAGTCGCTGTGACCTGCGTAGTCCTGTACCTGCTTTACCGAGAATGCTGTATTATTGGCGAGGAGGCTGATACAGGAGTGCCTGAGTTCGTGGAATCTTATGTGCGGAAGCTCGTTTTCGTCAAGGAGTTTTATGAAGTAATGCGTTATACTGTCCGGCGTTATTAACGCACCTACAGGGTTAACGCAAAGGAAATCACGATATTCATTCGTCTCCCTTATCATATTATCCTGCTCCGCTTTCAGAGCTTTAAGGTAGCTATAAAGAGCATCGTTCATAGTGAAGCTTCTTTCGCTGCTTTCGGTCTTGAGAAAGAATTTCAGTATAATGTCCTTCGGTTTACGGCTGTTTGTGTGACCTATGACCTTATACGTCCCATGTGGGAGTATACTGGAATCGCCTACAATAACACTCTGATTTATGTGCAGCAGTCGGTTCTCAAAATCAACGTTGTCCCATGTGATACCGACTATTTCAGAACGTCTGAGTCCGAGCACCATAGCGAGTATAACGGGCGTTTCTATGTATGAGCCCTTAGCAGCATTTGCGAGAGTGTTCAGCTGCTCAGCATTATAATAATGGCTTTCCTTCTTGACCTTAGTCGGTCTGTCAATAACCCTCATTGGATTTTTGATAATAAAGTCGTTCTTCTCGGCGTATCTAAACGCAGGGCCGATAAGGCTGAGGAGTTTATGTACAGTCTTAGGACTTCTTCCTTGTTCCAGTATATGCTCACAGAATACCTCTATATCATGTGCTTTGATCTCTTTCAGAGACTTGCCGTCCTTGAAATATGGGGTGATATGCTTATTAAGGGCACAGATGTAATCATTGTAGGTAGTCGGAGACATCTTGGTCTTGTTGTTCTCAAGGCAGTATTTTGCACATTTGTCCAACGTCCATACGGAAAAATCACTGTCAACGATGCCGTCAAATCTGGAAACTATCTCCTTTGCCTTTTCATCTGCAAGCTTCTTATTGATAACCCTTCCGTATTTATCATGTGCCTTTACGCCTGTGGAAAGCTGTTTGCGTTTGTTCTTGCCTTTGATGTCTGCAACGTAGAAATTGACGTGCCAAAGTCCCTTATTGATGTTGAGCTTATAATTGATCATTATTGTCCCTCCTTAAAGCTATCGGCTGCCATAAGCGACAGCCGATAGAGCATGATTAGTTGCCCGAAGACTGCTTGTTAAGGTATTCTATAATGAAAACCTTAGGTATCTTGTGCAGCCTTCCTATTCTTATCGACGGAATATCGCCATTCAGAAGCTGGAACGCCTTGTTTCTGCCTATATGAAGCATCTGCATCATTTGCTTAGTTGTAACAATGTCCGGATACTCCGTGAATGTGTTCTCTTTAGTCAACATAATTTATCTTCCTTTCTGAGCAGATATGCTTGACCTGCTCCGGTAATCAGTATATAATATGTTTAGATGGCAGCGCCCATGAGGGCGCATTATAGATCAAACAAGCGTTTCAAGGTATGCACGAGCTTCAGGTGATATATGATTAACAGTAGCGGGAATATTCGTAGTTATGCTATCAGGGATTGTTGTTGTTTTTCTGCTATTAGGTTCATGCTCCGTGTTATTATTCAATTTATTCAAGATATATTTTAAAGGAGACTCACCTGCAGTATTTATAAAATTATCAATTTTTTCGAGGGTGATGCTTGCGAAGACTCACCTTAAGCAATCCAGCAAGTTCTTTATCGGATACATTAGCACTTGCCTGCCATTCTCTAATCCATATCCACAACATCCTTGAAAGCTGAATTCTTTTTATTAAATTATACATTTTTATTCCTCCTGGTTTTCGGGATAAACGACTTGATATGTCCTGTTTTCTGTAGTATAATGAGTATGTGGCAGCGCCCCGAAGGGCGCTACCTAAAATCAATTATTTATATTAGTATCGCTGGCGAAATTATTATCATCTTTTTCAAGATAATCAATAATATGCCCCTCGATAGTCTTCTGGATATTACGTTTCAGCTCTTTGTTATAAAGAGCACCTTTGATAATAACATCTCCGCGATTCATGGAGTCGAAACGAGCCATATCAGCCTTGTTCCAACGAAGTTCTGCAGCAACCAGATTAGCACTGTCCTGTGTCGGACGATGATGTATCTGCATTCCAGCCTTACCGAGAGCAGAGCCTATCTCTGTGCTGCGGGCGTAAAAATCCTGTGTAGCAGCTACAATAGAAAGATGATGCTTGCGCCCCTCTTTCAATATCTTACGGATAGGGCTCGAAGCTGAAAGATTATGGTTCTGCACTTCGTCGATGAAGACGGATAACGGACGCTGAGGATTCTCGCGTTTGTAGAACAGAACTGCAAGCAATGCATCCACTATCTGATTACCATTTCCGGAGAATCCCTCACTAGTCTGAACTACATGAATTTTATGTTCACCGCTGAAGAAATCCTTCCAGGTTCCCTTCGTAAAACCATACGTCTGTATATCCTCAATGAAAGGTTCCAAACGATTACGAAGGCTCTCATATGTAGCTCCTTCCTTATTAAGGGCTCTCAACAGATCATCTGGAGATATAGACTTGTCTGGATCAGTCTTTTCGAGCTGTTCTGATACAACTGAACGGAGAGCGTTTGTCTGCGGGACTGACAATTCTCCGACACCAGCTACAATAATACCTGTTACCTCCCTTTTCTGTGTGGGCAAGCTTGCTGCGCGATCAGTGTTGAAGATATCAATATTTAAGGTTCCATCATCAAGGCTATGGAAAATTATATTCTCGTCCACAAATTTTTTCGACAGGTTCTTACACAACGCCTCATAGGTATCTGAGTCACCTGTGTCGAAGACTAAAATATCGTAGCCCAGTGCAAAACGACTTGCCATAATCTGTGCCTTGGTGTGGCTCTTTCCCTCGCCAGCTTGACCATATATAGCGATACTGTCGTTTTCAACATCATCGTATACGAAGAGCTTGCCGGCTACTTTGCCGCTTTTGTCACGAATCATAGGCATAAAGTCGGGCAGCTGACTTTCTTCGTTGGTAAGCAGATACGCCTCTGTTTCGAGATTTTGAAGCATATAGAGTACATCTTCATCAAGAATATCAGCTGGAAAGTCATAAAAGTATAAACGCTGATACTTTCCACTGCTGTCATGCGAGTCAAAGGGATGTGTGTAGCCGTCGGTACAGATAAGATCACGGTCGGCATTGTATGCCGCAATTGTCCCCTCAGCATCATCAGTTACGCTTTCAAGCATAGCTGAACTGATCAGCAGACGATCACCGTTAATTACGCCGGTTTTACCGTCATCATCTAAGCGCATATTACGCTCTTTTTTGATGCAACGAAAATCTTTTGATTTGAACTTTTCGCTGAGTTTATCACCAAGTCTAACCTTTTTTTCCATTTTTGAGCTCATAATCTTTTCTCCTTTATTATTAGTCATTGAGATATAATGATCGAGTAAATCGTTCGTACAACGATTTATTCCAATGAAATCATTTACAAATGCTTCTATAGTAAACATAGCTATCAGTGTATCAAGACTTGATACTGTTGCCGTTTCTGATAATACCTGACGAATAATAGAAGCTTTTTGATCAAAAAACGCTTGTGTTGCCATAGGATTAGAAAATGCCTTTTGATATACAAGAGTTGTCATACCGTCGGTTATGCTCTCGATTTCTTCTGGAGCGCAGTCAAGCTCAACACCTTCTGTGTCAATAATGATAGCATTATCCGGAGCATTTTTTGCTGCTGAATGACCTGCATTCTTCGAGAGTATTATAGGTATGCTTCTGCCGACATTACTCTTCGTGCTACATCTGATAACTGTCTTGACTCCGTTTATTATCATTTTCTCCTCATCGCGAAACGAGTTGTCTGTCATCAGAAATACGCCGTCGTATACCTCGGAATGTTCCTTCTCAATCAAGGTAGGATCAGATCCCAATGTTGGAAGTGGGTATTTGTGATAATTGTTGGTTGAGAGCATCGGTATCAGTTTTTCCATGTTCAACTCTTTTACATTATTTGAAGGCTTGATGCACAGAATATCTCTGGTGAAAATACCTGCTTCGTTTAGGAAATATTGCATTAAACCCATAGTGTACCAGTTGCTGAGATAGCAGAGGACAGGGTGTTGACAGAAAACTCTTACCCAGTCAGTTATGATTTGCTCCACTGACATAATACATACCAAGCCCTTGCGCTTGAGTACGCTCGGCGATATATATTTTTCAATTGCTTTCGTAAATCCGGGGTTGCCGCCAAAGCAGATTACTCCGTTTTCAAATCTATTGATACCCTGATGCGGAAACAGTTTCTGTTTCTGGCAGGGTGCTGTTTTAATCTCGAAACCAATCAGAGCATTTATTTCGGATTTGGAACACTCTGGCAAGCGTATAATTCCTTCACAGTGCTTATCGAATTTTCCAGCATTGTAATCCTCACCTGGAATAATGGTGACATAATTGTGTGTTCGCGTAGAATATGATAGAATTGCAAATGCAATTTCACCTGAGTCATTGTAATTCTCGACCACGTTGCCGATGCTGAAGCCGTTGGATAATCTTTTTACCCTAACTTTTCCTTTGCTGTTTATGCGTTCAACTTCCATTGTATCGGTTCCAGAGTTGTGCTTATAGGAGGCGGTGTTCACAGTTACGTCAAATTGTGGTGCAACATAACCCAGTGTTGACTGGGTGTAGGGAAATCCATAGAGGTTGGGGGAAGACGAGTTCGCCGCATTCCAGTCAGGAAAGCGTGCAGTATCAGGCGTGGAGCTATAAAGCTCGCACCCTTTCGTTAATTCGTTAAACATGATACTTCTCCTTTATCATTAAAAAATACTTCTTTTTTTGAAACTGTAGGTCGACTGAGCGATATGACATCAGAAATATTGAAAATCCCGGGTTTTTCATTTTTTTCTGTTTCTTTCTCATTCCCGACCTACGCTTGCAGAAATCTTAAAGAGTTTCTTATGTATTTCTGCTGTGATTTCATTCTAACATAATACAGTCTATAATTGACAGGAATCGTTTTTAGGCATTTCTATTCCTAAGATAATTTGACAAGAGGTGTAAAATATATGAGCGAAGAGTATATTACATTGCAAGAGCTAAGCGAAGAAATATATAAAGAGCAAATCTCAGATAAGCAAACAATGGATGAGAGTTTTAGAAGAAGTATTAGTAACAAATATAATTTTCTGGTGAATCGTATTGTCATGCGTAGCAAACTTGATTGGCGATATAAGAATAAGGATAGGATACCTTTACGAGATAAAAGCATTGTTAAAGCGCTGCTTATAAAGTCATATTTACCAAAACCAGATACTGATGACGAGCTCTTTGTAAAATGGTTTAATAATAGCATAGAAGAAACAGACTTTGAAACGATAATAAACCTGGGTTTCCGTGTTGAAAGCCTAATCAAAGACGAAGTCGCTTATGAGGATTGGGATCTCGATAAAGTAACAATAGACGAGTGGGTAAATGCAATACATTCTTCTATTAATCTTTCCAGGACATTAAGCGTAAAGAAATTCGCCTATGAAATGATACAGCTATATGATACTTCCAATGTTCTTAACCATGATATCCCATTTGGAGATCTTATAAGAGAAAATGAATATGGGCAGCGTTCGTATATATGGAAAGGACTTCATCCCAGTATTGATACTTCCTTGCCTCTTAATGAAGTATTAAAGTGCTGCTTTTCTCAAGAAGACTATGCTAACATTGTTCTGCAATTTATGCATGTTATATTGCAGGATTCCCAAGATAAAACTATTGATTTCATAAAAGCGTATGCAGAACTCAAAAAGAAGACGGGTTACTCATGTGCTGATGAAATGTTAGACAAAGAATCCTTAGCTTCTGAATATACTAAATTTTTCCAGAACATTTACGATTATCTATATGACAGACCTAAACTAACAAAGAAAATAGAGGCTGAGATAGGAACCGAGGATCTGCTCAATTTCTTTAAAATGAAAGATAGAAATGCAAAGAACCCCAAGAAGACGGAGAATAAGTAAGACCTACAGCGTGTGTGAAGGTTTCGTTACTAAGGCAAAGAGTACACCGTCGCAAGTTATAATTGAGAGCAATGTGTCAATAGACTATAGTCTACTGACATACCTGAAAATCATGTCATATAAGTTGTTTTTCGGCTTTTGACATATTTCAAATATAAGCGACATCCTATTGAAAGAATTGAGCCGGCAAATGCCGGCTCGCTCCTGTTTATGTATACTTTCTTTCGTATTCTTTAAGCCGACGATAGAAGGTGTTGGCTTGAAGCCCCATTTGTTTCTGAAATTCCACAGCTGTGATATTTCCCAACTTCCACTGCTCATACAGCTGCCCGAACTTTTCCCAGTCAATTGTAATAGGCTGCCTGCCTTTGTACTTGCCTTGAGACTTAGCAATGGCAATTCCCTCACGCTGACGCTGTAAGGTCTGCTCTCGTTCAAGCTCGGAGAGTGCAGCAAATATCGATAGAACGAATCGCCCCTGCGGTGTGTTGGTATCAATGTTCTCCTTAGTCTGCTGATACTCTCAATATACAGGGTATCGCCTTCGCGGACGTATTCCAGCATTGCTTTCAGCTCGGGACGGTTTGCATTCTTACCAGACATCTTCTCAGCAAAGATACGCTCGACCTGATATTGCTTCATTAGAGCTTCTTGACGAGCTGTCTCCTGGTGTTCCGTTGATACCCTAATATATCCTATTCTGCCCATAGTTCTTCTCCTTACTGTTACAATATAATTGACGGGTAAAACCTTGCACACCGGTAAGGGTTTACACGTACTTGTTACTTAAGCTATACTGAAAGCAGTAATTGGACTGACGA
>CACYSQ010000008.1:0-80574 GCA_902777125.1 Ruminococcus flavefaciens
TCTGAAGCTTAATGTAGCCAACTACTTTCTGTGCCATGTATTCGCACCTCCATAAATGTGGTAAATGGCGAGGCAAGAATTATTTTACCTCTCCCACTGAAGCCTTTCCGGCTTCGTTTTGACCTTTTGTGATACAGCCGATGCCGTATCAGTCCTCCACGGTAACTACCTGATTGATAGGGAGTGTAGTGGGGGTTTCGCGGCCGAACATAGAGACCAGAAGGTCAACAGTACGGTCCTCGAGATTGATGTTCTGGACAACTCCGATGAAGCCGTCCATAGCGGTACCTGAGATCTGAACTCTGTCGCCGACCCTGAAATTGACCTCGACGGAAGAAACGTCGATGCCGAAGAGCTTCATTACCTCCTCCTCAGAAAGCGGAGTGGGTTCGGAAGCGGGGCCGACAAAGCCTGTGCAGCCTCGGGTATTTCTTACAACGTACCATGAATCGTCTGTAACGATCATTTTGACAAGGACGTAGCCGGGATAGGTCTTACGTTCGATGTCCTTGGTTTTTCCGTCAGTGATCTCGCTGACTCTTTCGGTAGGAACTCTAACCTCCTGGATCAGATCATGAAGCTTACGGTTTTCCACGACCTTCTCGATATTCTGAGCCACCTTATTCTCGTAGCCTGAGTAAGTGTGGATAACATACCACTTAGCCGTTTCTGACATAATGATCCTCCTTAGAACTCCTGATGATTAATAGCGGTAGATCGCACGGAACAGAGCGAGGAAGCCCTCGTCGAGCGCACCTACGACAGCAGCCGAAAGCACGATAACGCCGACAACGACCGAGGTATTGTTTACAACGGTCTTCTTAGTGGGCCATACGACCTTTTTGAATTCGATCTTGAGGTCTCTGAACCACTTGCGGATCTTGCCGGGCTCCTTCTTTTTTGAAGCCTGCACATTCTCCTTTGCTTTCTTCGGAGCAGACTTAGCTGTTTCCTTGGCAGCGTTCTTAGCCTTCTCTTCTTTCAGAGAGAGCTGCGTGTTTTCCTTATCGTCCTTCTTGGAGGACTGCGGATTCTCCTTAGCCATTAGAAATGCTCCCTCCGATCACTTGGTTTCCTTGTGAAGAGTATGCTTGCGGCAGAACTTGCAGTGCTTCATCATTTCAATTCTGTCCGGGTCATTCTTCTTGTTCTTCTTAGAAACATAGTTGCGCTGCTTGCATTCGGTACAAGCTAAAGTAACCTTTACTCTCATATCGGCACCTCCTGAATTAGTACTTCCTCCGGCAAGCGGAGGTAGGTTGTTTGCCTCCCTCATGGGGCAAAAAAATAATACCCCAAACGAGGTATAATTATTATATCACATATTTCCGAGCTTGTCAAGCCTTTTTTTGCAATTTTTCCCTTATTTTAACGAAGGGCGGGTATTCCCCCGCCCCCTCTTATATTGCCTTACTTGATGTTAGCCTTGACCGTCTTTACGATGTTCTCAGCCGAGAGACCGAACTCCTTGAGGAGATCGACCGCAGGTCCGGAATGTCCGTACTCATCGTTCACGCCTATCTTTACTACCTTGACGGGACAGCTCTCCGTTACAGCCTCAGCAACAGCCGAACCAAGTCCGCCGATGATGCTGTGTTCCTCAGCAGTCACGATGAGACCTGTCTCCTTTGCACACTTAGCGATGAGCTCCTTGTCGAGGGGCTTGATAGTGTGGATATTGACCACTCTTGCGGAAATGCCGTCCGCAGCGAGAGTCTCCGCAGCCTGCAAAGCCTCATTGACCATGAGACCTGTTGCCACGATAGTGACGTCCTTGCCCTCACGCATAACAACGCCCTTGCCTATCTCGAACTTGTAGGTCGCAGCGTCGTTCACTACCGGAACTGCAAGACGTCCGAAGCGCATATAGACCGGACCGTTGAAGTCGAGGGCAGCCTTTACAGCAGCCTTTGCCTCGACATCGTCGCAGGGATTGATGATAGTCATGCCGGGGATAGTCCTCATGAGGGCGATATCCTCGTTGCACTGATGTGTAGCGCCGTCCTCACCTACGGAAATTCCCGCGTGAGTTGCGCCTATCTTGACATTGAGGTGGGGATAGCCTATGGAATTGCGGACTATCTCGTAAGCTCTGCCAGCCGCGAACATTGCGAATGTCGAGGCGAAGGGTATCTTTCCGCATGCCGCAAGTCCCGCAGCAACGCCCATCATGTTAGCCTCCGCGATACCGCAGTCGAAGAAGCGCTCGGGGTGAGCCTTCTTGAAGATGCCGGTCTTTGTAGCCGCAGCGAGGTCAGCGTCGAGGACAACGAGGTCTTTGTATTCTGCCGCAAGGTCTCTCAGAGCCTCACCGTAGCTCTCTCTGGTAGCCTTTTTGATAACATCTGCCATAGTCTTAGTCCTCCAATCCTGCAAGCTGAGCTCTCAGCTCTGACATTGCCTGTTCATACTGTTCCTTGTTGGGAGCTGCACCGTGCCAGCCGACCTGATTTTCCATGAAGGAAACGCCCTTGCCCTTTACGGACTTCTGGATTATAGCGACAGGCTGTCCCTTAACGGTATCAGCCTCCGCGAATGCAGCTTCGATGCTGTCGAAATCGTGAGCGTCCATAGTGATGACATGCCAGCCGAAAGCAGCGAACTTGTCCGTGATAGGCTCGGGAGAGCATACCTCAGTGACAGGACCGTCTATCTGCAAACCGTTGTTGTCAACAACAGCAACGAGGTTGTCGAGCTTGTAGTGAGCCGCGAACATTGCAGCCTCCCAAACCTGACCCTCCTCTATCTCGCCGTCGCCGAGAACTGTGTAAACTCTGTAGGACTTGCCGTCGAGCTTGCCGGCAAGAGCCATTCCGCAGGCAGCAGAGATGCCCTGTCCGAGCGAGCCGCTTGACATATCAATACCGGGGGTATGGATGCAGGGGTGTCCCTGAAGCATCGCACCGATATGGCGGAGAGACTTCAGCTCCTCCTCGGGGAAAAAGCCCTTCTGAGCGAGCACAGCGTAGAGTGCCGGTGCTGTATGTCCCTTTGAGAGCACAAAGCGGTCTCTGTCGGCATTGTCAGGAGACTTCGGGTCGATGTTCATTCTGTCGAAGTACAGATAGGTCAGGAGATCGCTTATTGAGAGCGAGCCGCCGGGGTGTCCCGACTTAGCGTTATAGGTTCCCTCGATAACGCCCATTCTGACCTTGCAGGCTGTTTTCTGCAATTCCTTTTTGATTTTTGCGTCCATAATAACCTCCGTTTTATTGATTGGAAATATAGCAGCGAGGATCAGTATCAACTATCCTCAGACTATTATCATTGAATTAATGGATTGTAGCCGTTGAACCTTATCTCGGATATGCAGGTATCACTGTATTTGACCGAGTCCGAATCCACATCAGAGACAGTGAAAGTGAATTCAGCTTTTTTAATACAGCTGACCGGAAGCGCCCTGATGTAATTATTCGAGTAATAGGTCTGGAGAACATACTCCGTGTTGAAGCCGTCAGAAGATATGTTTATCTTTGAAGGACGGCAGTTCTTGTAGAAAGCCTCCGGATTGCTCCTCAGACCGCCGTATATCGTGACAAATGAGATATCGCGGTTTCCGGACGAAGAATACCGGAAAGACTCGCCGATGCCCACATCTTCTCTATCCTCACACCAGCAGGTAGTCATGTCGCCGTCCACAAGGTTTTTCGGATCGTAGTTATAGCTCTTTCCGCCGGAATTTATGTCTCCAAGCTGCGAGGAAGCGGTCAGTTCCGCAGAAGTATCGGTGCGGTCCGGAGCATAGATGATCTCAATATTCTGAAGAACAGGATCATACTTTTTCATGTCCGCCGGCATGACATCATAACTTTTCCCGGTCGTGAGCCTGCCCTCATTCAGAGCGCGGTCAAGTTCGCCTTTCAGCTCAAAATGAAGCGCTACGACGCAGTTCCGGCTGCTATGGAGATAATAGTACGCAAGCGACAGCGGACAGCCGCAGAACGTCACGCCGTTATCGCTTCCGGAAACCGGAAAATCGCCTATGATCTCAGCGCACTTCCTGTAGCTCATGCCTGTTCTGAACTGGTCTATCAGGGTCTCACGGCAGTTTATCTTTGTCACGATCGCGCGGCTCGCAGAGATCCTCCTCCGCAGTTCCTCATACCTGTATGTGGGAAGTGCATTCCCTTCCCACATATCGTCCCATGTGTGGTCTATGAAGTGGAACGTGACCCCGGGCATTTTAGCTTCGTTATGGATATAGTAATACCCGACGATCTCATCGCTTTCGACGTCGTAATCGCCGAAAAGATCTGCTATCTCGGCAACGGTCATTCCAGCCATATCGGTCGGGTCGATACATATCTCGTCGATATCGCCGGGCTTCTGCGGAATAGAAAGGGTATGCGCCTCAGTCGCCGGCTCGGTCTTCGGGGAAATGCTCTCGCCCTTGCCGCGGAGCTTGTCCTCAGTGGTCGCCTCAGCATCAGCCTCGGTGGCAGACCCGGTATCGTTCTCCTCGCCGGAGGAAACGGTATTTCCGCTTGTTCCGGCAGCGCCGCTGTCGTCGGAGGAGTCTCCGCAGGCGGTCATTGCTCCGCTCACCATGCAAAGTGAGGCGATAATCGCGATTATCCTTCTGTTCATATCAGCACCTCTTTATAATGTGATCTATGAGCTCAGCCACAGCGCCGTCCTCATTGGTGTGCTCCAGAACGAGGTCAGCGGCAGCCTTTACGCTGTCTTCGGCATTTGCCGGACAAGCTCCGAGATCGGCAGCCTGTATCATCTCGATGTCATTGTCGAAGTCTCCCACCGATACGAAGGTGAAGTCCTCAAAGCCCGGGATACTGCGGTATTCCGTCAGTGCGGAGCCCTTGCTGACGCCCTCCGGGAGCATCTCCCAGAACATATCCGAAGAACGCACAAAGCTGACGTTCCGGCAGTCCATACGGCGGATAAGCACCTCGAAATAGTCCATATCCTCCGGCGACATCGCAAACAGCACCTTGAGCCAGCCGCCGTCGGGGATATCGCGGAGTTCTGCGTAATCGGGTACGATATTGCAGAGCTTCGTGTGGAGCTTCTGATAATCGGTGTTGCTGAAAACATATGTAGCGTCAAGCCTCAGGACCTCGCCGCCGATGTGGGGCATTTCACGCATTATAGCCTCGGCAAGTTCCCTTGCGGTGTCGGGCAGCGGACGGACGCGGAGAGTTTCGCCCTTTGTGTAGTCGTGAATGGCGGCGCCGTTATACATTATAATAGGGTCAGGCAGATCTATTACCGCCCGGAACTGCTCAAAGGACTGCACAGTTCTTCCGGTAGCGACCGTGAAGTGTCCGCCAAGCGCGGTAAATCGCTCAATAGCGGCTCTGTCCTGCTGGGTTATCTGCTTTTTGCCGTTGAGGAGAGTGCCGTCCATGTCACTGAGGAGAATGACTTTGGTTATATCTTCAAACAATGTGTTCCTCCTACATCTTTTCGAGCTTCCGCAGCACTGCCTGAAAATACTCCGGCAGCTCACTCGAAAACTCCATATACTGTCCCGTCGAAGGGTGGATAAAGCCTATTTTTCGGGCGTGGAGACACTGTCCCTCCAGGCCCTTGCAGGGTTTGCCGTAGACGTCATCGCCCATGACCGGGTGCCCGATATACGCCATGTGGACCCTTATCTGATGCGTTCTGCCCGTTTCGAGGCGAAGTCTCAGGTGAGCGTAGCCGCCGTACTGTTTCAGCACCTCGTAGTGGGTGACGGCATTCCGCGAATTTTCGGTCGTCACGCACATTTTCTTGCGATCAGTCTTATGCCTCCCGATAGGCGCATCGACTGTACCGGACTGCTCCTTCATCACACCGGTGACAACAGCCTCATACTCGCGCGTGAAGCTGTGCACCTTTATCTGCTCGGCAAGTTTCAGGTGCGCCGCGTCGTTCTTCGCGACTATCAGCAGACCGCTGGTGTTTTTGTCGATTCGGTGGACGATCCCGGGACGGATAACGCCGTTTATCCCGGAAAGGCTGTTCCCGCAGTGGTGCAGCAGGGCATTGACGAGAGTTCCGGTATAGTTCCCGTGCGCCGGGTGGACGACCATGCCCTTGGGCTTGTTCACGACAAGAAGGTCGGCGTCCTCATAGACGATGTCGAGTGGGATATCCTCCGGGACCGCGTCCATAGGCTCGGGCTCGGGTATCTCGACCGTGAGGCTCTCCCCTCCCCGGAGCTTCAGGTTCTTCGCGGCAGGCTTGCCGTCAGCGAGGACGAGTCCCTTTTCCATGAGGGACTGTACAGCCGACCGTGTCAGAGCAATATTGTCCGAAATATACCTGTCAGCCCTTGTGCCGGAGGCCTCCGCCGGAACGCTCAGGGAAACTGTCTCACTCATCGCTGACGTCTCCATTCTCAGCCGGAAGAGACATCTCAGCCTCCGCTTTTTTAGCCTTTTCAATCTTGGGATCTATGAAAATGCTGTACACTATCAGCATGGCAAACGCCACGGTGACATAGATATCCGCGACATTGAACACCGCGAACTTGAACAGCTTGATGTCGAACATATCGACCACATACCCCAGCCTGATACGGTCGATTATATTGCCGATGCCTCCGGCGACAAACAGTGCGATTGCCGATGTTAAGACCTTTGAGCGCTTCATGAACCTGAACATGAGGTATATGCCTCCGATGAGGACGAGCGAGGTGAAGCCGATGAGGAACCACCGCTGTCCGGACATACTTCCGAAGATCGCGCCGTCATTTTCGAGGTAGGTGAGGTCGAGTATCCTGAAGTCACCGATGTGTATGAACCTCATGCTGCCCTTGGGTTCAAGGGAATGCACTGCCCAGTATTTCACGAGCTGGTCAAGTCCTATCAGCAGCGCTATCGCCGCTGAAAGCAGTATCGCCATAGACATATCCTTTCAAATAATACGCCTGCCGCCCAGTCCGGCAGCAGGCAATATTGTCCTAATTTTACAGTTCAATAGCCACTGCACATCTCTCGCAGAGAGTGGGGTGGTCGTGGTTTGTGCCGACGTACTTGGAGTAGCACCAGCAGCGTTCGCACTTCTCGCCGTCAGCCTTTGCGACCTCGAACGAGGTCTCGCTGCCGGACTTCTCGACCTCAACGCCTGAAACGATGAGGATATCCTTGAGGTGGTCGGCGAGTGCAGCGTACCTGTCGTAATCGGCATCGCTGCTCTTGATGATTATCTTAGCCTCGAGGGACTTACCGATAGTCTTAGCATTTCTTGCCTCCTCGAGGACCTTGTTAGCAGCCTCGCGGGTGCTGTAGATGAAGCTCCACTTGTCTGTGAACTCTGCATCGAACGAAATACCGGACTTCTCGGGCATCTGGTTGAGGAAAACGCTCTCCTTGTCGTCACTTGCGGAGTGGGGCATGAACTGCCATATCTCCTCTGCTGTGAAGGAAATGATAGGAGCAGCAAGTCTTGCAACAGCGCTGAGAATGCGGTACATAGCGGTCTGAGCTGCACGGCGGAGAACGGAATCCTCCTTCTCGCAGTAGAGTCTGTCCTTGATGATGTCGAGGTAGAAGTTGGACATATCAATTACGCAGAAGTTATGGATAGCGTGGAATGCGATGTGGAAATCGAACGCCTCATAGCCCTCCTTGACCTTGTCGATGAGAGCATCGAGCTTCATAAGTGCCCATTTATCGAGCTCTGTGAGCTGGTCGTCGGAAACGCTGTCCTTGTCGGGATCAAAGCCCTTGCCGTTGCCGAGGTTTCCGAGAATGAACCTTGCGGTATTTCTTATCTTCTTGTAGGCATCTGAAAGCTGAGTGAGTATCGGCTTGGAGATGCGGATATCGCTGTGATAATCGGAGGAAGCTACCCACAGACGGAGGATATCAGCGCCGTACTGGTCTGTTATCTCGTTGGGAGCGATGCCGTTTCCGAGGGACTTGTGCATAGCTCTGCCCTCGCCGTCAACTACCCAGCCGTGGGTGCAGACTGCCTTGTAGGGGGCAGACCCCTTGTACACTACGGAAGTGAGGAGTGATGACTGGAACCAGCCTCTGTACTGGTCAGCGCCCTCGAGGTAGAGGTCAGCAGGCCATGTAAGGCTCGGGAAATCGTCGCCCTCCATAACAGAGGTATGGGAAACACCGCTGTCGAACCAAACGTCCATGATGTCGTATTCCTTGGTGAACTCGCCGCATCCGCACTCGCACTTAACATCGGCAGGAATGAACTCAGAGGGCTCCTTGGTCCACCATGAGTCACTGCCCTCCCTGCGGAAAAGGTCAGCGATAGCCTTGATAGTCTCGTCGGTGCAGATAGGCTTGCCGCAGTCCTTACAGTAAACAACGGGTATCGGAACGCCCCACGTTCTCTGACGGGAGATGCACCAGTCGCTTCTGTCGCGAACCATGCCCTTGATACGGTCCTCGCCCCAGTCGGGTATCCACTTTACGGACTCGATAGCCTTGATAGCCTCGTCCTTGAAGCCGTTCACCGAGCAGAACCACTGCTCAGTTGCTCTGTATATGATAGGGCTGTTGCAGCGCCAGCAGTGCGGATACTGGTGGACGATCTTCTGAGTTGCGAGCATAGCGCCGAGCTCTGTGAGCTTTGTAGCGATAGCCTTGTTCGCCTCGTCAGTGTCCATACCTGCGAATTCGCCTGCCTCGGCAGTCTGCCTGCCCTTGTTGTCAACGCAAACGATGATGCCGATATCGTCGTACTTCTTGCAGACCTCGAAGTCCTCGACGCCGTAGCCGGGAGCGGTATGTACGCAGCCGGTACCGCTTTCGAGAGTAACGTGGTCGCCTACGATTATCGGTGACGGACGGTCATAGAGGGGGTGCTTTGTCTTCATGCCTTCAAGCTCAGCGCCTGTGAAGCAGCCCTCGGTGGTATACTCAGTGATACCGGCTGTCTCCATAGTTGTGCGGACGAGCTCCTCCGCCATAACGTAATATTCATCACCAACATGGACGAGGGTATAGTTGTACTCCGGTCCGAGGCAGATAGCGAGGTTGCCGGGGATAGTCCATGTGGTAGTCGTCCAGATAACGAAATAAATCTTTGAGAGGTCAAGTCCCATGCCGGCAAAGATGCCCTTGTCGTCGGTAACGTTGAACTTCACATAGATAGAATAGCAGGGATCGTTGGAATACTCGATCTCAGCCTCAGCAAGGGCGGTGTTGCAGTCGGGGCACCAGTAAACAGGCTTCAGACCCTTGTACATATAGCCCTTCTTTGCCATAGCGCCGAAAACCTCGACCTGACGCGCCTCATAAGCGGGACGGAGTGTGAGGTAGGGGTAATCGTAATCGCCGATAGTACCCAGTCTCTTGAACTGCTTCATCTGGTTCTTGACATGGGTCATAGCGAAATCGCGGCAGTGCTTTCTCAGCTCAGTAGGCGGGATAGCGCCGTCCTTGACGCCGATAGCCTTCATAGCCTTCAGCTCGATAGGGAGACCGTGAGTGTCCCAGCCGGGAACGTAGGGAGCACAGAATCCGCTCATATTCTTATACTTGACGATGAAATCCTTGAGAGTCTTATTGAGTGCGGTACCGATGTGTATCTCACCGTTAGCATAGGGAGGACCGTCGTGGAGGATATAGGACTTCTTGCCCTTATTCTTCTCGATCATCTTGTAATAAAGCCTCTGGCTCTCCCATTTTTCAAGGGTCTCAGGCTCTCTCTTGGGCAGATTTCCGCGCATGGGGAATTCTGTTACCGGTAAATTCAAGGTATTATTGTAATCCTGTGCCATTTTCACGCGAGCATGACGCAAAATGCGCCAGCTCCTCCTTTCAAGCTGATTTTTGGGGGTTAAGTTATTAGTGCTTAGCTGGGGTGTCTGCCTTCCGGCAGACGGATCAGATTATGTTTAAACTGCCGATACCATTTTGCAGGAGCGCACAGTGTACGCCCGCAGTAACGTATACGGTACCAGGAATAAAAACGAACGTCGCGGGCGAACGATGTTCGCACCTACACTACTTTCTGATTTCTTAGCTCTTAGCTCTTATTCTGCTGCTATAGAGGCAGCGATCTCCTCTGCTGTTTCGGGCTCATAGCCTACAGCGTCCTCAAAGGTCTCGGGCATAGATGAAATGAGCTCGAGGTGGCTCTTGTACATATCGAACAGGCTCTTCTTGAACTCGGAGACCTGATTCTGAGCCTCCTTCAGAGCGTCCTTCTCGCGGGCGATCTCCTCACGGTTGCGCTCCATAGCCTCGGCGTGCTGACGGACAGCCTCGTCCTCGAGCTCGGCAGCCTTAGCCTGAGCCTCAGCGATGATAGCCTCAGCCTTTTCATTAGCCTCAGCAATTACCTGATGGCCCTGCTTCTGGGCACCGAGGAGAGCGTCCTTGAGGGCGTCCTCGTCCTTCATATACTCTCTCACCTTGTCGGCGAGGATCTGTATCTTGTTGTTTGCCTCAGCGCGTTCGCGCTCCATTTCGTCGAGTTCAGCCTCGAGCTGTGAAAGAAATTCGTCGATCTCCTCCTGCTTATAGCCGAAGGCAGCCTTCTCAAATCTCTTATTTCTTACGTCCTTTGAAGTTATCATTTCGTTCACCTCTAAATAAATTTGCGAATATCTATGTGTATGCGGTTCTTTTTAGTAAGACCGTCTATACCGTAAAGAATAAATCTTCCGCAGCCCCTTACGGAGAGGATATCCCCCTCGCGCAGCTCCTGCGATACAGAAGCCGCCGGAAAATGGTTCACCCCGACCTTATCGGAGCGTATCAGCGCCGCAGCCTTCTCGCGGCTTATACCGACCGCAAGGCTTACAACGCAGTCGAGCCTGAGCGAAGCGACAGTTCCGCTTATCGGCTTGAATTCCTGAGTATTCCCGAGGCATAGCTCCCTCTCATCGGTGAGCTTAACGCCCACTCTGCCGATCTTGGTGACCGACTGCAAGAGGAGCTTCGCGGCAACGTCCGTGACGAAGCACTGGGCAATGCCCTCATCTGTCAGGATATCGCCAATGACCTCGCGTTTGAGCTGCTGAGCCATGAATGAGCCGAGGACATCACGGTGAGTGACCTTGTCCTCCGGGCGGAAGGTCAGGGTCAGGCACTTCATGGGAAAGTCCCCCTCCTCAGCGGGACAGTAATCGGGGTAGACCGCGAGCATTTTCCGCATCGCGCCCTCATAGCCGCCGTAAAGGGAGAAGCCGTGTCCTGCCGGCAGGTATCCGAGCCGCTGTTCCGCGAGAGCACACTGGCGCTCATCGAGGAACGCCGAAAAAACCGGTGCTCCATAGCGTTCACAGCGGTCGGTCATATCGCTCAGTCTTGCCTCAAGGAGCTTGTCCTCAGAAGCGTTCATCAGATGAATACGCCGTTGTTCTCCAGCTCGCCGACAAGGTCCTCACCGATGAAGCCTACGTTGTAGGGAGTGATGATGTAGGTGAGGTTGGCTACAGGCTTTAGGCTTCCGCCGTTGGCATAGGCAACGCCTACGAGGAAGTCGATGATCCTTCTCTTGTTCTCAGGAGAAGCGGTCTCAAGGTTGAGAACTACAGTCTTCTTTGCGATGAGATGATCTGCGATCTGCTTTGCGTCTGTGAAAGCAGAGGGCTTAACGAGAACTACCTGAAGCTGAGCAGTGGTCTGGATATTTACCACCTTGTTTCTTCTGCCTGTGGGAGTTTCGCCTACAGGAGCAGCCGCAGCTGCGGGAGTCTCGGAAGGTTCGGGACGGGAATAGCCGCCGGGTCTGTCATCTCCGCCGCGCATAGGGACGTCAGCCTCGTCGAAATCGTCATCGTCTGAGGCAAAGAAAAAATCCTTGATTCCGTCAAAAAGTTTCATTTTAATACTCCTTCTCCGCACTTTTGTTTTTATTTTTCTTCGGTGAAGCTATGCGGACTTCACCTATTCTGCAACAGCATTCCGCTGTCAGGTGCTATAGTTTCTTGCGCCGAAAATACCTGTTCCCACTCTCACGAGAGTAGAGCCGTGGGCAACAGCCGCCGCATAGTCATGGGTCATGCCCATAGAGAGCACGTCCATTGGGAAGTCCTCGGAGAGCCTGTCATAGAGCTCCTTCATTCTGCCGAGGAATATATCGCTGTCAGACGGCGGAGGTATGGTCATCAGCCCTCTGAGGCGGACGCCCTCCGTATTAACAGCCGCAGTCAGGAGGTCTCTTATCTCCTCCGGGGAAACGCCGCTCTTTGAGTCCTCACCGCCGATATTGACCTCGCAAAGGATATCCATAATCCTGCCGTTCTTCACGGCAAGGCGGCTTATCTCGGAGAGCAGCCTTTCGCTGTCAACGGACTGTATCATGCTGACATCGTTGATAATATATTTTACCTTATTTGTCTGGAGGTGCCCGATGATGTGGACCTCCGCTGAGCTTATATACTGCTCCTTTTTGGATAGATATTCCTGAACGCGGTTCTCGCCGAGAAGTTCGATGCCGTCCTTTACGGCGCGGTTTATGAGCTCAGGGGCAACGGTCTTGGTGACCGCCATGAGCCTCACGCTTTTCGGCTCTCTTCCGGCTTTCGCACAGGCATTGCTGATAGTTCCGCGTATACGCCTGATATTCTCATCAACAAAGCTGAGAGCGTCTGTCATCTCAATCAACACCTTCGATCATGATATCGTCATAGAGTGCAAGGTAGCTTTCATCGCCTATATGCTCGAGGGACGAGAGAACATAATCGCTGCCCTCATAGATGACGTCTATCTTCTTGAACTCTATTTTTTCGCCGTTAAGGACATAAACGCCCTTGTAGGTGACGTCCTTTGTAACGCTGCTGCCATCCTCAGTGACCTCCTCATTTACGAAGCGTATCGCTTCACGGGGGACCTTCAGGCCGCGGTAATTTCCGCGGATAAGCTCGATATTCTCACATCTGTGCTGTACGAGCTCACTGCTGAATTCACGGCAGGCAAGTATCAGGACAGCCCTTTTCTGGTCTTCCTCACCGCGGATATCCTTGACCTCCGCAGTGAAGCTTTCGGAGCTTGATTCGGGTCTGATCCTCACATAGTCGCCGACCTTATACTCCTGATGTGAGTTGTCAACAACGCCTGCAAGGTACCAGTTATAGCCGCTTATGAGCTTTCCGACCACCTTCGGGTCATCGAGGCGGGTATCCGTGACCTGTTCTATCTGGTCAGCGGTCAGTGTATCGAGAGAGCTCACGGTGAGCTTGTCCTCATAGCCGTCGCAGTAGCTCACGAAATAGCCGGAGCTCTTGGAAGAAACGGTCTCTATGGGCTTTGAAGCCTCACGCTTGAGCTGGTCGAGGCGGGTCTGGATATCTATGACCTGCTGGCTGAAATCCGTGACCTCGTTAGTGATTATCTGATAGGTACTCATCTCGACGATGAGCTCGTCCTTGACGCTCTTAACGCCGGGAAGATCCATTCTGTCGCGGCAGAAGAGAAATTCGCGGTAATCCTCGGATATATTCGCAGAGAGCTCGGAGGGCTGGGCAGATTCACGCGTACCGGGGTTCTGTATCTTGAGGAGGATATCGAGCTCCTTTTCGAGAGCAGCCTGTTCGCGGTTGCGTTTTATCTGTGAATCGTCGGGGTAAGCGACTGCGATTATGCCGTCGCTGCCGAGCTTGCCGCCGTCCGGCACACTGTAGCTGAGAATACCTCTTCCGCTGTAGGTTATCGGAGCTTCGTCCCTTATGAAAACTCCCCGGAATTCGGCTACGGCAGTAGCCTCGGAGATAAGGGCGCTCTCGGTATCGCTGTCGCGGTTCTTCTGATTGTAGATAACGCTCACAAAGATGACGAGGAACAGCACGATAACGGTATTACGCAGTATCTTTACCAGCATACTGCTATCTGTTCCGGTAAAGCGCATTCAGATCACACCTTATTCGCTTTTTTCGCCTGCGTCGAGGATAGAAACGGGTCTGTTGGGGATTATCGTGGAGATAGCGTGCTTGTAGACGAGCTGCTGCTTTCCGTCGCAGTCGAAGATAGCAACATAGCTGTCAAAGCCCCTTACCATGCCCTTGAACTGGAAGCCGTTGGTAAGGATTATGGTCACCATTATCCTGTCCTTTCTGCACTGGTTAAGAAAAACGTCCTGTAAATTCAATGCCTTGTTCATACACATTCTCCTGTTCCTTAATATTGCGGTATAAACGCCGCGGTCTTGATCTCTGATGTATTCCTGTCATGAGAACAAAAATACACACAATACATTATATCATATATTCCAGTATTTTGCTATACATTTTTTTGATTTTTCTGAAATTTCATTCAATTTAGCAAATTCGTCCAAAATAATCCACTGAATACGGTCATTTTTTCTAAACCATGTGAGCTGACGCTTGGCATAACGGCGGGTCTCCTGCTGTATCTTCGCTACGCACTCGTCAAGGGACTGCTCCCCCTTGAAGTAGGGTATGAGCTCCTTGTAGCCTATCGCGTTCGCGGAAGTCCTCATTCCACCGCTCTCCCAGAGAGCACGGGCTTCCTCAACGAGTCCCGCCTCCGCCATTTTCTCAACGCGGAGATCGGTCCTCCGGTAGAGCACTGCCCTGTCCGCGAAATTCAGCCCTATTATCAGGCTGTCGTAGGGACTTTCCTCGCGGCGGCTCTCAGCTTTCAGCTCACTGAAACGCCTGCCGGTAACATGGCAGACCTCCAGTGCCCTTATCACGCGGACCAGATTGTTAGGGTGGATAGCCGCAGCAGCCTCCGGGTCGAGCTCAGTGAGCCTCGCGTGGAGGGCTTCGTTGCCGTTTTCAGCCGCAAAAGCCGCAAGCTCCGCACGGTAAGCCTCATCGCTGCTGCACTCCGAGAACTGCACATTCCCGAGCAGACTGTCCACATAGAGACCCGTGCCGCCCACTATGACCGGGAGCTTTCCCCTGCCGTGTATCTCGGCTATCTTCTCCCTTGCGAGCCGGACGTAATCCGCCGCACTGAACGGCTCGTCCATATCGAGAACGCCTATCAGGTGGTGCGGAATGCCCCGCATCTCCTCAGCGGTCGGCTTAGCGGAAGCAATGTCCATGCCCTTGTAGATCTGCATGGAATCGGCAGAAACGACCTCTCCACCGTATACCGCGGCAAGCTCTGCGCCGAGGGCTGTCTTTCCGGAGGCGGTAGGTCCCACTATGGCAAGGACCCTCGGCTTATTTTCCGTGCTTATCGTCATTTTTACCGTCCTTCCCGTCCTTGTCCGACTTGAAGATAACGCTCAGGACTATCGCAATGACAAGTCCCGCAAGAAGCACCAGTGATACCGGCGCAAAAAAGCTGTTGAGGTCACTTTTAGGGATAAGTGCAAGTAATTCCATAGCTTCCTCCTTATGCCCTGCCGAACTGCCGCTCGATATTGGACTTGCTCAGCGTGAATATGACCGGTCTGCCGTGAGGACAGTGGCGTATCGTATCATCGGAGTAGACCCTGTCCGCAAGAGCCTGCAATTCCTCGGGAGTGTTCTTGTCATTGCCGCGTATCGCCGATTTGCAGGCAACCGTGTGCAGGAGGTCATCGAGGGCATGGGACTGTGGATCGTGCTTGTTGAGCCGGAGGTTCTTCGCTATCTCCGCGATTATCTCCTCCATGTCGAGCTCCATGATAAACGTGGGAACGGCTGTTGCTACCGCGCACGGACGTTCCGAAAAATCGAACCGGAAGCCCATGTCCTCCAGCAGAGCGGTGTTTTCCTCCAGCGCCGAGAAATCGTCCCCCGCAAGCAGAACTCTCACGCCCGTGATGAGCCCCTGACTGTACTGCCGGCAGTTTCGGCGTTTCAGGTCCTCGAAGATTATCCTCTCGTGGGCAGCGTGTTTGTCGATCATTATCATGGTCTTGTCCTCAGCCTCGGCGATGATGTAAACGCCGAACATCTCCCCTATCACGCGAAGCTTGGGCTTTTCCGTCCATACCGAGGGAACAGGCTCCGCCGGCTTTTCCGGCTCGGCAGTCCTTGTGAGACTGCTCTGGCTGATGTAGCTGAAGCCCTCGACCTTCTCAGGCTCGGCAGCGGTCTCACTGTTATCTTGCGGAACGCTTTCCTGCACCTGTACAGGTGCATCGCCGAAGTCCTCCGCCTCATCGGAACTGTCGTCCGGAACTTCGGGAGGTGCCGGAAGCTTTACTTCCCGGGGCTTTTCCTCAGTCCTGTTATATGCCGTAAACGGCGCAATATACGCGGTCTCCGGCTCATCAGATGCGGTCTCCACGGTCTTTGGAGCCGTAAGCTGCTTTTCAGCCTCGGCTATCTTGTCAACGGGCGTGAACATGAACTCCTGCTGCTTCATTTCCGGCTGCTCGAACGGCTTTTCCGTCCAGTCCACGCGCTTTTTCAGCTCAAATTCGTACAGCAGGTCAGCCTCCATGAAGGCGTTCCGGACCGCGTAATATATCGCGTCCGAGACCTTTTTCTCGTCCGTGAAGCGCACCTCAGCCTTTGCCGGGTGGATATTGACGTCCATAGCCGACGGTGCAAGGTCTATCAGAAGCACGCAGGCAGGGAATTTTCCGGTCATTATCATGTTGGTGTAGGCACTTTCGAGAGCCGCCGTGCAGAGCCTTGAACGGACATATCTGCCGTTCACGAAGAAGTTCTGGAAGCTCCTGTTTGCCCGGGAATACAGCGGTTTTACGGTAAATCCGCTGACCCTGACGCCCTCATAGGTGAAGTCCACCGGTATCATATCGCGGGCAAGGTCCTTGCCGTAGACCGCATATATCGCCGAATAGAGCTCTCCGTCGCCGGAGGAGTTGAACTCCGTGCGGTTGTCCCTTATCAGCTTGAACGCGATATCGGGACGTGACATGGTTATCTTCTGTAGTATCTGACTGACCGCATTTCCCTCTGTTACGTCCTTTTTGAGGAACTTCCGTCTCGCGGGGACGTTGTAGAAAAGGTCGCGGATTATCATGGTCGTGCCGTCGGGACAGCCTCCCCTCTCGTGGGAAAGCTCCTCGCTGCCGGAGATCTTGTAGATCGTGCCGAGCTCCTCACCGCGCTGCTTGGTCATGACCTCGACCTCGGCAACTGCCGAAACAGAGGCAAGAGCCTCGCCGCGGAAGCCGAGTGTCATAATGCTGTCAAGGTCGGAGGCAGCGGCTATCTTGCTGGTGGCATGACGCAGAAACGCCTTCGGTACCTCGTCAAACGGCATACCGCAGCCGTCGTCCGTGACGCGCATATAGGTCGCGCCGCCGTTTTTTATCTCGACTGTAATGTGTCTTGCACCGGAGTCGATGGAATTTTCCACAAGCTCCTTTATTACGGAAGCCGGACGCTCAATGACCTCTCCGGCTGCTATAAGCTCGGATATCTCCTTGCTGAGTACATTTATCACTGTTTTTCCTCCATTTTAGGCAGTTCTTAGTTATCAGTGCATAGTGCTTAGAAGCAAGAAATCAGAAAGTAGAGAGTAGAAAGCAGCTATTAGACGTTAGCCGTTAGCTATTAGCTAAAAATATTGCTGTCGCGATATTATTTCAAATCCGTCTGCCGGGAGGCAGACACCATAAGCTAAAGGCTAACGGCTTTTAACTATGCACTATGAACTAAGAACTACTTTCTACTTTCTGATCACTTAGCTCTCAATTCTTCTTCCGACGACAGCCCAGTTCATAGCACCGGTTATCTCGACATCGACGAAGCTGCCGATAAGCGAAGGCTCGCCCTCAAATTCCACGATGATGAACTCGCTGCTCTTGCCGGTCAGGAAGCCCTTTTTCTTCTTCGATACGTCGTCTGCGAGGACACGCATCGTCCTCCCGATGAACCGCTTGTAGTGCTCGGTGGATATCTCCCTCTGCACCTCAAGAAGCTCCCTCATGCGCTGTCCTTTGACCTCCTCGGAAGTGCCGTCCGGCATCTCCGCAGCCTTGGTGCCCGACCGTTTCGAGTAGATGAAAGAGTAGATATTGTCGTATTTCACGCGTTTTATGAGGTCGATAGTCGCTTGGAAGTCCTCGTCCGACTCGTCCGGGAAGCCGACTATTATATCGGTCGTTAGTGAGAAATCCGGGTCGCGCTCATAGATGCGGTCAACTATCGAGAGGTACTTTTCGGCTGTATAGCGCCGGTTCATTCGCCTGAGGACCTCGCTGCTGCCGCTCTGGACCGGGAGATGCAGGTGCTTTGCGACCTTATCGCACTCGAATATCGCGTCTATCAGCTCATCGGAGGCGTCCTTCGGGTGGGAGGACATGAAGCGCACGATGAAATCGCCGTCTATCGCGTTTATCTCCCTGAGAAGCTGCGGAAAGCTCATCTCTCCGCCGAGATCGCTGCCGTAGGAATTGACGTTCTGACCAAGCAGCATTATCTCCTTGTAGCCCTTCGCGGCGAGCTCCCTGACCTCCGCGATTATGTCCTCAGGACGGCGGCTGCGTTCTCTGCCCCTGACGTAGGGTACGATGCAGTAGGTGCAGAAGTTGTTGCAGCCGAACATTATCGGCACGGAAGCCTTGAAGCTGCTCTCCCTTATCTGCGGAACGGCTGCCGAAAAATCGCCGTATTCGGCTATATCCTCACCGTAGCGCACACCTCTGAGCCTGTCCATGAGAAGTGCCGGGAGACCGCTTATCGCGGACGTTCCGAGGACGATATCGACCTGCGGATATGAACGCTTAATCTTCTCTGCGATATGGCTCTGAGCGGTCATGCAGCCTGCGATGCCGATTATGAGGGAGGGCTTTGTCTCCTTGAGCTTTTTCATGCTGCCGACAATGCCGAAGACCCTGTCCTCGGCAGACTCCCTGACAGCACAGGTGTTGAGGATAATGAGGTCAGCCTCGTTCTCGTCCTCTGTGAAGCCGAAGCCCATTTCGCTGAGAAGTCCCTTTATCTTTTCGCCGTCCGAGACATTGAGCTGACAGCCGAAGCTCCGCACAAGGGCAGTATGTCTGTGTTCGCCGTAATAAGCCTTTATCTCGCTGATGATTTCGCTGTTTCCGTTCAAAACCGCACCTCTTTCCGCTCTCCATAAAAGAGCATATATAGTTATTATAACATATCTCCGGCGGTATTTCAAGCATTTTACCGCAGGCTAACGCCGCTTGCCGCTCTGAGAGATCAGAAAGTAGGGGTCGGCGTCCTCGACGTCCCACGTCTTACGTTGCGGCAAACACGAACCATATTCCGTGGGGAACGCCGCCCTCGGCATTCCTTGCCTTTCGATGCAGCAAACAAGACACGTTTGTAGGGGCGCATTCCGTGCACCCGGGGATTATCGTAAAAATGCCAGAACCATTCTGTAGTGACGCCGTATCTGCATAATGAAAGGGACGCCCGGAGGCGTCCCTACACAATGTTTCAGCATTGTTATTCCTGAACATCGGGCGTATAATATCCGCCCCTACAATTAAACTGCCGTGTGCGAACGGAGACAGTACCTTCTCCACGAACGCAAGCCCCTTAGGGGCGACCCGTGGAAAACAGGCGTATGCCTGTCACATCAGCTCGCAGATGAGGTTGGAGAATTCGACCGGATCCTCGATGCTCAGACCCTCGATGAGAAGCGCCTGGTCGTAGAGTAGCTTAGCGTACTTGCCGAGCTTGTCCTTGTCGCCGGAAATGCTCTGGAGCTTGCCGAATATTTCGTGCTCCGGGTTTATCTCGAGCACCCTCTGAGCCTGTATCTTCTCGGTATTCGGCAGAGAATTGAGCACCTTCTCCATTTCGAGGGAGATATCGCCCTCGCTTGTAAGGCATACCGGGTGCGAACGGAGCCTCTGCGAGAGAACTACCTTTGCTACCTTGCCGGAAAGAGCCTCCGAGAGCTCCTTGAGAAGGTCGGAGTTCTCCTCCTCCTTAGCCTTGAGCTCCTCCTTTTTGTCGTCAGTCTCGATGCCGAGGTCGTCAGCGGAAACAGAGCGGAACTCCTTGTCCTTGTACTGGTGGAGTGCCTTTACAGCGAACTCGTCCACGCTGTCGGTGAGGTAGAGTATCTCATAGCCCTTGTCGCGGATAAGCTCGGACTGCGGGAGCTGCTCGATACGCGCGATGCTCTCGCCTGTTGCGTAGTAGATGTACTTCTGCTCCTCGCTCATGCCGGTAACGTACTCGTCGAGTGTAACGAGCTTCTTCTCCTTGGAGGAGGTGAACATGATGAGCTCCTGAAGCTTGTCCTTGTGCATACCGTAATCGCTGTAAACGCCGTATTTAAGCTGTAGACCGAAAGCCTCCCAGAACTTTTCGTAGCTTTCGCGGTCGTTCTTCAGCATCTTTTTCAGCTCACTGCTGATGGTCTTTTCGATGCTCTTGGAGATAGCCTTGAGCTGACGGTCGTGCTGGAGCATCTCACGGGAAATGTTCAGCGATAAGTCCTCGCTGTCAACGAGACCCTTCACGAAGCTGAAATAGTCCGGGAGAAGGTCGGCGCACTTGTCCATGATGAGGACGCCGTTCGAGTAGAGCTGGAGACCCTTTTCGTACTCCCTTGAATAGTAGTCGAAAGGAGCTTTTGACGGTATATAGAGCAATGCGTTGTATGCAGGCATCTCGTTGCTGATGTGGGAATATTTCAGCGGCTCATTGTAATCGTAGAACTTCTCGGTGTAGAAGTGCTTGTAGTCCTCCTCTTTGAGCTCGGACTTGTTCTTTTTCCAGAGCGGCACCATGCTGTTGAGGGTCTCGATCTCGATGTAATCCTCGTATTCAAGGGGCTTATTGGCTGCCTTGTCCTCCTCGGACTGCTCCTTCGGACGGCTGTGGGTCATCTCCATTTTAATGGGGAAACGGATATAGTCGGAATACTTCTTGACGAGAGCCTTTATCCTGTACTGTTCGAGGAATTCGGAATAGTTCTCGTCCTCGGTATCGTCGAGCATTTCGAGGATTATCTCGGTACCGGTGCTCTGCTTGTCGGCCTCGGAAATGGTGTAGCCGTCAATGCCCTCGGACTCCCACTTGTAAGCCTTGTCGCTGCCGTAAGCCTTGGATATGACAGTTACCTTCTTTGCGACCATGAATGCGGAGTAGAAGCCTACGCCGAACTGTCCGATTATCTGGTTATCCTCCTCGAGCTTGTTCTCGTTCTTGAACTTGAACGAGCCGCTGTTGGCGATAGTACCGAGGTTGTTTTCGAGCTCCTCCTCGGTCATGCCGATACCGTTATCGGTAATGGTGAGGGTCTTCTTTTCGGGGTCGGACTTTATCCATATAGCGAAATCGTCCTTGCTCAGACCTACCTTATCGTCGGTGAGGGACTTGAAATAGAGCTTGTCGATAGCATCGCTGGCGTTTGATATGAGCTCTCTCAGAAAGATCTCCTTATGAGTGTAGATAGAGTGGATCATCATTTCGAGGAGTCGTTTTGACTCTGCCTTGAACTGCTTTGTTTCCATTTAAAACATCTCCGTGTCATATTTTAGCACTCTCTATGTTCGAGTGCTAATACAAGTATATAACTTCCTGCTGTAAAAATCAAGTCCGTTCACAGAAAGTTTACAATTTGTTCATATTGTGCTGCAAGGCACGGGCAGATAATATCCGCCCCTACAGTTTAATTTTTGATACTTGCATCGTAATACGCGGGCACACACTGTACGCCCCTACAAAACGTTTCATGTTTGTCTCAACGTAACTCCGGGCGTCGAAACAACGTCCCTACAATAAATTCAGATCCGCCCGCGTCAGCGGACACCACCATTCTCCATTCTCAATTCTGAATTCTCAATTTAATTACGCATTAAAAAAGGACGCCCGAAGGCGTCCCTTTCATTACTCGACCGGTACGATCCAGCCGAATGTATCCTCGATCTTGCCCCACTGGATACCTGTCATAGTATCGTAGAGCATCTGTGAGATCTTGCCGATCTTGTTGCCGTTGATCTCCATAACCTTGTCGTTCCACTTGAGGTGGCCTACAGGAGAGATTACAGCAGCGGTACCTGTACCGAATACCTCATCGAGCTTGCCGTTGTCATAGGCATCAGCGATCTCCTGAATGTCGATGCGTCTTTCCTCTACCTCGAGGCCCTTTGACTTGCAGACCTCGATAGCGGACTTTCTTGTGATTCCGGGGAGGATAGAGCCCTGAAGCATAGGTGTAACGACCTTGCCGTCGATAACGAAGAAGATGTTCATAGCGCCTACTTCCTCGATGTACTTCTGCTCAACACCGTCGAGCCAGAGTACCTGAGAGTAGTTCTGCTTGTGAGCCTCGTCCTGACCGATGAGTGAAGCGGCGTAGTTTCCGCCTGTCTTTGCAAAGCCCATACCGCCTCTTACTGCACGGACGTACTTGCTCTCAACGTAGATATTTACAGGGTTGAGACCGCTCTCGTAGTATGCGCCGGAGGGTGAGAGGATTATCATGAAGAGATAGTGCTCACCGGGCTTAACGCCGAGGAACGGGTCAACTGCGATGATGAACGGACGGATATAAAGGGACTCGCCCTCCTTGCTGGGAACCCAGTCCTTCTCGACCTTGAGAAGCTCCATGAGGCACTTCATAGCGAGGTCCTCGGGAAGCTCCGGGATAACAAGTCTCTCGTTGGACTTGTTGAGACGCTTGAAGTTCTCCTGCGGACGGAAGAGCTGGACCTTGTTGTCAGCAGTTCTGTAAGCCTTCAGGCCCTCGAAAACCTCCTGACCGTAGTGGAAGCACATAGCGGCCGGAGAGAGGTCGATATTGCCGTAGGGACGGATCTCGGGATCATGCCAGCCCTGACCCTCATCATAGGGCATAATGAGCATATAGTCTGTGAAGATGTGGCCGAAGCCGAGCTTATCGCCGGGCTTGGGCTTAGCCTTGAGCTGGTCTGCTTTTACGAATTTGATTTCCATTTCATTCAACCTTCTTTTAAGTATTTATGCTGCCGGTACGCTGACCGGGATATAGTGCTTCTCGAACAGTCTTCTGCAAACGATGATGCAGGCTGCACTGAGCCCTGCCGCACAGACTGTCGCCGCGGCTGCGGCAAAAATGATCTTTCCGTGCTTCATGATATCTCCTCCTGTCAGTGGTACGTCAGCCGCCTCTCCATTGAGGTACTGATTTCATTATAGCACACTGAAAATGAGAATGCAAGAGTTTGAGGAAAAATTCTCCTGTTTCTCACATCATCAGCAGATTAGCAGCTGAAAGATACCATCTTCCGTTGATGCAGATGCACAACAGGTCATCCTGTATGAGCGAGACGCCATAGCCTTCATCGTCCGGGTCTTCATACCACAGATCATACGCTACCGCTTTTTCAACGCCGAGATCGAGATACATCTGATCCAAGCTGTCCTTATCATCGGCCTCAGCAAACGCTTTTCGGACATCGTCCATATCTACTTCTCTAAAATTGCTGCGATCGAAGTGCCATTTGTCGGAATAAATGCCCTCATCCTCATAATCCTCCAATTTAAGGAGAAAATCCATTATTCCCTCTGAAAAGGCATCTATAACACCTTCTTCGGTCACCGTTTCACCGGATTCCTCGCTGTTGATCTCATTGAGGTAGTCAATGGTATACCTCAGATCGGGCTTGTAGATCATCTGCTCCACCTTGAGAGCAAGCTTTTTAAGAACTCTCATTTCAGCAGCCGGATTATCCCCTTCAACCAAATCATAAAACTCAAAAGGAATGCTTGTGTATGCGTCGAGAAGCTCATCGGGTGAACCGAAGCTCAGCTGCTCATAGTCAAAGCCGTAATCGTCCTCTGCGGGAACAACGCCCTTTAAGCCAGCCTCCCAACCGGCGGAAGACTTTCCCGAGCCGGCATCATCACCGTCGTCATCATCTCCGCAGCCTGCAAGTGACATTACTGTGAATGCCGCAAGAAAACCTGCAATTATTCTTTTTAGATCCATGAAAACGTTCCTCCGTCAGTCGTCGAACTTCCTCACTCTGAGGACAGCACCGAGTTTTTCGGCTATTTCACGCGATGCGTCTATCTGCTCCTGCGGGATAACGTCCACGACGGACATCACAACGTCAGCCTTTCCTGTGGCAACGCAGTCCGCAGTGAACTGCTGCATTGCCGTGAAAGCGTTTGAAAAGCGCGGACGTGTCACCTTCATGTACTCATCCTCGGTACCGGCATTGAGGCTGACGGAAACGGTATCGACCGCCGTGCAGAGCTCTTCCGCGATGCTCCTGCCGTTGACGAGGTCGCCGAGACCATTGGTATTTATGCGGAGCTTAGCCTCCGGACAGACCTCCTTTATCCAGCCTGCGATGCTCACAACGGTATCAATGCGCTCGGTAGGCTCACCGTAGCCGCAGAAGACGATCTCGCCGTATTTTGAGAGGTCGCGCTTACCGAGGTCAGCCTTTATCTCGTCCTCGGAGGGCTCATGCTCGAGCCAGAGCGGGTCGGAGCCGTAAGCGCCGTCAGCGTGGCTGCGAATGCAGAAGGTGCAGGCGCAGGGACACTTATTTGTGAAATTGAGGTAGAGGTTATCCCCGACCTCATACGAAATAGTCATTGCCTTTTTCATGGCATTGCCTCCTTTTCAAATCTTCTTGCAGAGGACGGCGTCCCCTGTCATAATGATGCGACAATCCAAAAGCCATTCGCAGGGGCGAACATCGTTTGCCCGCGCCGTTTGTATTTATTCCCAGCAGCGTATTCGGTAATCCCCCGGGCGGATAATATCCGCCCCTACGATCTTACCTCTCACATGATAATGTAGTTCAGGTTCGTGAGGACTATGCCGCCGACATGGAATGTCTGCGCGTCGAAGTAGCCCTCCGGGAGCTTTTTGCGCTGTATCTCCGATACCAGTGCGTAGGGATTTGCCGCAGGGAGCTTCCACTTTCCGAATTCAGCCCCGGGTACGAGCTCGCCCTTGGTCTCGGTAGCGGTCTGTATGGTCTGTATCGAGGGCATATGCCATACCCCCATGAGAAAGCGCAGGAGCCGCTCTGCCGGACCGCGCATGACGATGCCCTTGCCGTTGATGATCTCGTCCTCGGGTATCAGCAGCTCATAGGCAAATCTGCCGCTATCAGGGTAATTATTGAGGAACATACCTCTCACGGACGAAAAGCCGTCAAGGTCATAGACCGTCTGGTAGTAGTCGTCCTCCTCGTCCGGGCCGGGCTCGAAATCCGTATCGAGAAGCAGCTGATTGCGGCTTATTATCTCGTTTTCAGTCATTTCCGCGGCGGCGAGATAACCCTCGCGGAAGGTGAGACCTGCGTGTCTGAGGTAGAACGCAAGCTCGCTGACGGTCTTATGCGTAATGGACTTTCGCTCAAATTCTATGAAAATACTGAAATATGCAGGCATTCCCATTCCTCCGTTCATTATTGCGTATACGTCCGCAGCAGATCATATCCAGTTCCCAATGAAGCTCAGCAATTCCGCCGAATTTTCACGCTGTCCGGGGAACTGTGCGAATATCCTGTGGGGGATTATCAGCTTGTAGCGGTATCTTTCCCCCTCATAAACTCCGCCTATCCTCAGGATATGGCTCGGCAGCAGCGCAGCCTTCTTCAATTCAGGATCATCTGCTTCATTTCTTGCTATGGCAATGTGCTTTCCCTCTCCTGGACCATCTATGTACAGCAGAAGCTCGTTACTCTCTGTACAGGCGATGAAGGCTGTTCTCGGGTGAGCGCAGTATGAAAAAGCCTTCGTTATATCGTAAGCGGAAGCAAAGCATGGGTAACAGTAGTCAACGCCGAATTTCCGGAGCTCCTCCCGCATCGTCCTCTGAGAAGGGGCAAGGTGCATAGCTATCCCTCCATTGTCAGGAGCATATCCTTTAGCAGCTCACGGCATTCCGCATCTGTGAGCTCGTCAATATTTGTTTTTTTCAGCATGGCGAGAGCGTTCTCACTGCCGGCAGCACCGAAGCTCATCTGTGCCTCTCCGCTGTCAGCCGGGACCTTCTGTCCGGAGGTATGAGCCCTCTCCATTTCCGCAAGGAGCTCCCTTGCCCTCTCGACCACCTTTGCAGGCAGTCCGGCAAGCTTTGCTACGTCAACGCCGTAGCTCTCGTCAACTCCTCCGCGGACTATCTTTCTCAGAAAGCGTATCGTACCGCCGTGCTTGTTCACGGCGATGCTGTAGTTCTTGACGCCCTCGAGCTCGTTTTCGAGACCGATGAGCTCATGGTAGTGGGTAGCGAAAAGCGTCTTGCAGCCGAGCTTTTTCGAGGAGCAGATATGCTCCGCAACAGCACGGGCAATGCTCACGCCGTCAAATGTCGAGGTGCCTCTGCCGACCTCATCGAGAATGACAAGGCTGTCGGGAGTGGCATTTCTTAGTATATCCGAGACCTCGCTCATCTCCACCATGAAGGTGGACTGTCCCGCTGTGAGGTCGTCCGAGGCTCCCACGCGGGTGAATATCTTGTCAACAACGGATATCCTTGCGGAATCCGCCGGAACGAAGCTTCCGATCTGAGCCATGAGCACGATGAGTGCAGTCTGGCGCATATAAGTGGATTTACCGGACATATTCGGACCTGTGATTATGGACATACGGTCCGCTTTTTTGTCGATGTGAATATCGTTGGGAACGAATATCTCGTCATTGAGCATGAGCTCGACAACAGGGTGGCGTCCGGCTTTGATGTCGATAGCACCGTCAAGGGTGATATCCGGCTTGACGTACTGGTTCCGCATCGCAGCGTCGGCAAAGGAACGGAGAACGTCCACTGCCGCGACCGCAGACGCAGTCTTCTGCACCTGAACGAGCTTTGTTGCGAGGAAATCACGGACCTCCGTGAAGATGTCCCATTCGAGGGAGAGAGCCTTGTCCTTGGCACCGAGAATGGTATTTTCGGCAGTTTTCAGCTCCTCCGTGATAAAACGCTCGGCATTGGCGAGGGTCTGCTTCCTTATCCAGCCCTCGGGTATCATGTCGTAGTAGGAACGTGTTACCTCGAGGTAGTAGCCGAATACGCGGTTATAGCCTGTTTTCAGGCTCTTTATACCGGTGGCGTCCCTCTCACGCTGGACGATCTCCTCGATGAAGCCCTTGCCGTTGGTCATTATCCCGCGGAGACGGTCGAGCTCCTCGTTGAAGCCCTCCTTTATGACGCCGCCCTCCTTTGCGGATATCGGCGGATCGTCGAATATCGCGTTCTCCACAAGGTTTACGAGCTCGCTGAGATCCTGTATATCATTGCTGAGTGAGGTCAGGAGCTTGCTGTCACCGAGCTTTGCGAGCTCCTCCTTTATCAGGGGAAGCTGCTGCGCTGTTGCGGAAAGAGCCTTGAGATCGCGGGGATTAGCGGTCTTGTACATGACTTTGGTCATGAGCCTTTCGAGGTCGTAGACCTTTTCAAGAAGCTCCGCGATGTCCGCTGCATGAACGCTCTTGCGGCAGAACGCCTCGACCGCGTCCAGTCTCTCAATGATACGTGCCGGACTTTTGAGCGGCTGCTCTATCCAGTTTTTGAGCATACGCCTTCCCATCGAGGTCTTGGTGTAGTCCAGCACCCACAGCAGCGAGCCCTTTTTCTCCTTGCTCCTGAGAGTCTCCGTGAGCTCGAGGTTGCGTCTTGCGTTGAGGTCAAGTCCCATGAACTGGTCCTCGCCGAGCACCTCTACCCTCGTAAACCTCGGAACGGTCGTTTTCTGGGTATCGTTTATGTAGGCGAACAGTCCGCACAGGGCGGCACAGTCCGCTCCGTCAGGGCTGAGTGTCAGCCCTGACGCCGCCGCGTCTCCTATGAGAGCTCTCATATCATCAGAATCCCGCGGCGGCGTGAAGCTTTCAGCTTCACGGAGCGTGACGGAGCAGCCCAGCCTGAGCTTGACGAAATCAGCAACGCCCTTCATGCTGAAAAAGCTGTCCGTAAATACTATCTCCGCAGGTCTGAGGCGGCTCAGTTCATTTATGACGCCGGCTTCAAGGTCGCGTCCCTCATGGAGGGTAACGGCAGCCTCTCCGGTGGAGATATCCGCCGAAGCAACGCCGCAGGTCTTGGCTTTCTCATCGTAGAAAATACCGCAGATGTAGTTGTTCCTGCCGTCATCGAGCATGGTCGATTCCGTAAGAGTACCGGGAGTTACCACGCGGATAACGTCCCTTACGACGATGCCCTTTGTCTCTGCAGGGTCGGTGAGCTGCTCGCAGACCGCGACCTTGTAGCCGAGGTCTATGAGCTTCTTTATATAAACATCGGCTGCATGATACGGAACTCCGCACATCGGAGCCCGTTCCTCCAGACCGCAGTCCCTTCCCGTGAGGGTAAGCTCGAGCTCCTTCGATATCCTTATCGCATCGTCGAAGAACATCTCGTAGAAGTCCCCGAGACGGAAAAACAGGATACAATCGCTGTACTTATCCTTCATTTCGAGGTATTGCAGCATCATCGGGGAAATTTTGCTTCTGTCGATCTCCATAGCCGTTCCTCTTATCAGCCGCAGCCGCCGCAGGAAGCACAGCTTCCGGAGCAGCCTGTTGAGGGCTGGCAGGTATCAGGGTCCTCACCGTTGGCGCAGAGTGAGATTATCTGTGTCATATTGCTGACAAGGCTTTCGAGAGCCTTCTGTGCAGCGGTGAAAACGATCATGTTCTTATTGCTCATGATCTTGTTGTAGGTGGACTTTATGTCCTCGTCGAGCTTCTGGATAAGGTCAGTGTCCTTGTCCTCACAGCTCATTGCATTGGTGAGATCGAGACGGAACTGAGTGAATTTCTCGATGTCCGCATTGAGCTCCTTGTCCTCATCGTTCACCTGCTTTGCGAGGTTGTATGCGATATATCTGTCGTCCTGCTGGAGAGCCTTTCCCAGCTCTCTTGTAAGTTCGATAACGTCCATTTTTCTTCTCCTTATATTGATTTTATTCAGAATTCTTTGTAGGGGTCGATGCCTACATCGACCCGAGGTGTCAAATAAGATCTGGTGGTACGATGTGTGCATCGCCCCCTACTTTCCGCTGTCATTCAACATAAATGCGCGGTACACGCTTCGATATGCCGCAGACTACCTCATATCCGATAGTCCCGTAGACCGATGCGAGCTCGTCGGCAGTTATCATCTCGTCCCCGTCACGCCCGATAAGCGTCACTATATCGCCCGATACAGCCTCAGGAACGTCCGAAACGTCTATCATGAGCTGGTCCATGCAGACCCTTCCCACGATACGGCAGCGCTTTCCGCGTACCAGTATCTCGCCCTTTGAGCTGAGGAGCCTCGAATAGCCGTCCGCATAGCCGATAGTTACCGTTGCGATACGCATCTCGTGCTCCGAGGTGAACGTTCTTCCGTAGCTTATGCAGGTGCCTGCCGGAACAGTCTTGACCTGCGAAATGACAGCCTTTAGCTCCATAACAGGCTCAAGTCCCTCGGGTATGTCAAGGCTGATATCGGGGTGAAGACCGTAGATTATGATGCCTGCGCGCGAGAGAGTGCTCCTTGCGCTGTTCCTGTAGCAGGTCGCGGCGCTGTTCATGAAATGAACGTGCGGGAGCTTTATCCCGAGCTTCACAAGCTCATCGTAGGTATCCGTGATGAATTTCTCCTGACGGTCGGTATAGGCTACATTGTCAGGGTCATCGCTGTCCGCGACCGCGAAATGAGTGTAGATGCCCTCCGCGGAAAGCCCTTCTACTCCGCAGATACGCGCTATCTCAGCCGCACATTCAGCCGGAGTGTCATACCTCAGACCTATCCTGCCCATGCCGGTATCTATCTTGATGTGGCAGCGTACCTTTTCGCTGCTGTTCTTGCAGAGAGCCTGAGCATATTCCATAGAGACTACGCCCTGAATGATGTTGTTCCCGGAAATCTCATGCGCGTATTCCGGCGGAGTATAGCCGAGAATGAGAATATCAGCGTCCGGGCAGAGCTCCCTCACGGCGATAGCCTCGTCAAGATTTGAGACAGCGAAATACTTTATCCCGCATTCCCCGGCAAGGCACTCGCATACCCTGTCGTAGCCGTGACCGTAGGCGTCCGCCTTAACAACAGCCATTATCTCTGTTCCCGGGGCGTTGAGTTCCCGGATAATCCCGATATTCTTCCTGAGCTGGGGAAGGCTTACCTCCGCCCATGCTCTTTTCAGATAGGGTGTCATCATTCTATCATTTCCTTTCGGACAGCTGCAATGCAGCCGGTCTTGGTCAATACATAATTCGTATGCGTAATTGTGGTGTCCGCTGCGCGGACGGATTAAAAAATATCGCTGTAGGGGCGCATTCCGTGCGCCCGGGGAGCAACGGAGTGCAAGAACGACCATTAGGCGTCCGTGCCTTCTGAATTTGTATGAGGCAGCATTATTGTCAATTGGCATGGAACGCCGAGGGCGGCGTTCCCTACTTTCTTATCTCTTGTTCTTAGTCTTGCTGTAAAAAAATCAAAAACGCCTTGAAATCTGTACTATTATATGTTATAATCTTAAAGGTGCGTTCTTTCATGGACCGCACCGGAGCATATGGCTCTCGGAGGTGTTGTATGTTAAGGTCGCTGAACTCCGGCATTTGGACTGCCAGTCCGGAGGAATTCATACCGCGCACGGACAGGACCGTGTGCATCACAGGTCACCGTACAAAGGGCGTTATCCCCTTCCGCGGCGATCCGGCGCTTTTCCGCCAGACAGTCTGCTGTGTCCGCATGATGCTCGGAAGATACATCGACCTCGCATATAAGGCAGGCTACACCGATTTCATGGACGGTCTCGCCTCCGGCACGGACCTTTGGGTGGCAAAGCATATCCTCCTCCGCAAAAGGGATGGCTGGGATATCCGTCTGATAGGCGTGATGCCCTATCTCCGCCACGCTGAATACTTCAGCCGTCAGGACAAAGCCGCTCTCACTGAGGCTGAGCTCTCCTGCGACGCTCTCATATGCACCAACAGCGATCCGGACATCATCTATTCCCATACCGGTGAGGGAAGTGCTCTCTACCGTAACAGGAATTACTACATGGCGGACAGCTCATCGGTCGGGATAGCGTTTCTCAACAGCGATTCACGGCGTTCCGGAACCGGTCAGACTGTCGCGAGGCTGCTTTCACAGGGGAAAGACGCCGCGGTCTTCGGCTCTGAGGAAGCCCACCTCATAATGGAGAAAGCAGACTGCGATACTACTGCTTTTTCGCGGTATATCGCGGAGATCCCCGATCCGTTCAGCGGAGCCGCAAAGATGCTCCCGGGGTTTACATAATTTTATTATACCACATTTACAAAATTTTGCAAGTTAATTATACAAAAAAAATCGGGCTTCGTCATTTTTTCACCCGTTTTTTCAACAGACTGTTGAATTGACAGTTTAAACATTCACTGTCAGCTTTCAAGGTTGAAAATGTTGAAAGTTCTGTTGATAACCGGTATTGTGCGGACAGGTTTTTAACATCGGCGTCCGGTATCAAAAATATATTCATTCAGAAATGAATAATCTATAACAGAATATACCATCGGTAATAAAGGAGAGTATGCAAAATGTCAGAAAATAAGAAAAAGCTCAGGGAAAACAAGAAAAAAATCAAGGATAATCCCCCTGTTCAGGGCAAAAAGCCCCTTCAGCCGGTCATGGTCTACGACGAGGAAGAGCCCAAAAAGCGCACAGGCAGTATCGCTATCCCCTTCCTTGTGACTATATTCATAGGTCTTCTCATAGTCGGAGGCATCGCTTACTTCATCTACGGCAAGGTCAAGATAACCGGAAAATCTCCCTCCAACCCCAAGCCGAGAAGCGTTGATATCTCCGTAAGTCCCGAGGACAGCCATACCACGCTCTTTATATATGACGACCCGGAATCCGGAAAGGCTCTCACTACCTTCGTCCTCATGCGTTCCGTCCCCTGCAAGAAGGAGCTCCTCCTCATCGGCATACCCTCCAACTCGATAATCTACTCCGAAAAGGAAAAGGGTCAGGTCGTACTGAGAGAAGCCTACGAGCGCGGCGGTGCTCCGGCAGCCGTTGACTTCGTAAAGCAGGTAATGCAGTTCGATTTTGACAAGTACATGGTCCTCGACAAAAACGCTTTTTCCAAGATGTGCGATACCTTCGGCGGCGTTGAATACCCCGTTGACATCGACTTCGGTCACTTCACCGGCGACGGCTCCATACAGAAGCTCGAGGCAGATGACGTTATAAAATATCTCACCTACACACGTTTCAGCGGCGGAGAAGTTGACCGTGCATTCAAGTCCGCCTCCCTTATGAGCGAGATGATAAACGGCGCAGACGGAAGCCGTATCTCCGAGAACCTCGACAGATACTTCGCGGAGATAAGCAGCGCTTCACCTATGACCAACATCTCTGCTACCTCCTACGACAAGTACAAGGGTGCTATAAAGTATATGTTCAGCTTCGGCATCGACCCTGAGCTCGGCAGAAGCATCGCTTTCCCGTGGAAAATTGACGGCGTTACCTCCGATAACTACTTTATCCCCAGCGACAACGTCAAGGAGAATATCCCCGACGAATACTTTGAAACTGCGGAGGCTAAGTGATATGTCCGGATATACAGGCGTTTTCGACACCCATGCCCACTATGCCGACCCTGCCTTCGATGAGGACAGGGACGCTGTCCTTGAAGCTCTCCCCTCACTCGGCGTGAAATACGTCATGCTTGCCGCCTCAAACTGCGAGGACACTGCGGAAAATGCCGTTCTCGCACAGAAATACGGCTATATATGGTCAGCAGCAGGCGTTCACCCGGAATTCGCGGACAATGTTCCCGCAGACTATCTCGATACAGTCAGAAATACCATTTCTTCAAACGCTAAGACCGTCGCCCTCGGTGAGATAGGTCTCGACTACCACTATGAGGGCTACGACCGCGAGGCTCAGATAAGGCTTTTCCGTGAACAGCTCGCCCTCGCAAGAGAGCTTGACGTTCCGGTCATAGTCCACAGCCGCGATGCCTGCGAGGACACCCTCGCACAGCTCCGGGAGTTCCGTCCGCGCGGAGTTGTCCACTGTTTCAGCGGTTCAGCCGAAACTGCCGCCGAGATAGTGAAGCTCGGTATGTACATCGGCTTCACGGGAGTTATCACCTTCAAGAACGCAAAAAGGGCTTTACGCGCACTCGAGGCGGTCCCGAATGACAGGCTCGTCCTTGAGACAGACTGTCCGTACATGGCACCTGTGCCTTTCCGCGGAAAGCGCTGCGACAGCTCCATGATAGCCTATACAGCCGAAAAAGCCGCCGAGATAAAGGGAATGCCGGTGCAGGAGCTCATTGATATGACCTGCCGGAACGGTCTCGCGCTGTTCAATATCAAAGATATCTGAATTGAGAATTGAGAATGTAGCCCGTGTCTTACGGCACAATTGCCACGAAACAGATTGTAGGGGCGAACGCTGTTCGTCCCTACTATGAACTATGCACTCTGAACTACTTTCTACTTTCTTATTTCTCAACTCTCAGCTCTTAGTTCTCAATAAAAAGGAGTTTTATATGTATTATTGCTGCGGTCTGACCGACAAGGGCATTATGCCCCATAATGAGGACGCTCTGCTGATCTTCAGGAGCGTCATTGACGAGGGCTCCTCCGAGCAGACGCTCGATGCCCCGTTCATTGCTGCCGTTTCTGACGGCGTTTCCGGCGAGAGCTCCGGAGAAGTCGCCTCCCGCACCTGCCTCGAAATGCTCAGTGAGCTGCACTACAGCAGCCGTACCGACCTCGCACAGGAGCTCCTCTCCATTCACGAAAGGCTCGCTCAGAAAAGTGCCGAGACACCTGAGCTGCGGAATATGCAGGCTACCCTCTGCGGCATTGCCGTTGACGAGCACGGAGGTGCTGTCTCGTTCAATGTCGGGGACTCACGCCTTTACCGCTTCCGCGGCGGCAGAATGACACAGCTCTCCCGCGACCAGTCCCTCGTCCAGCTTCTCTACGAGGAGGGCACTATCACCCTCGCCGAACGCCGCACCCATATCCACCGAAATATCATCTTCCCTGCTTTCGGCAACCTTAATACTCCCCCGAAAATAGACATCGTCCCTATCGAGGGCGGACTCTGCTACGGCGACGTCCTCCTGATGTGCAGCGACGGTCTCTCGGACTACATCTCGCCGCTCGATATGGAGGAGATACTCGAGCTTCCGGCGAGTCTCCCGGAAAGACTTTCCATGCTCGTTAAAAAAGCCTCCGCGAACCAGAGCAAGGACAATATCACGGTCGTCGCCGTTGTCTACACGGGCGATTGAACATTTGCAGCCGCAGCGTATGACGCGGGCGGATAATATCCGCCCCTCCCCATCGTTAGCGGTAATATATACGTTAACACGCGGGCGGCGGAACGCCGCCTCTACAAATTGAGCCTTTGCGGTTTATTCGTTATTTACGGGCGCACACTGTGCGCCCCTACACCACTTTCTGATCTCTCAACCCGCAGCTGTTCATATTTTCCGCTTGACACATACGAAAAAAAATAATATAATTGTTACAGGGGAATTTCCCCGGAAGGAGTGATATCTTATGAAAAGATTCATCGCAGCTGTGCTCGCTGCCGCTATGACTGCCGGTGCTGCCGGTTCATACGCCGTTACAGCAGCAGATGCAAAAAACACAGACCACGATATCGTTATTTTCGGAGACAGTATCGCCGCCGGCTACGGTCTCGACACTAAAACAGAATACAATTACGGTCAGATATGCGCCGATTACCTCGGAGGCACCGTCGCTAACTACGCCGTTTCAGGCGATACCACCGATGATATGCTCAAGGTCATCGGTTCGCTCGACGCCTCCCAGAAGCAGGCTCTCAAAAATGCGGAATATGTCGTTATCTCTATCGGAGGCAATGACCTCATACACTACGCTGTAAAGTATGTGCTCAACTATGCCGCTGAGAACAACCTCCTCGTCAGCGGAAAAACAGCAGCCGATATCCCCGCTGAACCGACTGCCTCCCACCTCCTCACGCTTCTCGACAGGAGCAAGCTCAGTGCTTACGCTTCAAACACGAATAACGCTGCAGATCTTCTTGTTACGCTCAAAAAGCTCTGCAATAACCTCATGGTCAAGAACGAGTCGTATGAGGGCGTTATCCCCGAAAAAGTCATTCCCAATATCAAAACAGCCGTAAAGAACATCAAGGCTATAAACCCCAATGCAAGAATTATCGTACAGACCATTTACCAGCCTATTCAGTTCGATAAGGAGTACCTCGCCGCAAATTACGGTTCAAACGCTTCTACATATGTGAAGCTCTTCGGTCAGCTCCGCTCCAACTTTGAAAAGGTGCTCCAGCTTTACGCTAAGGAGCTCGGCGGTATAGACGGCATCGAGATCGCAGATGTCAACCATGAGTTCACCTCCCTCAAAGAGGGCGAGGCTCAGAACAACGACAATCCCGGTCACGCCGCATACTTCGTCAATATCCAGGAGTCCGGCAGCAAAAGGGATATCCACCCCAATCAGAAGGGTCACCTCGCTATCGCTTCAACTATACTGAATACTATCGGCGAGCTCCACGACGATTCCGGTCTGCTCTCCGGCATCTTCAAGAGCCTCACGGACACCTCTGCCTACCCGCTCATCGCAGTCGATACCTATAAGAAAGCTGCCGGCAACCTCATGCTCGGCGATGTTAACTTCGATGAGAAGATAGACGCCCGTGATGCGAGCCGTGTCCTGAAAAACTACACCTATATCGCCGATGATCCGAATTCCGCTATTCTCTCGGAGATCCAGCTCAAGCAGTCCGATGTGAACGGAGATACTCTCAGCGATGCAAAGGACGCCTCCGCACTTCTCCGCTTCTATGCTTACCTCTCCAACAACGAATACTGCCCGATAGACGAATTCCTGAAAAGCGGAAAGTGATCGCGGCTAAGGTCCGGACTAAGCAAACTGACTCCATGCAGGACATTGCCGTAAAGCACGGTCTATCGCGTATACAGCCATCATAACACAAATAAGGCGGACGCTTTTCAGCGTCCGCCTGTTTTCGTATTTTCAAAAGTTTGTATCGTGACATCTGCCGTAAGCGAAAGCAGACTTCCCTTTCCGTAAAGACGGAGCGAGCCTGCGAGCGCCCCCGTGGTCGGGAGCGCAGGCTCTGCGCTGGAGCAGATAACGGGGGTCGAACCCGCCTCCTCAGTTTGGGAAACTGAAGTAATAGCCGCTATACTATATCTGCATACCCTTATTATACATCTATATGGTACGCTTGTCAATAGGTTTGAACATCTCAGTCCGCAGGTTTATCATAAACCGTGTCGAACGGTGCAGAAAGCGTCCCGGCTGCACTGAACTTTGTCCTCAGCTTTTTAAAGTGCTTGCAATCCTGAAATATTTGTGGTATAATATCATCAAAGAAGATATTATACCTTATCAAAAAGCCCTCGCAGATACGCAGATCAAAGATCTGTCCCCTGCAGATAGGGCAATTATATCACAACACTTCGTTTTTGTGATATAATAGTAAACCACTATGATTAGGAGCGATTTTTATGTCAAAGAAACCCTTTTACATCACTACACCTATTTATTATCCTTCGGGCGATCCGCATATCGGTCACTGCTACACAACAGTTGCCTGCGATTCCATTGCCCGTTATAAGCGAATGCAGGGCTATGACGTAATGTTCCTCACCGGTACTGACGAGCACGGTCTTAAAATAGAGCAGAAGGCTGCCGAACAGGGCATAACTCCCAAGGAGTACGTTGATATTATCGTTGATAAGTTCAAGAAGCTCTGGAGCTATATGAACATCTCCTACGACAGATATATCCGTACCACCGACGATTACCACGTTGAGGCTGTTCAGAAGATCTTCAAGGCCCTCTACGACAAGGGCTATATCTACAAGGGCGAATATTCCGGAAAATACTGCACTCCCTGCGAGAGCTTCTGGACCGAGTCGCAGCTCGATGAGCACGGCTGCTGTCCCGAGTGCCACAGACCTGTGAAATTTGCCAAGGAGGAGGCTTACTTCTTCAAGATGTCTCCCTTTGCAGAGCGCATCGAGAAGCTTCTCCTCGAAACTGACTACCTCCGTCCCAAGACAAGAGCTGTTGAGCTGGTAAACAACTTCATCAAGCCCGGTCTTGAGGACCTCTGCGTTTCGAGAACTTCGTTCACATGGGGCGTTCCGGTATCCTTCGACGAAAAGCACGTTGTATACGTTTGGATAGACGCACTTTCCAACTATATCACGGCTCTCGGCTATGAGAACTCCGCTCATAACGACTATGAGAAGTACTGGCCTGCTGATGTCCACATGGTAGCAAAGGACATCATGCGCTTCCACGCTATCATATGGCCTGCAATGCTCATGGCACTGGATCTGCCTCTGCCTAAGCACCTTGCTGTTCACGGCTATATCACCATGCAGAGTAAGGGCGGCGAAAGCGTGAAGATGTCCAAGTCACTGGGCAACGTCGTTGATCCTTTTGTACTGGGCGAGCGCTACGGCTGCGACTCTATCAGATACCATATCCTCCGCGAAATGGCTCTGGGCGCAGACAGCCTTTTCTCCAACGAGATAATGATAAACCGCATCAACTCCGACCTCGCAAACGGCTTTGGCAACCTCGTTTCACGTACCGTTGCAATGGCTGACAAGTACTTCGGCGGAACTCTCCCCACAGAGCGCGAGGCTGCCGATATCGACGAGGACTTCAAGTCTGTCATACTCGGACTTCGTTCCGCTGTTGACGGCTTCATCGACGAGACCAAGATAAAGCAGGCGCTCGAGACCATTTTCGAGGGCGTTTCACGCGCAAACAAGTACATCGACGAGACTGAGCCGTGGAAGCTCGGCAAGGACGACGCTACGAAGCCGAGACTTGCTGCTGTTCTCTATAACCTCCTCGAGACTATCCGCATAACCTCCGCACTCCTTGCGCCGTTCATGCCTACGACCATGCCGAAGGTATGGGAGCAGATAGGCGCCTCCGCAGAGGACGTAAAGTACGATAATCTCGATAAATTCGGCGTTCTCCCGGCAAATGTCACCGTTCACAAGGGCGAGATTCTCTTCCCGCGTATCGACGTTGACAAGGAGATCGAGGAGCTCAATGCTATCCTTACCAAGAACATGGAGGCGGCAAAGGCAAAGCTGTCCTCAGAGGAAAAGGGCGAGGCTGCTGCCGAGCCTGAGAAGATCGAGCTCAAGCCTGAGATAACCATTGACGACTTCGCAAAGGTCGAGATCAGGGTAGCTAAGGTAGTCGCCTGCGAAAAGGTTAAGAAGTCCGACAAGCTCCTGTGCTTGCAGCTCGACGACGGCATGGGCGGACGTCAGGTCGTTTCCGGTATCGCTCAGTATTACCAGCCGGAAGACCTCATCGGAAAGAAGCTCCAGCTCATCGCGAACCTCAAGCCCGTGAAGCTCCGCGGAGTTGACAGCAACGGCATGATTTGCGCGGCTGATACTCCCGATGGCGTCAAGGTCATATTCGTTGACGACAGCATTCCTGTCGGCTCAAAGATAAGATAAAAAATAACCGGAAGCTGTGAAGCTTCCGGTTATTTTTTATACCATTGTGAAAAAACTAAAGTAAGGCTCTGAATAGAGTTTGGAAGCACTTTCATCAAAATGGCTTGCTCCAATAATTCTAATATACTTCTATATAAGCACCACGGTAAGGCGTGTCCGTTTATCTCTTTCTAACGTACTCTACGGCGGTATTTACAAGCATTTCGAGCTCCTTATAGCCCTCGCTGAAATTGTCTGTTGGCAGGATCTCGCCGCGGAGAAGCTTCTTTGCAAGCTCCATCATAGCGTGTCCGTAGGTGACGTAAAGGAGGTGGAAATCAACGTCCTCGCGTATGCTGCCGTCGGCAACTCCGCGCTTGCAGGCTGCCTCGTATACCACATAGAAATTGATTATGGACTGGTCGTACTCCTCCAGCTCGGACTTCGGGACCTTTTCTCTTATCATCATGAGGTCGAATTCGCCGAGAAGCTTCATGAAATCCTTGTGTGCCTCATACAGCACGGTATACATTCTCATGAGTTCGGAAAGCTGTTTCAGTCCGGACTGTGCAAGAAAGACCTCGGATTCAAAAATGCCGCTGAACATACCTTTCAGCTCGTTCCAGAGGTGAGTCATCGCGGCAATGGTTATGCCGGTCTTAGTGCCGAAATAGCGGTAAAGGGTAGCTACGCCGACGCCGCTCGCATCAGCGATATCGGTCATTTTCACGTTCTCTATGCCGTTTTTCAGGAACATATCGGCGGATATCGCGACAGCACGCTTTATTCTTCGACCCTTCATATTCTCATTCTGAAACTCAATCATCATTGCAAAGCCTCCCTTACAAAAAGATATATTCGTTTAGCTTTGCTATATTTTAACATATTTTATTGTTTTTGTCAAGAAAAAAACATCGTTCAAGATGAAAATAATTTATGAACTTTTCTTTTCCGCGAATGCTGTAAGGTCCATATAAAAAAGTCCGGAAGCATTAACGTGAGTTCTTTTTCATCATGCTCTCGCGGCAGCTATCTGCTTTTCAAGCTCGGCTGCACGGAGAAGTGCCGTGTCGATATGGTCGCAGAAGTTCTCGCTTCCGACACGCTCGGTAAAGCCAGCCTTCTTCATGGCGTTCATCGGCTGCTCGTTGACATGGGAGAATATCACCTTTATACCGCGCTTTTCGCAGCGCTTCACGATGTTGTTCAGCGCCTCGATACCGGTCGCGTCTATCGCGGGAACGTTCCTCATTCTGATGCAGAGAATGTCGAACTTCTTATTGTCCTCGAGGACGTACCTGTACTTGTCGGAAGCCGCAAAGAACATCGGTCCGTTTATCTCATAGACACGGGTATTCGCAGGTATCTTCTTGAGGGCGATGTTGTCGGGGTCGGTGTCCTCATCGTCAATGTCGACCCAGTTGTGAGCCTCGGTAACGTCCGCCATGCGCTTCATAAAGAGGAGTGCGGCGAGCACAAGGCCAACTCCGATAGCGACTACGAGGTCGAACACAACGGTGAACACAAGCGTTACGAAAAGAACCATTACGTCGCTCTTGGGAGCAGTTTTTACGGTGTAGACGATGTTCTTCCAGCCGCACATATTGTATGCAACGATAAAGAGTATCGCGGCGATAGTGGGCATGGGTATGAGCTTTGCGTAGGGCATGAGCGAAACGAGTATAACAAGCACTACTATCGAGTGAACTATGCCTGCGATAGGCGTTCTTCCGCCGTTCTTGACGTTAGCGGCGGTACGGGCGATAGCGCCTGTAGCAGGTATTCCGCCGAAAAGTGACGAGCCGATGTTTGCGGCACCCTGAGCTATGAGCTCCATGTTCGAGCGGTGCTTAGATCCGATCATACCGTCGGAAACAACGCAGGAGAGCAGTGATTCGACCGCTGCGAGAACTGCGATAGTGAAGGCGTCCGGAACGAGAGCCTTCATCTTGGAGAAACTGAACTCAGGTGCGGAGAACTTCGGAGGTGCGGAGGATATCGAGTAGAGGTCGCCTATCGTGTTGACGTTGACGTCAGCAAGGTTCACGACGAGCGAACAGACGATGACTGCGATGAGCGAGGCGGGTATCTTTTCGAGCTTCTTCGGCCAGAGAATGAGTATCGCAAGGGAAAGGCAGCCTATCAGGAATGCCGAGAAATTGAAGCTGTCAAGGTTTTTGCAGATAGCCTCGACCTTGTCAACGGTCTCAACGGGAGACTTGAAGTCCAGTCCGAAGAAGTCCTTGATCTGACCTATGAGAATGGTGACGGCAATGCCGAATGTGAAGCCGGTAGTTATCGTGCCGGGGATATATTTTATGAGGACGCCGAAACGGCACAGTCCCATCAGCACCATGAGGATACCAGCCATAATCGTAGCCATGATGAGACCGTCCATGCCCTCATCGGCGACAATGCCTGCAACTATTGTGGCAAATGCGGCGGTAGGACCGGCTATCTGTACGCGGCTTCCTCCGAGGAGTGCCACGATGAAGCCTGCGACTATCGCGGTGTAAAGACCCTGCTCGGGACCTACTCCGGAGGCGAGTGCAAGGGCTATAGAGAGCGGAATGGCGATGATAGCAACAACGATGCCGGCAACGATGTCCTTGAAAAACTGTTCGCGGGAGTAATTCTTCATGACCGAGATAAGTTTCGGTTTGAGCTTCTCCTCACTGGGCTTGACTGCTTTTGAGTCCATATTCACAAAAACCTCAATTCTATGCAATATCAGCGCAAACGCGCGATTACAATTATACTACTAAAAATAGCCGATTTCAAGGGAAAGACAGAATTTTGTCGAAGTATATAAAATAGTTGCGGAAAGACGATGAATATTATTGATTTTCAGGAGGATAATAGCTCTGAGGTGAATTGAAATGAGCTTACAGCTTGAAAAAAGTCAGACGCTTACAAATCTCATGAGGGCTTTTGCCGGGGAAAGCATGGCGCAGATGCGGTATATCCTTGCGGCGGACGAGGCTCAGAAGCAGAAATTCGCGGCGATAGCAAGGGTATTCCGGTTCACGGCTGAGCAGGAGAAGCAGCACGCTAAGGTCTTCGGAGGCTTCCTTTCGGACTTTCCGGGCATGAGCATCGACATCGCGGCAGGCTTTCCGGCGGACAACACCTGCGATATGCAGCAGCTCCTCGACCTTGCCGCGAACGATGAGGACGCCGAAGCCGGTACGGTCTATCCCTCTTTTGCACGTATCGCAAGGGACGAGGGCTTCACGGATATCGCGGACAAATTCGCAATGATAGGTGCGATAGAGGATACTCACAGGAAGCGCTTCGCATATTACGCCGAGCTTATGCGGTCGGGAAAGCTCCTGCGTTCAGACATCACGGAGGAACGCTGGATATGCCTGAACTGCGGTCATATCCACACGGGAAGCGAGCCGCCGGAGGTCTGTCCGGTATGCGGTGTTGACCATGGCTGGTCGATCCGCGAGGCAGAGGCGGATATGACGTTCGCGAATATGCTGTGACGGCACATACAGAAAAAAAGTGACGCCATAACTGTGATACTCATATGGAAGTATTATGAGAACTAACTGGGGAAAACCTTTCTGAGGAAAGGTTCTTCCCCAGACCCCCTTTCCAAAGACTTTATTATGGTTTTTTCCACAATGGTATAATGCTCACGCACAAAAAAATAATCCGGAAGCAACTATGCTTCTGGACATTTTTATACCATTGTGGAAAAAACTAAAGTAAGGCTTAGAATAGAGTTTGAAAGCACTTTCATCAAAAGGGCTTGCCTCAACAATTCTGATAAATACTGCTATACAAGTACCACCGTTATGGTGTCCCTTTTGACGTAGGGGCGGTTATTATCCGCCCGCATTCAAGGGGACAGTCACTTGCCGTCCCTGCAAAAAAAGCGGACGCCCTGCGGCGTCCGCTTCGTTTATGATATCAGTTGCGTATCTGCTTTGCAACAAGGCTCTCGCCGCAGTATTTCTCGCGGAGCTTCGGCTTCTCTATCTTGCCGGTGGGATTTCTCGGAACATCGGCAAATATGAGCTTATGGGGCCTCTTGTACCTCGGGAGCTTCTGACAGAAGGTGTTGATATCGTCCTCGGTGCAGGTCATGCCGTCCTTGACGGAGATTATAGCCGCAGCTATCTCGCCGAGACGCTTGTCCGGCAGACCGATAACGGCAACGTCCTTGACAGCCGGGTGAGCACGGAGGAAGTCCTCGATCTGAACGGGGTAGAGGTTCTCGCCGCCGCTGATGATAACGTCCTTTTTGCGGTCAACGAGGTAGATGAAGCCGTCCTCGTCCTCCTGAGCCATATCGCCCGTGAGGAGCCAGCCGTCCTTCAGAGTCTCCGCGGTAGCCTTTTCGTCGCGGTAATAGCAGGTCATGAGACCGGGACCCTTTACGCAGAGCTCGCCGACCTCGCCGCGCTTAACGGTATTGAAATTCTCGTCTGTGATCTTGACCTCCCAGCCGAAGCCAGCCTTTCCGATAGCGCCGACCTTGTGGATATTCTCCACGCCGAGGTGAACGCAGCCGGGACCTATAGACTCGCTGAGACCGTAGTTCGTATCGTACTGATGATCGGGGAAGACCTTCTTCCACCTTGCGATGAGCGAGGGCGGAACAGGCTGTGCGCCGATGTGCATGAGCCTCCACTGACTGAGCTGATAATTGCTGAGGTCAATGTCGCCGCGGTCGATAGCATCGAGGATATCCTGAGCCCACGGAACGAGCAGCCACACGATAGTGCAGCCCTCATCGGAAACGGTCTCGAGGATAGTCTTCGGCTTGATGCCCTTGAGGAGAACAGCCTTGCTTCCGGAGTAGAGGCTGCCGAACCAGTGCATTTTCGCGCCGGTGTGGTAGAGGGGCGGAATGCAGAGAAAGATATCATCGCGGGTCTGACCGTGGTGGTTCTGCTCGACCTTTGCGGAGTGCATGAGGCTCTCGTGATTATGGAGTATAGCCTTGGGGAAGCCGGTCGTTCCGGAGGAGAAGTAGATAGCGGCGTTATCCGCGTCAGTGAGCTTTATACCGGGAGCAGCGCTCGCGCAGTTAGCAACGAGGCTGTCGTAGTGCTCGGCGAAAGTGGGACAGCCCTCGCCCACATAGAAAAGCAGACGGTTGCGGCTGATCTCATCGGCGATCTCCTCAACTCTGCCGATGAATTCCGGACCGAACATAAGGATATCTACCTCGGCAAGGTCGAGGCAGTACTTTATCTCATCGGCAGTGTAGCGGTAATTCAGCGGAACGGCAAGTGCGCCGGTCTTGAGCACGCCGAAGTATATAGGCAGCCATTCGAGGCAGTTCATCAGGAGGATACCGACCTTGTCGCCCTTTTTCACGCCTCTTTCGAGGAGGAGATTAGCGAAGCGGTTAGCCTTTTCATCGAAGACCTTCCAAGTTATCTCGCGTCTGTAGTGGCAGACCGGGTCGGGCTCGATGAGCTCGTAGTCCTTCCATGTTATTCTTTTGACCTCGGATATTTCAGGATTGACCTCAACGAGAGCGACGTCGTTCCCGTAGAGTTTAGCGTTTCTTTCGAGCAATTCTGTAATTGGCATTGTAACGTTCCTTTCTCGCCGCAGGGCGATAAACTATGTATATTTTAACACAAAAAAGTGAAAAAGTAAAGCTTTTTCCGACGTATTATTACACAAATTCCCGTCCTCTATTTCAGCGCTTTGCACAAACAGGCATACGCCTGTTTTCCACGTTGACACTCGCAAGCTCGTTCTGTTTGTACAAAACGGAAGTCTCCGTTCGCACACAACGTTCATACTGTAGCATCTTGTAGGGAACGCCGCCCTCGGCGTTCCTCACCTGTAGGGGCGGATATTATCCGCCCGCGTTTCAAACTGCCTCCGCATTCCCAAACAAAAAGGACGCACAATGTGCGTCCCTTAGCGTAAGCTGTTTACTTTTCGAGTTCTTCTCCGCATTTTTCGCAGAATTTCTGGTCATCGGCAACAGGCTCGCCGCAGTTCGGGCAAACACGGTCAACGACCACAGCAGAGGCTTCGGCAGACGCCGCTTCCTCCTCGGGCTTAGCATCGTTGAAGCCCTCGATGATCGGCGGCTCGGGTCTTTCGACCTTGGCACCGCAGTTGTCGCAGAACTTCTGATTTTTCGAGAGAGAAGCGCCGCATTCAGCACAGTGCTGCTTATCCTCCATTGAAGCGAGGAGAAGCCTGAATTTTTCGAGCCTTTCGCTCTTTTCCTTTATCGTCGTGATATCGTCAGCGTATTCCTCGCCGGGAGCAGCTGAATTGAGCTCGACGTACCTCTTGCCAATCTCGATGTAGGCGTTTTTGATATCGTTCTCGAGAGAAGAGATCTCCTTCTTGACCTTGGACTTTTCGGCTATCTTCTTTGAGCTTTCCGAAACGCTTTTGGCGCCTCTTTCAAAGGAATTTCCGACCTTTTCGGCAAGTCCCTTTACTGAATCCATAAATCCCATTGTGATTACCTCCTTGATTCCTTCATTATGTTTTTTTTAGTCGAGCAGGATATCGTCCTGTATTTTTATATCGGTATAGTGCTTGACATCGGCATGGATATAGCCGTCGAGAACAGCCGTTCCGCCCGGAGCAAGTCCTCCGCTCGGAAAATAGAGCGAAACCGTTGTCACAACGGAGCTGCCGTTGTAGATGCAAGCCTTGACGCAGCCCTTAATGGTCTTTCTGCCGTTGTTTCTGACGTTGACATACAGGTTTTTGCCTGAGATCCTTTTGTTGGTGAAGCTGAGATCGCTGAACAGGGTATTCCCGCCGTTTCTTTTTATAGATGAGCTGCCCTCGAGCAGGATATCGTCCTGTATCACGATATTGGTATAACCGCTCACATTTTCCGAGATATAGGAATTTACCACGACTGTTTCACCGGGCTGGACTCCTCCGCCCGGAAGATAGATCGAGGTGTTTGCGATTATTTCGTTTCCCTTGTATATGTAGACCTTCAGGCTTCCCTTTATCACCTTTCCGCCATTGTTTTTCACATCGACGTAGAGGTTCTTGCCGGATATCCTCTTGCTCGGGAAGCTGAGGTTGCTGAACAGGCTGCCGCTTGTCTTTCCCGAACTGTAATAGTCATAGCTGTCGTAGTTGGAATACTTGCTGCTGCGGCTGCCTGTATATTTTGAGGATATAGGGGTATCGTCGTCGTCTCCGCAGCCTGCGGTCAGGCAGAGCGGCAAGGCGAGCAGAATTAAAAGAGATTTTTTCATATTTCCTCCGCTTTATGAATATTATACCACGGCATATCGTTCATGTCAATCGCCGCGGATATGTGCCTTCTCACCTGTCACCGGAGATCATTCTGTCGGTGCGGCGCCTCCCGAGGGCATTGAGCGCACGGAGAGCCGCCTCGGAGAAATCGCTGCAAATAGAGGAATAGAGCGTCATTATCGGGTCGCCGGCAGTGAGCTTGTCTCCGATAGTGCAGTGCATTACAAGACCTGCGGACATATCAATATTGTCATCGCGGGTGAGTCTTCCTGCGCCGAGAAGCAGCGATACCATGCCAATCTCCTCGCAGTTCATGTATGTGACCTCGATATCGTAGGAAGCCCTGATGATGTAGCTGCATCTTGCCTGCGGAAGAAGTGAACTGTCATCGCAGACCCTCGGGTCACCGCCCTGAAGCTCGATAGTTCTGCGGAAGACCTCGAGAGCACGTCCGGAGGAAATAGCCTCCTCCGCCATAGCACGGCACTCCTCATGGGTGCCTTTTCCGGCGAGCTCGAGCATATCGGCGGTGAGGTCCATGCAGACATTGTAAAGCTGTCCCCTGTCATTGCCGCGGAGGACTTCGAGAGCCTCTGCGACCTCAAGGGCATTTCCGACATTCCTTCCGAGGGGAACGTTCATATCGGTAACGTCCGCCTTGCACTTCTTACCGGCAGCCTTGCCTATTTTTTCCATGAGCCGTGCGAGCTTTTCAGCCTCACTGCGTTCCTTCATGAAAGCACCCGTGCCGTATTTAACGTCAAGGAGGAGGCAATCCGCCTCGACAGCGAGCTTTTTGCTCATTATGCTTGCACAGATAAGCGGAATACTCTCCACTGTACCGGAGGCGCTTCTGAGGGAGTACATCTTCTTGTCAGCCGGACAAAGCTCCTCGCTCTGAGCCACTACCGAGAAGCCGGTCTCCTTTACGACAGCCTCGAATTCCTTGAGACTGAGGTCTGTACGGAAGCCGGGAATGCTCTCGAGCTTGTCGATAGTACCGCCGGTATGTCCAAGACCTCTGCCGGACATTTTAGCGACATTGACGCCGCAGGCAGCCGCAGCCGGACCGATTATCATGCTTGTCTTGTCGCCGACGCCGCCGGTGCTGTGCTTGTCTACGGTCATGGGGATATTGAGCCTTATGGTGTCGCCGCTGTCACGCATCGCGTAGGTGAGGGCGAGAGTTTCCTCCTCGGTCAGCCCGTTGAGACAGACTGCCATGAGCCATGCGGACATCTGGTAATCGGGTATAAGTCCCGAGGTATAGCTTCTTACGAGCCATGAGATCTCCTCATACGAGAGAGTCTGTGAGCGTTTGGTCTTATTGATGATATCAATAGCGTTCATATTCCACCTCCTGCGGATAAAATTTCGATTACACAGGGATATTATTCCCCTACATAAATTTTACCATATTATACAGAAAAGTCAAGCGAATTATAAAAAAATTCACACAATTTTAAGTATTACAAGGAATATGACGAACGGCACACCGAGAACGGTGCTTCCGCAGACGCTCATAGCGTTGAGCGGCAGCCATGTGTTGAAGCTCTCGCCGTAGCGGTTGAGGATAAAAAGGGCGGCAAGTCCCGTGAGAGAGCCGAAAAGAAAGGCTCTGAGCCTTCTCTCGCGGCGTATGTAGTAGAGTACCATGATGAGAACGGCAGCCGCACAGACAGCCGCGAATATGATATCCGTATCCATTTTCCACCTCCGTTTCTCTTGCAGGGACGCACGGAATGCGCCTGTGCCCGAACGTGCAAATTACATGAACGTCTGTAGGGGACGGCGTCCTCGACGTCCCACCGGTTTTTTCTGCCTTACGGCAGACGGACTGTCGGGGACGCCTGCCCCTGCAATAAATACGCATTGTGCGGGCGTATAATACCCGTTCCTGCGGTCAGAATAGTATGTAGGCAAGGGCAAGGATCAGCCTTTTGTCGCCGCCGTCCTTTATCAGAAGGAGAAGCAGTGCCGCGATGAGAAGCTTATCCGCATCAAGTCCGCCGGCAAGCTCGGAGAGCATTCCGAGAGGAGAGGCATTTCCGGCAGAGGTAGGCTGCTTCGGGATATCAGCCGGACTTCCGCCCTGAGAATAGTGGAAGGAATGGCTCTGCTGTCCGTTTTCCCGGCTCTCAGCGTCCTGTTTCATACCGTTTGACCTCCGGCTGTAAAGCTCCGGCATAGCATTCACCCTCCCCTGTAGAAGCAAGACGCAGAACTCTGAGCTCCGTTACAGTATATCGTTCAGCAGACCGCTCTCCTTGGCGATATTCCATACCGCTATGAGCTTCAGCAGCTTTATCGCCTTATCCACCCTTTTCTGCCTTTCGGCGCTGAGATGCGGCTTCAGTGCGAGAAGCAGCTCGGCGTTCCTGTCACTCTGGGAGAAAGCCCCCATAAGCCCGCTGAGCTTCATTATTGCCCCGAGATCAGGGGCAGGAGCTTCGCCGTCAGCCTCGCCCTCTCCGCCGCCCTCCGACATGAGCATCTGCGCCAGCTCGGCAAGCTGCTTCACGCTCTCCTCGTCAGAGAGAAGCTCGCCGAGCTTTCCCATAATATCGTCCAATTCTCCGCTCCTGTACCTGTACTATTTTTCGCCCGAAAGCTTCTTGTAGAGCGCCTTTGCCTGCGGCGTGCTCATCATCTTCTCAACAAGTCCCGGATTGTTCACAGCCTGCCGGAACTTCGCGGCATCGCTGCTGTTCATCGCCGCAAGCGCACTGTCGAACTTTCCCTCCTCCAGCTCACTGCGGAGCTTTTCCGGCGGAACACCTATCTTTTTGCTTACAACTCCGAGCAGACCATTGAGTTTTTTCGGATCAATACCATTCTTATTCATGAGTTCCTCCTAAAATTCATAATTATTTTGCGTCAAACCCCTTGATTTTTTGTGCATTTTGTGATATAATATAAAAAACATATATCTCAGCACTATTGTACGACTCTGTGCTGTTAACATCACCCGATCTTACAGGAGCATTATTATGCGTATCATCGTCATTTCAGATACACACGGCAATTACCAGAACCTCGAAAAGGTCCTCATGCGAAATACCGACGCCCAGTGGATATTCCACCTCGGCGACGGTGAGCTCGAGCTCGACCGCTTTGCGATCGCACACCCTATCCTCTCCCCCAAGATAATCCACGTTGCCGGAAACTGCGATTACGACAGCCTCAGCCCGGATTTTTTCACTATCCCTGCCGGTGTACATAAAATATTCGCTGCCCACGGCCATAAATTCAGCGTCGGCAGCTCTCTCGACAAGCTGAAAAAAGCTGCCCTCGACAACGAATGCGATATCATTCTCTACGGTCATACCCATGCGCGGTTCATGACCTATGCGGACGGCATTTGGATAATGAACCCCGGCAGCGCTGCCATTCCCCGCGACGGCAGCAACCCTTCCTTCGGCTGCATTGATATATCGGAATACGGCGTTCTCATGAACATTGCTGATATCTGAACGCCTGCCCCTTTCTGCGTCCTTTTATATTATATTCAGGAGAAGAAAAAATGTTACCTGAGAATAAGATCTCCGAAAAACAAATCGAAATGTCACGGAACAAGCAGGAATTCAACCGCTGCAACAGGATATACCAATTTACAGCGATACCAAATCTCGGAGCAATGGCTCTCATGATAATTTCATCGGTTCCCGGTGCTTTATACAGCCTGCTCAACGCACAGCCCGAACGTTCCGTGTCCTCACTTATCTGCGGCGTCCTGCTCTGTCCGGCGGCGTGTGCGCTGGCAATACTTTGCGGATATTTGAAAAAGGATATCCTCAGCCTTTACGCTCTGCTGCCGATCGCTGCGGCTTTCCTGCTTAACATTATGCTTGAGGTGGACGGCGACGGCAATCCCCTCATTGCGGCTGCCGTAACGCTTATCACTGCCGCACCTACGATCTATGCGAACCATAGGTACCGATACCTCGAAACGCAGGAGGGCTTTCCGCATTTCTCCGAGCTGCTGAATGAACAGCAGAAAAAATCGGAGGAATTCAAGGAGCATGACCCCTATGAGGAAGCCGCAAAGCGCCGAAAACTCACGGCAAGCCGCGAAATGACCGGACTTGAGCTTAACGGAAAGTTCATCGCTCCAAAGACTACCGGTAATAACGACCAAATGGAAAGTATATGAAAACACGCCCGTTAAAAATTCCCAATACAAAAACTATGCCCCGAAGCGTTTCAAAGCGCCCCGGGGCATTTTCATTTTCTGTTTCAGCTCAGGAGAGCTGTTCGGCTATACCTCCATTGTACGGTACAAAGCCTTTTTCCGTCAGAAGCAGAAGCTTACGGCTGTATCCGGCTTGCAGTCGTTAACATCGAAGGTCGCAAAGCCGCTGTAGCAGTACAGATCATTACCGGTCACCTTTTTGAGGTCGCTGCCATATACAAAGCGGTTAACGTCCACTGTCAGGTCTAACTCGATCCAGCCGTCGCCCGAGATGTAGGCCGCGTTCCAAGCGTGTCTGGTGTTGTTAAGGACTACGCAGGGTATTCCTGCCTCGCGGCACATGATCGCGAATATGCACGAGAAATCAAGGCACACGCCGGTATTGTTCTTTGAGAGATACATCATGGTGTTCAGAACTCCGTTGGCGAAATAGCGCGGATATTTCAGGACATTGACCTTGTAGTAGTCGTATTTCATGTTTGACGTCATCCAGTCGTGCAGAATGAGAAGCTTTCTGCCGGCATTGATATTGCCGTATTTATCGAGTATCTCATGCGACTTGTTTCTCCAGAACTTTGTATCGCTGTTGGTCCTGTTCGCACAAAAAGGATAGATGACATCGGGATTGAGCGCTTTTGATATGGTAACGTCCTCGGAAGCGAGCAGGTCAGTGAGTTCATTCCGTCTTTTTGCAGGTGAGAAATTATCGGAGACCTTGCGCTGTTCACCGTAGCAGATGTAGAACTCATAGTCGGAAGGTCTGTCAGACTTACAGTTCACGAACATATAGAGCTGACAGTGCTGGGGTCTGCCTTTGAAGGTATACTCTGCGTCGATCTTGTAGATGCCGTTCACGAAGCACTGATCGTAGAGGTCGGCGCCGAGCGTCATCTGGAGGGAACCGCTCTTTTTCCTGTTGAGGTTGGTTTTGAGCTTAGCGTTCTTGTTCTGTGAGAGCGTCATGGTGATATTCTTGCAGACGATATCGTCCTTGATGGAATTGAATTTCACCGTGAGATACCTGTTGTTCTCGATCTTCGCATAGAGCTGACCGTATCCCGAGGAGTGGAACTGATCGCCGTTGATACCGATACCGGTCACACCGATTTTGCTCATGTGGTAGAAGTACCATTTCCATGAATTTGAAACGGTGAAGAGGTCGTTGCTCTTTTTGAGGTAGACCATGCGGTCCTCGATTTTTTTCCCGTTTTCGACCGATAAGTAGTTCAGGTACTTCTGACGGGCAGGCTTTTGGGTCGTGCTGCTGTAGTTCTGCTTTTTGTAGCTGCCGGCAGAGGTCGTGGTGGTCGTGGTCGTGGTGACGTAGTACTGTCTTTGTGAGCGTGTCACCTTTGTGGAAGATGATGAGCTGCTTCCTGAGCCGGAATATCCCGAGCTGTAAGACGAGCTGCAGCTATAGCTGTAGGACTGGGCTGAATAAGCAGCGCCGGCGTCCTTTCCTCCTGTGAGACCTGCGGCAGAGACCGCCATAACTGTTGAGAGTAATAATGAGATAAGCTTTTTCATATCATGTACCTCCGTATCTTTATTTTTGAACCGTTCTCCGGCTCTGGTTACATGATATCACATATCTCCTGCTTAATGGGAAAAATGTCGCGGAATGACGTTCTGATGTCGTGAAATGCAAAGCTTCCGGCTCAGAAAGCCTCCTTGCTTATGTATGACATGAATGCGTCCTTGAACTCATGCTCCTTGGCTCTTGCAACGGGCAGTTTGAAGCCTCCCGCGACGGTTATCTCCTTGCCGGAGATGCCCGCTATCTTCGAGAGCGAGACCATGTAGCTGCGGTGTATGCGGAAGAAGCCCTCCTGACGGAGCTGTACCTCATAATCGTTCAGCTTGCCGCGTATCTCATGGCTGCCGGAGAGAGTGTACACGATGAGGTTCTGATCCTGTGCCTCGATAAAGACTATCTCCGAGAGCCACACTCTGCGTTCGCCGTCACGGTTTTTCAGCCACAGCGACTTCTCACTGCTCTGCTTCTTCAAAACGTGGTCGAGCACCTCGTGGACGCTCTCCTCAGTCGCCGGCTTTGTGAGGTAGCGGAGTGCATTCACCTCATAGCCCTTGAGTGCGTATTCGATATGGCCTGTCAGGAAGACTATATAAACGTCCTCGCTGAGCTCCCGCAGCTTTCTGGCGAGGGATATACCGTCCAGTCCCGGCATTTCGATATCGAGGAAGACGATATCGTACTTCACGCTCCGGAAGCTCTGCAAGAGCTGAACTCCGTCCGAAAACTCGTCCACCGCGATATCAAGACTGCGGTAAAGTCTCTCTACTATCGCGGAAAAATCACTGACGAACCTCTTTTCATCGTCGCATACTGCTATCCTCATTTTTACTCCTCCTTGAAAGCGACTAAAGCCGCACCGCTTATGCAGTGCAGCCAAGTCCTTATTGTTTTACTTTATTTTTACTGTATCGAGCAGCTCCTCGAAGCAGCTCTCATCGCTCTTATTTCCGCCGACAACCAGCAAGATCACTTCATCATCGGTGACGTAAAGCTCATTGATCTCATAGTATTTAATACCTGCTATATCCTTACGGCAGCATTTGATCGTGCTGCCTTTCAATGTGACATCTGAACAAGAGCGTTCATTTATCATTTTCTTATAAACTTCTTCAGCATACTCTTCCGCAGAGAGACTTTTCTCGTTTTTATGAACGAACTGATTGAAGTATACGGTACCGTTGCCCAATTCGTTAAAATTGCGTCCCTTCTCCATGTCCTCCGGCAGTTCAATGGAAAAGCTTTCGTAATCGTATGTCTTGAGACTGGGTCTCTTGTTTTCTTTGACTTTTCTGTAGGTATTGACAAAATTGATACCGCCCAGTACGAGCAGGACGATAAGCATGAAAACGAGGACCGGGTGCTTTTTCTTTGCCTTGACAGGCTTAGCCTTATCGGCGCACAAGGGCTGTACGGGAGCTGTCTGATGTACGGTAGGACCGCAGCTTCGGCAGAACTTGACTCCGTTGTTGATCTTCTTTCCACAATTCATGCAATACATAATGATTCCTCCTGATATTATAATACTTGCCGTTTCCGGCGTTATTCAAGGTTTTGTGAGCTTTGGCGCTCTGTCCTTTGCTCTGATATTATAATACCATACAGAAACGCGTATTGGTGAAAAATGTCGCGAACGGTATGAACCGTGTCGTGAAATGCAGATCTGTACTTATTGTCTGACCTCTATGGTCGAGAGCCATGAGGTGAACAGATTTTCGTAGTCGTGTCTGCTGTAAAAGCCGCATACTACGATCCTGTGGTCCATGACTATCTCACGGGCGTAGACGTAGCAGGTCATTCCGTTGTAATCGACCGTATAGCGCACGATATCGCCGGATACTTTGTAAGGCTCAGCCTTGTACTCTTTATTGTAGGTAAGCCACTTGCTTCCGAGATAATGCGAAAGTTCGCCGGGGTTGTCCTTTATGAGACCGGTGTAATGAGCGTCATCGTAATGATGTGAAGAATATGCAAAGAAGTTTGCTTTTTCAGAGCGGTAACCATAGCATTTATATGCCCACTCGAAATGTTTGCCGCCTATCTCGAGATCCTGGATATAATTACCGTATGTATTAGCCTCGTCCAAAATCATATCGGGCTGCATTGATATTGAAAAGTCATCAAATCTGTACCTTATCTTTTCCGCCTCGCCGACAACGTCGTTTTTAACAAAGCCGAGCATGAATATGTCGATCACCAATATGAGAAAAAGCATGAAAATGAGCGGTACTATCCGCGGTATCCCACGGTCTGTGCCTTTCTTAGCCTTTGCCGGCTTTACGGAAGGAGCCTCCGGGGACTGTACCATCTGCGGCTGGACTTCCTGTGCCTGCGGCTGGAGAACCTGAGCCGCTGTGAGCTGTGTACCGCATTGCCGGCAAAATCTCGCGTTTTCGGGACAATTGTTTCCGCATTTATTGCAAATCATATACGAACCCCCGATCTCATGATAATGACAGATGCCGCAAATTCCGTATCACTGCTCTCAAAACGCACCATTGCACCATTCTTCTCAGCGGTATCCTTGATATTCTTCACGCCGAAGCCATGTCTGCTGCGGTCAGTCTTTGATGTATAGTGCGAGCCGTCACCAAGATGAGCGCAGTCCACCATATATGCGGAGCTGTTTCGCACGGTTATAATGCGCTGGAGCTCGGTCTTGCGAAGAGTGACAGAGATGTACTTCTCTGCACCTGTGACCTTCTCACAGGCTTCAACGGCGTTGTCGAGCATATTCGCAAACACCGCACAGATATCTATCGGCTTCCAGCCGATACCACCGTCAATGACGCCGTCCAGCATGAAGCGTATGCCCTTTTTCTCGATAGCAGGCAGCTTCGAGGATATGAGCGAATCGAGCATATCGTCCCCTGTGACTACTCGCGGCGAGAACGACGAGAGTTTGCCGCACAGACCGTTGATGTACTCCTCAGCCTCGGTGAACTGTCCCTTTTTCATCATCGCCGATACCAGCGAGAGGTTGTTGTTCATGTCGTGACGGAATGCGCGTGTGTCCTCCTGCGACTGCTTGTAGGCGTTCGAGGCAACAAGCTCCGCCTCAAGAAACTGCTCGTTGCGCGTGCTCATCTCGCTGTAGTAGGAGGTCTGACGGTTCCTGATTATCATCAGCGGCATGACGAAAAGCAGCACGAGGACAACGACCATTTCCGATGCCCTTATGATCAGCGGCAGTGACTCGTTAGAACGTGCCGTTATCATAACGAAGCTGTAGATTGCAGCCGAATAGTACACCAGAAACAAAACGGTATCGGTCACGCTCAGCTTCAGGAAGACCTTCTTCCGCACGAAGCTGACATACAGCCATATGCACACAATAAGTCCGATAAAAAGCGCCAGCAACATAGCAGCACCGGTCATATTCCCGAACACCGAGATCATCGTATCAATGCCGCTCTCCATGATCTTCATTATTTGCAGCAGCTTGATGATCAGCACTGAGGCTGCCACCGCACACATTAAATAGATGTTGTACACGATAAAGAACATTATGATGCCCTCTATATAGTACATCTTCCTCATGCCGTACCGGTACAGGAATACTATCGGGTGGAACACAAAGAATACCAGCAGCATGGGTATACTGCTCAGTGCGGTGTAAACGTCCGGACTGATATCCACCGATGACCTTGTCAAAAGCACCAAAAGTAAAAGGTATACTAAATACGCGATGGCACTGCCGAAGCATATCAGGACGCGCTTCCGAGAAAGCTCAACGCGGTCGTCATAGAAGGTCTTGACCGCGAATGCAGGAGTCAGCGAAATAAAGGGCAGCAATACAAAAAACACTGCTGCAATTACATATTTAAGGGCCATGACAGTTATCCCCTTTTCCAAGATTTTTGCATATACATTATAATTGTACCAAAAAGCTGTAAACAGATGATGAATAAATGATTAACAGACTATTAACGCCAGACGCTCCTTCCCATTAAATAGACGGCCAGAATCGCTGCTGCTATCACAGCCGCAATAAACAGCGCTGTGCGAAACCTTTCCGCTTTCATACGCCGCAGCTCTGAACGTTCGAGCTCTGCAAGGTCCGCGATAGGCTCACCGCACCGGCAGCAGCTTCCAGCCGCCGTGTTCACAAGCTTGCCGCATCTGCTGCAATACACCATTGACATCGTTACCACCTCGTTCCGTTTCTGTTCTATGGCTATATGATATCACAGAATATCTGCCGATGTGCAAAAGCGTCGTGAAGTGTATACTATATGTCGTGAATTGCAAAGGTCCGCTTTATTCATTACTCCTGCTCATAAAATGAGCCCCGCTAATTCTTTAGCGGGGCGCTGTTGTATTGGCATGACTAAAAAGATGACATTCATTTTTTATTCTCTTTTGCAGTTTTCAGAGAAGCTGTAAGTATCTTTTTTATTTCAAGGCAGTCATTCAGCATTGATTCTCCGTGGGCTTTTTCAATATAATCAGTCAGGATCAATAGCCTCAGCCAATATTCAGTCTCTGCGGTTTCTTTTAACGCTATCTGCATTTTCGCTATAAAATCAGCAACGCTCACTCCATATGCTGCTTCATTTGCGTTTGCACCGATAGAAGTTCCGCTTCTGATTATCTGCTTTGAGATAATTGATTCTTTCTTCTATTTTACAAGATACTGATATAATTTTACTATCCGTGCTGCGAATGCAAGAGATTTATCTAAAAGAGGATTGTGTTTATCCATAAATAATATCACCGATTTCAATGAATAATGAAAAATGAATAGCGAAGAATGAATAATACAGAAACGCCCCCGAGAGCATATATTCTTAATTATTCATTATTCACTATTCATTATAAATTGAGCCCCGGCGCGTCAGCGTCGGGGCGTTCCTGTCTGGGCATAACAAAATTGATGACATATGTAAAATGGCTATTTTGCGATGATATTTATCTTTTATCGGTCATAATGATGATCAATTATCGCTCTCAGGTTATCAAAAATGAAAGACTGCGCCTGAACCGAGTACAGATTGAGATAATATTCTTCACCATTTGCTCTCGTCTTTAATTTAGAAGATATTCCTATATCTTCACCTTCGCTTGTTGCAACACGTCTTCCTTCGGCATTTCTGCATAACATTCCAATACTTTCGAGCCAGTCGTTTATCCATGCCGCCTGCATTTTCTTTGAGCCGTTTGGCTCAATAACTCTGTTGATCTCATTTGCAATATCACTTACCCTGCATTCACCATAGTTAAACTTTAATTCTGCAAGCTGCTCGTCTGTAATGAAAGTTTGTACTCTTTTAGGCTTTTTTGAAGGTTTTTCACTATGCTCAAAAGCTTCTATCTCCCAGCCAAGCACGCGGGAAATATACTCGAAGCAGGCAATAACACGGCTGTCACGGACAATATCATCGACGTGAACTCTATTGCCTGAGTTGGGATCAATTCCGTTTGCAAGCTTGTCCATATACAGCTTTGCGCGTTTAAGTTTATTGATCTCGTTCATTTATTTTCGCCTCTTTCCAAAATAGTCGATAAGTACGCTCTTAATGAAGTTATACCTACGGGCGTATGAGTTCTCGACACGGATAAGCTCAAAGCCGTGGTCGCGGCAAATCTTGTTCTTCTTGCGGTCACGTTCACGGACTATCTCACTCTCGATATGCTCTTTGCCGTCAAGCTCTATAGCAAGAACCGGCATTTTTCGGTTGCTGTAATCACGCTGGTAAATGACGAAATCAAAGCGTCCAGTGTAAAACAAGTCTGAACATGAAGGATTGTCCATGAATACCTGAGATATTGCTACCTCACGCTCAACGCTGCATCTACCTTCATTGAGCAAAATATTGTCAAGGGCGTGATTAAGGTTTTGCAGGAACGCTTCTTCAGTTTCAGTACTGTAAGGCTTAATTCCGAGAGCTCGTGAAGATACATCTTTAGGAGTAACCTCAGTTTTGCCATTGCTGGCAACATAATTCACAAGTTCATATATATCGTCAGGTTGATCCGGATCGTGTAGTCTTTCGAGTTCCTTTTTGCTTGAAAGAACTATGAGTTGTTCCTTCGCTCTTGATACCGCAACATTTACAAGCTCGCGGTTGTTTTTTAGCCAGTCGTAAGTCTTAGGATTAGTTTTGTCTGTGAGTGCAAGCGAAAAGAGTATAATATCCTTTTCATCGCCCTGAAAAGCGTGAACAGTTCCGCAGGTGACATTATCAAGTTTAGCTTCGTGCAGAGCCTTCTGTATGCAGTCACGCTGATTGGCAAACGGGGTAATTATGCCGATAGACTTGTCCTTATTCATCTTGACGAACTGGACTATCTTGTCAGCTTCCGCAGGAGCTGTGTTCTTGTAATCTGTCGTATTGTACTGTATATCACTGAAAATCAATGAATTTGCCGATAATTCACCTGTTTTTATTTTCAGCCTGCCATTGTAGTATTTCTTGTTATTGAATTCAATTATCTTTTTATCGCAGCGATAATGATAGCTCAGAAGTATTTCATCGCTGACTGAATCGCAGGCAAGAAAGGTCTTATAAACAGAATTAGCAATATAGTCATATTCAGGTGCAACATTGTATTTCTTCCGTAGGCTGTCATTAATGCTATGATCCAAAAGAACAACAGGATTGAGCTGCTGAGGATCGCCGACAAGCAACAGATTGTTTCCGCGTATTATAGGTACAAGCGACATAGCCGTATTGCACTGGCTCGCCTCATCCATAATGACCATATCAAAATACTGAGCTGGTTTACCGAGCTTATGCGCCGAAATACAGGTCGTAGCGATAACCGGAAATACTCTTTGTAGCTTGCGGAGATTCTCGTCGTCGCTTACCCAGCGATTGAATTCATTGATACGCTCCTCTTTGTTAGTCATATCAAGTATCTTTATAAAGTCAGAGTATTTCGGTTCTTCAAGTCTTTTGATATACATAGCAGAGGTGTAGAATAGATACTTGCGAAACGCCTCCTGATCGTCGGTGAGTAGGGAGAGCGCCTCCTCGTCTGTAACTGTTCCAATTTCTTTCATACGCTGCTGGACCTGATACAATTGACGCTGCTCAAGATCAGTCTGGAAGTTCATATTGTCGTTCAGCTTGTAAAGGTCGGAAATAGCATCTCTGCGTTCTTTCAGTTCAATTCGCTCTTCATGCTTTTTCAACAGCTCAGTGAGCTTTTTTGTCTGTTCGGTCTTGTCAGACTTATTCTTGTTAAGCGTACTGCCATAGATATTGATTGTTCTTGTGTAATCAAACAATCCCTTTATACGCTCGATAGCTTCCTCCACCTTTTTATTGCTTCCAAGCCTGAGAATCGGGAAAGGTATGATACGATCACGGTACTTCATACTTCTGAGCACATCGAACACGCCGTCTATAGGATGATTATTGTATGACGAAAACAGAACTGTTTTCTCGTTAAAGAACGCTGAGATTATAGTATTGACTATGGTATTGCTTTTACCTGTCCCGGGAGGGCCCTGAACATATACAACCGGATATTTCAGGGCGTTATGTATGGCAAGCAACTGGTCGAGGTTTATCTTATTATTCAACAGCGTTATGGGATAATCCTTGCGTCGACGTGAAGGAGCTGTCAGGTCACCGAAAAAAGCCTTGATTGGAACTGTAACTCTGTCTTCCTCGTACATATCAAGTATTTCACGGTATTCAATTGAAAGATCGACAAGGTGCTCACTCTCGATACAAATGAGATACGGCATATCGTCAACGCCGTTTATCTGCGAATTTGAAGCCGTTATCCTGTCCTTTATCACTTCGGCGTACTTCTCAAAATCTTCAAGCAGATAGTAGTCGTCAGCGTCAAGGAATTGACGGATACTTTTCTTTTCGCCAGCAATAGTGAACTCCTTGCAGATAGTAATTTCTTCGCTCGGACGTAGTGTTTGGCTTTTCACATCAAGCTCCAATCTGCGATAAGCAAGAACATAAAGTCCTCTTTTTGTATTTACGCTGAGGAGATTAAGACATAACTGAGTAACTTTCCGGCGTTGATATTCCCTCTCAAAGCGTTTGCGAAAGCTCTTTACAATAGACTTGAACTGTTCTTCATCAAGTATGTATCCGGCAGGAGTCAGCTTATCGCCGTCAATACGCTCTATAAGGTCATACTCCGATTTATATGGAATCGAATCAAGCTTATTGCAATCGGCAAGGTAGTTGAGTATTTTCAGGTTGGCAGTATTGGTAAAGATAAAGGCGTATTTATTCGGATTAAGCTTTATGTCTTCAATAAGTCGTTCATTGACAGGCTGATATGTGCCGTCAAGCAGTTTTGTTGATTTGATCTTATCTATGTAAATTGTCAGTTCCATATTCTGAAAGCTGCCAAGATGAAGTCCCTCAACTCGCAGGCTCTTATATCTGGTATCAATGTCATATATGCCTATCCAGTATTTAGTAAGACTTCCTTGTTTATTGCGGTATTCGATACTAAGCCACTTGCCTTCATGTATTGCTTTGAATATATCCCTGCCTATGCTGTTCATCAGTTCACCTGCTTCCATTGCGGTCTTGCCTAAAAATGTGGGCGTACAGTTTCTTGTATATCTTCCGATTATTCAATATCTTCAAAGTTGTAATACTCTATTGCTTTTTTGGTCATATCAACATATTTCTGATATTCTGAGCTGCCAGTTTGGTCGACTATGTCCTCCCAGATAGAAAGTGCTTCTTTTAACATAGCTGCCTTCATTTCTGGCAATGCAACTGTAACACCTATGTTGTAATACAACCTTGCAAGCTTATCAAAATCTTTAACTTTGCTTGTTTCATCTGCCATTTCGAATCTTATGTCAATAGAACGTGTTATATATGAAAAAGTTTCTTCCGGATCATCTCCGTATTCCTCACAAATAATTGCAGCATTTTCAAGTGCCGATGCAAGCATATCCTTTGAATAATCCGACTTCAACTCTTCATTAAGATGCTCCCGTAAATGAAGGCATTCTCTTGCGAACGATATTGCCTCTCCGAATTGGTGCTGCTTTTTGCGAAGTGAGCTCATATCCGAATACATTGAAGCGAGCAGTTCTGTGGCTGAAGGCAAACCGTTTGAACTAACAACTATTCGTTGAAGCTGGATTGCTTTATCCAGATGATTTTTTGATTTGCGGGACTGATCATTTAAAAGATACGCTTTAGAACATTTGTAATATGCAAGTGCAAGTTCTCGTTCAGTTTCGATCGAATCTGATCCGGTCGAGAGTTTTTGCATAAGCTGCAGATATTTTTCGTAGTGTTCCAAAGCTAAAGCAATCTTGTTGTTATAGTAATATACATCTCCAAGATTAAGATGACTGACCGCTATATCACGTCTTGCTTCAAAAGAATCTGCTTTCTCAAGGAGATCGTTCTTAATATCAAAACTCTGCATATAGCTGCTTTCAGCATTTTCATAATCTTGTCTGTATAAATAAAGATCACCTAATTGATCTAACGTAACAGCAGCATTCCTTCGAGCGTGAATATTATTGCTCCGATGCGCCACTTTGTTATATATATTCAGACTCTTTATATAATTCTCTGCTGCCTGTGGAACATCGTCATTATTCTTGAAGATATCTCCTATGCGACCGTAAACAAGTGCCAGATTATTATTGATATGATCAAGATCACGGCGTTTTATCAACTTTTCAAAAATATCACGAGAATTTTGCTGGTATCCTAATGCCGCTTTATCATTACCTCTTTTATATGCAATATCACCCATTTGTGTATATGTTCTGGCAAGCTGATCCTGTACTTCAAATATTTCAGAATCTGAGAAATACTTTATTGAAAGCACCAATGATTTGTGAAAACAGTCTTCTGCTAAATCTACACAGTTCTCACTTGTATACAAATCACCAAGAAATGTATAAATCTTTGTAATATTAAACCTGGTTTGATAGGATTCAGACACCGCTGAAAGTTCTTCGGCGAGGTTTAGTGCTGTTTTAAAGCTTTGTTCGGCTTTTTCTGATTCTCTGTTTGAAGAGTGTAAATTTCCAAGGTTATAGTATCCCATAAGGACATCAGCTTTATCAATAAGTTCCGAAGAATCTGTAATAATAGTTTTGTGTATGTTTATTCCTTGTTCATAATACTTGATAGCATCATCGTTTTTTCCTGATTTAACACAGGTTTCTCCAAGACAGTAATACACCTCGGCAAACCTGCGCACAAAATAGGGCGAATCTGAAAGCTCCATACAGCTTTTCAGAAGTTTTGAACAGCCGTCGTAGTATATCAGTGCTTTTTCAGGAATATGCATATCAAAATTCAAATCACCAAGTACCTGCCAGATAAGATACATATCCCATAATGCAGTTGGATCTTTATCCTTAACTAAAATGTCCGCATACCTAGAAGCTTCGTCAAACAGTGATATTGCTCTTTCATAGTCTTTTTTATTCTTGTATGCATATCCCAGCTTGCAAAGCAATGGATAAACAATTTGAGGGTACTCATTTTCAATATTTTTTCTGCACTCATCATATATGTATATGGCTTCATCAGTATATCCAAGAAAACGTAAAAAATCGCCCAAATTACAGCAAGTACCAATCCATGCCTGAAGAGTTGATTCGCTTTTTTGTTTATTATAGTCTTTTCGGGCGATAGACATACAACGTGATTCCCAGATCAATGCCATTTTGTATTCGTGTCGGATATGAATACCTGACCGGTTCATATTTATAAGCTTTGAAATAATATCAGGATTGTCTTTTTCGCTTATAAAATCTTCCTGCATACCGACCATGAGCAGCATTTTTACGAGCAACGATAGCCGCTGTTCAAAAGAAAGCCCGACCTCTTCATCTTCTGTAGGAGCGATAAATAATACATTCGGATATTGTTCGGAGAAATCATAGGATATATATTTTTCAAGAAATACAGGAATGAAAGGGATACTATGACTTAAAGCATGTGGTGCGATAATATCATGGGCTTTGTTTGGCTTATAAAGGTATTTACTCGTAACAAATGTCAGTATGAGATCAACATTATTGAGTATTTCCTCTATTTCGCTATCATTAATAGTATTATCATCTTCGAAATAAACGATATCACAGAGATCAAGTTTTTCAACAAGTCCTTCTAACATTTTTCGGTTTTGATTTAGGTCGTACGAATAACCTGTTACATATATCACAGCTCTATTCTCATACTTGGACATAAATATCATCCCTCCCGAACAAGCTCAACAGAAAGCACAGGCGTTTGGCAGTTATAGTACTGATAATGCTATTAATTATTTATACTCAGTGCTACTGTTTTTTCTAAATTATAACATATATAAAGGTTATATTCAAGCTTTATCACAATCAAGTTTTTGAGTGCCCTATACAATATGTGTTAATTATGTGCTATAATTATTACTATGCCCACTCAGGATGCCATGAATGGACAAATCCAGGAAAAGGGAATAGTAATAATGAAAAAAATCTCAGATTACAAAAAGCATAAGATCATTAAGCGCTATCTTAACGGTGAAAAAGTCGAACAGATTTCAAAATCGGCAAAAGTTTCAAAAAGTACAATTTACTCGTGGATAAGGCAATATAACGAAAAGCGTGATAATATTGGCAATGAAGTGACTGAACTAAAAAAGCTGGTGGAGCATCAGCAGCAGATGATTGAAATACTCAAGACGATCGATTGTACAGTAAGCGCACCGCTTAAAGAGAAGCTGTCCGCAATGGAAAAACTGTATGGGAAATACAATAACCACCTGCTATGCGAGACTATGGAGGTGGATAGAGGAACCTTCCTTAACCACATAAAACGCAGCAAAGGTGAGGATAACTGGTACAATCAGCGCCGTGAGGAATTGAAGATTCAAATTCAGAAACTCTTTGAATATAACAACCAGATATATGGCTCAAAGAAGATAACTGCGCTATTGAAAAAACAGTATGTTAACGTGAGCGAAGAAATGGTCAGGGAGCTTATGAATGAATTGGGCTTGAAGAGTATACGAACAACTTCAAAGAAGGAATATGTCAAAGAGAAACGGAAGCGGAACATACTTAAACAGCAGTTCAATGCCGATGCGCCGAATATAGTGTGGGTGAGCGATGTTACCGTTTTCAGTTATGGCGATTACTATTACTACATATGCGCGATAATTGACCTGTTTTCCCGCAAGGTTGTAGCATATGGTATCAGTAAACATAACAGCACTCAGATTGTGAAATCGACTATGAAAAGAGCGATTACATCAAGAAAGCCGTCGCCCGGTCTGATTTTTCACACGGATAACGGCAGCAACTTCTGTTCAAGGACTTTTGAAAAATATCTGAAAGAGAATGAAGTGGTACATTCTTTTTCGCGTTCGGGCACTCCTCACGATAACGCAGTTGCGGAATCCTTCTTTTCTTCATTAAAGCAGGAGGAGCTTTACCGAAGGAAAATAAACAGTGAAGCTGAGCTTTACAGGATAATTGATAAATATATCAATTTCTATAATTCTGAACGTCTTCATTCAGCTGATCACTATAAATCTCCTGATGAATATGAGGATGAGTATAATAAAAAGTGAAAAAAGTGCAGATTACTCCAATTTTTATTTTCTGAATTCAGATTTTTTTGTCGTATCATAACCAATTTTTTCAGATAAAAAGAAAAGCCGTAATTGCCAATATATAGGCAACAACAGCTTGTAAATGAAAAACCTTTCTGAACGTGCGGGCTCAGAAAGGTTTAGTCATATCATATGGTTGGGGTGGAAGGATTTGAACCCTCGAAATAACGGAGTCAGAGTCCGCTGCCTTACCGCTTGGCGACACCCCAGAATATACTGCTGAATTACTCAGCTTTATTATTATACCACTGAAATAACCGTTTGTCAATAGCGAATAATATATTTTTATATTTTAATTATATACTCCCGGTATTGAAAATTATTTCCAGATGTTATATAATATTATTATACGCATATATATGACCTTATCTGTGGCAATACTATACAGAAACGGGGAATCGGATTGAAAAAAGCTTACTTTATCGTTAATCTTGTTGCCGGAAAGGCTATGATAGCCGAAAAACTCGGCATGATAATCAACGAATTCACCAAGTCAAATTACGAAATGACCGTCCATACGACCCAGAGCAGCAAAGATGCGGCAGAAGCAGCTGAATACGCCTGCGCAAATAAATACGACCTCATTGTCTGTGCCGGCGGCGACGGTACACTCAGCCAGTGCATACAGGGTATAATGAAAAGTGAACAGCGTCTTCCTATTGGATATATCCCTGCCGGCTCTACAAACGATTTTGCAAAGACTCTCGGCATACCCAAGGACACTATGGCTGCGGTAAAGCTCATAATCGAGGGCAAGCCTGTCCCCTGTGATGTCGGCGGCTTCAACAGTGAATTCTTCTCATATATCGTTGCATTCGGCGTTTTCACGAATATTTCCTACGAGACCTCGCAGAACCTCAAAAACGTTCTCGGTCACGCCGCCTACTTCCTCAACGGTCTCATGCAGCTCACCAGCATCAAGTCAAAGCGTATGCGCGTTGAGTACGACGGCAATATGATAGAAGACGACTTCATTTTCGGCATGGTATCGAATACCGCTTCTGTTGCAGGAATGCTCTCGATGAGCGAATTTGTCCTTGACGACGGACTTTTCGAGGTAATGCTCATAAAGAAGCCTACCAATCCCCTACAGCTCCAGAGCCTTATCAGGTCCGTGCTCAACCTGAAGGGCGACATAGACAAGACCTACATCAAGTTCTTCAAGACCAGCAAGATACGCTTCACCTCTATCGGCGGTGAGGCTGTCACTTGGACCCGCGACGGTGAATACGGCGGCAATTACGTCAGCAACACCATAGTCAACAACAACCGTGCTATATCCTTCATCGTCAACCACCGTGTAGTCAAGATATCTCAGGACAGCCTCCGTTCGCTTCTGAAAATGGGCAGCAACTGAACATATGGAGATAGAATATATCCACGAACCAACAGACCTCCAGTGCGGTCAGGCGGTACTGGCGATGCTGACCGGGATACCTGTCGAGGAGGTCTGTCTTATCCTCGGCAACGAGAGGGAGACCGTTCTGCGCGAAATGAAGGACTTCCTGCGCGGTCACGGTTTCAGCATATCCGACCGGAGGGTCCAGGTCACGGAACGCGAGGAGCTTCCGGAGATATGTCTCCTGAGCCTTGAAACTCCGCGATGCTGGCACTGGTCGCTGTACTGCGGAGGCGTTTTCTACGACCCCGAACACGGCGTTATGGACGATTTTCCGAAATCCGGAAGACGCTACTACTGGACGGTCACTACTAAAAGTTGAGAGTTGAAAGCTTTGGGCGGGCTTTCAAGGACGCCAGCCCCTACTCAATATATCCAAAAGGAGGTAATCACAATGAAATGCAAACGACTGATATCCGCCATTCTCTCCGCAGCTATGGCTCTCCCTATGGGCGCAGGCTGTCTCACTGCCGGTGCAGAGCCCGGTGACGGCACGGACTGCGTCAAGGAATACGGCGATGTCAACGATGACGGTGCTATAAGCATCGCTGACCTCGTTATGTTCGGGAAATGGCTGCTCGGAAAGGGCGAAATGACCGCTCCCGAGGCTGCCGATATGAACGGCGACAGAAAGACCGATGTTTTCGACTTTATCCTGCTGCGCCGCCGTTTCGTTGAGACCCTCCCCGAGGAAGTGCTGTTCAGAGTCACTGACCTTTGCAGCGGCATGGAGGCTAAAAAAGTCGAGGGGCTTGAACCGGACAAGGAGTTCTCGCTCTCGCAGACCGGCGTTGCGCTCGATCTCCTCAGGCATACGGCTGACGGAAGCTCAAACGTCCTCATATCGCCATATTCCGTAGTTCAGGCTCTCGCTATGACCGCAAACGGTGCAAAGGGCGATACCCTTTCGGAAATGGAAAATGTCCTCGGCGGAATGCCTATCGACAAGCTCAACAAGTACCTCTATACTCAGCGTACATCTCAGCCCGACAGCGAGGACTGCAAGCTCCTCACCGCTAATTCCATCTGGACAAGGAATGCTCCCAGCCGCATCAAGGTGAACGCCGACTTCCTCCAGACCAATATGGACTACTACGATGCCGATTTCTACGTTGCACCGTTTGACGAATTTACCGTCAAGGCGGTAAACAAGTGGGTCGAGAAGAACACCGACGGCATGATAAAAAAGCTCACCGACAAGCTCGACCCAGAAAACGTCATGCTGCTCATAAATGCCGTGACCTTCGATGCAAAATGGCAGCGTCCCTACACTAAGGACAACGTTATCGAAGATGCCGATTTTACCGCTGCGGACGGCTCAGCTCAGAAGGCGGACTACCTCGTTTCTACTGAGAGCTATTTCCTCAAGGACGAGAACGCGACCGGTATTATGAAGCCGTATAAAGGCGGAAAATACGCCTTTGCAGCACTTCTCCCGGACAAGGACGTAAGCCTCGGCGACTACATCGAGGATCTCACTCCCGAAAGGCTCGGCAAGGTGCTCTCAAACCCGGATACCTCCGGCGCTTACACGATGATACCCAAGTTCAGCTATGACTATTCTAATGAGCTAAAAGAGATCCTTACCGATATGGGAATGGGTGCGGCTTTCAGCGACGCTGCCGATTTTTCGGGAATGAACGACGTTGACAATCCCCTTTTCATCAGCTCGGTAATGCACAAGACCTTCATTCAGCTCGACGAGGAGGGCACAAGAGCTGCCGCCGTCACCGAGGTCGTGATGAGCGATAAGGCTATGCTCAGGGCGGAAAACGAGGTCGTCCTCAACAGACCATTCCTCTACTGCATAGTCGATACCGAAACGAATATCCCGGTATTCATCGGAACACTGACTTCCATAAAATAATCCTCACCCGGCTGATCTCCGGAAGAATTGCGAATAACATTTCAGGGGAGGCTCCAATTTGCGGAGCCTCCCCTTTTCTCATTGCTATGCTTATGCAGCTTTTTATCCCTGCTGCTTCTTGAATTCGATATACTCCTCATAGGTGCCCTGACGGTCGATGCAGCCTTCGGGAGTTATCTCGATTATGCGGTTTGCCGTGGTCTGGAGTATCTCGTGGTCGTGGGAGGACAGCAGCACTACGCCCTTGAAGTTGATGAGGCTGTTGTTGACCGCGGTTATGCTTTCGAGGTCGAGGTGGTTCGTGGGACGGTCGAGGAGCAACACGTTCGAGCCGAAAAGCATCATGCGCGAGAACATACATCTCACCTTTTCGCCGCCGGAGAGAACGTTCACGGGCTTGTAGACGTCATCGCCGGAGAACAGCATACGTCCGAGGAAGCCGCGGAGATAGGTCTCGGTCTCGTCCTTGACGGAATACTGCCTTATCCAGTCGAGTATGGAGAGCTCGCAGCCATTGAAGAACGGTCCGTTATCGACCGGCATATACGATGTCGTGACGGAAACGCCCCACTTGAAGCTGCCCTCGTCCGGCTGTTCCTCCTCCATGAGTATCTTGAAAAGCATTGTGATAGCCTGCTCGCTCTCGCCGATGAACGCGACCTTATCGGTGCGTCCGAGGGTGAAGCTGACGTTATTGAGGAGCTTCACGCCGTCAACGGTCTTGCTGATGCCGTCCACCTGCAAAACGTCCTTGCCGAGCTCCCTGTCCATATCGAAGCCGATGAACGGGTAGCGTCTGCTCGATGCCGGAAGCTCCTCAACGGTGAGCTTCTCGATGAGCTTTCGGCGTGATGTAGCCTGATTTGACTTGGATTTATTCGCGGAGAACCTCGCGATGAACTCCTTCAGTTCCTTGATCTTTTCCTCGTTCTTCTTGTTCTGCTGCTTTATCATGCGCTGGATAAGGGTGCTGGATTCGTACCAGAATTCGTAGTTTCCGACGTACATCTTTATCTTGTTGTAGTCGATATCGACGATGTGAGTGCAGACGTTGTTGAGGAAGTGACGGTCGTGGGATACAACGATGACGGTTCCGAAATACTCGGAGAGGAATTCCTCCAGCCACTTCACCGCGTCAATGTCGAGGTGGTTGGTAGGCTCGTCGAGGAGTATGATGTCGGGATTGCCGAAAAGCGCCTGTGCAAGCAGTATCTTGACCTTTTCGTTACCGGAGAGTCCGGACATCTGCTGATAGAGGATATCCTCCGGCAGACCGAGACCCTGTATGAGCTTTGAGGCATCGGATTCAGCCTCCCAGCCGTTGAGCTCGGCAAATTCAGCCTCGAGCTCGGAAGCCTTGACGCCGTCCTCCTCGGTGAAATCCTCCTTAGCGTAGAGAGCGTCCTTTTCCTGCATTATCTGGTAAAGTCTCTCGTTGCCCATTATCACGGTGTCGAGGACCGTGTACTGGTCATATGCGAAGTGATCCTGCTTCAGAACGCTGAGACGTTCCTCCTTCGGCATGAATACCTCGCCGGAAGCCGGTTCGAGCTCGCCGCAGAGAACGCGGAGAAAGGTGGATTTGCCTGCGCCGTTAGCACCGATAACGCCGTAGCAGTTGCCGTTTGTGAATTTGAGATCGACGTTCTTGAAAAGGGTGGTACCTCCGAACTGAACGCTTACATTGCTTACTGTTATCATATTTCCTCCAAAGGTTATTTTTTCGTACAGTGAACATTATACCACATTGTCAATAAAATAGCAAGAGGCATACGCCTCTTTTCCACGGGGCGCCCCTTTGGGGGCTTACGTTCGGGTGGAAGGTCATGTCTCCGTTCGCACACGGCGGTTTATATATAATCAATCGTTTCCCGCATGAAGCATACGCCTCTTTTCCACGCCGACACTCGCAAGCTCGTTCAGTCTTTGCAAAGCGGCAGTCTCCGTTCACACACCGGTAGGGGCGGATATTATCCGCCCGTGTCTGACAATACAATTTGTAGGGGCTGCCTTTGGCAGTCCGCATTGTAAACATCGTTTCGGCTCAGACGGCGGGCGCCCAAAGGGCGCCTCTACACAAAAAGGACGGCATAGCTGAGGTATTCATATGCAGTATTTATCAGAACTATTGTGACAAGCCCTTTTGATGAAAGTGCTCTCATACTCTATTCTGAGCCTTATCTTTAGTTTTTTCCACAATGGTATAAAAATGTCCGGAAGCTTCACAGCTTCCGGATTTGTTTTCCTTGAAAGATGATTATACCATTGTGGAAAAAACCATAATAAAGTCTTTGGAAAGGGGTTCGGGGGTGACTCCCCGCAGTGCGGGGAGATGACAGCGAAGCTGACAGAGGGGACCGCCGCCGTCAGCGGAACCTTTCCTCAGAAAGGTTTCCCCCGATAAGTTCTCGTAAAAAATGCCGTATGAGCACAACAGTTATGCCGTCCTTTTATGCTTAGAGCTTATCAATAAGTCCGAGTTTGAACTTCTGTATCCTGAGTGCGTCCTTGTTGGTAACTCCGCCCTCGCCGTCAACATCGGCGTTGGCTTCACCGTTGCCCTCGAGCTTGTACTTGTCGGGATTTGAGATGCACTGCATAATGAACACAGCGTCCGCCATATTGACCTCGTCATCGCAGTTTGCATCGCCGCGGACGATACCGATATCAATCGGATTTGTCGTTGTGGTGGAGGTAGTAGAGGTGGTGGAAGTCGAAGTTGTGGTCTGAGTGGTAGTAGTGCTGCTCGTAGGCGGCTGAGGAGTGCCGGAATAGTATTCAGTGAGCGTAATGCCGTTCTGTCCGAGCGGTATGGTGTGGTCAAGGCTTATGAACTTGCCGCCGGCTGTCTGCCAGAGCGAGGGCTTTACGAATTCATACTTCTCCTCGTCCCAGTGCTCCCAGTTGCATTTGCTCGCGATAAGTCCGCCTGTATCGCTCGAATTCTCGTTGAAGCACCAGAATGTGTGGTGGATACGCTTCTCTATCATGTAATCACGGAGGACCTCCATCCAGTGACGGTTTGCACCGGAGGGATCGTTCTCCTCGTCGATACGTCCGCCCCACTCGCCCATGAGCAGCGGGGAGATCTTCTCCTCAACGAGGAATGCCCATGTTTCGTACCAGTATTCCTTGAGGAGCGATTTTCTGTCAAACTCATAGCTTGTGAAAGCAGGCGCCTCTCCCTTGAGGTGGAACCAGCTCTGCGGGTGAACGAGCGGACCGTAGTCATGCGGTGAGTAAACGAGCTGGCTCTGATATTCGCCGAGATCAACGGGATAATCCCTTGCGCCGCGGAAGTTTCCGCCCCACCATGCGCCGTGATACGGCTGATATTCGGGGTCGCCGTAATGGCCGTAATCGGTGGAATTTGAAGTCCAGTCGTAGCCCTTTTCAAACTTCGGGTAGACCTCGATGCCCTCAACCATTATGAGGAGGTTCGAATTCTTGTCGAGGCAGGCTTTAGCGCCCTTTTCGGCAGCATAGCGCCAGTTGTTGGCATCGCTGGAGCCGTCCCACTTGGCGAAGATGCCATCGTCCTTTTTACCGTGGGGCTCATTTTTGAGGTCGATAGCGATAACGGTATCGTCGTCCTTGTAGTAGTCCGCGAACCATGACAGCGCATCGAGCCAGTCCTTCTCGCTGTAAGTGTTATCGTACCACAGCGCGTAGTTATGACCGGCAGCGTTCGTGGTAGCACAGTGGATATCCATCATTATCTTGATGCCGTTTTCCCTGCACCACTTAACAGCCAGATTCCAAATATCGAAGCTGTACATCGGAGTTCCGCCGACCTCGCCCTCAAGAGTGAGCTCGGGGTTTTTCCACTCGTTGACTTTGATTATAGGATCGGGCTCGCCGTTCTTCCACTGGAGAAGTATCTGCGTGGACATCGGCACGCGCAGGAGATTGAAGCCGTGGTCAGCGATCTCGTTGAGTGCCTGGTGCATATTGATGCTCCAAACGCCGTCGAAAACCTGACTTCCGACGTTATAGCCGAACCAGTTGCAGCCGGTCAGCCATACGGGGTTGCCGTTCATATCGACAATCTCGGCGTTCTCATTTACATGGAGCCAGTCGTCGTGGTATTCATCGGGAGCAGCCGTTGCGGTCGGCGTTTCAAGCGTGAAACTGCCGCTCACAGGGAATAACAGCGCCGCCGCAGCTGCTACAGCGATGCCTTTTTTAAGAAATCCAGCCATTTTTAAACCTCTCTCATCTGAATTATTTTCCGTTTTGAGGGATAAGCCCTCCTGTCACTAATATTATAGCGGTAATCCGCCGGTTTGTCAATATTTGCATGAAAAAAAGCCTCCGGTCGGGCTTTGAATGACGGGTTCGGACAAACATAGCCTCGATAATGGGATTCTAAAGGGTTCACAACCCTTTAGCAGAGTCCAGAGACAGCGTCTCTGGTCGCTTCCTTTCAGCTTTTAAGGGAAGCGAAATAAAACAAAGCGCTCCGCAAGGGGTGAATGCAGAAAACAGTCCGGTGGACTGTTTTCACAGAGGGGACGCCCTGCAAGAGAGGGCGTCCCCTTCTTGCCTTTCACAATAACAATATCTCCGGACTAAGTCCGGACACAGATATATTACAGATTTTTCCTGAACCTCGTCGGCGTCACCCCGACAAGCTTCTTGAACTGCCGCATGAAATGCTCCTCGTTTTCATAGCCGCACATCGCCGCGACCTGCGAAACGGTACAGCTCGTCTCAGTCAGAAGCTCCTTCGCCTTCTCGATCTTGCTGGCGATAACGTCCGAAATGCACGAAACACCGAAGAATTCACGGTAAATATGCTGAAAATACGACCGCGACATATTGACGTCCGCCGCCATCGTTTCAACGTTCCACTTCTGCTGAGGGTTGCGGTAAATTTTCGCACGGAGGTCGGTCAGCGCCGCATAGTGCGGGTCAGCCGATTGCTGCGATGCACCGCGGGAATAGCCCGTATCACCGAGCTTTATGAGAAGTGTCCGCATCAGGCTGTCGATCATTTTCAGCCGCCTTGCGCCGAGAGAATAGAACTCTGCGGCGATATTCCGGACAAGTCCCTCCACAAAATCGGCATCGGAAAGCCTGAGCGGAACGCCGGTCGGGAGCTCCAGCGAGCTTATAAAATCAGCGTCGTTTCCGGCTTCAAAGCATATCCAGTCGAGCAGCAGCGGACCGTCCTCTGCATTGAGCTCCCACACGGATTTTTCGTCAAGGAGGACCGCCGTTCCGTCCGTGAGGGCGAACGTCCCGAACGCGGTGACAAGGCTCGCACGGCAGTGCGAAAATGCAAAGAAAAACTCGTCCCGAGCGGGCTTGTGCCGCATGATATTGTTCATGTCGCGAACCGTTCCGCAGGCAATGCTTTTAATGTTCACGTTCCTCGTCCTCCGCTATATACCGCCATTTCACGTTCTTCCAGTACTCCCCTGCATAGTCGATCCCGACCCTCGGCGCAGTCCTCAGCGCAGGCCGGAAGCCGTCGTCCTCGATGCGGACAAGGCTGTTCCCGCAAATCGGCTGACCGTTGAATCTACCGTCAATTTGCAGATATTTCGTCAGTTTCGCGGGACCGTCATGCACAGCTCCGGCACGGAAAAGAATGCCCTGCGGCTGGTCTTTTTCGCCGGTTATGACGTTCATGAGCCAGTGCATACCGTAGCAGAGGTAGACGTAAATGATGCCGCTTTCGCCGAAAAGAAGCTCTGTATGCGGTGTCCGACCCTTCGAGGCGTGACAGCCGAGGTCCTCCACGCCGCGGTAGACCTCGACCTCAGCGATGCGTTCGCGGAGCTCGGTGCCGTCCTCCAAAGTCCTGACGATGACCTTGCCGACTAGCTCGGGAGCGACTTCGAGAGCGTCCCTGCGGAAAAACTCCGGCGCAAAAATTATACCCATAGTTATACTCTCAACCCCTGCTCAACTTCTGAGTCAGGTCTCACAAATGCGGTCTTGTAGCTTGTGAAGATGACCTTGCCCGGCTTCGCACCGGCAGGTTTCCTGACGTAACGGACAAGGCAGTAATCGACCGGAACCTGATTTGACCCCCTGCCGCGGCTGTTGACCGCCGCAATGATCGCTGCCTCCTCGATAGTCCTGTCGGGAGGCACTGCACCCTCTGTAACGATTATAACGTGCGAACCCGTCAAGCCCTGAGTATGCAGCCAAATGTCAGATTTTTCGGCATATTTCAGCGTGAGCTGATCGTTCTGACGGTTGTTTCTTCCAACAAGGATCGTGAAGCCGTCACTCGACTTGTACTCTATCGGCGGCAGCGCTTTCGGAGGCTTAGCCTTTCCTGAAACCGCCCTGACGTAGCCCTGCTGTGCAAGTTCGAGGCGAAGCTGAACGATATCGTTCTCCGTTTCAGCACGGCTCAGCGCATCGAAAACGCTGTCAATATATTGAAGTTCCTCCTCACCGAGGGCGATCTGTTCAGTAAGCTTCTGCTCTGCCGTAGCAGCTTTTTTATACTCTTTGTAATACTTCTGAGCGTTCTGCGAGGGCGTTCTCCGGACGTCAAGCGGTATCGAGATCTGCGGCGAACCCTCCTCGTAGAAATTCTCGACGATTGCCGCATGATCACCCTTTTTGAGCCTGTAAAGGTTTGCGGAGAGCAGGTCGCCGTACAGCCGGAAACGGTCGCGATCCGCGCACGCAGCAAGCTCGTCGCGCTGCGTCATAATTCGCCGCTGAATACGCTCAGTGAGGTTCACAATCAGCTTGAAGAGGTCATTTGCACGCTGTTTCGTCCGCAGCGCGCGATCACGTTCCGCGTAAAAAAAGTCGAGCAGCTCCGATGCGCCCGGCATCTCGCGGGTCAGCATCAGCGTTCCGAACTGCGACAGCCGGATAAACGAGAAGTCTTTCAGCTGTCCCTCTTTGTCACTGACCACTGAAAAGCAGCACTCATTTTGTTCCAATTGTTCTTTTGCACGCTTAATAATGAACAGCAGCCTGTCGAGCTGGTCGCCATCTACGGTGTCAGCCTCAAGATGAGTTCCTCTCCCCGCAAAGAATGTCCACTCGCGGGCAAGCACAGGGGAGATTCCCTCGAAAGTGCGTATCAGAGCCTTTGAAAGCTCCGCACTCCCCTGCTCTCTGAGTGCCGGAACAATCTCGTCCGGCGTGGCTTCGAGGAAGTTCAGCCTTTTATCGCGAGGCGGCAGAGAGTACCGCATACCGGGCAAAACGAGGCGTTCGCGGGACATATCCTCGTCAACTCGCTTCACGCTGTCGATGACCCGACCGTCCGCCCCGACCGCGATAATATTGGAGCGCCGCCCCATGATCTCGCAGGCGATCGTGACAGTAACAACGTCGCCGAGCTCGTTCACGCACTCAAAATCGAGGTTGAGGATGCGCTCGAGACCGTCCTGGCGCACCGCGATGAGTTTTCCGCTGCCGAGGTGCTTTCTCAGGAGCATACAGAACATCGGCGGCGTCTGCGGATTGTCCACGCTCATGCTTGTTATGTGAACGCGAGCACTGCCGGAATTTGCCGAAATATAGAGCTTTTTCGAGCCTTGCTTTGATCTGAGTGAAATGATGATCTCCTCGCGTGAGGGCTGGTGGACCTTCTCGACACGGCTGCCGATCAGCGGAATTATTTCGTTTTTTATCGCGTAGAGAAATGCGCCGTCGAGCGCCATAGAATCAATCCTTTACTAATCATTTTTTGCTGTGATTTTGTACGTCAGCAGCTCGAAATCCGCAGTTATATCAAGTCCGTCCAGTGCTTCGAGGCTCGCGGCACGAGCCGGCTCAGTACGATAATAGTAGGGCGTCATCGCAAAGAGGCTCATGATATCCTCGCTGCTGCGGAGCTCCATTTTGTATGTGATACGTCGGCTTCCAACGAAATCAAAGCCTTCGAGCTCATATGGCTTGACCTCGTTTTTATACGGAATATCGTACAATTTTTTCTTCAGTTCCCAAAGATGATTCACCGAAGGAATTGCAATTATCATTATGCCTCCGGGACGAAGAACTCGCCGGAACTCCTCTCCGCAGTAGGGGGCGAACATGGTAACAAGCATATCGCAGGATCTTCCCACGACAGGCAGGTGAAATACGCTGCCGGCAAAATAATGCGTCCGTTTGTCACGTTTTGCGGCAAGTTCTACCGCAATTTTTGATATGTCACAGCCATATACCTCTGCCCAATTCGCAGTCTCAGCGACAGCCGAGGTGTAATAGCCCTCACCGCAGCCCGCATCGAGCAGAACCTTGCCGCTGAAACGTGTCCGCACCTCATCGCAGAGGGACTCCCGAAGCGGCGAATAATAGCCTTTTTCGAGGAATTTCCGCCTTGCATTGAGCATGAGCTTATTGTCGCCGTGAACGACCTTCCCCATGTGCTTGGACAGCAGCAGATTGACGTAACCGCTTCTTGCAACGTCAAAACTGTGTCCGACCTCGCACTTCAAGCTGCCGCCGGAGGGCTGCAATACCTTTCCGCAGACAGGACAAATATAGATCATCTTGTTCACCTCAGACATACTGGCAGGGATCTTTTGAACGCTCGGCTATCTCCACGTCAAGCTGCGGGAACCTCTCCTCCAGCACGCGACGAAGCTCCGGAAGAACAAGGTTCTCCGTGTGGAAGTGACCGCAGTCGAACAGCGCCAAATGCCGATTATTAGCCTCGATCCAGACATCGTGTTTCACATCTCCCGTGACAAGAGCATCGCAGCCCTTCTCGACCGCAAGTCCAAGCATCGAGCCGCCTGAACCTGAGCAAAAAGCTATCCGCGAAATGCGCTTTAAACAGGTCCTTGAAAATCTAACATACTCGCAGCCAAAAATTTCCTTTAAAATCAGGGCGAAATATTCAGGGATAATTTTTTCGTCAAGCGTAACTATCCAGCCGAGCGAATTGCCGCCACCGAGCTCCTCAAAAGGCTCTGGTTCGGCATTTATGGCGAATTTTTCCCTGAGCTTTTTCAGTATCACGCCATTCGTACCGCCGGCTGCAATATCGAGATTGGTATGGGCGCAGATTGCCGCAATGTCGCACTCAATAAGCCCATAAACCGGGCTGCGCCGCTCAATTCTCCGCAGCGGGTCAAAAATGACCGGGTGATGCGAAATTATAAGGTCAGCCCACTTGCAGGCAGCCTCGTCGACCACGCGGTTGTCAATGTCCAGCGACAGCACAACTGTATCAGCCTCGCCGGACTGGTTCTCGACCAGCAGACCGGAATTATCCCACTTTTCCTGAGCTGCAAACGGATAAAGGCTGTCCAAGTAGTCGTAAATATCGCTGATTTTTACCGAATCTACGCCATTTTTCATTTTATATGCAAGAGCCGCAAAGTGTATTGACTCCTCGATCTTTCCGGCATTTTTGAGATTATCAGCAATTTTCGCAAGGCGCTCACTCTCGCGCAGACGGTACTTTTTACCCAATTCGTCCTCGTTACCGAAGAATCCATAAAGCGCGTCAAACTCCGTAAGATAGCGGAAATCCGGATCGTACTCCGCAACCATTATTACATAGAGCTTGTCGCCCTCCCCGACTATGTACTCCTCCGTGATGTGCAGCATATATTCGTACAGCTTTTTGCGGAGGTGCTCAGGCTTTGTCATCGGCTGCAAGATCCAGCGGATGTTATCAGAATCATTGCAATTGCAGCCGCCGATTATATCGGCGATTGTTTCTCCGCCCATTCCGGCTATCACGACGTCTGAAATGCCGTCCATAGGCACATTTTCGAGACCGTCGGAGAGAATGAGCTGGACCTTGTCCGAAATACCGTACTTTTCGACGGTACGCCTTGCGGAATCGAGAGGTCCCTCGCGGACGTCGGAAGCGATGACTCTCGCGCATTTTCCGGAATTGACCAGCTCAGCCGCGAGAAAGGCGTGGTCAGTTCCGACATCGACCGCGATGCCATTTCCGCTGACGAGTTCAGCTATCTTAGAAAGTCTGTTATCGAGCATTGTTAACCTCCGTTCAAAACACAAAGAGCGTACTGCTCTCACAGTACGCATTACAGGCAAATAAATTTACTCGCACAGCCATTTCTGACTGTGCGAGACAAATTCGTCAAGCTTCGTTCATCTTTGCGAAACATTCGCTGCAATAAACTGCTCTGCCCTCCTTGGGTTCAAAGGGAACCTTAGCCTCACCGCCGCATGAAGCGCAAACAGCAGTATACATTACTCTTTCTGCCTTGCCTGCGTTCTTTCTTGCGTCACGGCAAGCCTTGCATCTCTGGGGCTCGTTAACGAAACCCTTCTCGGCATAAAATTCCTGTTCTCCTGCAGAGAAGATGAATTCGTTTCCACATTCCTTGCAGACTAATGTCTTGTCTTCGTACATTTTCAATACCTCGCTAAAAAATATTTGGACCACGGTCGGGGTTCCACCGACATCTTTGCATAACAACGCTCTGGGATTTAAGCTACACAGCCACATTAAAGTTATTGTATATCGTCCGCAGCTTCCTTCTCGCCCTCTGCATGGCATTATCCACCGCTTTTTCGGTTATACCGAGCATAAGCGCAGCTCTCCTGTAGCTGACGCCCTGAACGCAGAGTTCAAAGGTACGTCTTTCCGCAGACGAAAGCTCACTCGCGATGCCGTTTTTCAGCTCGCTGACGAGCTCCTTGTAGAGGAACTGGCTCTCCGGGTCTTCCACGCCGGAAGCAATCTCGTCGCCGCAAAGCTCATCGAGACTGTCGCAGCTCAGATTTCTCCTTATGCTGCTGACCGACCTCATGCGGTTGACGATGCAGACCTCAGAAAAGGTCGAAAATTTCGCACCTCTTGCCGGATCGTAGGCATAGATAGCCTGTAGGAGACTGATAAGCCCCTCCTGACGCAGATCATCGCATTCCGCCCCCGTACCCGAGAGCATACGCGCCTTTATCATGATCTTTTCCGAATACCGCGATATGAGTACATTTTCAGCCTCTCTGCCAGCCTCAGTGCTCGTTCTTGCGAGGAGGGCAAGCTCTTCGTCAGCCATATCTCTCATATCAGCGCAGGTCTTTTCCGCCAGTAACAAGATATCCACCACATTCCGGTATGATATTGAACGACACGGTCTCTGCCGCAGATACGGCAGATCATCTGCCGGCAGCCCCGGATTTACCGGGACTGCCGCGGACGATCAAATCAGTCGTTGTTTTCCTTTGCAGCTTCTTCCTCTGCTGCCTTCAGAAGCTCTGCCATGTCAAAGTTGAAGTTTGCGCTCTTCTTTGCAGGCTGCTTGGGAGGCTGCTGTGCAGACTGCTGCTGCTGAGCAGGAGCCTGAGAAGCCGGTTTATTATTGTTGAATGAATTCGAGCCGTTTCCGGAATTATAGGACTGCGATGAGCCTACATTTGCAAACGGGTCTGAAACAGTAGCCTTGGGTGCTACGGCAGGAGCCTCAGGAGCTATTGCCATGGGAGCGTCAACGGGCTTGAATTCAGTTCTGGGAGCCTCCTCCTTCTTGACAACCTTGTTAGCCTCGCCGTTGTCAACAGCCTTGCGGGCTTCACCGACGATTATCTGAGCCTCACTCATGCGGTCGTTAGCCTGAGTAGAGAGGCGTGCAAGAACAGAGTTGATATCTGAGAACTTGGTATTTACACTCTCGATCTCGTTGAGGAGCATCTTTCTGACGGTCTCGGACATCTCGTTGACCTTATCAGCGTGAGCATTAGCCTCGTCAACAGTGCGCTTAGCCTGAGCGTTAGCCTGATCCACGGTAGCCTTAGCCTGAGCATTAGCCTGTTCTACGGCGGTCTTAGCCTGAACATTAGCCTGATCTACAGTAGCCTTAGCCTGATCGTTAGCCTCCTTGATGCAGGTCTCAGCGGCAGTATTAGCGTTATTGATGGTCTTTTCAGCCTCGAGGTTAGCCTCCTTGACGATAGAATCGGCCTTCTCGTTAGCTTCCTTAGTAACCTTGTCAGCGTTTCTCTGAGCCTCGATAGTGATCTTGCCTGCGGTCTTCTGAGCCTCGGTAAAGAGAGCGCCCATATCGAACGAGGACGGTATCATGCCGCCGCCGTTCTCCTTGAGGTCGCTGATCTCGTCATTGAGCTTGCTGATCTCAGCGTCCTTCTTAGCGATAGCGGACTCGTTATCCTTAGTGATCTGAGTGAGCTTGTTCTCCTTCTCAGCGAGTTCTCTGGTCTTGGCAGCGAGCTCTGCGCTGATCTTGGAAATCTCCTGCTTAGCCTTAGCGAGCTCTGCGTCATTGGCAGCGTTGCCGCCCTGAGCGGGAGCAGCAGAAGCAGCCTTCTCCTCGGCAGCCTTGAGCTTGGATCTGAGGGAATCTATCTCGCGCTTTGCAGCCTCGAGAGCAGCGGCCGTCTGAGCGTTAGCCTGAGCGTTCTGAGCACCGCCCTGTGCAGGAGCAGCGGCAGCCTTCTCCTCGGCAGCCTTGAGCTTGTTTCTGAGGGTATCTATCTCACGCTTTGCAGCCTCAAGAGCAGCAGCGGTCTGGGCATTAGCCTGAGCGGCGCCCTGAGCAGCACCTGCACCGCCGGCCTTGAGCTGAGTGATGAGTTTCTGGCTTTCATCGAGCTTTTTCTGGAGCTCTTCGTTCTCCTTCTTGGCAGCTCTGAGAGCATTATTTGATGCGTTGAGCTTTTCCTGAAGGTTGTCTACCTGATTTCGTGCCTTTATCAGTTCCTGTGAGTCTGCTGCGGATGCAGAGCCTTCTCCTTTGGCCTTTTTAAGGTCTTCTTCGAGGGAAATGATCTTGGAGTTGAGTTCATCGAGGTAAGTCATAACGTCTTCCTTGACGAAGCCTCCGACTCTGGCGGTTCGTAATACGGTTGGTTCTTCCATTGTGTACACTCCTATCCCCGCAGCGGGCTGCGGCAAATATAAATTCAAGGAATAAAATTGCCTTTCATACATTATAACATAATCAATATAATATTTCAACTATTAATATGTAGAAAATTTTCGTTCATTTTAGTGCATTTTACTATATTGACAAGGAAAATATACGGACAGTAAAAAAGGCTGCCCGGTTTTGGGGCAGCCTTTTCTTATATTTTTTATTTTAGCTCAAAGTAACAGTTGTACATCATATCATCTTCCGGCTTACCGTTACCAAAACATATTGATCCATTCATAGCTTCGCAATCATAATCGGTGCCATTATTTAACGATTCAACTGTTTCGTTTATTTTAAATTCTTCTAAGATGAACGATTGTATAGCCTTCCATTTTGCCTTGCGGCATGGAGAAAATTCACATTTTATCCTGTTGACCTTCCCTTTATCCGCTTCTTTATCAGAAACGGTTACTGCGTATATGTATCGGTATTCTCCGTCATATAAGCCTATCCCAAGCCCTTCAAACGGTGCTTCTTCTTTGCAATACCATGTATATTTGTCATTTCCCCTCTTATCAGGCTGACCCAATAACGCAACGACATCATCATAGTTCGTACCCAGTTTAATATCCAGTATACTATCAATGCTTTCCGGCGAACTAACTTCTGATGTGCCCTTGCTCGTACTGCCTCCGCTTGAGCTGCTATCCCCGCTGCTTCCGCACGCTGTAGCAGGTATACAAAGAGCTGCCGCCATTATAAAACTAACAATCTTCTTCACAATACCACTCCTTTAAGTTTTCAACACACGGTTGTGGTAATAGTATATCAAAAAAAAAAAAAAAC
>CACYSQ010000008.1:80579-153185 GCA_902777125.1 Ruminococcus flavefaciens
AAAAAAAAAAAAAAAAAAAACGGTGATGATTTTGTGATAATTTGATGAAATATGCACAGCCGCAAAAAAAGCGACCCCGAAGGGTCGCCGTTGTTATTCTCAGTTGCCGAGCATCTTGAAGATGTCGTCGAGGTCGTAATCCTGATTGGAAGTGCCTCTGTTAGGTGTGCCGGCATTGTTCATGCCGCCCATACCGTTCGTAGTGCCGTAGCCGTTGTTTCCGCCGCCGAGACCGAGACCATCGATAAGCGGATTGTCGATCTGGATAACATCATCAGCGGGAGCATCTGCACCGAGGCTGTCAGCAGCAGGCTGTGAACCGTCGATATCGTAGCCGGCAGCGATAACTGTGATAGTCATCTCGTCCTGCATATCCTCCTTGAAGGCAGTACCGAAGATGAACTCTACATCACTTGCAGCCTGATCTGTGATGAGCTTTGTAGCTGCATCAACATCGGAGGAAAGGATATCCTCGGACATTGTGATATTGATAAGGAGACGTCTTGCGCCTGCGATAGAAGTCTCGAGAAGCGGGCTGGAGATAACAGCATTTGCTGCTTCCTTTGCCTTGTCCTTGCCCGAGCCGTGGCCGATAGCCATGTGAGCGAGGCCAGCGTTCTTCATGATAGTCGAAACGTCGGCGAAATCGAGGTTTATGTAGCCTTCCTCGACAATAAGGTCGGAAATACTCTTTACACCGGTCTTGAGGATATCATCGGAAAGAGCGAAGGACTGCATCATTGTGAGGGGCTTGTCAAGGCCGACGAGAAGTCTCTCGTTAGGGATAACGATAAGTGAATCAACGTACTTTCTGAGCTCAGCGATACCTCTTTCAGCCTGAGCCATTTTCTGCTCTCTCTCGAAGAGGAAGGGCTTAGTAACGACTGCGACTGTAAGGATATCCATTTCCTTTGCGATCTTAGCAACTACGGGAGCAGCGCCGGTACCTGTACCGCCGCCCATACCGGCAGTGATGAAGACCATATCAGCACCCTTGAGGTGTGTTTCGATCTCGTCTCTGTTCTCCTCAGCGCTCTTCTGACCGACCTCAGGCTTATTGCCGGCGCCTCTGCCCTTAGTGAGCTTAGTGCCGATCGGTATCCTTGTAGTAGCGCGGGACTTATTGAGAGCCTTAGCGTCTGTATTGATAGCGATATATTCTATGTTATTCACTCCGGAGTCCACCATGCAGTTTACAGCGTTTCCGCCGCCGCCGCCTACACCGATGACTTTAATATTTACATCGGGCTCCAGAGCTTCCTCATAATTGAAATCTGACATTTTTAACTCCTCCTGTTATTTATCCTGTATTTTCAAAACCTAAATCACCCTATAAATACACTTTATATTTTAGCATAATATCTGCATATTTTCAAGAGCGAATTTGATTTTTTTGAATTTCAGCGCATTTTACAATTAAAGCATCGAATATCCCGGCATTTTGTACATATTACCGCATATATTCCTATCAGTAATCGTAGCCGTAGCCGTTATCGGCATAACCGTTGTACTGGTCATAGCTGTTGTACTGACCGTAGCTGTTATTGACATATTCGCCGTTGTTGTAGTTGTTGTTATAGCTATTGTTGTAGTTAACGTCATTTCCGCCGTTTCCGGCAAAGCCGCCGCCCTGCTGACCGTTCGCACCGTCAGCGCCGCCGCTGTTATTGTTGTTATTGTTGTTGTACTGCTCAAAGATAGCCTTCTGCTCAGGATTTTGCTCGCCGTCAACAGTTCTGCCGTAGATATCGGTAGTCTGCTCTGCAAGCGGAGCTGTTGTTGCCTCCTGACCAGTGCTGTCCTTGTTCACTCTGAAGCCGCATTCGTGGGTCCCGACCATCGTGAGATAGCCTTTTTTGCCCTTGACGCTGTCCTCGTTCATGACCTCCTCTGCAAGCTTCAGCTTGTAGTCGGCATCGTTCCAGTTGCCCATGCGGAAGATTATGCCGTTCCTGTAGGTCACATTTATCGAGAACTCGTCGTTCATATCGACATACGAAACAGGATTTTCGGTATCCTTCTCAAATGCGGACATCAGTGCATTGAAGGCATCGTTCTTGTGCTGGTTGGAGGACTCAACAGGCTTACCGGCAGCAGTAACCGCCGGCTCATAGCCGTAGATTATCGGCAGACCGTCGGTAACGAAGCCGTTGTCCGCGAGTATCTTGCCCTTTTTGCTGACGAGGAGAGTTCCGCCGTCATAGCTGATATTGTAGGCAGGCTCACATTTCGTGACCTTTATCTCCAGCGACGAGGGAAATTCCCTCTCGACCTCGGCGCTCTCAACGAAAAGGAGCTTGTCGAGGATAGCCTGCTCGCTCTTTGACGGGTCGAGCCTGAGAAGGTTGTCGCCCTCGCGTATTCCGGAGGCTTCAACTATCTCCTCTGCGCTGTACATATCCGATTCCCCCGAGACCTTTATCTCGTTTATGTTGAAAAGGAAGGTATAGCTTATAGTGATACCTGCCGTCACCACGAGCAGTATCACCACAAGCGCATAGATATTGAATTTACGTTTTCGCCTTCTCAGACGCTTGCTGCTTTTCTGCGTTTCGGCGTTGGTCTTTTCGACGTCCTTCATATACACTCCACTCCCGGTCAGACCCGGCTTATCCTGCCGCCGAGCTTTCTGACCGCTTCCTCGATTTTTTCATATCCTCTGTCAATATAACATATCCGCGATATTTCGCTGATACCCTCGGCTGCAAGCGCCGCACACACCATTGCTGCGCCTCCGCGGAGGTCGGTAGCCTCCACCGGAGCACCGTGAAGTCCGGGAACTCCCCTGACTATCGCGACCTTGCCGAGTATCTGTATGTCCGCGCCCATTTTGACGAGGGCGTCGGTATGCCTGTAGCGGCAGTCGAAGATGTTCTCCTCGAAAACGCTCGTTCCCTCCGCGGTGGCGAGCGCTGCCATGAGCACAGCCTGAGCGTCCGTAGGGAAGCCCGGGTGCGGCATCGTCCTTATCCTGTCCCTGACAGCCCTGAGCCGCGAACCGCTCCGGAGGTATATCCTGTCCCCGGAAGTGTAGATACTGCACCCCGTCTGTTCAAGGACGTTCAGGAAAGGCTCCATTTCTGCCGGACAGGCGTTATCGAGTATCATTTCGCCTCCGGCAGCCGCCGTCATCGAAAGGTAGGTCGCACCTGCTATCCTGTCGGGCATGACGGTGTATTCGCAGCCGTGGAGCTTATCCCTGCCCCTTATGACGATGCTGCTGCCGCCGTCACCTGCTATATCAGCTCCGCAAGCCCTGAGAAAACCGCAAAGGTCACATATCTCCGGCTCACGGGCGGCATTGTTTATCACAGTTTCGCCCTCTGCTGCCGCAGCACAGAGGATTATATTCTCCGTAGCCCCGACAGACGGGAAAGCGAGCGTGAGCTTTGCACCCTTAGCGCGTCCTCCCCTGCTGCGGCAGACTATACTGCCGCCCGGCTCGGTTATGTCCACTCCCATTTTTCTCAGTGCGGCAAGGTGCATATCTATCGGACGCGGACCAAGCTCGCAGCCGCCGGGGACGCTTACCCCGCATTCACCCATTCTTCCGAGCATTGCGCCCATGAAGATGATAGACGACCGCATCTCGCGCATCAGAGCCTCGGGTATCGCCGTACCCGTCACGGTCTGCGGCGATATCACAGCGGTATTTTCCGAAAATGTACACCGGCAGCCCACGCAGTTGAGTATACGCGCTGCTGCATAAACGTCCGTCAGTGCGGGACAGTTGCGGATAACGCATTCTTCCCTGCAAAGCAGCGAAGCCGCAAGTATCGGGAGAGAGCTGTTTTTGCTTCCCTGAAGGACAAGCTCGCCGCGCAGACGTCTGCCGCCTTCAACGATAAGTTTCTGCATATTACCACCTCACAGCCATTTGTGTATGATATGCTGTGAAGCAGTGCTTTGTGAATTTAGTTATCAGTTATTAGTTATTAGTGCTTAGTTATTAGCTGCGGTGTCCGCTTCGCGGACGGATCCGAATAATGCTCTCAGCTATGCACTATGAACTATTTTTTCTTAGCAAGCAATTTCTCGACCACTGCCATGATGCGGTCGTTTGTGTCTGTAACGCAGAGCGCCTTTGCACAAGCGGACATGGTCTCCGCCTTGTCAGGCTCATCGTAGAGCTTCTTTATCTCGGAAATAAGCCTTTCCGGAGAAGCGTCCTTCTGCTCTATGACTACCGCTGCACCGGCTTTTCCGAGCACCATTGCGTTATGGTACTGGTGATTTCCGGCAACTATCGGCGAGGGTATCAGTATCGAAGCCCTGCCTGCCGCCTCAAGCTCCGCGAGAGTTGAAGCACCGCTGCGGCAGATAACGAGGTCAGCCGCCGCAAGACAAACGTCCATGTCGTTTATGTATTCAGTGATACGCAGACGGTCAGACTTGAGCGGTATGCCCGCCTCCTTCATCGCCTGCGGGAAGGTGTCCTTACCCATGCCGCCGTAGCCGTGGATATGGTTTATGTCAAGTCCCTCACCAACGTGCCACTTTATGGCAGCCTCCATAGTCTCGTTTATGCAGCCTGCGCCGAGACTTCCGCCGAACGAGAGAACGGTGAAATCGTCATTGAAGCCGAGCTTTTTCCTTGCCTCAGCCCTGCTTATGGAATTAATGCTGCTGCGTACCGGAAGTCCCGTAACGCTGTACTCGAACTTGCTCTTGTCCATGAAATCGAGAGCCTCGATCACGGTGAGCATAACGTGATCGACCTCTTTCGAGAGCAGCCTGTTTGTAACGCCCGGATAGGCGTTCTGCTCATGTATCGCGGTAGGAATGCCCATTTTTGCAGCCTTCCTGATGACCGGACCGGCAGCGTAGCCACCCGTACCTATCGCGATATCGGGCTTGAAATTGCGGATTATCTCCTTCGCACGTTTTCCGGAGGTCGCAAGATAGGCGAGCGCCTTGGCGTTCCTGCCGATATTTTCGAGGGATATCTTCCTCTGGAAGCCGGCGACCTTGATAGGCTCGAACTTATACCCCGCCTTCGGGACGAGCTTTGCCTCCATATGGTCGGGAGTTCCGGCGAAAAGAATATCCGCATCGGGGTATTTCGCCTTTATCATATCTGCAATGGCGATGCCGGGGTTGATATGTCCGCCCGTACCGCCGCAGGCTATAAGCACCTTCATAGAACTGCTCCTTTACGCATTTTTGGGCTCTGCCGCTTCCTTTGCGGGAGCGCGTCTCTTACGCCTTGCCGGTTTTTCGTCCGGATAGTACCTCTGTTGCGAGATATTGAGCATGATGCCCATTTCCGCGAGCTGCATTATCAGCGCAGTGCCTCCGTAGCTGAAAAACGGCAGACTGATACCGGTATTCGGTATCATATTGCTGACAACGGCGAGGTTCAGAACGGTCTGAATGCCTATCTGAGTGGTTATGCCGACCGCGATAAGCATACCAAAGCGGTCCTTGCATCTTACCGCTATCGAGAAGCCCTCCACAACGAGGAGGAAGAATACGATGATTATTGCAAGTGCGCCGACAAAGCCGAGCTCCTCGCAGACTATCGGGAAAACGAAGTCGTTCTTGGTCTCGGGGAGGTACATATACTTCTGTCGGGAATTTCCTATGCCGAGTCCGAACATACCGCCCGAACCTATGGCGATAATGGAGTTGGCAGTCTGCCATGTGTCGTCGAGAACGTCCGCGAACGGGTCGTTCCATGACTTTATGCGGACGGAAACGTAGCTTCCCTCGATACTCGCCTGCCACGAGATTATGATTATCGCAAGTGCGAGAGCTGAGCCTCCGAGGAGGAGGAACTGCTTCTTGTTAGCACCGCCGCAGAGTATCATCGCAACCGATATCGTAACGATGAGGATAAGTCCGGAGAGGTGGGGCTCCTTGTAGAGGAGTATCGCATAAGCGCCCATGAGTCCGGCATATTTGAGGATACCGGTCTTGAAATCGTTCATCTTTTTGCCGTCACGTTCCATACTGAACGCGAAATAGACTATTATCGCAAGCTTCGCGACCTCCGAGGGCTGGAAGTTCAGCGGTCCGAGGGTGAGCCAGCGCTTTGCTCCCATAGTACCGCCCTCATCGTTACCGATGAGCAGTACCAGAACGAGCAGTATGAAGCCGAAAACGTAGAGGAGTCCGGCGATATTGAACTTTTTCAGGAGCGGAAGTTTTATGTTCTTGAGGTTGTGGTAATCCATCTTCATGAAGAATATCATCACGAAAAAGCCGATAACAGCCATTTTCGCCTGATTTCTCGCGTAGAAAAGACCGTCGCCGTCATGCTCGCTGTAAGCCCATGCGTAGCTTGCCGACGACATCATCGCAATGCCGACAACGAGAAGTATCATGACATACGCAAAGAACGAGAGGCTTATGTCTCCGTTCCTGCCCTCTCCGACGAAGGACTTCCACAGTCCTCCGAAGCCGGAGCCTTTCTTTTTCTTCTTTGGCTGCGCCATTGTTTCCTCCTTTGAAGGCTTTTTGTCAGAATGCCAGCAATGTAAGTGTTCCCAGAATACCGAATATCATTCCGGTTATCGAGAAGGTTATGACGATCTTGTACTCGCTGAAGCCGCTCATCTCGAAATGGTGGTGAATGGGGGTCATCTTGAATATCCTTCTGCCCTCGCCGTACTTTTTCTTGGTGTACTTGAAGTAGCTTACCTGAATGACGACTGAAAGCGCCTCGAGTATGTACACAAGCGACACAAGGAACATCAGGAGGTGATTGTGGAGAACAAGTCCCACGCCTGTAACGGCTGCTCCGAGAAACATCGAGCCTGTGTCGCCCATGAAGCACTTCGCAGGGTTGAGGTTCCAGACAAGGAAGCCGAGACAGCCTCCTGCAAGCGCCATAGTAAAGAGCGAGAGCTCATTTTCGCGGAGTATCGAGCAGCAGACGGTGAATATGAGCATCGCCACAAATGTGACTGAGCCGCAGAGACCGTCGATGCCGTCGGTGAGGTTCACCGCATTGGTGAGGTAGATTATCACCGGTATCATGATGATGTAGTAGAAGATACCGAGCGAGGGAGTTTTCACAAAGCCGAGGTCTATCTTCGTCGAGGTGTCGCCGAAGTGGTAAAGTGCGAACAGGAAGCCTACAGCCACAACGAACTGGAATGCCATTTTCTGCTTCGGGGAAAGACCGTCGTTCTTCTTTCTTGCGACCTTGAGGAAATCGTCGATGAAGCCTATCGCACCAAAGAGCATGGAAAATACCACCACGCTCATCATTCGGTAGAACTGTTCGAGCACAGCCTTGTCTGTCGTGTCGATGCCGCCGCGCATACGGTACACCCAGTAGCCGCCGACTGACATAAGAACGGAGGATATGATGAACATAAAGCCTCCCATAGTGGGCGTGCCCTGCTTTTTGGCGTGCCACTGCGGCCCGTCCTCGGTCTTGATAGGCTGACCGAATTTTATCCTGTGCAGGAACGGAACGAGGAATATCCCCGATACCGCCGCAAAGACAAAGGACGCAAGTGATACTATAAGATTTATTATCCAGAATGACATTTGAACGAACAGCCCCCGTTATTTTATTGATTTGGAATTAAAACCAAACACTCTTATCAGAGGAGCTTCAAGCCCTCCGCTACGACCTCGCGCTCATCGAAATGAATGCGCTTTCCGCCGGCAAGGATCTGATAATCCTCGTGGCCCTTGCCTGCAAGAACTATTATATCACCTTTTTCAGCGATTTTCAAGCTGTGGTATATCGCCTCGCGTCTGTCCTCAACAACGTCATACGGAACGCTGCTGTCCTCAAGGCCTGTGAGTATCTGCCGGATTATCTCCGAGGGCTCCTCGCTTCTCGGATTATCGGAGGTAACGATGAGCCTGTCAGCGTATTTCGCCGCAGCCTTTGCCATGAGCGGACGCTTTGCGGCATCGCGGTCACCGCCGCAGCCAAAGAGGCATATGAGCCTTCCGGAGGTGTATTCCTTGACGCTCCTGAGAACGTTCTCAACAGCATCGGGAGTGTGGGCATAGTCGCAGATGACCGTGAAGTCCCTGCCGGTGGGAATGACCTCGCACCTGCCCTTTACGCCGCCGTATTCGCCTACAGCCGCGATGATATCATCAAGGGGAATGCCTGCTTTCAGACAGGCGCCCATAGCTGCGGTGAGGTTTGAAACATTGAAGGTACCCGGTATCTTCGTCTTGACGAAGTGGGACTTGCCCTCATAGCAGAACCAGAAGCTTGAGCCTGTGGGACGTATCTTTATGCCGTCAGCGTAGAAGCTTGCGTTTTCGTGTATTGAGAATGTGAGCTTATCGCAGCCTATCTCGCCGTAAAGCCTTCTGCCGTAGTCATCGTCGATGTTGCATATAGCTGTATCGCAGACGTCAAAGAGCATCTTCTTCGCCTGATAGTAGTCCTCCATGTCCTTGTGGTAGTCGAGGTGATCCTGCGTGAGGTTGGTGAAAAGTGCGATGCCGAACCACGATGAACCTATGCGGTTCTGAACCAGACCGAAGGACGATACCTCCATAACGACGTACTCGCAGCCCTCCTTCACCATTCTGTCGAGGAGAGCCATGAACTCGAAGGTCATGGGGGTGGTATTCTCGGTGTGAATGACCTCTGTGCCTATCTCATTCTGTATCGTGCCGATGAGACCGGTCTTGTGTCCGGTGCTCATGAGGATATGCTTTATCACGCTCGTGATAGTCGTCTTGCCGTTCGTACCGGTAACGCCTATCATCTTTATTTTGCGTTCGGGGTGACCGAACCACGCAGCACAGAGCTTTCCGTAGAGCCAGCGGGAGTTATCGGTCAGTATCTGTCTGTCTCCGAGACCGAGGTCATGCTCGCAAACTACGGCTGCCGCGCCCTTTTCGAGCATTTCGGCAGCGGCGCTGTGGCCGTCGAACTTTCCGCCCTTTACGCAGACGAAAAGGCTTCCTGCCGTTACCTTCCTCGTATCGTCAGTAACAGATGTTATCTCAGTGTCTCCGATATTGGTGACCGCGTTGTTTTCAAGCAGATCTTTAAGCTTCATCTGACCGCCTCCTTTTAGAAATTAGAAATCAGTTTATCGTATCCGATCCTTTGTTCACAGCTCCGCCGCTTAGTCGGCAAACGTTACCGCCGGTATGTCGAATACAAGTGCGACGACCGTTCCCTTGGGGACTCGCGTTCCGGGAGTGAGATCCTGCGATTTGACGTAAGCTCCGGTTCCGGAAGCCGATGCGCCGCTCACGGAGAAGTTCACTCCGTATTCCTCCGCGAGGTAATTCACTCCGCTGAGGTCCTGATGGCTGAAATCGGGGACTACCGTTTCCTCAACAGCCGCGTTCTTCTCGGTATACAGGTAAACACAGCCGTTCTTGGACATTGCCGTGCCGGTCACCGGGTACTGTGAAACGACCTCGATGCCGTTTCCTATCTTCTTGTAGTTCGTGATTCCGATGTCCTTGAGAGTTGCGACAGCATCGTCGATAGAGCCCTCAAGAAGCGGTATATGAACGTCAAGGTCCTTCATTTCCTCCTCGGAATACTCCGGAAGAATGTGCATGAGGGGGAGGACCTCCTCCATGATATCGCGGGCAGTAGGTACTGCGACCTTGCTTCCGTAATACTCGATGTTCTTGTCAGGCATATCAGCCATTACAAGAACTATGAATTCGGGATCGTCCGCAGGGGTGAAGCACACATACGAAGCAGCGTATTCCTCCTTGCTCTCGTCCTCCTGCTGGTTGGTATCCTCAGTGCCGTCCGCCGTGAGCATCTTACGCTGTGATGTACCGGACTTTCCTCCTATGGAGTAGCCCTTTATGTCAACATTGCTGGTGGGATTGTCCTTGACGACCGTTTCGAGGCACTTGGCAAGCTTCCTTGAAGTCTCCTCGGAGACTACCTGACGGCGTACCGTTCTCTCGTTTTTGAGGACAACATTGCCGTCCGCATCGACTATCTTTTCCACCACATAGGGCTGAAGCAGATAGCCGCCGTTTATCGCGGCACAGTAGCCTGTTATCATTTCGAGAGGGGTAACGGTCTCGCCCTGTCCGAAGGAGCCGACCGCAAGGTTTACCTCGTCAATGGTCTCGCTTGTGAAGGGGTCGCCGCGGCTCTCAGCCGGGAGGTCGATGCCTGTTCTCTCGCCGAAGCCGAAGGCATCGCAGTAGTATACGAACTTTTCCTCGCCGAGGTCCTTGCCTATCTTCATGAAGGCAGGGTTGCAGGAATTCGTGAGCGCCTTCTGGAAGGTCTGTGCGCCGTGACCGTTGTGGTCGTGGCACCATATCGGCTTTAGCATTCCGGGTATCTCAACGAATGCGTTGCACTGGTATATCGGATTTTCAAAGTCTATGAGGTTCTCCTCGATAGCAGCGGCGCTGGTTATGACCTTGAATACCGAACCGGGCTCATAGCGCTCAGTTATGCTCTTGTTCCTCCACTGCTCCTCGCGCTCGTCAGTAGTGAGCTTATCCTTTTCCTCCTCAGTCTTGGCAGCCTTTATCGCCTCCGCCTTAGTGGGATCGGCGATCTTCCGGGGCTCGTTGAGGTCGAACGAGGGGTACTGTGCCATACCGTATATAGCGCCGGTCTTGCAGTTCATGAGGATAGCACAGCCGCGGTTCTTTACGTTGAAGTTATTCACCATTTTCTCGAGGTTTTTCTCGAGTATGTACTGTATATCGCTGTTTATGGTGAGGTAGATATCGTCGCCGTTCTTGGCAGGGTAGGTCTTGGAGTATTTGTACGGCAGCTCATTGCCGTTGGAGTCCTTTGCGGAGACCGTCTTTCCATCGACGCCGGAGAGGTAATCATTGTACTTTGCCTCTATGCCGTAGAGACCGTTTCCGTCGGTATTCGTGAAGCCGATGACGGTCGCAGCGAGCTCGCTCTGGGGGTAATAGCGCTTGGTGTCCTCCGTAACATAGAGGGCGATCATGTTGAGGTTGTTGAAGTAGGCGATGAGCTCGTCAGCGACCTGCTTCTCGACCTGTGTCTGAAGAACGACATACTGAGTGTCCTTTGCCATAGCGGCAGTGACCTCCTCGGGCTTGATGCCGAGCTTTGTGCTCAGGAGGGTCGTAGCCTCGCTGACGAAGTCCTCAACGGAAGCCGGAAGAACGCCGATCTCTTTGCCCTCCTCATCGTACTGGGGAGTGTAGTTTCCGTTCGCCTTATCGGAATTGCGCTTCTTGATGCTCTTTTCGAGCTCCTTCATCTCATCGCGGAGGCAGCTCGGGTCGAGAATGACCTTGTAGACCGTCGCGCTTTTTGCGAGCGTAACGCCGTTGCTGTCGAAGATAGAGCCGCGGTGGGCTGAAATGGATATCGAGCCGAAATGGCGGTCATTAGCCATTTGCTGATACTTCTTGTTATTTATGACAGAGATCCGGAAAAAGTTCACTGCGACGGCTCCGAAAAGCACCATGAACACTGTCGTCATGATGATCTTTGCCCTGAATCTCATGGAATTTGTCGGATTGGTATTAGCCATGCTTCCTCCTGTGACTTTTATAATGCCTCTGTCAGTTATCATAAAGCAGAGAGCATTGCAGGGAATGCCGCACTCGGCGATCCGTGTGAGCTAGCTCTGAACTTTCCCGAAAATAGAATAAGGCAGGGTAAAAATGCTGCCCCGCCTCTGAACACCGTTTATCTCTGTGATGTCCGTTTTCTATGATACGACGAAGGATTTTTCGCTGTTCAAGCGTTGGACAGCCGCCCCGCGGACGCCTTGCTTACGGCGTCCGCGAACCGACCGGCCGGGTTATTCCGATCACCCGCTGTATCTCCGTGTTCTACTATACTTCGGCATATTTTTTCTTTTGCCGATAGTTTCCTTTTGTTGCCGGGCAGCTTTTACATTTCTATATATATTTTGACTACCCTCTGAAATATTCCACAAGACCGTCGAAGAAATTACTTATTTTTGCCTTGAAGCTCTTGTCCTTCTTGGGAATGCTGACCTCGTCCTCCTGCTGTATCTTGATATACTTTATCTGAGAGGAATCTATCTTTCTCATATGCAGGACGTTTTCAGCGTAATCCTCGACGTTTTTGGCAGAGACCCTGCTTTCGAGCTCGGACTGCAATCTTACATTCTCGGCCTCAACACGGCTGAGCTCCTGATTGAGCTTTGCTACTCTGTTGAAAGCGGTATTTCTTCTGTCAAGGGAATAGATAACTGTGCCTAGCAGCAAAGCTGCAAGGGCTGAAATGACGACTATCGTCATGACCGAGCCGCTTCTCGCCTCGGTATCGCGCCTTTTTATGCGCTTTCTGGAGCTTTCCTCCGTGACCCCGGGCTTATCCGTGCCGGTCTCTCCGCTTGTATCAGCCGGAGTTTCCTCGCCGTAAACATCGTCTTCGTAATAATAACCGAAGTCTCTTTCCGGCTCCATAGGTCACGCACTCCTTTCGATTATCCTTAGCTTGGCGCTTCTGCTTCTGACATTGCCTTCGACCTCACCGTCGTCCGCTTCGATCGGCTTTCTGTTGACGAGAGAGCCCTCGGGCTTTCTGCCGCAGACGCACTGCGGAAAATCGGGCGGACAGATACAGCCTCTGCACCAGCCTGCGAATTTCTGCTTAACGAGACGGTCCTCGAGTGAATGGAAGGTTATAACAGCAAGCCTTCCGCCGCTTTTCAGGCTGTAGAATGCGTCCTCGAGCCCCTTTGAGAGGTGGTCGAGCTCACCGTTTACCGCGATGCGGATAGCCTGAAATGTTTTTTTGCAGGGGTTTTTGTCGCGTCTCGCCTTCTGCGGGACGCTCATGCGCACGATATCAGCAAGCTCAAGGGTAGTCTCAATGGGCTTTTCCGCCCTTGCCTTAATGATATTCGAGGCTATCCTGCGGGAGAATTTCTCCTCGCCGTACTCGAATATGATCCTTGCTAACTCCTGCTCGGAGCAGGTGTTGACGATATCCGCAGCGCTTGTGCCCTCCTTGCTCATTCTCATATCGAGGGGGGCATCTGTATGGTAGGAGAAGCCGCGGCTGCCTTCATCGAGCTGATAGGAGGAAACGCCGAGATCCATGAGGATACCGTCCACCTTATCTATCCCGAGGCTGTCGAGCACCTCGCGTATCTGCGAATAATTGCTGTGTATTACCTGTGTGTTTGGGAAGACCGAGAGCCTTTCCGCAGCAGTTTTCACTGCATCGGGGTCACGGTCGAGAGCAATAAGTCTGCCATTGCTGCCGAGTCGTGAGGCGATAGCGGAGGAATGTCCCGCACCGCCGGCTGTACCGTCAACATAGATGCCATCCGGACGTATAGCCAGTCCCTCCATGCACTCGTTCAGCATAACCGGTATATGATTGAATTCCATGATACATCACCCTGCAATGTATCAGATAACGAGACCGTCGAGAACGCTGCCGATATCATCGAGGGATATCGAAGCATTGAACTTATCCCAGTTCGCTTTCGACCATATCTCGGCTCTGTAGGAAGCTCCGACGACTACGACCTCATCAGTTATCTCCGCATATTTCAGGAGATTATCCTTGATGAAGATCCTTCCCTGCTTATCGGGGACCTGCTTATCGGTGGCGGAATGGAAAATTCTTCTCACCTTGTCGCCGTCATTGCCGGGGAGCGTCTTCAGTGTTTCTTCAAACTTACGGTACTCCTCAGGTGAATAGACTGAGATAAATCTGTCGCCCTTACCGGGAACGAGATAGAATTCAGGTCCGAGGATATCGCGGAGCTTGTTCGGGAACGCCATACGACCCTTGGTGTCGATACTCGGATAATATGTACCGTACAGTGGTTCTGCCAATTCCCTCGCCTCGCTTTCTCTTGTTCTGATTTTTCTTTCTGTGGTAAGGTTGAACCTCTCAGTGGAAAAAATCACTTTTTTTCACCTTTTTTCACCTGTACATATATTTTACCACGCCTGAAAGAATTAATCAACAAAAATACTAACCAAGAATGAGAAAATTTTACATGGCATTTTCAGCATTTTCGCCAAAACGCTCTTTTGCCGCCTGTTTGCAGAACGTCATTTTTTGCCCCAAAAAGAGGCTCAAAGGTGATAAAAGGTGAGATCAAAGCCTTTTTTCACCGTTTGGGTGATTTTTTCCTGAAGATTTTCAAAATCGGAGGCTAAGTGAGGCAGCCGTTCCCAAAAAACAGAAACTCCGGGCGGAGAGGCTGCCGTTTGGCTGCCGTCCGTTCCCGGAGATCGTAGTAAGACTTATTTTTCAGTAGGTTCTTCGTCGTTGTTTTCAGTAGTCTGCTGCTCAGTTTCATCGCCCGTAGGGGGCTCAGTGGTGATATCAGTTTCAGGTTCGGTAGATTCCTCAGGTTCGGAGGTGGTTTCCTCCTCGGGCTCGGACGTTTCCTCGGTAGGACGCTCAACAGTGGGGACGTCCTCCAGCTCGGAAGGCGGTGCGATCTCGCCGTCGCGGGTAAGAAGCGGAGTTGACTGTTCATCGCCGCCCTCGCCGTCAAAATCAGCGTAATCGGTGTATGCAAGGTTGAACTTGCACGATTTCAGTCCCATAGCGACTGAGAAGGCATAGCCCTGAACGTGGAGCTGACCGTCGATATAAACGTCGTTGATATATCCGCTGGTAGGCGAATATGTGAGCTGTATCCAGTTGTGAGGATCCTCTGAGAGGGTGATGCCGTAGCGTGTCTCGATCCTGTTCCTCATGGTAGCCGCGTCGATGTAGGTAACGCTGCCGTAATGCGGGTCAAAGGCTGCGTCATAGTCGCCCGAGACCGTTCTGAGGTAGGGAAGATCCTGACAGAATATCTCGGAGCAGTTTGAGGTAGTTCCGCCCGATGAAGCGTAGAACATCGTCAGACAGTAGTCATCGTTGTAGTAGAGCGCCTGTCCGAGCACCTCGCGGCAGGCGTCATAGACTATCTGCGGCGGATTGGGCTTCATACGCATATCGTAGGAGTCGTCATTGTTGTACTTCATGAAGGTATATGCCGCAACAGCCTGTGCCTTCATAGCCTCGTAAGCCATACAGCCGCCCATTTCGTGGTAAACGATGCCCGCGAGGATATCGAGGGTCTTTCCGGCGGGGATATGCTTGATAGTGAGGACTTCCTCGTCCGTGAGACCTGTATTCATAAGATGTGTGCCGGGATAGTAGTGGTAGAGGATATCCTGATATGTCCAGCCGGCGTACTTAGCGTAGAAGTTTGCACCGTTCTGGCTCATGCCGACGCCGTGACCCCAGCCGTAGGACTGTATCGCGAACTGTCCGGGATTGCTCTGTACCACCTTGCCCTCCTGCGGCTCAGGGATATTGCTGAGCTCTCCGCCGGAGGAGTAGACCTCAACGGCAGTGGGAGTAGCATCCTTGGACTTTCTTCCGAGAACCGGCGATGAGCTTCTGAGCTTCTTTCTCATCAGGAGTATCATAGCCTCCTGCTCGCTGCTGAGGGGAGCGTTTTCGGACTCGCCTCCGGCAGCCTCAAGGCCGTCGCCGAGCTTGTACATCTCGGGAGTTGTGAGCTCATAGCTTATCAGTGAGAGACTGTTGTCATAATCGGAGATGTCAGCCTTGCTAAGGTCAAGGGTATACTCCCTTGCGGCAGCGTCCTCCTCCGCAGCAGCCTCGATAGCGGCAGCGGTATCGGTTTCCGGCTCATTTCCGGCGACTGTTCCTGCTCCGGCAGAGGTGAGCGCGAATGCGAACGAGAGCACCGCTGCGGAAGCCTTAAAACAGATCTTAGTTTTCATACTTCACTCCTTATGTGTGTCAGCTCTGCGTATCAGCAGGAGCCTCCGTTGTTTCCGTCTGGGGCTGGTGAGCACTGAGGTACTCATCGGTATGCTTTACGGACGAAAGGTCGCCCGGCTTCTCCCCTTCCCTGAGTCTTCTTGCGACAACGATGAAGCGTGAATTATCCTCGTTCGCATAGCAGGTAGAGAGCGTGAGCAGCTTATCGCCGTACTGAACGTCAATGCCTGTATCCACCATGGCGTCACGCTTGCAGCGTGCGACATAGGCGTCGAAGTCCTCCTTACTGTCGAGCTCCTCCATATTCCAGTAGACGAAATCGGTTGAGGCGAAGCTTCCGCTTGTTATAAGGAAGGCGAAAATGACATAGTCATAGTCCTTGTAGTTCGAGCTGAGCTCAACGAAGGGGCTCTGCTCAAAGAAGGAGTAATCCTGACGGTATCTTCTGAGAGAGCCGAACATGGAATTATCCATCATATTGTGTCCGTAGATGATGATGTTCTCGGACTGCTCCTTCTCGTCCCAGCCGAAGTTATCGCGGTAATCGAGGTAAAGAGTTCCGGCGCGTTTATAGCTTGCGTCGAGGTCATGGTCGAGGTAGAAGTAGTTGCTCTTGTATTTTTCCGGACCGTAAAAGGGAGTATTCTCCGGTATCTCGCCAGGATCCTTGACCAGCGGATACTCGACCATGGTGCCGTTTATCCTTATATATCCGCATATATCGGGATTCAGCCTTAGAAGCGACCTTGCTCTCGCAGTGATGCCCGAGTTGTCCGGCACATAGCTGAGACCTGTTGACCAGTCCGCGGGAACGCCCTTCGGCTCGGGAGGAGCCTCTGTCACCGCAGATGTCACCGTGGTCTCCTCCAGTGAGAGTTCATCGCTTCCGGACTTCCTGAGCGAGAACACGCCTATCCCGAGGGCTGCCGCAAGAGCGCAGGCAGCGCACGTTGATGCAATCTTTGCTTTCTTGTTCATTTATTTCTCCTGAGATTTCTTATCCGGACCGTAGGGCACGAACTCTGCCTCCGGATCATAAGTCACGCCTGTTCCTTTATAGGTATAGTAAACGGAAGGCCATTTGATATTGGGATTTGCGGTACTGTTCTGAGTACCTGCGAGCGGGTCTTCGCCGTCCCTGACGAGTCTTGCGAGGACGATAAGTCTTCCCCTGTCACCGAGAATGGTGTTGCAGGTGTAAAGAGTGAGAAGCTTGTCGCCGTACTTGACATCGACATCGTTAAGGCGGATAGTCCTGCGCTTAGCCTCGTTGACGAAGCTGTAGAAGTCCTCCTCGTCGTCAAAATCGAGCTTTTCCCAGCAGTTGAACTTGGTATCGGTATCATCTTCCACATCGAGAATGAAGAACGCGAATATCTTGTACTTGTACTGCTCATAGTTGGAATTGAGAAGTATTACCGGGTGCTCGCCGTAGTAGGACTCGTTCCTCTGGTAGGATTTAAGGCTTCCGAACATCTGCTCGTCCTTCATATTGTGACCGTAGATGACGAGATTATCGGAATTTTCGCAGACGAGGTGTCCCTCGGCATCGACCTCATCGAAGTGATTGCGGTAGTCGAGGAAGAGCTCACCGGGACGCGATTCCCTGCCGCTGAGCTTGCGGTTGAGGTACTTGCTGTTGTTGTCAGCTTGCATGACAGGGTTGTTTATGGGGGTATCCTCTATCCTGATAACGCCCACGACCTCGTCGTTCTGGTCGAGGAGGTACTCAGCGCCCTTGAGGAGCGTGTAGACCTTCCGGTCGTCCGGCTCATTGCCGGTGGAGGGCTCTGTCTGCTTCTCCATGTCATGCCAGTAGTTGTTCATGACCTTGCTGTTCTCACGCTTGCTGCGCCACAGGTCGAGGTAATAGTCCCCGACGATATATCCGCAAACGACTATGACAGCTATCGCAACGAGGAAAACGCCTTTCCTGACACATTCAAGAATGCTGTCGCCTCGCTGCGGGAAAAGTCCGAGGAATTTCTCCTTGAAGGACTTTTTCTTCTTCTTTTTCTTCTTTTTCTTCAGGGGCTCCTGCGAGGGGAGCTCCTCCGGTGTGCCGGTCTCTCTGCTTACCGCCTCATGTGTCGGTACGTAAGGCTCTTCCTCAACCGTGTGGCTGGGATAGACCGGAGCCTCCTCCTGTACGGGCAGCGCCTCATGCTTGGGAACGTACTGTTCAGCCTCATGCTGAGGGACGTACTGTTCAGCCTCGTGCTTTGGGACATAGTCCACAGTCTCCGGGACATTTTCCTGCACGGGACTGCTCTCTGCGGGAGCTGTTTCAAGTCCGAGCTCGCGGAGAATGCTTTCTGCACTCGAAGTCTTGTTCTGCTTTACCCTCTGTATCCTGTTCGCGATACGGGCTGCGAGCTCGTTCTCCCAGTCGGAAGCTGCGCTTTCGGCTGGTGCAGGCTCAGGGGAAGGTATATCCGCTGCTCCGGCGGCTTCCTGAACAGTTTCCTGAACTGCCTCGGCAGCCTGTTCAACAGGCGTTTCAGACGCAGTGCGTACCGAACGTCTTATCGCCGCGATACGCTCCGCGCGTCTTTTAGCCTCGGCGTCATACGCCTCGTTGAAATTATCGCTCATTTTTACGGAATCTCCTCCGTCAGTAATTTTTCCAGTGTTTCAAAAATAAATGCGGCGGCGGCAGTCCTGATGCTGCTGCGGCTCTTGTCGGGGAGCTTCCAAAGCTCCGGGAGCCTCGCAAAGCGTCTGCCCCGGATATCGAAGCCTATCCAGACCGTACCCACGGGCTTTTCCGGAGTACCGCCGGAGGGACCTGCGATGCCTGTTGTGGAAACGCAGATGTCCGCGCCCGAGAGGCGTTTCAGTCCGCCGACCATATCTAACGCGACCTCCTCGCTGACAACGCCGTAATGGGCGATATCATCGAGCGGAACGCCGAGAATCTCATTCTTTATCCTTTCGGAATAGGAGCACACGCCGAGCTCGAAAACGTCCGACGCGCCCGGAACGGAGGTTATCAGCTGAGAGAGCAGTCCCCCCGTACAGCTTTCGGCAGTGGACACAGTCCACCCCTTGTGCTCTAATAATTTTACAACATTTGTAACCGTTTTGTCAAGTTTTTCGGGTATACATTCATTATTATAACCGTTCACTGTTCTGTCACTCCTATCGTTTTTGGTGTATGTGTACAATTATCAGGTGATAATTTTGTGTAAAAGTTAAAAAGCGCTTGCGTAATTGAGTAGGGGCGCACATTGTGCGCCCGCAGGTAAACGGACACGCTGCCGGAAATAAATACAAAAAGCACTGGCGAACGATGTTCGCCCCTACGCAAACAAATCACTCAAGATTGAACGTTTTCATCTCCGTACCCTCGACCGCCTTCTGTATCAGCGGCTCGAAATCGAAGCTGTTCTGTGCCTTTTCGATGTCCTCAAGACGCGGACGCACCTTCGGGTGACGGGGCGTGAACACAGTACAGCAGTCCTCATATGGCAGTGTCGATATGTCGAATGTGTCTATTTTACGCGCGATTTCGATTATCTCGGTCTTGTCCATGCCTATGCAGGGACGGAATACAGGTATGCGGCATACCGCGTCCGTACAGGCGATCGCAGCCATAGTCTGACTTGCGACCTGTCCCACGCTCTCACCGGTAATAAGTGCAAGACAGCCGTCCTTTGCGGCTATTCTCTGAGCGATCTCCATCATCAGGCGGCGCATGATTATAGTGAAGAACTCCTCCGGACAGTTGTCCTTGATAGCCTCCTGCAATTCCGTGAACGGAACGCAGTAGAACGCTATTCCGCCGCACCAGTCAGTGAGCTTCTGACAGAGCTGCTCGACCTTGAGCTGAGCACGGTCGGAGGTGTAGGGCGGGCTGACATAGTGTATCGCCGCGATGTGGATGCCTCTTTTTGCCATCATCCAGCCTGCGACCGGACTGTCGATGCCGCCGGAAAGCAGAAGCATCGCCTTTCCGCTGCTGCCGACCGGAAGTCCGCCTGCGCCCTTGATGTTCTCGGCGTGAACGTATGCGTTTGTGTCACGGACCTCAACAGTTACCGTGATTTCGGGGTCATTGACGTCCACGGAGAGGTTCGGGAACCTGTCGAGGAGTATACCTCCGAGCTCGCGGCATATCTCGGGCGACTTCATAGGGAAAGCCTTGTCCGAGCGCTTGGCATTGACCTTGAAGGTACGCGCACAGCTCAGTATATCGCTGAGATATTCGATGCTCTTAGCGGTTATGTCCTCGAACGTCTTATCGCATACGCAGGCACGGCAAAGTGCCGCGATACCGAAAATTTTGCCCACACGTTCAGTGACCTCGCTGAGGTCGATGCTGTCGTCCTGCGGGTCGATGCAGAGCGTGGACTGTGCGCTCGTGCAGACAAAGCTGCCGAGGGGCTTGATGCGGCGCTTGATGTTCTTGGTTAGCATATCCTCGAATGTCTTTTTATTCAGACCCTTCAGCGCCATTTCGCCGTATTTTACAAGTACAACTTCTTTCATATTTTTCTCCTTATCAATTCGGATTTAGTTACAAATTCTTAGTTCTTAGTGCATAGTTCCGGTACTTTAGCTATGCACTTTTAACTCTTAGCTCTAACCTCTAACCTTTTCAATGCCTTCACGCAGAACAGCCGCAAGCTCATCGAGTTCCGCCTCAGTAGTTTCAGCGGTAATGCTTATCCTCAGCGCACCGTCCGCCCGCTTGTCGCGTATTCCGAACTGTCCGAGAACTCCGCTCTGCTGTCCCTTTGAGCAAGCCGAACCGCTCGAAACGTATATGCCCTTGCTCTCGAGGAAGTGCAGCATTATCTCGGAACGTCTCCCGACTACGGATATATTAATAATGTAGGGCGAGCCGTCCTCCGGGGAGTTGACCTCCACGCAGTCAATGTCCGAGACAGCGTTAAGGAGGTGGACTTTGAGGCTCTGTGCGGTCTTATAACGTTCGTCCAACGTAGCGGAAAGCTTCTCCGCGGCAGCTCCGAAAGCCGCTATCAGCGGAACGCTCTCTGTTCCGGAGCGTATGCCCTTTTCCTGCTTGCCGCCGGTCACGACCGGTACGACGCGGACACCTTTCTTTATGAAAATAGCTCCCACGCCCTTTACACCGTGTATTTTGTGGGCGCTGAGTGAGACGAGGTCGGCGTTCAGTGCGCTGACCCTCACGGGCAGCTTCATGTAGCCCTGTACGCAGTCGCAGTGGGTGATGATATGCGGGAAACGGCGTTTTACAGCCGAAAACGTCTCCTTGACCGGCAGGATATACCCGGTCTCGTTGTTGACGAGCATACAGCTTATCAGGCAGGTGTCGTCCCCGCAGACATTCACGAAGTCCGCCGGGTAAAACCTCCCGTCCTCACGGGGCGATACCCTCACGACCTCGAAGCCCTTTTTTTCAAGGTCAGCGGCAGTCTCCTCAACGGAGGCGTGTTCTACCGCGGAAATGACTATTTTCCTGCGGTTTCTGCCGTATGCAGCGGAAGCTCCCCTGAGAGCGAGGTTATTGCTCTCGGTAGCGCCGGAGGTGAAATATATGCAGGCAGGATCAGCGCCGATAGTGTCCGCGATGATCTTCCTTGCGCCGTCAACGGCAAGCTGTGCGTCCAGACCTGCACGGTGCAGGGAGGACGGATTGCCGTAATTCTCGGTCATAGCCCTCACGGCAGCCTCGACCGCCTCGGCACAGGGCTTTGTAGTAGCCGCATTATCAAGATAAACTGGCATTTTTCCACTTCCTCATTTAGTTTTGAACTGTCAAATATTTATTATACCATATTTTATGAAAAAAGGCAAGACCTGATTGCAGGGGCGAACATCGTTCTCCCGTGCCGTTTGTATTTATTCCCGGTATCGTGTCCGTGCGCCCGCGAATGACGAACGAACCACCGGCAACACGGTACAGGGGCTGCCTTTGGCAGTCCGCAATATTAACACAAAGCCACCTTACGGCAGCAGACGCCCAAAGGTCGCCCCTACTGAGGAACGGCGAGAGCGCCGTTTCCTACAAGGCAAAATCGCTGCGGTCAGGCTCGGGCGCACGGAATGCGCCCCTGCTAAGCACTATGCACTCTGAACTAAGAACTAATCTCTACTTTCTGATCTCTTAGTCCATGATTCTGATATTAACGCTTGCATTTTCAGAACAAACGTGTTATAATATAAAATGTATACTTATGCGTATACCCACACACACGACCGGAGGCAAAAATGTCAAACGCTACAAAATACCGCAGTCCCTCGGGCGAAAAATACCGTCCGGCATTCCTGCTCGGCTTCGCCTGCCTGCTTTTTTCACTGCTGCCCATAATGCTCGTCGAGAACGGCTACTTCATCTACGGCGGCGATTACAACGCGCAGCAGATAAATTTCTACCACACTGCCAATACTGCCGTAAGGGAGGGTCAGCTCGGCTGGCACTGGTTCACCGACCTCGGCTCTGACTTCATGGCTTCCTACTCGTTCTACCTGTTCGGAAGCCCGTTCTTCTGGCTCTCAACGCTTCTCCCAGCCGGCGCAGTCACCTACGCGCTGCCGGTACTGCTCGCGGTCAAGCACGGTCTCGCTTCGCTTACCGCATACGCCTATATACGGCGGTTTGTCCGCAGCAAGGAGGCTGCCCTGACAGGCGGACTTCTCTACGCATTCTCCGGCTTTCAGATCTACAACATCTTCTTCAACCACTTTCAGGACGTCACCGCTTTCTTCCCTCTCATGCTCATTGCAATGGAGGAGAACATAAACCGCGGCAGAAAGGGCATTTTCGCCGTTACCACAGCCTTCATGGCTCTGCTGAACTACTACTTCTTCGCAGGTCAGGCAGTCTTTCTGGTGATATACTTCATCTTCCGCTGTACAAGTCCCGATTTCCGCATAAATGCGCGAAAATTCGCCGGTCTTGCATTCGAGGCGGTGTGCGGTGTAATGATAGCCGCAGCGGTACTTCTGCCGTCCGCACTCGCCGTTCTCGGCAACGACCGTCTCAACGAGAGGCTCTACGGAACGGATATGCTCCTCTACTCCGATCAGACCACCGTTCCGCGCATTATCCAGGGCTTCTTCATGCCGCCCGACCCTCCCGCGAACCCCAACCTGTTCGCCTCGGAATACGGGAAATGGGCTTCAATAGGCGGTTATCTGCCGCTCTTCTCAATGGCCGGCTTCTTCGCGTTCATCAGAAAAGACCGGAAGCACTGGGCTTCGCGGCTGTCGGTATGCCTCATCATATTCGCGATGATACCGATACTGAATTCGTCCTTCCAGCTTTTCAACGGCTACTACTACGCACGTTGGTTCTATATGCCGGTGCTCATTTTTGCGATGATGACCGCCCGTTCGCTCGACGATAAGAGCTCCGACCTCATGAGCGCTTGGAAGCTCAATATCGCGGTACTTGCGGCGTTCGCACTCATGGGAACGCTCCCGACCAAGAGCAAGTCTGGAAAGCTGCAATTCTTCCGTCTCCCGGACGACCCGGCTTACTTCTGGATAACCGTCCTCGTCGCCGGGATATGCGCGGCAGCCTGTTATATCCTGATAAACCGCCGGAAACAGGGACAGCCATTCATGCGGCTGACGGTGATATTCACGCTCCTCACCTCGGTAGGCTGCATATGGACGACCGTTTTCTACGAGGCTGTGACTGCCTCCGATGCCAAGACCTACATCAGCAACGTCATTGAGGGCGGGGACGACATCGTTTACGAGCCTGTTTCACGGGATAATTTCTTCCGCGCCGACATCTCCGAGGATCACGACAATTACCCGATGTACTGGGGACTTCCCTGCATGAGGACTTTCCACAGCGTCGTCAGCACCTCCATCATGGACTTCTACCCGGAGGTCGGAGTGGACCGCAGTGTCGCATCGAGGGCTGACCTCACGCATTACACCCTCCGCGGACTTTTCTCCGTGAAATACTACTACCGCAGCATCGACGGCGACGCCCTCCCCTACAGCGAGCTCGCCGCTATGGAGGGCAGTACCACATCGCTCATAACCACGGACGACAAGGGTGACAAGGACTACACAAACGCCGATATCACGGAGTTTCTGCCGGGATTCGAGTACATTGAGACGAACCGCGACTTCGAGGTCTATGAGAACAAGCTGTTCATACCAATGGGCTTCGCCTACGACAGCTTCGTCACCGAGAAAAGCGCCGCTTCTCTCAAAGAGGGTGAGCGTGAGAGACTGCTTCTCCGTTCGCTGGTGCTGACCGGTGAACAGGCGGAGAAATACTCGGATATCCTCACTGACAGGAGCAATGACACCGCTCCCGGAAAGAGCGATTATGAGGCTCTGTGCCGTGAAAAGCAAGCCGCAGCGTCAAGCTCGTTCAGCTTCAGCTCCGACCGTTTTGAGGCTGAGATAAGCCTCGACAGACCGGGACTCGTTTTCTTCAGCGTTCCCTACAGCGAGGGCTGGACTGCTGAGGTCAACGGCAAAAAAGCGGACGTCGAGCGCGTTTCCTACGGCTTCATGGCTGTAAGGGCGGACGCAGGCGATAATACGATCGTTTTCCGCTACAGAACGCCGGGGCTGACTGCCGGACTGCTGATAACGGCTGCCGGTATCGTACTGCTTGCGGCGTACCTCATAATCTTCCGGAAAAAATCACCGGAATCAGTCCGTAAATACTGCTACGACTACGACTCATACGATAACAGCGATTGATCTTTAGTGTTTAGCGTAGGGGACGGCGTCCTCGACGTCCCGCAAATTGCGAATTACGGTATCGCCTGTCGGCGATAATATTAAATAAGTCTGCGTCGGCGGACATATCACGAAAGGAAGGAAACCATGCACCTACAGGAAAAAACGATCTCCAGCGAGACCGTCTACGAAGGCAAGATATTCACGATAACCCACGATATCGCCGAGCTTGAAAACGGCGGCAATGCCGTCCGCGATGTACTCCTCCACCACGGCGGAGTGTGCGTTATCCCCGTGACCGATAACAACGAGATATACCTCGTAAAACAGTTCCGCTACCCGTTCAGGACCGTAACGCGCGAGGTGCCTGCCGGAAAGCTCGAAAAGGGTGAGGACCACGCGGAATGCGGCAGACGTGAGCTCCTTGAGGAGACCGGCTGTACCTGTTCAGAGTACATCTACCTCGGAGAAATGCTCCCAACTCCGGCATATAATACCGAGGTGACATATATGTACCTCGCCCGCGGACTCAGCTTCTCAAAGCAGTCGCTCGATGAGGACGAATTCCTCGATGTGGAGAAGATCCCCCTCGCGGAGGCGGTAAAGCTCGTCATGGACGGCACTCTCCGCGACGGAAAGACCCAGATCGCTATTCTCAAAGCCGCAAGACTGCTCGGGATTTAGTTCGTAGTGCTTAGTGCTTAGTTGAGGTGTCTGCTGACGCAGACTTATTTAAAAGTATCACGCCCGGCGATGCCATTAGCTAATTGCTTGCAGCTATGAACTCCTATACTGCCAAACAAAACGACCTGCCGCACGGACAGGTCGTATAACAAGCTATGTCTCTGTATTATTCGTCAATTTTTTCCTCGGATGAAGCCTCGGCTTCCTCAGCCTCCATTACAGCGAGCTGCTCCTGATAAGCCTCGAGGATCCGCTCCTCGAAAAGCTTCCTTGCAGATGCTGATATCGGGTGTACGATATCGCGGAAAACGCCGTTTTCGTCCTTTCTGCTCGGCATTGCCACGAACAGACGGTCGTCCCCCTGAACGATCTTGATATCATGAACGGCAAGCATTCCGTCAACTGTGACTGATACAACTCCCCTGAGCCTGCCCTCAGTCATGATCTTCCTGATCTTCACATCTGTGATCTCCATGTTTTTCTAACCTCCTTTGTCGCAAAATAACGGTCTGAAACCCCGGAACTGCCGGGGGGGCGAGCCATGCGTACCAAAGCTCACGATGCATGGCAGCACTGACCGACCTAACATCATTATATATCATAATTAGTTAAATTGCAAGCTGTTTTTTTAGTTATATAGAAAAAATATATAACAACAATAATGCGCCATAGTTAAAAATCGCGCATTAAAGCCTTTTTCAGCCTCGGCAGCCTTTTTCAGCCGGGCAAATATTTTCACAGGAAAGGTGTCAGGTATGGATAAGAATATTCTGAACGGCAAAAAACACATTCATTTCATCGGTATCGGAGGCTCCGGTATGTACCCCCTCGCCCAGATACTCCACTCGCAGGGCTTCTTCCTCACAGGCTCGGACAACAATGAGACCGAGACACTCGAAGCTGTACGGAAAATGGGCATTCCGGTGTTCATAGGTCAGAGGGCTGAGAATATTGAGGGCGCTGACCTCATCGTCCACACTGCCGCGATAATGGAGGATAACCCTGAGCTCATGGCTGCAAGGGCAAGCGGTGTTCCCGTTCTCGAACGTGCCGATATGCTCGGTATAATAACAAGCCGCTACGAAAATGCGGTCTGCGTTTCCGGCACCCACGGAAAAACTACCGCTACCTCGATGATAACCCAGATACTCTATACAGCCGGAGTTGACCTTTCGGCTTATATCGGCGGAAAGCTCCCCTGCATAGGCGGAAGCGGCATTGCCGGCAAAAGCGATATCCTCGTCTGCGAATCCTGCGAGTTCGAGGACCACTACCTCAAGCTTTTCCCCGATATTTCGGTCATTCTCAATGTCGATGCCGACCACCTCGACTACTTCGGAACTCTCGATAACGTCATCGCTTCTTTCCGGAAATTCGCCGGAAATACCTCGAAGGTCCTCATCGTCAACGGCTCCGATGCCAACACCATGAAGGCTGTCGAGGGACTTGACAAGCAGATAATCACCTTCGGCAGGGACAACTCCTGCGATTTCTACCCGGAGAACATCAGGCATGAGAACGGTCTGCTCACGACCTTCGATGCCATGAAAAACGGCGAAAAGCTCGGAACGGTAACTCTCCATGTCGCCGGTATCCACAACGTCCTCAACGCCCTCGCCGCCGTTGCAGTCTCGGACTTCCTCGGCGTGGACTTTGCCGCTGTTCAGAAGGGGCTGGAGGAATTCCGCGGTGCAAAGCGCCGTTTCGAGAAGCTCGGCTTCGAGAAGGGCGTAACGGTCGTTGACGACTACGCCCACCACCCGACTGAGCTCGAGGCAACTCTCCGTGCCGCAATGGAGATGGATTTCAACCGCGTATGGGCGATATTCCAGCCTTTCACATTCTCCCGCACGAAGATACTCCTCGACGATTTCGCAAGAGTATTGCAGATACCCGACAGGACCGTCCTCACCGACATCATGGGAAGCCGTGAGAAGAACACCTACGGCATCTTCACACGGCACCTCGCCGAAAAGATACCGGACTGCATATGGTTCCCGCAGAACGAGGACGAGGAGTGGACAGATGAACGCAAATACGCCAATTTCCAGCAGATATGCGATTATGTGTGCGAGAACGTTCAGGAGGGCGACCTCGTGATAACTCTCGGCTGCGGAGACGCCTACAAGATCGCGAAAATGATACTGAAAAAGCTTGCGGAGGGATAATATGTCAGTAAACGATAAGAAAATCGAGGTCTTCAACTATATAAAGCGCCGCCTCAACGAGGGAACATCGCCGTCTGTCCGCGAGATAATGGACGCTATGGACTTCCATTCGACCTCAACGGCTCACAGATATATCGAAATGCTCGTCAGCGAGGGACTTCTCGAAAAGACCTCCAACCTCAACCGCACTCTGCGTCTTCCCAACAGCTCTACTGCATCTGTTCCGGTGATAGGCACAGTAACCGCAGGTCAGCCGATAACCGCTATCGAGGACATAACCGGCTACATCGGCTTCGAGACCGAGGGCTGCGACCCTTCGGAGCTTTTTGCGCTGAAAATACGCGGTGAGAGCATGATAAACGCCGGCATACTCGACGGGGATATCGTTATCGTCCGCAGCACGGAATACGCTGAGAACGGCGATATCGTGGTTGCCCTTGTGGACGGCGAGGAGGCTACGGTCAAGACCTTCTACAAGGAAAGAGGACATTACCGTCTCCAGCCGGAAAATGACACAATGGAGCCTCTTATCTTCGATGAGGTCACTATCCTCGGACGCGTCATCGGTTTAAAACGGTATTACTGAAAAAACGTGTAGGGGGCGATGAATCTCGACTGTTGCCTCGGTCGGTGCTTCTGCCTGCGGCAGAGGTGTCCGCCGGACACCCGCACCCCACATCGACCCACCCGGAATAACGGGTATATCGTGGGCAGATGTAGGCATCTGCCCCTACACCAAGTTCTTACTTCCCGATCCGATTTCAGAAAATATCGCAAATCCCCCTTGCATATTGAAAAAAAATGTAGTATAATGTAGAGTGGTACATTTCTGCTCGTTTACAGCAGTCAAAAATATACCTGAAAGGAAGAAACAAAATGCTCAACGATGTCAAAGTTTCGATCTGCGGCAAGGAGTATAAGCTCAAGACCTCGGAATCACCCAATTACGTCTACGCTCTCGCAAGAGCTCTCGAAGCCAAGATCAACGAAATAATGAACTCCGGAAGCGGCTCCTCACCCTATGCCGCCTCCATGATGGTCGCTCTCAGCCTCCTCGACGACCTCAATAAGGCTAACCAGCGCCTCGACAATATCCGTACACAGACAAAGGAATATGTCGATGAGGCCGGAAGAACACGCATTGAGCGTGACGCTGCCCAGAAGGAGATCGAGGTGCTAAAATCCAAGATAGTCCAGCTTGAAAATATGGTCAAGCTCCGTCAGCTCAAGGACAGCATCTGATGAAGCGTCCGGAGATTCTCGCCCCGGCTGGCAGCATGGAAACTCTCCGTGCGGCTCTGCGTTCCGGTGCGGACGCGGTCTATGCCGGAGGTAAGAGGTTTTCCGCAAGAAGCAGCGCCTCCAACTTCACCAATGAGGAGCTCGCTGAGGCTGTCCGGCTGTGCCACCTTTACGGTGCAAAGCTTGATCTTGCCGTAAATACGCTTGTTTCGGACGCGGAAGTCCCTGATTTCTGCGAATACATAAAATATGCCGCCTCCATAGGCGTTGACGCCTTTATCGTGCAGGACTGGGGCTGTGCCGAGCTGATAAGACGGTGCGTTCCCGATGCAGTCCTCCACGCCTCAACACAGATGTCCGTGCATACCGCTGAGGGTGCCGAAATGCTCGGTAAACTGGGATATTCAAGGGTAGTTCCTGCCCGCGAGCTGGACAGGGACGCTATCGCTGAGATATGTGCAAAGGATATCGAGGTCGAGGTCTTCGTCCACGGCGCACTTTGTATGTCAGTCTCCGGACAGTGCTATATGTCGGCATTTATGGGGTCACGCTCCGCGAACCGCGGCTGCTGCGGACAAGCCTGCCGGCTTCCGTTCACAGCCTCCGGGAACCGGAACAAGGCTGCTCTCTCGCTGAAGGATCTCTCACTTCTCCCCCGTGCGGACGAGCTTGCCGCTCTCGGCGTGGATTCGCTGAAAATAGAGGGCCGCATGAAGCGTCCCGAGTACGTTGCATCTGCCGTTCACGAGCTTTCAGCCGCACTTGACGGCGAAGTCCCCGATATGTCCACGCTGAAAGGCATATTCTCGCGCGGAGGCTTCACGGACGGCTATTTTACCGGCAAAAGGCAGGATATGTTCGGCGTCCGCGAAAAAGAGGACGTAACTGCCGCGCATACCCTCATTCCCAAAATACATGAACTTTACCGCTTCGAGCGTCCCGTGCATACCGTGGACTTCCACGCTGTTCTGTCCCCGGACGAGCCTCTCTCCGTAACGGCTGTCTGCAACAGTATTTCCGTCACGGCCGAGGGCAATATACCCGCACAGGCGGCGAGCCGTCCTGCCGATACCGAGTCTCTCTCACGGCAGCTCTCGAAGCTCGGCGATACCGTTTTCCGCTGCGGCAGGGTCACTGCCGACATCACCGGCAGTCTTTTCGTGCCTGCCGGTCAGCTCAACGAGCTGCGCCGCAAGCTCATCGAACAGCTTGCGCCCCTTGTTGCGGAACGGTTCACTCCTCATTTCACCGTAACTGATTATGTCCCGGAGCTTGCGGCGGCTTCCCGAAGGGAAGCACCGGCAGGCACACCGCCGGTACGGACGTTCTGCCGGACTGCTGAACAGGTCGTTGCTGCTGCTGAATACAGCGAATACGTCGCAGTACCGCTGAAGCTCATAACTCCGGAGCTTCTGGAAAGAGTACCGGTCGGAAAGGTGATCGCCTCGCCGCCGAGGTTTATTTCCGATGCGGCAGGACTTGAAACAGAGCTGAAAAGGGTACGTTCACTCGGAGTGGAACGCCTCCTGTGCCACACTCCCGACTGCATTGCTTTCGGGAAACGACTAGGCTTACGGCTGCACGGCAGCTTCACGCTCAACATCTACAACTCGTTCAGCGCGGAGTATATGAAAGGTCTCGGACTGGAGGACTGCATCGTCTCGGTCGAGGCGACCTTGCAGCAGATCGCGGATATACGCGCCTCGCTGCCGCTCGGCGCTGTGGTTGGCGGCAGGATACCGCTTATGCTCACACGGAACTGTCCCATTAAAAATGAGGTCGGCTGCGGAAAATGTTCCCGCCGGCTGACAGACCGCACGGGCAGGAGCCTCCCGGTAGCCTGCTCGAAGGAGTACGTCGAGATACTCAATCCGGACTGTCTTTATATGGCGGACAGATCAGACGAACTGCACGGCGTGAGCTTTACCGTGATCCTCCTCAATAACGAAGACGCTGCACAGACCAAAGCCGCTATACTCGGCGAAAAACCTTCCTCCCACATCACCCGCGGACTTTACTACAGAGGTATCTGATATGAAAATAACCTTCAAAAAACTCGACCCGAAGGCTGTCATTCCCTCGCGGGCTACTCCCGGAAGCGCCGGAATGGACGTTTGCGCCTGTCTCGACGGACCGGTAACGCTCGCTCCCGGCGAAATAAAAATGATACCGACAGGTCTCGTGGCTGCCTGTGACGAAACGGACGTCGCACTGCTGATATACCCCCGCTCGGGACTTTCCGCAAAGCATGGGATCTCCCTTGCAAACTGCGTCGGAGTCGTTGACAGCGACTACCGCGGCGCATGGTACATACCGCTCATAAACAACGGAAGCTCGGACTTTACCGTTGGAAACGGAATGCGTATCGCACAGCTTATCCCAACGCGTATACTCATGCCGGAAATAGAGGTCAGCGATGACCTCCCCGAAACAGAAAGAGGCTCCGGCGGCTTCGGCTCGTCAGGAGTTTGAGAACAAAACGCCCAAAAGGCAGAAGGAGATAAGAAATGAAAAAGACACTCTACATGGTGCTGCTCATACTGGCAGCGACGTTTCTCGGCGACATTATCGGCACAAACGCCTACGGCTCGCTGAAATGGCTCGGCTACTCCAAGACCCTCAAATTCAACCCCGGCACGTTCATTGACACAGATTCCTTCAAGCTCGCCTTCGGATTTTTCCTGTCATTCAACGTTTGTCAGATACTTCTCGTACTCGCGGCTGTCATGGTCTACTACAAGACTGCCCCGAAGCTTATAACAGGAAAATAATTGAAATTGAGAAGCATGAACCAAGAGCTGAACAGGGAAAGCCTTCCCGGTACCCTGCACTCTCAACTCTCAACTCTCCACTCTCAACTTTTTTAAGGAGCTGCATGAATGTTTACTAAAGATATTGGTATCGACCTCGGTACCGCAAATACCCTCGTATATATGAGAGGGAAAGGCATAATACTAAGAGAGCCCTCCGTTGTTGCTGTCAATACCCGCACGGATAAGTGCCGCTATGTCGGCAAGGAGGCTAAGGAGGTCATCGGACGCACTCCCGGCTCTATCGTTGCTGTACGTCCCCTCAAGGACGGCGTTATCGCTGATTTCGACATCGCCACTACTATGCTTCAGGAGTTCATCAGAAAGGCTCTCCGCGGCACTCTCTTCACTAAGGCTAATGTCATTATCTGTATACCCTCTGGCGTTACTGCCGTTGAAAGGCGAGCCGTCCGCGAATCCTGCAAAAAGGCCGGTGCCAACAACGTCCTCATAGTGGAGGAGCCTATGGCTGCCGCTATCGGTGCAGGTCTCCCCACCAATTCCCCTGCCGGAAGCATGATAGTCGATATCGGCGGAGGTACCAGTGAGGTCGCTGTCATCTCTCTCGGCGGCATTGTCGCTGCACGTTCCGTAAGATGTGCCGGCGATGAGTTCGACAACGCCATCATCAACTATATCAAGAAAAAGTACAACCTCCTCATAGGCGAGCGCACTGCCGAGAACGTCAAGCTCGAGATCGGCAACGCTTTCCCCAGTGATAAGGAGGAAACTATGGAGATAAAGGGAAGAAATCTTCTCAATGGTCTCCCCGAGAACGTCACCGTGAGCTCCGCTGAGATACGCGATGCCCTCGTTGAACCGCTCTCCCGCGTTATCGACGCGATAAAGTCCACGCTCGAAAAAACTCCCCCGGAGCTGTCCGCAGATATCATCGACCACGGCATCACTCTTGCCGGAGGCGGCGCTCTCCTGCGCGGTCTCGACAGGCTCATCAACCGTGAGACCGGTATGCCCGTATATATCGCCGAATACCCGCTCGACTGCGTTGCCGAGGGTACAGGCAGGATACTCGAGCATATCAACGATTATCAGGACGCTCTTTCCGAAAACATAAAGTATTATTAAGGAGGAGCAGATGCGTGAATTCATAAAAAGCACCAGATTTAAAATTCTGCTTGCTTTTCTCGCCTTTCTCGTGGGCATAATGATATATGCCGTTACAAAGGGCGGATATTCCGTTTCGGGCGTTTCCTTCATAAATACGCTCACAAAGCCTTTCCGCAAGGCTTCAAACAGCATCAGCATGAGCTTCGAGAAAAAGCTCGACAAGATGAAGAACGCCGATGAATACTATGAGGAAAATGAACGCCTGAAGGCTCAGATAGGCGAAATGAACAAGAAGCTCACCGATTACGACTCAATTAAGGCTGAACGCGATGAGCTCCGCAAATTCGTCAGCATCAAGGAGGAGCATGAGGACTATATCCTCTCCGTTCCCTGCAAGGTCATGGGCTTCGTTACCAACGACCCCTTCCGTTCATTCACTATCGACAAGGGCAAAGCCGACGGCATCGAGCCGAACTGTCCCGTTGTAACTGCGGAAGGTCTTATCGGCATTACTCTCGAGGTCTCCGAACACGTTACCACGGTCCGGACGATACTCTCCCCTGACCTCTCCGTCGCCGCGGTATGCTCGTCCTCGAATGCGGATTCCGGTATCATCGAGGGCGGAGTCGTTGCTGCCGAAAGCGGCAGAACAAGGCTTATCCACGTCAGTCCCAAGCACAAGCTCAAGGAGGGCGACCTCATGATAACTGCCGGCTCGAGCGGAATGTTCCCGAAGGATTACCCCATCGGTACTATCAAAAGCATCGGCTATGACTCGAACGGTCTCTCCGTAACAGCCGTGATAGAGCCTTGCAGCGACATCACCCGTCTCAACTCCGTAATTGTCATCACCGATTTCAGCGGCAAGCGGGAGGACGACTGATGAGGCTCAGAACACCCCGCGAAAAACGGATCCTCTACATCAAGACTGCCGCAAGGTGGTTCCTCTACTATTTTCTGATCTTTTTCAGCTTTATATTCATGACCTCCGGCACATGGATGAAGCCTATCCTGCTCATACCGATACCGATATTCATTTCCATGAACAATAACCAGTACGCCTCGGTATTCACGGGAGCGATATGCGGCTTTCTCATTGATATAAGCTGCGGAAAGCTCTTCGGCTACAATGCCGTTCTGCTCTCGGTATTCTGCATTGCGACCTCGCTCGCATTCGAGCTCTACCTGAAAAACAAGTTCGTCAACTGCATACTCATTTCGGCAGCGGCAGCATTCATACAGTGCTGGCTCGATTACAAGTTCTACTATCAGATGTGGAAATACGACGATGTGCAGCGCATCTTCTGGAGGGTCTCGATGAAGGTATGGCTGTATACGGTCATTTCCTCGTTCTTCGTGTTCCTGCTCATAAAGCTGATAAACCGCTTCCTTATGCCGAAGGCTCACCTGACTATCGAGGAAGCCATTATCACAAGAAATCAGCAGCAATGAGCGTACACACCGTCAAAGCATCTTGTAGGGGCGCACATTGTGCGCACGAATGATTACCGAATACGCTGCCGGAAATAAATACAAACGGCACGGCGAACGATGTTCGCCCCTGCAATGATTTCAGATCCGTCCGCGTCAGCGGACACAACGATCATGCATTATCCAAGCACTATGCACTAAGAACTAAGAACTTGCCGAAAAAGGAGGCAATTTTGAAAGGCTTAACCGAAAATATCAAGTCGATAATCGTCGTTCTCGTCGTTATCATGCTCGGCGTCCTGAGTGCCCTCCGGCTAATGGAGATACAGGTCGTCGGCGACAAGGATATAAAAACGCCCGTCCGCTACAGCGAGAACGCCCTCACCTATACACGCCAGATAAAGGCTACACGCGGCGGTATCGTGGACTACAGCGGAAACGTCATCGTCACCAACGACCCCCGCACTGACCTCGTCCTCCGCAAGGCCCTCTTCCCGGATGACCTGACCGAGGGCAACAAGGCTATCCTCGGCATTTGCACTGCCCTCAGGGACCACGGCCACGAATTCAAGGACAGCCTCCCCATAAGCATGGAGGCTCCCTACAAATTCACTTCGGACGATCCCTCCGAGCTCGTTTCAAGGCTCAAACTCAACGTCTACGCCTCCGCTGACAACTGCATCGACAAGCTCATCGCGGACTATCAGATAAGCGATGCCTATACCCAGCAGGAAAAGCGTATCATAGCCGGTATGCGCTATGAGATGATGGTGAAGGACTTCGCCTATAACCTCGACCTCGTCCTCGCAAAGGGCGTTGACCAGAAAACTGTCGTCGATATGAAGGAGCTCAGCAACGTCTACCCCGGGATCGAGGCGGTAGAGTCGTCTGACAGGCGCATCGTCCGCGGCGATATCCTCCCTCATGAGATAGGCACTGTAGGTCCTATCTACGCCGAGGAATACGAGGAGCTCCGCGATCAGGGCTACGCGCTCAACGACCTCGTCGGAAAGGGCGGCATCGAGGGCGCTATGGAACGTACCCTCCGCGGTCAGAACGGCGAGGAGGAGATAACCGTTGACAACGGCTCCGTCGTGAATGTACGCAATATCGTCGAGACGCACTCCGGCGATACCGTCCGCCTTACCGTTGACGGCGCTTATCAGCTCAAATTGCAGAGCATTCTCGAAAACTTCCTCAAGAATTTCCAGTCGATAAACACTAACCCCAAGCTCAAAAACGTCAGGTGCGGCGCTATAGCCGTTCTCGATGCAAAGACCGGTGCGGTCAAGGGCCTCGCAACTGCCCCGACCTACAACCTCAAGGACTATTCCGAAAACTACGATTACTTCCTCAGTGCGGAGGACTCTCCCCTGCTCAACCGCTGCACCTACGGTCTCTACCGTCCGGGCTCTACCTTCAAGACCGTTACCGCTACTGCGGGTCTGAACGAGGGCGTCATCAACGGCAGCTCGACCTTCCGCTGTCTCCACGACTATATGTACTACGGCAGCCACTTTGAGTGTACCGGAACCCATTTCGATATCTCGGTACGCCGTGCGATCGAGGTATCATGCAATATCTTCTTCTATGAGCTCGCAGACCGTCTCGGCATCGACATGATAACCAAGTACGCCCAGCTCTACGGTCTCGGTCAGCATACCGGTCTCGAAACAGGCGATGCCGCCGGCTATCTCTGTAACCCCGAGACCTTCGCAGCCCACGGTATACCGTGGTATATCGGCTACCTCACTCAGGCGGCTATCGGAAATCAGGACGCCGGCATGACTCCACTGCAAATGGCTGTTGTCGCAAGCACTATCGGTAACCGCGGCGTGAGATACAAGCCCTACCTCGTGGACAGCCTCTACGACTACGCGACCGAAAAGCTCGTCTCCAAGACCGAGCCGACCATTGCGGAAACTATCAAGACCAATTACGACTACGTCTACGACCTCATAATCGGCGGTATGATTGACGCCTCGCACAATATCCCGGCACAGTATTCCCTCTCGAACCTCGGCTTCGATGTGGCTATAAAGACCGGTACTCCGCAGACCACCGGAGTTGACGCGCAGAACTCCTTCTTCATAGGCTTTGCGCCTGCCGATGATCCCGAGATAGCCTTTGCAGGCGTTATCGAGGGCGGTGAATACTCAAAGTATATGATCCGCGATATTATCCTCGCTTATCAGGAGTGCTACGGTCTCAACGGCGTTGCACCGACCGCTAAAATTCCTGCCGAGGTACGCAAGCCCCTCGACATGAGCAAGGTCACGACTACCACTGTCCCCGGCGAGAATGTCACCACAACAACTACTACCACTATCCCCGCGGAAAAATACGAGCCGGAGGTCGTACACTTCGGCACTACCACAACTACACTCCCGGCAGAGCCTCCGCTCACCACAACGGCTGCAGTCCCGGAAATACCGGTAACTCTGCCGCCTACCGAGCCGACTATGCCGACTGAACCGCCGCAGACCACTACTACTGCCGTTCCGACCGAGCCTCCCAAGCCCGGGGACGATGATATCTGGTAAGCGCGGAGGTTCCTGAATGTTCAACAAATGCTGATCAGAATCAGATATCAGCATTCCCTGATAATCTCAAAGGCGGCAGAGCTTTCTGCCGCCTTTCCTTTTGAGTGCGGATACGCCGCAAGCTTCCCTTGTCCAACACTTTCTGCCGTCTAAGTATTGCTATTTCCGGGAACTTGTGATATAATAGAAAACAGATTGAAAACGGAGGTCGTTTATGAGGATAAGACATAAACCGTGGGCAAGACCCGAGCTTGAAGCCTGTCCGTTCTTTGTTCCCCAGCCGCATGAGCAGATGGGACACTGGACAGAGCTTTTCCCTGAGCCGGAAAAGCCGCTCTACGTCGAGCTCGGCTGCGGCAAGGGCGGCTTCATCTCACAGGCTGCACCTGCCCACCCTGAGATAAATTTCATCGCTATGGACATCAAAAATGAGATGCTCGTTCTTGCCAAGCGCAAGCTCGAGGCTGCCTACGCCGAAAAAGGTGAAGCTCCCGATAATGTCCGGATAGCGATACAGAACATCGAACGTATCGACACTGCATGGGACGAGCACGACCGTGCCGACCGCATATACATCAATTTCTGCAATCCGTGGCCCAAAGGCAAGCACAAGAAGCGCCGCCTTACCCACACCCGGCAGCTCGTCAGCTACAAGAAGTTCCTCCGCGGTCAGCTCTGGTTCAAGACCGATGACGATGAGCTTTTTGACGAGTCGTTTGAGTATTTCGCGGAAGCCGGATTCAGGATAGTCTACTCTACCCGTGATCTCCACGTGGAAAGTCCCTACGAAAACTTCGTCACCGAGCACGAGAAGATGTTCACCGAAGAAGGCAAGAACATCAAATTCCTCATCGCAGAGCCGATAAAGGAGGATAAAAATGGAATATGAAAAAAATACCGGCAAGTTCTCATTCGGCTTCGGTTCGATGAAAGCTGCCGGTTCGGGAACTATAGACAAAGCAGTTGAAGCTCCGAAAAACGTTCGGACGAAATACGATAAAAAGGTCATCGCTAAAAATGCCGCTAAGGCTGCGGTCGCCTCGGCTGTGGTCATTTTAAAGGGCAGACACGCTTCAAAGAAGAAGAAAAAATGAGGTTTTGATATGTTTTTCAGAAGAACTGCGGCAGTTTTCACTGCCGGTATACTAACACTGTTCTCCATGCCGGCGGTCAGAACGTCCTCGGCGGACAGCAGCTCTCCCGATGATATCCACGCGACAATAAGCGTTGACACGATTCAGCTCGAACATGATGCAGCCGCCGCTTCACCCGTTCAGAAAGTCAATATCAGGGTTTCCGGCGCGGACAAGAAGTACGCAGTCATCGGCTTCCATATCCACTGGGACAGCGCTCTCACTCCCGAAAAAAACGACGACGGTCTGATTGTCACCAAGGGAAAGGCTCTCGGCGGAATGGTTTTCGAGGAGTACCCCTATGAGAACGGCGTTTTCATTACTGCTTTCAGTGCTTCCGATTCCGGAAGGGACGGCGTCATAGCCTCCTTTGACCTGCGGCTCCCGAATACCACCGTTGATGATGCGGACTACAAGGTCTGGGTCGCATTCGAGAGCAACGAAAAGGTCGGCGACCTCTTTACCAATGCCGACGACGATGCAAAGGGCAGGCAGATGCAGAAGTGGACAGCCGAGAACGGACTTGTTCCCGGAGGCATAAGGGTCTGCAAAACAATAACTACGACAACAACCACTACAACCACCACTACTACATCAACGACCACCTCGTCAAGCTCCACTTCCTCCTCAACTACTACCACTAAGCCCAGAACGTCTACTACGACAACTACTACCACCTCCTCACCGCCAACTCCGCAGCTCATGATAGGCGATATCGACAAGAACAACATCATTACTGCCGCTGATGCCTCAAAGCTGCTGATTTTCTACGCGGATATGTCCGTGAATACACAGACGCTCAGCAAGGACATTCTCTACGTTTACGATATCAACCGCAGCGGCAGGATAGAGGCTGTCGATGCCTCACTTATCCTCACCTACTACGCCGCTATCGCCGGACCCGATGTTATCACCTTTGAGGATTTCCTGAAGCAGCGCGGTATTGAGCCTTAACAGCAAGCAGATAATTAAAAGGACGCACAAATGTGCGTCCTTTTCTTTGTTATTGATTATCACCGGAAGACAGATCGGCGATGATGCGTTCAAACGCCGGGAAGTCCTTTTCATAGCGCTTTTCCATGTCCTCCTTCGAGCAGTAAAGCAGTCCCCTCGGCTTTCTCAGCGCTAAATAAACGCCCTTGGTCTCCTCTTTTGCAACGCCTATCCTCTCGGCAAAGGGAGTGTCCTCCAGCATGAAACGGCAGCCCTTTACATGGGGATTTCCTGGGAACAGCTCCTCCAGATCGCAGAACAGCTCGGTATCCCTTTCGCCGATAATCTCGTCAAATTTAGCATCGCCTATGACAATGACAGAATCAGCCGACTGCATCTCGATACTTAGCTTGTTATCGCTTCCGTTTGAATAATTGCGGAAGGTATTCTCGGAATATGGGATATAGTACACTGACGCGAGCTTTTTCCCGTTCTTGTTGGTATCGTCTGTAAAGCCGGTGATATAGTCCTTCAGGTCGGAATATGAGCCTATTTCCTCGTTATCCACAATGAGCAGCACTATAAGGTCAGGTCTCGGCTTGGTGACGTAGTCATATATCAGAAATCCGGAGATACAAGCGATAATGGTGCCGATGCCAAGCCACCATTTATTGTGGTAGAAGAAATTCGATATTTTCTTCCAGAGCGAGAGCTTAGGCTTTTCCTCATGCTCCTCATGAATGGTCTCGCTTTCCTCGATGACACCCTGCTTCAGTTTCAGGAGCTCCAGCTTTTCCTCGCGTATACGGCGGTCATAAGCCTCCTGACGCTTTTTTTCGCGGAGGACTGCCTCTCTTTCGACCTCAGCCTGCTGTTCCTCGGACTGTTTTCGGCGTTCCGCGATCATCTCGCGGTTGATCTGAAAAACGCTCTTTTTTATGTCGAGCTTCTCATCGCCGTCATTTTCGGCAGCAGCTTTTTTCTCCTCCGGAAGCTTTTCCTCCGGTATCTCAGGCTTTTTTTCCTTATCCATAATTCTCTCCTGTTCAGCGTTCAAGTACAACTATTATAACACATCTCTGCTGAAATAGCAATACTTACAGGGAAGAAAGTAAAGCTGACGCCTGATACGCCGGTTCACTGACCGTCAGCGTACTTCACGAGCACGGCGGAAGCATCGGCGGCAGTTATCTTGCCGTCACCGTTGAGGTCGCCTGCTATCTCCTCCGCAAGGGTAAGATCGCTGGGCTCGTTGGCTGACAGGAAGGTATATGCCACAAGGAGCTTTGAAGCGTCGGAGGCTTCGAGCTTTCCGGAACCGTTCACATCGCCGAGGGCACGGTCGGAAACGCCTATGAACAGGCTCTTTGCATTATCTCCCGAGGGACGTATGTCCCTGAGAGGTTCGCTGTATGAAGCGCTGCAAATATTGCTGCCCTCGCCAGTGAGGAATTTCACCTCATATCTGCCTACCGGAACATCAGCCGGAAGCTCGATATCAAAGGTCGCTGCCGGATAGCTGTCGGAGGATTCGCCTGTGAGTTCGAGCGGTGATGAAGAAATGGTCGAATAGCTCACTGCCATGTAGTTGGACTCCTCCTTGCAGATGAGAGGGATAGAATCCGCGGTCTTCCACTTCGAGAAAGGACAGGCGCCTGCCGAGGTCACGGGGTCGATGAGGTTATTGATACGGACGTCCTTGCTGTCACACTGCCATTTTATATAGAGCTGATTGGTAGCCTTCATTTCGTCGAGGTAGAAAATGTCCGTTTTGATTTTTTTGCCCTCCGGGATATCCTTGACATTCACGAAGAGGTTCCCGCTGACAAGACAGGTAACGTCCTCAGTGTCGGAAGCCTTGAAATACAGTGAGGGCTCATAGGTCTTAATGTCGGCGGCAGAGGCTAAAACTGCCGGAAATGCCGCGAGTACCGCGATAGCTGCGGCTGTGATGCGTCTTTTTTTCATGATGTTCACCTCAGAGAAGCTCGGTCATTCTGAGGACGATATGTGCGACCTTCTTTGCGGCGATCTTCTCGAATTCGTCGAAGGACATAGCACCATCATCGTCAGCGTTGTCGGAGATGCAGCGTATGCTTGCGAAAGGCATGGAATTAAGGAAGCAGCAGTGGCCTACAGCGGAGCTCTCCATATCAACAGCGAAGGGCTCGAAGCGTTTCTGGATATCAGCCTTGATCTCGTTGCTGGTGATGAAAGCCTCGCCGGAAACAATGCGTCCGCGGAAGCTCTTCGAGCCGTCCTCAGCGCAGACCTTCTCGGCAGTTGAGATGATATTTTCATCGGCTTTGAAGGCGGAACAGTACGGAGGGTAGTCGTTGAGGAAATGCGGGTCGAGGTCATGGTGGAGCACCTCTGTTGAGATCACGATATCGCACACCTTTATGGCATTGTTCATGCCGCCTGCAATGCCTGCATTTATAACGCAGTCCGGCTTGAAATTATCTATTGCAGCCTGCGTGCAGATAGCAGCGTTGACCTTTGCGATACCGCTGCAGGCGTTGATGATAGTCTTTCCCTTGTAGCTGCTTATGTAGTAGTCGAAACCGGAGATACGCTTTATCTCAGCCTCTCCGAGTATCTCGCGGATATCCTTGAGTTCTGACGGCATAGCACCGATAATGAAAATAGTATTCATGATTATCACTCCTGTGGTTTGGATTTGTACCTCCATTATATCATAAATTCCCGGAAATAGCAAGGGCTTTGTCAAAGCATCAGCCGGGACGTCAAGCGAACACCTTCCCCTGCACATTATTCTCAGCTAATTGTGACACTGTGAATGAAAAACAGCCGCAGGGCTCTCACCCCTGCGGCTGTCCGTGAAATATTTACTTGATAAGTCCAACGCCCCAGATAGTGAAGTTTGAACCGGGATTTTCCATCTTGATGGAAACGTTGAGCTCACCGGTTTCGGGCTGGAAGTAGCCGAGCTCGGCATCAGGACCGCCCCATGTGTACTGCTTGTTTCCGCTTATCTTGGTCTCCTTGCCGTTTACGGTAACGATAACGTTGCCCATGCCGGTGCTATTGGCCTTGAATACGAGGATGAAGCCTTTGCCCTCTGTTGTGAATGTCATGGGAGTATTGCCGTTCTTGCTGTTCTCATAGCCGAAGGGGAGCTTTCCTCCGCCATAGCCGGAAACTGACTTGAACGAGCCGGCGTTGAAGTTGCCGAGAGTCTTCGGGTCAACATTGACACAGCTCTCGTACTCCGTGCCGTAAACAGTGGTAGTGGGGATAACGTAGCCGTCACTGCGGTTCTCGGTCTTCATAGCCTGACGGGTGAAGTAAGCGAGACAGTCCGCAACGAGCTGGCCGCCCTTAGCGTGTGGGTGATACTCGTCGGTGAAGTAATCGCCGGTCTGGAGCAGACCGTTATTGAACGCCTTGCTGAGAGCGTCGTCCATGCTGATGACAGGAACGTTGAAGTTCTCGCCGATAGGAGCCATCTGCTTCTGGCTGGAGAAGCCGCCCTTTGAACGGTTGATGAGGATAATGACCGCAGGGTCATTGGGCTGCGAGAGTATCTTCTTTACAAGGCTCTCGAAGCACTTCTTGTAGAGGATATCCTCGTGGTCGTTTACGGAGAATTCGAGGAATACGATGTCCGGTGTCGAGCTGAGAACGTTCTGCTCACAGCGGACAAGTCCTACAACTGAGGAGGTTCCGGAGAGACCGGCGTTGACCTCTTTGAACTGTCCCTTTGCGAAGGTGTTCTTGATGTAGTTGGTGTAGGGCGTACTGTAGTTCGTACCCTCAGTGATAGAGCCGCCGAGATAAGCGAGGGTGAGCTTTTCACCCTGTTCAGCCGCTTCGAGCTTGGCAGCAAGACGGTCAACATTGCCCATGTTCTTTATAGAGCTCTTGTAGAAGTCTATCCACTTGGCTTCGGCAGTCTCCTGATAGTCGTCCCACGGATTATCGGGCTTCGGAGGCTTGGGGAATTCGTTTATCCTGCCGAGCACGAAGTCGTTCATCAGGACGAGGTCCGCGATCTCGGTAGCGCCGTTTCCGTCGATATCGGAGGCTTTCTTTGTAAGCTTATCCTCAGTGCCGTTGATGAGAATGCGGCGTTCGAGGATAATATCGAAGACGTTTATCTTCTCATCGAATGTGACGTCGCCTATCTTGAGAGTGCGGATCTTCGGCTGACCTGCGCCCTCGATGACAACACCGTCACTGGCTGCGGCAGCATCGTCGATGAAGAAGCTCGTGGTGGTCTCCTCGGTCTCAACGTAGAGAACGAGGTCGGTAGCGTCCTCCGGGATAGTGTAGCTCTCGTTTGCGAGCTGTACCCAGTCGCCGGCAGCGACTATTGCAGATGCAACATTGCTGTATACCGCTTTACCGGAAGCGTCCTTGTACTGCATCGTGAGCTTGAAATTCTCGGTAGCTCCGCCGGTCTCATACATTGCGTTAACGCTGAAGCTGTAGGCGGTTCCGGGAACGAACTCGGCTGTATCGAGAGGCTTCTGAGCGCCGTTCCACGAAGCGCTTCTGCCTGTGCAGGAGAGGGAGGATTCGCCTGCATAGCTCTGGGCAAGGGTGCTCCTTACGGAAGCGCCGCCTCTGCCCTCCCACGAATCCGCATCGGATTCAAAGGTATCGTAAAACTTGTAGCCCTCAGCGGCATAGGTGTCGAGGACAGGGCTTGCTTTCAGGGAAGAGGGGTAAGCCGAGGTGAGCGCAGTGAGTCCGAGCGCTGCTGCGGCGAGCCCCGAAGCTGTTTTCTTTAGTATCATGCTATCATACTCCTTTTTTAGAAATTAGAGATCAGAGGTCATAGATGTGCCGGTATCGGTGTCGTTTCGCAGGAAGAATGCAGCGAGGGAACTGCAACTTCTACCTGTGGTGGACAAAAAATTAATATTCTGTTAATATTATACATCTGTTTATCTTATGTGTCAACTATAAATGTGCCGTATTTATATTACTTTTGTGCTGAGGTGATTGACAAAACGTCCAAAAAATGCTATCATTAGTGTAATCAGAAATCAGAAAGTAGGGGCGGATATTATCCGCCCGCGTGTTACGATACGACATACAATCACCGTTCTGTAGGGGCGAACACCGTTCGCCCGTGCCGTATGTATTTATTCCCGGCATCGTATTCGATAATTCCTCGGGTGCACACTGTGCGCCCCTACTAAGAACTACTTTCTGATTTCCTACAACTATCACCGGGAGATGATGCTTATGAAGATAGATGATATCGGGTATAACCACCGCCATGAGAGAGATTTTGTCATAGACCGTCCCACCGGCGTCGGCGACTGGCTGCTGCTGCTGATAAAGTCCCCTGCGGTCTACCGCTTCGGCAGCGAGGAGCTCCGCATCTCCGGAAACGTCCTCCTCATATACACCCCCGGTACTCCGCAGTATTACCGTGCCGACTGCGCCGAATACTTCGACGACTGGATGCACTTCATGCCCGACGAAAAGGACATCGCCCTGATGCAGTCCCTCGGCATAAAGACCAACACTCCCCTTGTCCTCTCCGAAGCCTCCGGCATTTCCTCCATACTTGGCACGATGTGCTACGAGCACTATTCCTCCAACGCGAACCGCGACGAGGTATCCGATCTCTACTTCCGCATTCTCCTGTACAAGGCTTCGGAAAAGCTCAGCAAAAAGGCAGCCGGCAAGCCCTCCGAGAGCCTCTACACCGAGAAGCTCATGTGGATAAGGGACTCCATTTACCGCTGGCCGAGCCGTGACTATACCATTGACGATATGGCGAAGGAGCTCTCCCTGAGCCGTTCACGCTTCCAGCACATATACAGCGAGACCTTCGGGACGAGCGTCACCAAGGACATCATCTCCAGCCGTCTGAACAAGGCTGCCGAGATGCTCAGAACGACCGATACTCCGATAAAGGAGATAGCCCTTTACATAGGCTACGGACACAATACCTCCTATTTCGTGAAGCTCTTCGGGAGCGTTTACGGTATGTCGCCGGGACAGTACCGCAAGGAGCACAAAAAGCCGTAGCTTTAGAGCTAAGAAATCAGAAAGCAGAAAGTAGTGCAGGGGGTGCAGGTGTCCGGTGGACACCTCTGCCGCAGGCAGAAGCACCGACCGAGGCGACAGCCGAGACCCGCCGTCCCGGCGTCCGGGGTCACGGATAAACCACTGGCAGTAAACCATAAGGGCGCACATTGTGCGCCCTTGCTTAGTTCTTGATTATTTTATCAAAGGAAAAGCGGCAGGAGAAGTCCCAGCGCCATTATGAGGGCAAGGATAAGCATGAGTATCCTCATACCGTTGGTCTTTGTCTTCATCGGAGGCTTCTTTCCGTTCTTTTTCTTCTTGCTCTGAGCCATTTCCGTTCACCTCTCAGTATTTCTTTTTCTTTCCGGCACGATTTTTCCGGTCGGGTATATAGTCCGCGAAGACCTTCGAGCGCTTTCTGTCGCCGTAAGCCTTTTTCCTGCGGTCAAATTCGGGCTTGCCGGTCTTTCCGGGACGTCCGGAACGCTCATTCTTCGGCTTTGTGCCGTCCCAGAGCTTTACCGTAACCTGCTGACCGTTTATCTTCATCGGGTTGGTGCTTTCGAGGATATAATCGGTCTCGGAAGCCGGTATCTCGACCGTTGTGTGCTCGTCGAATATGTCTATCTTGCCGAAATCCTTGCCGGACATACCCGTAGCGTCAACGAGTGCTCCGAGTATGAAATTCGGCGCTATACGGCGGTTTCTGCCAATGTTTATGTCCACCTTGACCGTGCTTGCGGCTGAACCCTTCCTGCTGCGGAGAGGACGCGGCTTCTCGAATTCGGGGATAGCCTCGATGTCCGCCTGCAAGGTCTTGGAAACGAGCCTTGCCGCAGCCTCACGCGGGTCGATGCCCATTGCCGCGAGCCTGTCGATGACCTCGTAAGCGCTGTGGACAGCCTCCATAGCGGCGATGTCCTTTACGGCGGTCTCTTTTCGTGCAGCGATGATGCCCTCCCTGTCAGGAAGCGGGAGCTCGGTTATCTCGGCATTGATATATTTTGCGATATCGCGGAGCTCATAGTGCTGCCGTCTGCCGCTGATAAGAGTGTAGGCGGTACCGGTGCGACCTGCACGACCGGTACGTCCGATGCGGTGAATGTAGTATTCGTTGTCCTGCGGGAGGTCGTAGTTGAAAACGGCGTCAATGCCGCTTACGTCGATACCTCGGGCGGCAACGTCCGTTGCGACGAGAATGTCGGTCGCCTTGTTCTTGAAGGAATTCATGACCTGAGTGCGCTGAGCCTGCTTCATATCGCCGTGAAGTCCTGCCGCACGGAAGCCGTGCTTTTGAAGCTCCTCGGTGAGCTGGTCTACCATAGCCCTCGTGTTGCAGAAAACCATTGACGAGGAAGGATTATACGCCGTCAGAAGGAGGCGGAGAGCGTCGGTCTTTCTGCCCATCGCGACCTCGAAGTAATACTGCTCGATGAGGTCAACGGTCTTCTGTGCGGACTTTATTTTTATATGCACCGGGTCACGCTGGAAGTTCTCGGTTATCGCCATAATCTCGGGCGGCATGGTCGCGGAAAAGAGAACGGTCTGACGTTCCTCCGGGACCTCCGAAAGAATGGTCTCGATGTCCTCGCGAAAGCCCATGTTCAGCATCTCGTCAGCCTCGTCGAGGATAACGCAGCGGAGGTTCTGGAGCTTGAGGGTACGCCTTCTCATGTGGTCCATAACTCTGCCGGGAGTGCCGATAACGATGTTCGCACCGCGTTTGAGCTGGAATATCTGCTTCTCCATGCTCGCGCCGCCGTAGACCGCGCAGGGCTTGACGATGTGCTTGTACTTGGCGAATTTGCGTATTTCCTCATAAGCCTGCATAGCGAGCTCGCGTGTGGGACAGAGTATCAGTACGGCAACTGTGTTCCTGTCCTGCTCGGTGATGCTCTCGACAGCCGGAAGTCCGAAGGCAGCGGTCTTGCCCGTGCCGGTGTTGGAGCGTCCGACGATGTCCCTGCCCTGGAGCATGAGGGGAATGCTTTTTTCCTGTATCTCAGTCATTTCCGTGAAGCCGAGCTCCTCAACGGCGCTGAGTATGTCCTGTGAAAGGTTTAATTCCTGAAACTGCATTGTATCTCCTTTATTTTTTGTGATAATATTATCATACCACATCATCGCAGAAAAAGCAAGAGGCATACGCCTCTTTTAGAAAGCAGAGAGTAGAAAGTAGTTATTAGTTCAGAGTGCATAGTGCTTAGTTAACATTCCGGCAGATTTCTTCAGATCCGTCCGCGTAAGCGGACACATTAATTCTCAATTCTCCATTCTCAATTCTCAATTTATGGGACGTCGAGGACGCCGTCCCCTACACTACTCTCAACTTTCTATTCTCTGCTCTCTGAACAGCGAATAAAATCCTCCGCATTGCAGATAATAACCGCAGCGGAGGTGGTGAGCGATATGCCAGATGAAGAAGATGTCAAGATATACGTCCCGTCAGGCTCGTCAGGCAAGCCTGTGCCGGAAAACGAATCCGACGAGGTCAGGATATACCCCGGCGTTTCATAAGACTGCCGAGGAACGAGAACAGCACGAAAAAGCTGACATTCACGATAACTATGCTCGCGCCGGGAGCTGTGTTGAAAAGCAGGGATATCATCATTCCGATAAGGAAGCTTGCGACCGAAACGGCTCCCGATGTGAGCACAACGCCCTTGAAGCTGTTGCAGATACGCATTGCGGTAAGGGTCGGGATAACGATGAGGCTCGAAATGAGGAGTGCGCCCATCATCATCATGCCGAGAACGACTGTTACTGCCGTGAGGACTGCGAAGATCATGTTGTAGATGCCTGCATTCACGCCTGTCGCACGGGCAAAGTTTTCGTCAAAGGTCACGGAGAATATGCGGTTGTAGAGGAAAATGAACGCGAGTATCACGATGACCGAAAGCACCACGCTGAGGATAACATCGCTCTTGCTCATAGCGAGAATGCTGCCGAACATATAGTGGCTGACGTCGTTGGTGAGACCTGCCTTCGAGGAGACGAGAATGCCTATCGCAAGGGCTGTCGTGGAGAAAAGCGCAATAGCCGCGTCCCCGTTTATCTTGCTGCTCTCGCTGAGCCTGAGAAGTATGAAAGCGGCGATTATCACCACGGGAAGCGCTACCTTCAGCGGTGCAAGGTTCATGACAGCCGCGACCGAAAGCGCACCGTAGCCGATATGCGAGAGACCGTCACCTATCATGGAATAGCGCTTGAGAACGAGGGTCACTCCGAGGAGCGAGGAGCATATCGTTATAGCTATGCCGCCGATAAGCGCCGGAAGGAGTATCGCCGCGAAGAATTCCGGCGTGAACATAAGTCTTATATTTTCGTTCATTTTGAGCCTCCTGAGAATTTTTTGCTGATGTGAGAGCTGAGGTATTCCTCCGGCGTACCGAAGAAGCAGTGGTCGCTGCTGCAAAGGCAGAGAATGCGGCTCGCGCAGTCCACTGAACGCACGACGTCATGTGAGACCATGATAACGGTCATGCCGTCCTTCTGATTGAGCTCGGTGATGAGCTTGTACATATCCTCCTGAGCTGCCGGGTCGAGACCGTTGAGAGGCTCGTCGAGGAGGAGAAGCTTCTTCGCGGCGCACATTGCCCTTGCGAGGAACATTTTCTGCTGCTGTCCGCCGGAAAGCTCGCGGCAGCTTTTTTTTGCGAGGTCGGCGATACCGAGCCTTTCCATAGCCTGCTGAGCCAGCTTTTTCTCTGCGGACGAATAAAACGGACGGAGTCCCCTGCGTCCGAGACAGCCGGAGATAACGACCTCCGCGACCGTTGCTGGGAAGCCGTTCTGCAAATTCGTATACTGCGGCAGATAGCCGATATCGGAGGGTTTAAGTCCCTCGCCCATTATTATTTTACCGCTGTCGAGCTGCTTTATTCCAAGCAGACATTTTATCAGAGTGCTCTTTCCGGAACCGTTTTCGCCCAGTATACAGAGCAGCTCGCCCTCATTGAGCGTGAAAGAAAGTGAGCCTATGACCTTTTTGCCGTCATAGCTCGCGGCAGCGTTCCTGCATTCGATTATAGCCTTCAATTCAGTGCCTCCCTGAGATTTTCAAGATTTTGCGTCATTAGGTCAATGTAGGTCACTCCGTTTTCAAAGTCCTTCTTCGAGACATTGTGGCAAGAGTGAAGCGGCAGCATTTCCGCACCTGTTGCGTCACTGAGCTTGCTCGCGAGACGCTTTGTGGAAAATTCGAGGTAGAATACAACGTCGGTTTCCTTATCGAGCAGCTTGTCTATGAGGAAAGCCATTGTGTAGACCGAGGGCTCGGATTCCGAGCTGCACCCGCTGAAAGCCGCGTAGTATTTCAGACCGTAGTCGTGGGCGAGGTAGCGGAACGGGAAACGGTCGCCGACTATTATTGTATGGTTCGGCGCATTTTCGGACATTTCCGCGAAATCCCGGTCGAGCTTATCGAGTCTTCCGGCATAGCTTTCCCCGTTTTCACGGTAGAGCTCAGCGTTCTCCGGGAATTTTTCGCACATGACACCCTCGATGCCCTCAACGCAGAGCTTAGCGTTCCGCGGAGAGGTCCAGATGTGCTCATCGAACTCCTCGTCCTCATCGTCGTGGTCATGGTCGTCCTCATCGTGGTCATGGTCGTCCTCATCGTGGTCGCCACCGTCATCGTGGTGGTGGTGGTGATGACCCGTGGGAGATGCCCCCTCGACTTCCTCCTCCTCAAGAGGGTCGATGTAGTCGAAAAGGCGTATCACCGTGATATCAGAGGTGTCCAGCGAATCGAGTATCTTGTCCACCCAGACCTCGCCCTCGCCTCCGATGTATACGAAAACGTCACAGTTCTGTATCTTGGCGATGTCCAGCGGCACCGGCTCGTAGGAATGCGCCTCCGCACCGGCTTGCAGCAGCATGGTGATATCCGCCGAATCTCCGGTAACTGCCCTCACAAAGTCGTAGGGCGGAAAGGAGGTCGTCACGACCGAAAGCTTGTCCCCGCGGTCGATCGGCGAAAGAACACAGCCGCTCAGCACCGACACCGTCAGCAGAACGAGTGCCGTAATAAGTCCTGCTGTCCTCCTCATGACTTCGCCTCCGCACACTTGGCGCAAATGCCGTAGAATACAGTCTTTGAGGAGTCCACCTGAAAGCCGTGGTGCTCATAGATGTGGCGGCTTATGCCGGTGAGGTGATTGCAGTCGATGTGGATAAGCCTCTCGCACCGGACGCATTTCAGGTGAAAATGCTGGTGGCAGTCGGTCTCGCCGTCGATGTACTGATAGCAGGCGCCGGTCTTGCCGTCGATGACGTACTTCCGGACGATGCCCTGTTCTACGAGCTTATCGAGGCGGCGGTAAATGGTGGCAGTACCGAGGGGAGTACCCTCCTCCGCCATAAAAGCGCTTATGGTCTGGACGTTTGTGTGCTTGTCCTTGTTGTTTATGAGGTAATCGAGGAGCTTTTCCTTCTGTTTGGTATTGTAACCGGAATCGCGTTTCATAATGCCCTCCAAAATTGAAATTGATTTTCAATTTCATATTTTACCACAGTATTTCGCATTTGTCAAGCTTTTTCGAGAACCTCCCCCTACAGATTTCAGCGCTTGACATTTTCGGGAAGCTGTGATAAAATAATGAATAGAATATCTGAATTAACGGAGGTGGAGTATGGCTTACTGTAAATACTGCGGAAAAAAGCTCGCAGACGGCGAAATATGCAAATGTTCAGGTGCTTCTGAAAAAGCCGCGCCTGCTGTTCAGACAAAGGGCGGCATCAGGAATTCTTCCCCGGCAAGGTTCTTCAGCGGACACCTGAAAATATTCATCGTGTCAGCAGCTATACTTCTCGTCCTTATAATACTTATTATTTACATAGTCAATCATACCGGCGCAAGAGGAACGGCACGATCCTACGCAAAGGTGCGGTTCAGCAGCTCCGGCGGAAACAAATTTTACTCAATGACCCTCCCGGACGCCCTCTACAAGAGCCTTTCCGGCGATAAGCTCGATTCCCTGATAGACGAATTCAATGACGAAAACAAGAGCACCAAGGACGATTACAAGGTCAAGCTGAAAAAGGTCAAGAAGGTCTCGAAGATGAAGGGCGCTGCCCTTGACGGCGCGGAGATATGGTTCGCAAAGAACGCTGCGGTCTACGACAAAAAATACCTGAAAGAGACATTCAGCGCGAAAAAAGGCTATATCTACAAGATAACCTACAAGGTCAAGGACAAGCAGACCAAGAAGACCACGACCTACTCCAGACAGATCGCTGTTGTGAAGTTCAAGGGCGAGGGCTGGAAGATCATCGACCCGGATATCGGCAGCAAGGAGTCCCTCAAGGACTACCTCCGCGATATCGCCAGCGAACAGAAAGCCGGCAGCAAAGAACAAAGCTCCGTTACCACCGAGCCGAGCTCGGAGAGCAAGGATTAAAGCTCAGCAGGGCGCACGTTTGTGCGCCCTTTCAATTCTTAATGAATAATGCGTAATTGTGGTGTCAGCTTACGCGGACGGATTTATTTTTAGCTACCGGCTAAAGGCTGATAGCTAATCTATGCTTTCTAAAAAAGTCGTATGCCTGTTGACACAGACCGGGATTTGGTGTAAAATATAACTGTAAACAGCGGATAAGTCCGCTTTCAAGGAGGGAATTTTATGGCATTTTGCAAATATTGCGGAAAACAGATAAACAAGGGCAAAGCCTGTCCCGAGTGTGCGGCTGCCAACGAACCGGCTGTTCAGCCCGAAATACAGCCTGCTGTCCCGGTACAGCCCGCCGTACAGTCCATGCCTCCGCAGATGCTTCCTCAGCAGCCTGCCCCTGTAGGAGCTGTTCCAATGATGCCAAAGCCAAAGAGGAACGTGAACAAGGGCATCGTGGCTCTTCTCTCGCTGCTCGGAGTATTCACGATCTTCACAGCTATAGTGGTGGCGATATTCGGCTGATGGCAGAAACTATACTGCGCCAGACCATAATAATGCTCATGCTTATTATGGTCGGCGTTTTTTGTTCCAAAGCCGGAATGATAAGCAAGGAAACGAACAGACAGCTCTCCGGCTTCGTATTGCAGGTGGTCAACCCGGCAATGATATTCATGTCCTATCAGACGGACTACCGTTCAGAGCTCGTGGAAGGGCTTTTGCTCTCGTTCGTGCTATCGGCAGGCGCCTTCGCTGTGATGACAGCCGCCGCCTATATCCTCGTCCGGCATAAACCGGGTCGTGAGACCGAAATAGAGCGTTTTTCCGCGATATACTCCAACTGTGGCTTCATGGGCATACCCCTTGTCAGCTCGCTCTTCGGCATGGAGGGCGTTTTCTACCTCACCGCGTTCATAACCGTTTTCAACATCGTCGTATGGACGCACGGTGTCGTGCTCATTTCCGGTGAACGCGATATGAAAAAGGTCGTCAAGGTCTTCTATTCGCCCACGATGATCGCGATAGCCCTCGGTCTTGTGACATTTTTCCTGAGAATACGCCTGCCCTCTGTACCGGCAAAAGCTGTGAACTACATCGCAGAGCTCAACACTCCCCTCGCGATGATAGTTTCCGGCGTCACCATAGCCGATACCAAGGTCGTGAGACTGCTGAAAAAGCCGTCCGTTTACTATGTGGTGTTCCTGAGACTGCTGCTGATACCTTTCATCATCTCGGCACTCATCGCCATTCCCGACGTCAGCGAAAAGGTAAGAATGACCGTCGTGGTCGCGGCGGCGGCTCCGCCTGCTGCGATGTGTACTCTCCAATGTATAAGATACGGCAAGAATTCACTTTATTCCTCTGAAATTTTTGCATTTGGCACAATTCTTTCCGTTGCAACGCTGCCTTTGACGGTCGAGTGTGCGGAATATTTAACAAAATTGATAGGCTGACTTTATTTAAAGTGCTGATTTTATAAAAATTTGCGATTTAATGTTTGAAATTTATCAGAAATGTGTTATAATATATATGTGTAGTAATCTACATGATTTACATAAATGTGCAAAACGTATAAATTTTCAGGAATGGGAGTGTATTTCATGGAAAAAAGAGGAATTAGTAAGCTTGACCTCAAAAGACGTAATCGAATGCAGATACTGCGCGTTATCAGAGAATCCGGACCTATCTCGAGAGTCGATGTTGCAGGTGCCCTTGAGATCACAAGGGCTGCTGTTACTATAATCACCAACGAAATGATCGAGGAGGGCGTCCTCGTTGAGATAGGCGAAGCTCCGGTAAATACCGAGAAGCTCCAGAAGGGCAGACGCAAGATACTCATTGATATCAACGTCAACAGCCGCTTCGCCCTCGGCGCTACCGTGGACGAAAAGGAGGTAAGCGTCGGCCTCACGAACCTCAATTCAGAAATTCTCGATAAGGCGAGCATGGTCATCGACGAGCGTACTACAAGCAAGGACATAATCAACTATATCATAAAAACAAGCAACGAAATGATCGACAACAGCTGTCTCACCAAGGATAAGATCCTCGGCCTCGGCGTGGGCGTTGTACCCTCAATGTGGGGCAAGCTCAAGATTTTCTACAAGGACGGCGTACTCGATTTCACCAACTTCATCGACAAGCTCTCCGGCGGTCTCAGCTGCGAGATATGCTGCGGCAATGCTATCGGTCTCATGGCGCTCGCAAGCAACGATTTCCGCACTCAGAACGGCTATCAGACCAATCAGGCGTTTATCCACAACGGCAATCAGGTCAACCTTGCCATTATCAACAAGAATGAGCTTTCGAGCGACTACGTTTCATATACCTCGACTATCGAGAAGTATATCGTAAATCCCAACGGCAAGCAGTATGAGGGCTACCCCAACGGCTCCGTCAAGGCTGAGCTCTCTCGTACAGCTATGCTCAACGCCTTCTATGAGATCTATTCCAAGGACAAGACACCCGTGCTCTATGAGCTCACCGAGGGAGACAAGTCCAAGATAGATACCGACAAGGTATTTATGGCTCTGATGCGCGGCGAGGAGCCCGTAAAGAACCTCGTGGACGACATCATCGCGAAGTATACCGTTCTTATCAACAACCTTGCGATAAGCCACTTCGCAAAGAAGATAGTCCTCCACAATTTCAAGCTCAACGACAAGCAGTTCGACTATGTCAAGCGCGAGATGATACGCCTCGTCAGCGAGGAGATCGCGGACAGGGTCGTTCTCAGCAAGCTCGAGGGCAAGAACAACTTCCTCGGCGGCTGTGCGCTCGTTATTCAGGAGAATTTCTATACCCGCGGCGGTATGCAGTAACCAAAAGGGAAGGAGCAATGCTCCTTCCCTTTTTTATAGAACTAAGAAGTCAGAAAGCAGAGAGTAGAAAGTAGAAAGTAGTACGGACGCCCAATGGGCGTCCGTTCAATTCATAATGTATAATTGCGGTGTCCGCTTACGCGAACGGTTCAAAAAATGTAGGGGCGCACAGTGTGCGCCCACAGGTCAACGGATACGGTACCGGAAATAAATACAAACGGCGCGGGCGAACGATGTTCGCCCCTACAGAATCAGTGAAGAATGAATAATTGTGACGTCTGCCTTCCGGCGGACGGATCCAATTTAAGCTAATGGCTAACGGCTAATAGCTACTCTCTACTTTCTGCTCTCTGATCTCTCAGCTTTTTTCTTCAATATCCAGCCTGCGAAAGCAAGTATAATGAGCGACATCAGCATTCCCGTGAGAGCGCCGCCGGTGTCGATAAGGACGTCCGTGAACATACAGGCGCGTCCCGGGGTGAAGTGCTGGTGGAGCTCATCGGAACAGGCATAGAGGAAGCAAAAAGCGATAACTCCGGCATTTTTCAGACTTTTCAGTCTGCGTCTGCCGACTGTCATCGAGGCGCAGAAGCCGAGCGCTGTGTATATTGAGTAATGCGCGAGCTTTCGTATGATATGCTCCGCTTTGTCCATTATCGAGATCTGCTTCGCCCGCGGGAGCTTGTCATAGTCCTTCACGAACACCTCAACGGCGGTCTCCGTGACCTTTCCGCTCTTTGAGGAGGACTTTTTGGCGTTATCACTCGAAAACATGAATATCACGACCATACAAGCGATAGTAAGTATGGCAAAAATTATTCGGACGGGGTATAGCTTTATTCCAAAGAACACTTTCTGCTCCTTTCGGTACCGGGATTTACAATTACGGATTATATTATACTCCTGTTCCGGCGTTTTGTAAATAAAATGACGGCAAAATTGGTATAAATTGCCGAAAGAACAGTTATTTTTCAGCCTTTTTTGGACGAAAATTTTCCGGAAAGCTCTTGTATCTTTACTCAGGAAATGATATAATATAAGTTGATAGTTTATGCTTCATCTAAGTTTATATATATGTCCCGGAGGTTTAAATGAGACGTTTTTTCGCTAATGTCTGGACCAAAAGAGTCGTTTCGCTCCTGAGCATCTTCTATGCTGCCGGCGCCTTTGCACTCTGCTGGTTCTCGCTTTTCTACGATATCCATATCCACGGCAGAGTTTCACAGTGCCTTATCATCATAGCGATCTCTATCATGGCGCTCGTCGTCATGCTCTACACAAGAAAACAGTTCGTCACGAAGCTCGTGAGCTTCCTGATACTGCCGCCGATGCTGCCGGTCGTCCTGCTTTATTTCGGAGAATGGGGCATGATAATCCCCATAATCGTCACCGGTCTGCTGATACTGCTGCTTTCGGGCGCGGGCGAGGGTCTGAAGACAGCCCTCGGTACCGTAACGCTCCTGCTCTATGTTTTCGGCGCACTCGGCTACTTCCTGTTCACCTCGTTCTTCGTTATCGACGACAATACCGAGGTCGTCGCAAAGGGCGTTTCCCCCTCGGGAAGATACCGCTACAGGGTAGTCAATACCCTCTCCGAGGAGACCGAAAACAGCTGTACTTCGATATATGTCGAGCCTAATTACGCCGATAAGGACTTCCTCTTTGCAACCTTTACCCTCAAGAATATGGAGAGGGTAGTCGATCTCACAAGACCTGTCAGCGAGACCGTGAACATCGAGTGGAAGACTCAGACCCGCAGCGAGATAACCGCTGAACTCAACGCTAAATCGGAGCATATCGTTGTCCGCCTCTCAGACAAGGCGCTCGAAAAGCTCGGCATCTCCGATGCGGACCACTACACGCTCTACGGCATCTCCTCCAAGCAGAAGGCTGCTCTCGGCAAGAAGGAATCCGATTTCAACGATATCCTCCTCAGCGATATCCCGGACGATAAGCTCTCCGCCTTCAACCTCGGAAAGGATCAGAGCGGCAGCTACTACGTCCTCGAGCCGACCAAGGAATTCCTCGCAGCTACGGGCTTTGCGGAGGGTTCAAGGATATACCTCCGCGACCTCACGGAAACTCAGCTCCGTGCGTTCCACATCATCATCGACAACGCTATCTACCTCAATACCCTCACGGACGCTCAGCTCGCACAGCTCGGTGTTCCCGAATCAGGCGATGTTATGTACTTCAACGGTGAGATATGCTTCCGCTACTACGTTGCTGAGATCGAGGAATACTTCGATACCGAATCGAGACACTTCTCCCTCGACCTATTGGAATAAAACAGAACTAAGAAAGGACGCACAATGTGCGTCCTTCAGTCTGTTGAAAAAGTCAAATTAAACGTGTACAGCAACACGGGCGCTCGGAAAGCGCCCCTACAATTCAGCTATATACCATCGTTTCGTGTAGGGGCGAGTTCCGCTCGCCCGCAATTTCATTATTATATTTAGGTTTTTTGACACTCTGAAGGGCGCACAAATGTGCGCCCTTTCTGCTTTCTACTCTTTGCTTTATGATCTCTGCACTCTGCTCCCTGAATTCAGCGAAGCTGCTTCAAGGGGTCAACATATCTGCCGTAGTGCGTCATTTCAACGTGCAGGTGCGGCTCGATACCGCTCTCGATATCCGCGGTATTCCCGGCAGCGCCTATAACATCGCCGCCTGCCACGGTATCACCCTCCTGAACGGAGAGGTCTGTGCCGAGACCGCAGTATTTCGTGACATATCCGTTGTGGTGGTCGAGCGTGACGACGGTTCCCCAGAGCGGACTGTTCTCTATCTTCATTATCTCGCCGGCTGAAACCGCGTAGACCTCCGCGCCCGGCTCAGCCTTGATGTCAACGCCGTTGTGAGTCTGCCATGTGCCGGTAGTAGGGTTCTTCACCAGCTCTCCGCCGCTGAAGTCAGCTAAGACCGTTCCGCAGTCGGCAAGCGGCAGATGCGCGTTCTCGAGCCGGAATGTCTTCTCGGGAGGCTCGGTCTTAGCCTCCGTCTTAGCCTCTGTCACTATCTCGGCGACCGGTACCGTCACTATCACAGCCGATCTCGTCGCAGCCGGAGCCGTTGTCGTTACGGCAGTCGTCGTGACAGGCGGCGCGGTCGTCACTGTGTAGCGGTAACGTGTCGTTTTGGGGACATCGTCCGCTCGTTTGGCAACGACTGTGTCCGGGGACGAGGAAAGCTTTCCCTTGCCGCCGTCCTGACCGTAAGCGAAAAAGCAGGCTGAGCCTATCATTACTGCACTTATTCCAAGGGCTGCATAAAAGCCCCTTGTGCCTTTTTTCATGTTATCATCGGGTAAAGATCTTTTCTTCACGAATAACACCTCCAAGCCTATTGTTGACGGCTTTTCCGCTATTATTCATGAAAATTGAGAATTATTGCATAAGCTCCCGGAACGCCGCTCCCCCTCCGGCCACGGACTGAGGCTTTATCATTCGCTGCCTTAAAAAAATCCGTTTCCCCTCTTGCAATTTCCGGCTGACTATGATATAATAATAACGATAGGGTGAAAATCCCTGTAAATGTAATTCTCAGGAGGAATTTATCTATGTTAACTTCAGCTACCGAAATGCTCAGAAAAGCAAGAGAAGGCAAGTATGCAGTTGGTCAGTTCAACATCAACAACCTTGAATGGACTAAGGCTATCCTTCTTACAGCTCAGGAACTCAATTCTCCCGTTATTCTCGGCGTTTCCGAGGGTGCAGGCAAGTACATGACCGGCTTCGAGACTGTTGCAGCTATGGTCGCAGCTATGGACAAGTCTCTCGGAATCACAGTTCCTGTTGCTCTCCACCTCGATCACGGCTCATATGAGGGCTGCTACAAGTGCATCAAGGCTGGCTTCACATCAATTATGTTCGACGGTTCACACTTCCCGATCGACGAGAACGTTGCTAAGACAACAGAGCTCGTAAACGTTGCTCACGGTCTCGGTCTTTCTATCGAGGCTGAGGTAGGCGCTATCGGCGGTGAAGAGGACGGCGTTATCGGTAAGGGCGAGTGCGCTGATCCCGCAGAGTGCAAGATGATCGCTGATCTCGGCGTTGACTTCCTCGCAGCAGGCATCGGCAATATCCACGGTGTATATCCCGCTAACTGGGAGGGCCTCAGCTTTGAGACTCTCGAGGCTATCAACAAGACTGTCGGCGATATGCCCCTCGTTCTCCACGGAGGTACAGGTATTCCCGACGATATGATCACTAAGGCTATCTCCCTCGGCGTTGCTAAGATCAACGTTAATACTGAGTGCCAGCTCGTATTCGCAGAGGCTACAAGAAAGTACATCGAGGCAGGCAAGGATCAGCAGGGCAAGGGCTTCGATCCCAGAAAGCTCCTCGCTCCCGGCTTTGAGGCTATCAAGGCTAAGGTCAAGGAAAAGATGGAGCTCTTCGGCAGCGTAAACAAGGCTTGAGCATAAAAGAGTTGCGGTCATAGCTTGGAAATATTATGAGCAGAGCTGTATCTTCGACTACGTACCGAAGCTGTCATCAACGCTGTCATGCTGGCAGCCGCGCAGATGGGTCTGAACCTCAAAAACGATGACAGAGCTGCAAACAGAGCCGAATTCAGCACAGGTATTTCCCTGACTTCATGGGGACAGACCGTTGAGACAGGCTGGGAGGTGCTCCCCGAAGGCAAAATAAAGGTAAATGTAAAAAGCACTTCCGTTTATTGTTTGGAGCTGGCATCAAAGTCTAAGAACCGGAATAACGTTGTAGAATTCGTGAATGCGCTCAACTCCCTGCTTCCTCAGAAGTAAGCAGGATAGGTCCGTAAAAGGCTCCGCACTACTTTAAGCTTTCCCACAATGTCATAAAAAATCCGGAAGTTTTTAAGCTTCCGGATTTTTTTGCGTGAACTTTATCTCATTGCGAAAAACAGGACAAATCCCGGGAAAGGCCTCCCTCAGAAAGCTTTCCCGGTCAGTCCTCATATATCGCCTATCGCAGTCAGATCCTGCCTGTGATAACGAGAGTGCTGATTCCCGGCTGAACGCTCCATGCGCCTGTTGCGGTATCCTGAGTGTAGGTCGCCGCCGGAACGCTTATCTGTCCGGCAGCAGAGGTAAATGTGCCTGTAGCCTCATCGTAGGTGTATTCCGTGCCCTCCGTCCACGGTGTACCGTTGAACGAAGCGGTGAGCTCGCTGAGAACAGGGTCGAATATATCGCTGAAGATGATATCGTCCGCAGTTGTTGCCTCAGTTGCTCCGGAATTCTGTATCACGAAGGTGTAGGTCACAGTGCCGTTCTCCTCGACCGCGGCGGGACTGAGTGACTTGCTTATCGAAAGAACAGGCTCTGCGGAGGGTGTTGTCACCGCAGAAACGGTTATCTCCGTAAGTCCTGCGCCTGTAACGGTCGCTGTGTTGGTTATCGAAGCGCCCTCGCCGTAGGGAGCGTACTGGTTCGTAGTAACAGCGTAGATTATCGCGGCATTTCCGCCGGCAGGTACGCTGATACCCGTTACTGTGAGAGGCGAAGTCGATGTTACCGTGGGTGCAGGCTGCTCAGTGCCGTTGACGTAGTATCTCACCGTGCCATCGGTATAGGTCAGCGGAACTACGGTGATTTTGGGCTGAGGGTCCTCGCCTGCCGTATATGCTCCGAGGTCGCTGGTAACGGTAAGACCGCTGACGTCCTCCGAGCCGTTATTGATAATGCTGATGATATAGACGTTTGAGCTGTCGGGAGAATAGGTCGCGATGACCGCGTCCATGTCAGCGGAAAGGACCTCCACTATCTCGCCGGCAGTAACGTTAGATGTCAGGACGTTTCCGTTGAAGGTAAGCGTCGCCTGATTATAGAAAGCTGCCATAATGATTCCTCCAATTGACGCATCTGCGCCAGTTTAAGGGAGGGAGAGCTTCCCTCCCTCACTATCATTGTATGCACCGGCCGCAAAAATGCTACCGTTTTCGGGCGGACAGCACAGCGAGGTGCTTGTATAGCAGTTTTATTAGAATTATTGGTGTGTGCCGTTTTGATGAAAGTACTCTCAAACTCTATTCTAAGCCTTACTTTAGTTTTTTCCGTGACGGTACAAAAATGTCCGGAAGCATTTTAAGCTTCCGGACATTTTAACTGCGCCGTTCACGTTAACTGGTCTTTTTCTCCTGTGTTTCGGTCTGTTTGGGAGTTTTTCTGATGATGATCTTCGATCTTGTTACTGCCCAAACGTTGTTGTAATCCGAGCAGGTCACGGTGACGTCGTTCGAGAACTGCGTTACGTTCTCAGACGATGCGGTATCCGTTCCGAGGAGGTTGGATTCCACCGTGAAATCGCTTGCTGTGAGATCCTCGAGGACGTCCTCAGGTCCGACAACTGTTATCGTAAGGCTGTCTGACATAACGGTATACTCATAATCGCTCGAAGGCTTGTTCCTGATATTGATAGCGTCCTTCGGAATGGTGAATTCGCGTGACACAAGTCCCTCGCTGTCGAAGGTAACGGTAACGTTTCCGAGACCGCTGAGGTTTTTCAGTCCGGCGTTATCGAGAACCTTTGCAACATCGAAGGTCGTAGAATAATTGAGGATAATATCACTGAGCCTTATGCTGCCTATCTCAAGGGTATCCGGGAGATCGGTCTGTGAATTACCTGCGGCGATGACTACCGAATCACTTGAGAGCGAAATACGGTCCATGAGCCACTTTTTATCGAATTTAGGCGGATCGTTGGTTATGTTGACCGTAAGATCGACTGTTTTCTGCGTGAGAACAGGTATCTTTATCATGAAGCTGGTCTTGTTCATGGTCATCATTTCCTGATCTATAACGGAGCCGTCCTTTTCGTAGAGCTCTATCGAATCGCTCTGCACCGTATAGGAATCGTTCAGCGTTTCCGACTTGGAGCACACCGCATAGCACTTGTCGATCCTGTCGAGGTAAGCGGAAGGACCTGTTATAGCTATCTCGTCGGGCTCGCAGACGAACTCCTCATCGTTGATGACCTTACCCTCTGCAAGGGATATATTCGGAGCTTTCGGGGTTATCTTGAAAGTTCTTGTGTCGTACTTATCGAACACTACCGTAGCTGTAGCGGGAGATATCGAATCGACCTCATAGCTTATATTGCTGCTGCCCTTGACCTTTATAGTGAGGGTCTTCTTTCCTGTAGTGGTGATATTGCTGACATCGAGATAAGCGGTAAGGCTGTCGGAGTTCATATTACCGACCTGAGTACGGCTGCCCTTTATCTTGACATCGACGGTCTCGATATCGTGGGATATGATGCTGAGACCGTTTTCATCGGCAGCGGTCCCGCTGATATCGAAGTCTATCTTGACATTCTGAATGGTCTTGGGTACCGAGGGGTAGAAGGTCATGGAGATAACGAACCATACCAGTATCGCGAGGATTATCGAATATATCGCCAGCGAAAGATTATTCTGAGCACCCTTCAGCAGCTTTTTCTTGACCTTTGAAAGTATCTTCAATCCTTCTTCCTCCTTTCCGAATGGGAGGAGAACAGCTTTTTGCCGGGAATGCTTATATCGCTGTTCTGCTGGTATATCTCGGTTTCAAGCAGATTTTTCAGCCTTTCGCGGGAATAGTCCCTTGTGAGGACGCCGTTCATCGCGACTGATATCTGACCTGTTTCCTCGGAGACAACGATCACGATGGCATCGGAGTTTTCGCTCATGCCGATAGCGGCTCTGTGGCGTGAACCGAGGCGCTTGTTTATCTGCTCGTCCTTCTGAGGCTTGGGGAGGAAGCAGGCAGCGGCAAGTATCATGCCGTCGCGCATGATGACAGCGCCGTCGTGGAGAGGGGTCTTGGGGTAGAAGATATTGCCGAACATCTCCTTGCTCGGGGTAGCATTGAGGATAGTGCCTGTTTCTATCTGTTCGCCGAGACGGACTTCACGCTCAACGACTATGAGCGCACCGGTGAGTGTCGCGGAAAGCTCTACGCAGGAATCGCATATCGCTTCGATAGCCCCCTCCCACATCTCGGTAAGCTCGTCGCTGCTCTGACCGATACCGAACATACGCACACCGAACTTGGTGCGTCCGGCTTTTTCGAGGGCACGGCGAAGCTCCGGCTGGAACAGGATTATCATGGCGATGAGACCGTTATCGAGCACCTGCTTCAGGATATAGGAAATGGTCTTGAGCTGTAGGAAGCCGCTCACGAAATATCCGGCAATGAGGATAACAATGCCCTTTACGAGCTGACCGGCACGGGTCTCGCGGATAAGCTTCAGAAGTATGTATATAATGTAAGCGAGTATCGCAACGTCGATTATGTCTATAAATTCGAGCGTACTCAGGATACTCAGGAATGCGTCCTTGATATCTCTGAATGACATACTCTCACTCCTTTCGACTTTTTGTTCTACACATTATGAATTTAGAATTGAAAATTGAGAATTGAGAATGAATGTGTCCGCCTAACGGCAAACGGCTCTAAATAATATTGCCGTCAGGCAATACCATAATTCTCCATTCTCCATTTTAAATTCTACATTCTTTCTATGCTCCGGGAGGGCGGAAGCTCCGCCCCCGGAGAAAGTGCTGACTGCACAGTTCTTCATAATACTATTGTACCACAAATTCAGATAATTTCAATAGTTTTTTACTTATTTTTATTTTTAACGATTTGTTTTACCGTGCCGGCAAGTGATACCGCGTCCTGCGGTCTGCTGAACACCGACGGCGAGAACCTCACTGTACCGTTTTTCGTGCCGAGAGAGCTGTGTGCGAGCGCCGCACAGTGAAAGCCTGCGCGGAGACAGTAGCCTGCCGCCGAAAGCGCCTCAGCAAGTTCCTCCGGAGGTATATTCTCCGCCGTAAATGATACTATTGGCGCATAGTCCGTTTTCTCGCTCCGGTAGACCTTTATCCCCGGGATATCCCTTATCTCCGCGATGAACCGACGGCATATGCCGTCCTCATGGCGGAATATCGCGTCCGTGCCTATCCGTTTTACGAATTCGCAGCCGGCTCTCAGCGACATTATCCCCGGGATATTGAGAGTTCCGCTCTCAAGCGCTTCCGGCAGCAGCAAGGGCTGTTCAAGGCTCTGCGAAGCCGTTCCTGTTCCGCCCTGAATTATCGGTGCTATCGGGAATTTCCCGCTGCTTATAAGAAGTCCCGTCCCGCTGAGACCGTAAAGTCCCTTGTGACCGGCTGTGCAGAGTATATCTATGCCCTCGCCGATGTCAATGTCGAAAGTCCCGCAAGCCTGTGCGCCGTCCGCTATGAAGCAGATGCCCCTTTCGCGGCAAAGCTCCGCTATCTCGCGCCACGGAAGAAGCTGTCCCGTGACGTTGCTCGCAAGAGTACACTCTATCGCCTTTGTGTCCGGACGTATCAGCCTCCGGAAGCTCTCAACAGTGCGTTCTGCGTCCGGATAGATCTCCGCGACCGAAAGCGTTATCCGCTTTTCCCTCGCAAGCGCAAATGCAGGCCTTGAAGCAGAATTGTGCTCGAGACTGCTTATGATGAGGTGTCCCCCATTCCGCATAACGCCCTGTACAGCCATATTCAGCGCATGGGTACAGTTGAGCGTGAAGACCGTGTTCTCCGGCTGTGCACCGAAGAAGTCCGCGATGTACTCCCGGGCAGAGTAAACGGCTGCCGAGCTTCTCATCGCGAGCTCATGTCCGCCGCGCCCGGCATTCCCTCCAAGACGCTCAGCGGCTCGCCTTGCTGCCATGATGACGCTTTCAGGCTTAGGAAAGGTCGTTGCGGCATTATCAAAGTTTACCGGCATATCAGCCTCCTCCGCCCTGAAGCGTATACGGAACCGAATAGCGGTCGAGCACCTTCAGCGCTTCGCGGCAGCTCCCCCGTATCACCAGCGTGAAGCCGCAGCCTCCTCCGCCGGAAGAGGACTTCCGCTTGACCTCGCAAGGAAAGCCTCTCGCTTTCAGAAGCTTCTCGCCCTTGACAGCGTAGGTGTAGGAAGGCATATCCGCAATACATATATTCATATTCGTCCCCCCTGACCGGAACCGGCAGTTCAGCCTGAACAGGGTACATAACATTATATGTATCTGTCCGCGAAAGGTGCAGGAGCCTTCCCGGACAGGGAGCAATATTGTTAAATAAAAAATATATTATCAGGGCTTTTCAAACACTGTAAAATATGGTATAATATAATTAATTGATAATAAATGACACTGACCGGCGGTCAGGGGATCACCGCGGTCGGCACCTCAGCCGGCGGCAAGCCGGATAGAATTCATATTTTGGAGAATGTTTATGAGCAGTATTTCTTTTGACGAAGCCAGACGGGCAGCGCTGAAAAAGTATTTCAGCCGCATGAACGATATGCAGCAGGAAGCCGTTTTTGCAGTAAACGGTCCTGTTCTTGTGCTCGCAGGCGCAGGAAGCGGCAAAACTACCGTTATTGTCAACCGCATCGCAAATATGATAAATTTCGGAAATGCCTACTATGACGATACCCGTTCCGGAAGCAGCGAGGATATACAGTTCCTCTGCGATTACGCCGACGGAAAGACTGATGATTTCGATACTCTCAGGGATATCGCTGCGGTCTCGCCGATAAAGCCCTGGAACATACTCGCTATCACCTTCACCAATAAGGCTGCCGGCGAGCTCAGGGAAAGGCTTTCCGCAATGCTCGGCGAACAGGGCATGAACATCAACGCCTCTACCTTCCATTCCGCCTGCGTCAGGATACTCCGCAGCGAGATAGGTGCGCTCGGCTACGGTCAGAGCTTCACGATATACGATTCCGACGACAGCCAGCGCCTTATCAAGAACATCATGGCAGAGCTCGATATCTCCGAGAAGCAGCTCGCACCGAAGGCTGTTCTCAGCGAGATAAGCTTCGCCAAGGACAAGATGATACCGCCTGAGGTGCTCAAAGCCGAGGCCGGCATGGACTACCGCAAGAAGACCGTTGCGCGTATCTACCGCCGCTATCAGGAGAGGCTCCGTGCCGCTAACGCAGTGGATTTCGACGATATCCTCTGCCTTACCGTAGAGCTTTTCGAGAAGTTCCCGGAGGTGCTCGAAAAGTACCAGAACCGCTACAAATACATAATGGTGGACGAGTATCAGGACACTAACCATGTCCAGTTCAGGCTCGTTTCACTCCTTTCAAAAGCACACCGCAATATCTGTGTTGTCGGCGATGACGACCAGAGCATCTACAAGTTCCGCGGTGCCAATATTGAGAATATCCTCGGCTTCGAGAAGCAGTTCGAGGGCGCAAAGGTGATACGCCTCGAGCAGAATTACCGTTCCACGCAGACTATCCTCGATGCCGCAAACTCCGTTATATCCAACAATCAGGGACGTAAGCCCAAGACACTATGGACTGCCGGTGACAAGGGCGACAAGATATACTGGTACAAGGCCGTTGACGAGAACGACGAGGCGAAATTCGTTGCCGATACCATTCTCGAAAGCTATAAAAAGACCGGCAGATATTCAGACAATGCCGTTCTCTACCGAATGAACGCCCAGTCCAACGTTATGGAACGCACCCTCGTGAAGTGCGGCATACCCTACAGGATATACGGCGGTATGCGATTTTTCGACCGCAAGGAGATAAAGGACGTTACCTCCTATCTCGCATTCATAAACAATCCGGACGATATGCTCCGTTTCAGACGCATCATCAACGAGCCGAAACGCGGTATCGGTGATTCCACCCTCGCGCTCATCGAGGACATCAACCGCGATCTCAAGCTCTCGCCTTACGAGGTGCTGCGTACCTGCGAGGAGTACGCTCCTCTCGCGAAGAAAACAGGTCCGCTGAAAAGCGCCTACGCGATGTTCGAGTTCCTGGTGCAGCAGTCGGAAAAGCTGCCGCTCGATGAATTCCTCGACGTCCTGCTCGACAAGACCGGCTACATGGACTACCTGAAAACTCTCGAAAATGCCGACACCAAGATCGAGAACGTTCAGGAGCTCCGTTCCTCGATAGTGCAGTACATGACCGAGGCTGAGGAGCCTACGCTCAGCGGCTTCCTCGAGGAGGTCGCCCTCTATTCCGAGGCCGACCGCGATAATTCCACGGACGACCGCGTTACCCTCATGACTGTTCATTCCGCAAAGGGCCTCGAATATGAGAACGTCTTCGTTATCGGTCTCGATGACGGCATCTTCCCGAGCTCACGAAGCTTCGACAGCGAGGAGGACATGGAGGAGGAACGCCGCCTTGCATATGTGGCTATAACCCGTGCAAAGAAGCGTCTCTACCTTGCCAACGCGAGCCAGCGTATGCTGTTCGGTCAGACCCAGCACAATATAACCTCCCGGTTCATGCGTGAGATAGGCAGCGAGCTCATCGAGAAGCACGACAATGCCGCTGCGATGAAGAAGGCGCTCGTTCAGTCCACCGAAAAGAGCGTAACGGCAGTGCATTCGGCTTCCTTACAGCAGCAGCTCGCCCGTAACAAGGCGCTTGCCGGTTCTGCGCAGAAGTCCGCGGAGACCTACAGCGTCGGCGAGAGGGTCATACACAGCACCTTCGGCGAGGGAACTATCCTCTCCGTCCGTCAGATGTCCAACGATTTCATGCTGGAGATAGCCTTCGACAAGGTCGGCACGAAGAAGATAATGGCAAATTACGCGAGACTGAAAAAGGTCTGAACAGTTTCAGGTGCATAGTGCATAGCTGACGTGACGGCAGTTTATCCGATCTGTCCGCGTAAACGGACACCGCAGCTATTCACTGTTAACTAAGAACCAAGCTTCAATCACAGGGGGTAAATTATGAGAAAAACCAAGATCGTCTGTACCATAGGTCCTGCGACCGATGACGAGAACATCATGCGCGAGATCATGCTCGCAGGCATGAACGTCGCCCGCTTCAACTTCTCCCACGGCGACTACGAAACGCATGAGAAGCGTTTCCGCCAGATAGAGAGGCTCAGAAAGGAGCTCGACCTCCCGATCGCGACACTCCTCGATACGAAGGGTCCCGAGATAAGGCTCGGCAAATTCGTGGACGATAAACCTGTCGAGATACACGACGGCGACACCTACACCCTCACTACTGAGGACGTTCCCTGCACGGACAAGGTCGGCAGCATAAGCTTCAAGAAGCTGCCCCGTGACGTCAGCATGGGTACGCGCATTCTCATCAATGACGGCGTTATCGAGCTGCTCGCCGAAAAGGTCACAAAGACCGATATCATCTGCCGTATTATCCACGGCGGTACGCTCTCCAACAACAAGGGCATAAACGTTCCCGGCGTAAAGCTCTCGATGCCCTACCTCAGCGAGAGGGATATGGACGACCTCGAATTCGGCTCGAAAATGGGCTTCGATTTCATCGCGGCAAGCTTTGTGCGGTCCGCGGCTGACATAAACTACCTCAGAAAATTCACCCAGAGCCTCGGCTGGTTTGATGTACGCATCATCGCAAAGATCGAGAATACCGACGGCGTTGAGAACATCGACGAGATACTTGAGGCTGCCGACGGCATCATGGTCGCAAGAGGCGATATGGGCGTCGAGATACCCTTCGAGCAGATACCTGCGATACAGAAAACGCTTATCCACAAGGGCTACAATGCCGGAAAGCAGGTCGTTACCGCGACACAGATGCTCGAATCAATGATAACCAACCCGCGGCCGACCCGTGCCGAGATAACCGACGTTGCGAACGCTATCTACGACGGCACCAGCGCTATCATGCTGTCCGGTGAGACCGCTGCCGGCGCTTATCCGGTCGAGACCGTCAAGACTATGGCTCTCATTGCCGAGACTACCGAGAACAATATCGACTACAAGGGCAGATTTTCCAAGCGCAGCTCCAATCCGGACGGCAACGTTGCCGAGGCTATAGCCCATGCGACCGTTACTACCGCTCACGACCTCGACGCTAAGGCTGTCATAACCGTTTCGCTCGGCGGACAGACTGCCCGTCTGATATCGAAATACCGTCCGCTCTGCCCGATAATCAGCTGCACCATGAGTGAGGTGGTATGCCGTCAGATGAACATGAGCTGGGGCGTTATCCCCTTCATCATCGACGAAAAGACCAATACCGACGACCTCTTTGCAGCAGCAGTTGCCGCCGCTGAGGAGCACAGGCTCGTTGAGGACGGCGACCTCGTCGCTATAACCGCGGGTGTACCGCTCGGCGTATCAGGAACGACCAACCTTATGAAGGTCGAAAGAATAGGAAAATGACAGATCGTGAGGAATAATATATGATGAATATTGCTGTGGCACAGTCCGGAGGTCCGACCTGTGCGATAAACGCCTCTCTCGTGGGAGTTTTCCGCGAGGCTCTCAAGGAAAAGTCCATTGACGCTATTTTCGGCTCTATCAACGGTATCGAGGGCATGATCGAGAACCACCTCATCGACATGAAGACCATGATATCCTCCAACGGTGACATGGACCTTCTCAGACAGACTCCCTCGACCGTTCTCGGCTCATGCAGGTACAAGCTCGCCGACTGGCGCGAGGACAACAAGGTCTACCAGCAGATAGTGAATACCCTCGTTCAGCGTGAAATAGGCGCATTCTTCTACATAGGCGGTAACGATTCAATGGATACCGTCAACAAGCTCTCGGAGTATTTTGCCGAGAAAAAGCTCGATATCAAGGTCATCGGCATTCCCAAGACCATCGACAATGACCTCTGCGTCACCGACCATACTCCCGGCTTCGGTTCGGCTGCAAAGTACGTTGCGGCGACCCTCCGCGAGATCACAAGGGACAGCACGGTGTACAGTATACCTTCCGTGACCGTTGTCGAGATAATGGGACGCCATGCAGGCTGGCTCACGGCTTCAACAGCTATCCTCCACGCTCTCGGCGAGACAGCTCCCCACCTCGTCTACGTTCCCGAGGTCAAGTTCTCTCTCGAAAAGTTCCTCAAGGACGTCCGCAGACAGATGACCAAGCACAAGGCTGTTATCATCGCGGTATCGGAGGGCATTGAGGTCCCGGAGGGCGTACAGTCCGGCGTTGTCGATAATTTCGGTCACAAGTACCTCTCAGGAATAGGCAAGTACCTCGAAAACGTTATCCGTTCGGAGATAGGCTGCAAGGTCCGCTCTATCGAGCTCAACGTAATGCAGCGCTGTTCATCGCACATCTGCTCGTGGACCGATATCACCGAGGCTGAGGCTATCGGTGCTGCCGGAGTGCGCTGTGCTCTCAGCGGCGAGACCGGCATGGTAATGGTGTTCAAGAGGGTGTGCGATATGCCGTATACCGTGGATATCCAGCACGTTGACGCCTCCGAGGTAGCGAACAAGGAGAAGTTCCTGCCGAAGGGCTATATCAACTCAGCAGGCAACAATATCACCGATCATGCGCTGGATTATTTCCTGCCGCTCATTCAGGGCGAACCCAATCTCATCATGGAAATGGGCGTACCGAAGCACTTCACATTGCAGGAATCCGTTCTGAAATAACATACATAAAATGCTGTAGGGGCGCATTCCGTGCGCCCGTCAAATCACATACAAACCACCGGCAACAGAATAAAATGGCGTGGGTAATGCAGGCATCGCCCCCTACTAAGGTCCATGCGCCCATTCTTTAACTACGCACTAACAACTAATAACTAAAAACTAAAAAAGCCATAAGGTTTGAACCTTATGGCTTTTGCTTTATATCTCGTTCTTGCCGGAGGATACCTTGACGCTGCCCTTATCGCCGCCTGCATCGACCGCAACAGTGTTGCCGGAGGTGATATCCTGCGAGAGTATCAGGAGCTTCGTGTAGGCGTTCTGCGGCTTGAAGGAAGCGACCTCCTTGCCGTTGAGGCTTACCTTGAAGGCTGTGCCGCCGGAAACCGAGCCGACATCGGCAATTACCCACGGGAAAGAGGACTTTGCCGGGAGAGACTGGTCATTGCCTGCGGCGTAGAGGCAGCCGCCCTTGAAAACGAAGTCGTTGGTGGAATAAACCGAGAAGCTGGTATCCTTCTTGCCGCCGGAAATATATGTAGTACCGCCGCTTATGATAACGGACTTCTTGGTCTTGATGCCGTTGGTACCGCTGTTGATGCTGATAGTACCGCCGCTTATCTCGATATTCTCATGGGCGAACAGACCGGATTTCACGGCATTGATGTTGATGACCGCATTTGTGATGAGGATATCGTCGTCGCTGGCGATACCGTGGGCATTTCCGGAGTTTATATTGAGCGTACCGTTACCCTTGATGCGGAGGGTATCATTCGAGAAGATAACGCCGTCATTGACCTTGTCCTTGGAACTGTCGGAGAGGTTGTTGACCGTGCCCTCCTTGACCTTGACGATACATCTTTTAGCCTCGTCGACCATGATAGCGGGACCGTAGCTGCAAGCGATATCGACGCCGTTGAGGACGAGCGTGACCTTCTCCTCGGTATTGGTGCTGACGTATATCTGACCGTCTGAGAGCTTGCCTGTGAAGAGGTAGCTTCCGCCTGCGGATATCTTCACGGTGGAGCCGTCGACCTTGACGTTATCGCCCTTGACGCTTATGTTCGAGCCGAGGCTGACCTCAGCGGTATAGACCTTTTCCTCCGGTTCGTCGTCGTTGGGGAGGGCGGTCGTTGTTACCGCAGCGGTAGTGGTCTGGGCAGCTGCCTTTGTGGTAGTGACCTTTGAATCAGTGCCGCCGGAAGCCTTAGTGGTCGTAACAGCGGTATCGTCAGCCTTTGTGGTCGAGGACTTTTCGCCGCTGTCTCCGGACTTGGCAGTTGTGGTCTTGGAGGAGGTAGTCTTTTCGGTGGACTTTTCCTTGCCGTCGGAGGAAACCTCCGTCTGCTCCTCAGATGAATTTTCAGTGCTGACGGGAACATTCTCCGATGAAGCGGAAGAAGCCGTTGTGGTGTCAGCGGTAGTTGAACTGCTGTCCGATGTTTTTCCGCATGAATAAGCCGAAGCCATGAGAACAAGTGATGATATTCCCGCAATTATCCTTTTTATCTGCATATTTTTCTCCTTTGCCGCCATAGCGTAAGGCGGATTTTTACTGTGGAACGGCGAGACCCGCCGTTCCCTACGAATTGCTTTTGGTATGCCGGAGCGTAAGGCACGGGCGGATAATATCCGCCCCTACAAATAATCTCCTGTGAGCAGCAACGTGGTATGCCTGTTAGTTTTCATAGACCTTGTCGTCGTACCTGAAAAGGACGAGGTTGATAGTCATGTTGCCGTTGTGGGCACGGAGCTCGTCGATGAATTTCTTCTGGTCGAGGTCGTTCTTGACGTCAACGCTGTAGACAAGCTCGAAAAGAGTACCGAAATTGGTGGTCTTGACCCTTCTGAGCCTGTACATTTCAGTGTACTTGTCGAGGATAGGCTCGAAAACGCCCTGATAGTCGAGATCCTCCGGAATGGTTATCTTAAGGGTCATGCTCTTTCTCTGAGGTGCTGCGAAATTGAGCTCCGAGAAGATGAACATTACCGCGCCAAGTATCAGGAAGAAGCAGAATGCGAAGCCGACATAGCCTACGCCGCAGGCAACGCCCGATGCCATTGCGAAGAATATGTAGGATATATCCTTCGGGTCGCCGGGAACGCTCCTGAACCTGACAAGGCTGAATGCACCTGCAACGCTGAGTGCGCCTGCAACGGAATTGATAGTGAGAAGTATGATGCAAACGATAGCCGGAAGCATGGTCATAGTGATGACATAGCTCTGTGCATAGCCCTCCTTGCGGTGGGAGATCATGTAGATGAGTGAGATTAGGAAGCCTATGATAAGTGCCGAGCAAAGACATACGAAGAAGAATTTCGTAGTGATGCCGTTGTTGTAATCGGAAAGGATATTACCGAAAAATCCGTTTGGGAATAGTTTTTTCATATTATACACTCCTGTTCATGAGGATACTGTTGTTTATCATTGATATGCCGGAAACGTATATCTTTTTTTCGTGTTCAAGGCTGTCCTTGACGTAGTTCTGATAAGCCCTGCCGTACTTTGAGAAGCTGGTCTTGTATATTTTCAGCTCTGAGAGCTTTCTTACGAGCCAGTCCGGCATGGCATCGCCGACCTTGACCTCCATGAGGCGCTGGTCTGCACCGATGATGTAATTGCCGTAGCTCTCCCTGCCGAGGCTGAGGTCATAGCGGCGGTCGGTTATCTTCCTGTCGAAGGTGAGGCGGAAATCGCTGTTGTCCTTGCCGAAGAAAGCCTCACGCTGGTAGCTTATGTACTGCTTTGGTGCGATCGGGTACTGGTCGAGGAAGACATCGAGCTCGCGGAAGACCTGCTCCGTGATGTACTTGTGCATCTTGGGCTTTGTACGGTCTGCGAAGTATCTGTCCGATTCCTCAAGCGTCATTGAAACGCGGCGCTTTGTGACTATGCCGCCGATCTTCTTCTTTATCTCGAGGAAGACCAGATCATCGGGCGATGCCGGAGAATAGTAGCTGCGGAGGCGTATCTTTTCCTTATAATAAGGCTTTGAGAGGGAGGTCCTTATAAGGTAGTCATCGGGAGTATCGTAGTAGATATTGTAGATGCCGTACTCCTTGCCGCCGACGCAGTATTTATCCGGTTCCATGTACTCGCTGATGACCTTCATCAGCTCTGTGTACTGCTGCATATCGAGGAGAAACTTTATCTCCTTGCGGGCAAACGTATTAATTGCCATAATGTCCCCCGGCAGGCTGAGCTCCTGCCGGAGCTTCACGCTCCTTTCGTATCATTTGAGACCATTATAAAGCGTCAAGCTTAAAACAATCTTAAAATGATAAGTTTTTCTGAAAAAACTTAAAAAAGTGATTATATGTCCCCACCATTAATATAATACAATCCCCGGAACAATTTGTCAAATAAATACAAAAATACCGCAAAAAACGGTCAGGATTCAGCAAACAGGCATACGCCTGTTTTCCACGTTACCGCTCGCAAGCTCGCTCTGTCCCTGCAAAACGGCAGTCTGCTTTCGCTCACGGAAGAAACATAAAACGGAAATAACAAGCTCGGCATACGCCTGCTTTCCACGCCGCCGCTCGCAAGCTCGCTCTGTCCCTGCAAAACGGCAGTCTGCTTTCGCTCACGGAAGAAACATAAAACGGAGATAATAAGCTCGGCATACGCCTGCTTTCCACGCCGCCGCTCGCAAGCTCGCTCTGTCCCTGCAAAACGGCAGTCTGCTTTCGCTCACG